>CAYHCB010000023.1:0-2592 GCA_964355275.1 uncultured Gammaproteobacteria bacterium | reverse complement strand
TTACTCATCTGGTTCTACTAGAGCAAATTGGATATTTAGTAATAGCAACGTCGGAGTTGGCGCCACTGCACCAAATCAAAAATTAGAAGTTCAGGGGACGGCTAGAATACAAACACCGTCCGTCGCCGGTTATGCTGATATTTTTAGTGATGCAAATGGTCCAGTTTATAGTGGTAATGGTGATTTACAATTTTATTCTAATAATATTGCCTATAGCACTAGATTTTTTAGTGCCAATAAGGCTACTGAATTAGTTACTATATTAAACGGAGGAAATGTCGGAATCGGCGTCGCAACACCAGGAAGTAAATTAAGTATTGCTGCAATTGGAACGGCAAATACGCCACTTACAATGATGCAAATTTTTAATAACATTCCTTATGTTGGGGGTAATGGAATAGGGGCAACGCGCGTAGAGTTAGGTCACGGAATATTGCATGGTTATATTGAAGCTGGATCAATTTCAGAAACAGATAGTTCCTCAGGTTATTTGGCTTTTGGTAACAGACAAACAGCTAATTCAGTGGCAGAAGTAATACGTATTAATAATTTTGGCAATGTCGGTATTGGTCTCACAAACCCAGCCGTTAAATTAGATGTCTCTGGTGCTTTTAGAAATTCACTGGCTACTACTCATAGTTTATTAGGCGCCGCTGGCAACGTGGTTGTCTTAGCTGATAACACTGGTACTTTATATGGTACACCACTTACAACTTTTATTAATTCTAATAGTCTTTGGGGTGGCACTAAGAACGGTTCTATTTACAATGGTGACGCTGGTGTGGGGAATGTGGGGATTGGAACGACAAATCCAGGATATAAATTAGATGTTGTTAATACTGCTGGCCCTGGAAGAATAAGAGTATCTGGTGTATCGACTGGATATACACAAGCTGATTTATTATTACAGACAGGGACGACAGACAGTCCTGCCGGAAGGGGAACCGGTATATATACTCAAAATCAAGGAGCAAATACAACCTGGTATTTTGGTAATCCTTACGGTGGCGCTGATTCCTTTGTTATTAATAGAAAAGCTGGAACCGCAGGATTATTGATAGAAACAGCTGATGTGGCCGGTGCTAGCGTTTCTAATTTTTTGACTATAAAAAATTCTGGCAACGTCGGAATTGGTATAACTAATCCAACAGAAAAGTTAGATGTTTTAGGTAATATTAAATTATCTGGTGTTTTATTTGGTGATTTTGATAGTTCAAGAAACTTAGTTGCCAATAATGTATATGATACGGCAATTGCTGGTTATCAACACACAAACGGAAGAGTTTTAGTTAGTGGTAGCGAGAATAGAATCAACTTTTCCAGAGATGCTAGTTATTCAACTAATTATGCTAGAGTTTTAACTCCTGGATATTATTCAGTTTCATTTTGGTATAAAGTTGAAAGTTATGTGTCTGGTAGTAGCATCAACGTTAATTTAAACGATGTTTCTGTGTCTAATTTTGATATTTCTTCCAATAAAGTTTGGACTTTTTACTCTGGAACAGCTTATATACCCCAGACAGCTTATGGCTTTTTAGATATGGGAGGAACTTTTGGTTCCGCTGTTACCATATCTGACATAGTAGTTGTTCGTTCAACTAAACCATCAACTCAATACATTCTTGCTCCAGAAGATATAGTACAGTTTAATCCAAATGGCAACGTCGGTATTGGTCTCACAAACCCAGCCGTTAAATTAGATGTGTCTGGTGCTTTTAGAAATTCACTGGCTACTACTCATAGTTTATTAGGTGCCGCCGGTAACGTAGTTGTCTTAGCTGATAACACTGGTACTTTATATGGTACACCACTTACAACTTTTATTAATTCTAATAGTCTTTGGGGTGGCACAAAAAATGGTACTATTTATAATGGTGATGCTGGTGCCGGAAATGTTGGAATTGGCACGACGGCGCCTGGTTCCAAACTGCATTTGCAAGCATTAGCAATTGATACAAATATAGATAATTCAAATAATTATCCTCTTAGAATAAGAAATACTTCTTGGACAGGGAATGATATTACTGGAATAGAGTTTTGGAATGGTAACAATAAAACTGTACCAACTTCAAGAATTGTGTCTCAAATGGCAGGTAACGGTGGTGATGGGGAAAATTTATTTTTTCAGACGCAACAATATTCTGTTACAAATCCTAATCCGAATCAGCCGACAACCAGAATGACTATAAATAACTATGGCAATGTTGGAATTGGGACTACAGCAGTTGGCGCCAAATTAGATGTACGTGGGGATATTTTTTTAGGAGTTGGGGCTAGTGAAAAATTACGAGCTGGAGCCGGACTTTCTTATATAGAACCTTATAATGTATCAACTGGTGATATGACTTTTTATAGTACTTTTGCATCAGCTGGTTTTAATTTTAATACTGCTAATAATGCTACAGCTAAGGTTAGAATAAGTAACGCTGGTAACGTCGGAATCGGAACGACAGCCCCAGGATCTAAATTACAAATTAATAGTTCAATAGAAAGTGATGCGATCGGAACAGTTCCAACTGTAAGAGTTTTAGGCAACACAAGTATGTCTAATGTTTCGGAAACAGTTTTAAGATTAAATCGTCCAGTTGCTCC
>CAYHCB010000022.1:0-2661 GCA_964355275.1 uncultured Gammaproteobacteria bacterium | reverse complement strand
AGTGGTGTGAGAGGCGCACCGTGGGCTTTATGGCTCACGGCCGTCTACTCGATTAGGTACTGGCTTTTTTTGATATTTATCTTTAATTGAAATTATTAATTCTCAAATGATCATTAATGTTTTTTATCCTCTCTTTAGGGATATCCAATTCAGTTGCTATTTTATTCCATTGGCTTACCGCAAGGATAACCTCTAGTAAAATATCATTTGCTTTTTTGATTCCAAATGTTTTTGCAAATTCTAGCAGGTCGTTTTTAGTGAAGTTATCGTACTTGTCATTAATTGATGATTGATGTACATTGGTCCAAGTTCCGCCAGGACTATAAGAATAACAAATGTCATAGGCTGGAGATATTTTCCAGCGTCCATCCTGAGTCATCAGAAAAGAAAAATTCTTTACATGGTCATCATGATTTCTTGCAATAACATTGAACAACATCCGCCTATATTGCTGTTCGTATTGGTTATACGGAAGTTGAAGCATTTTCATGGTTTTGAATAAAGTCTCATAAGTGCTGGCCTTGGGAATTTTGTAGTCAATTCCGGTTAAGGAGCCAAAAGTTTGCATATGAATTTTTTCACCGTTATCTGTTCTGTCAAACCGCTTTGTTAGAAAATGAAATCTATTGTTTTCTTCATATAAAAAGCTTTCAGAGATTTCTATTCCAGCTTCCTTTGCCAATTTGTAATATGCAAATTCTATTTTACCCATACCCTCAGCCTCTCCTAGGCTTTGTTCATTTGCCCCATCAATTTTTAATAGCCAATAAGAATAACCTGGTGGCTGAATAATGTCGCCTGGTCTTATTTCTTCTATTTTATTATTTTGATCCCTTTTAATGGCAATTAAAGCTTTCGCCCTTGCTCCACCCACTGAGGTGCCTATTCTCAGTATGTCTGTTAGGCTATCTTTATCCAAATCGCCATAAGTTGTTTCTTGCTTGTTTTCCAAAACTCTTTTAGCCACTTCTAACAATTCCTCAACATCTACCTTATAATTACTGTTTTCCTTATGATTAATTGGTGAATATTCCAGTGCTCCCATTCCTCTTTTACCGACATAGGTTAATCGGTCAACTGGATTGATACCATCAATTGATAAGTCTCTTTGTCTTAACCATGCCTTCATCATAACATTACCAAAGTCATCAGGTAATGAGTCAGACAGTAAATACGGTAAATTATGAAAATTTATATGGTCTCTATTAGTTTCGAATATCCTAGCCTCAGTAGGCATTACAATTGGAGAAGGTTCAATCTTTCCTATTATTTGAGCGTTATATTGAAAGATTGAACTTCCTTTGTCGCGATTCCAGTCGGCCGTTCCTAGAGATTGACCGTAAAGAGATACTTCTACTATCATTACTATTTTATTTTTTTAGATGCTCTGGTTCTGTCGGATCTTAATTTGGCCTTTTCAAACTTCAATTTTAACTCTAGGTTTTCTCCGACCCTAAACACAGACTCGAAATCTTTTATTCGATTTAGTCTCATCAGTATCCTAATTAAACTTTCAACTGTTGTTGACTTGCCCTGTTCAATTTGGCTAATAGTTGTAACGCTTAGTCCAACTTCTTCACACAACTCTTGTTGTGTAAGATTATGTTGAACTCTTATTTTTTTAAGTCTTTTACCTATCTCTTTTAATATCTCTTTTTCAGTTAAAAATAGCCAATTCTCCATAATTTGATTTTTTAATATTATAATACTTATAGTTAATATCATTTATATGCATTAACTGTAGATATTTAATAAGTTATTACGAATATATAAAAAATATTTAACTATTAAAATATTAATATAAAATATTTAAAAACGATAATAACTATTAACAAAATATAAGTTGTTTTAAAATTTATATAATGTTGATTGTCAATTTTGGCTTGTACCTAACGTTTTCGGGCTTGGCGAAGGTGGCGATTTTCGCCACAAATGTTGATGCGGAGAACCAAATTTTGATTAACCACAAATGTGTCTGCGGAATACGGAACCGCCACTTTTGCCAAACCCGTGTTAGTGGCTGGGCGTTTCTTTGTTTTCAATTTTTCCACCTTTAACTATCAACCAAACTGCAAGTCCTAGTTCTCCTAATACCATTGGTAATGCTAAAATATTATTTAATGTGCCGGTTAATTCTATCAACTGTGGGAAAGTCGTTTTTAAAATATGAACTAAAATGTAAGAAGCACCTGCTATAATTGTCATGTACCACAAAATTCTTGGTATTAATTTATGTAACTTCATTAATAGACCAACAATAAGCAAATGAATACCAAAAATTATTAAACCAATTGACCATATATTTTCAAACGACTTATAATTTTCTAAAACGATTGTGTTATTGCTAATTGGCTGTCCTATATTTTTTGACAAGTAATATGTTGCAATGCCAAATATTAATGTATAAATAATTCTAAAAATAAATGATAGCAGTGCAAATTTTTTGTTGTCATTTTTAAAGTATTGAAAAAGTGTCCAAGAGACCAATATGTCAAGTATAATCACTAATAAAATTCCTAACAGCATAAACTTGTAGAGTTCCAAATTTTCTGTCAAATTCTTTTGGGCAAAATCAAGTTGGTTGACGTTAAATAATTTTGGAAAAACAAATCCAAACGAAAATCCTGCCGTTAAAGCCATCAAAACAATTGAATATCCTGT
>CAYHCB010000021.1:0-2794 GCA_964355275.1 uncultured Gammaproteobacteria bacterium | reverse complement strand
TTTTTAATTTTTAATTTTTAATAATACTATAATATACTAATTTAATTTTTACTTTCCAAATATATACATAACTAATTTTAAAACATTTTATCATAAACACTATCATCACCCCCACTAATAATCCACTTCCAATTTAATTTTATATTATCAATTTCACTCATATCATCTATATAATTTTTACAAAATAACATATAATCTTCTTTACTAATATCTTCACCTACTTTAAATTCATTTTTAAAATCATCTAACACATCTTCATCATCATAACTTTTAATAATTTCTAATACTAATTCATAATTACTTTTCATACTTATTTAATTTTAATTTTTTAATATACTTAAATATAAGTAATTAATTTTGCCTTTCATAATTATTCATAACTATTTTTTAATATATTTTAGTGGTGGGTGAGTGGAGTCTGTGAGCAGAGGGGACGTACGTCCCAGAAACGCTAGAAGGAGCCCGGGTAGAAACCCGAGCTCGATCAATTAAAAATTAAAAGTATGAACCTAATTTAGAGCTAATTCGCTCAATATTTCTACTGGGTTGCCTTCATAATCGAAGCATTCCCATTCAAATTCGTTATTATAAATGTACACATAATCTACCCCGTACTCTCTCCCCACGCTAGCCATTTCACTGGCATTTACATCTCTGGGCTCAACCATACCCCACGGTTCGTTTCGATCGCGGTGATAAGCTTTGCACGCAGCGGGCGTTTCAGCCAGTATACTTAGATCACCTAACAACATCAATTCAGTTATTGTAGCGGGTGAGTTATAGTGATTCACTAGCAATTTACCGTTGTGCTCTGGGTAACCATCCCAATGACAATAAATTGTTTTTACTATATTGTCTTTCAACTTAATTCCAATCAATGATCTTGTAGCCATAACTTTTAATTTAATTTTAATTTTATAATGTGAATATAAGGTAGGGGGTTTTGACCCCCAAACTTATTATTTTAACTGTATTATACAGTATCTTTTTTTATCCTCATCCCCATCACCATCCCAACCATCATCACAACCATTACCTTTATACACTTTCTTTACATCAATCTTCATCATAAAATCATCACCATCACTGTCAAATTCACCTAATACTTTCATTTTGGGATCAAATTTACTTAATTTAATCATTAATTTTTCTACTGTCATGTTTTAATATTTTAATTATACTTAAATCTACATACAAAACAGTGACGTTACAAAAAAACATGTTGATTTACTTTGTGTAGACTACTCACTCTAAATTCAGTGAACCAGGTAAATTGCTCTGGGCGGTTGTCTGGATCACTAGTGGTGAAAGATGTTCGGGTACCATACTCCAGATTGATCCACTCACCTTGAGCTCGCTGACCTAAAAAATACGTTAATAAAAAACTGATAATAATGTTTAAATAATTCTTCATATAAATAATTTTAATTACAATAAAGATAATAAAGGATCCCTCGCCCACCAACAGGCTCAGGATCCAAGGTTACTCCTAACCTATACTACGCTGAAACTGGTTCAGCAGTAGCCATCTTTTTAGGTGCACCACGCTTAATCTCAATACCCGCTGCGATCTTAGCTGCTTTTTCCGCTAATTTAGCTTGACGAGCACTTGTCTGGCTAGCTGGACGGCCTCTACCTGTTGACAAACCTTGAGCTGCTCTTTGAGCACGCGCATCTAATCTTGATTGACGAGCTGATCCAGCTACTACTGGACGACCTCTTTTACCTGTTTTTTCTGACATAACTGTTTATTTTATTTTTATTTAATACTGTGAAATTCGGAACAAAACTGTGCCTAAACAACCTGTTTGGTTAATGCTTTACCCATTTTATCTGATCCACATCTTATTCCAGCGTGGAACATGTATAAAAAATCCATCTGCCCAGCTGCTTCAAATGTGATCAAATCTTGATCCTCATTATACTCTGATACAACAACTCTGTCTGCACCAATTTCTTCAACGATGTAAGGAACTCTATCCCTACTAATACATAATTCAATTTTCATAACTTATTAATTTTAATTTTATAACATCAATCTACATACAAAACCTTGCCGTAACAAAAACTATCTAGACGCTTTAGGTCTACCTCTGCGTCCACCAGATCGAGCTCTTGTAGCTGCTTTAACTGCGGTTGCAGCTGCTATTTGAGTTGTGGACAAAGCTGGACGCCCGCGTTTACCACTAGTTACTTTTACCGTCTGGGCTTTGGGCTCCCCAGAAGCTGGACGACCCCTCCTTCCACCTGAACGCTGGGCGCGTAAAACCTTCTCAGCTTCACGAGCAGCTTTAATAGCTGGATCAACAGCTGGACGTCCACGTTTACCAGTTGCATTAGGTGACTTAATTTTCGGCGGCTTACTGCCACGTTTGAGTTGACGATCGCGCTTAGCTGCTTCCTTCTCCGCGCGACGAGCCATCTTATCCATTGTCTTCTTATGCTTAATAATTGCTGGGTGTAAACAAACTTGATCCAAATCATAGTGACGTACACCAGCTCCGCCGTCTCTTATTTCAAAACCGCCGTTCGGGTAGTACTTATTTTCGCCTGGTTCCCACCTGCGTATCAGATGAAACCACAAATTCTTCTCGTAAAAAAATGGTGCGGGTAAAACACGCTCGCCGGGTTTAATTACGGCTAGTTCCGGTTCAATGTCGGCGTAGCTGAGATACACACCAACCTTATGTCCACCAACCAAAAAATCATTTTCAATTACTTTCATAGTTTTTAATTATTATGACGTAAATCTAAGCAAAAAATTTTGCCAAACAAAACATTACTACAACAAAAA
>CAYHCB010000020.1:0-3108 GCA_964355275.1 uncultured Gammaproteobacteria bacterium | reverse complement strand
ACCTTACAATTTTGTGGAGTTGATATTATTGATTTAGATTTAGCTACCACCCCAACCGTTGAAATGATGGTCGTTAAAGAAAAAGCTCAAGGCGGAATTATTCTCTCTGCTTCTCATAATCCTAAAGAATGGAACGCTCTTAAGTTATTAAATGATCTTGGAGAATTTATTTCAGCTAGCGACGGTGAACTTTTACTCGAGATCGCCCAAAAACATGATTTTAATTTTGTTCCCGTGGAAAATTTAGGATCAGTTATTAAAATAAATGATTCTTTAACTTATCATATTAATAAAATTTTAGAATTGCCTTTGGTTGATGCAAAAATAATTGCGGCCGCTAATTTTTCGATTTCTGTAGACGGTATTAATTCTGTTGGCGGAGTCGCGGTCCCTAAATTATTATCAGCTCTTGGTGTTAAAAATATTTATGAACTAAATTGTGAACCTACTGGTGATTTTGCGCATAACCCGGAGCCGCTTATTGAAAATTTACAAAGTATTTGTGATTTAGTAAAAGAGAAACAAGTTGACTTGGGAATTGTGGTTGATCCAGATGTTGATCGCTTAGCTTTTATTGATGAAAACGGAGCTATGTTTGGTGAGGAATATACTTTAGTGGCGGTGGCTGATTATATCTTAGAAAATTATCATGACACAAAATATAATTTAGCCGCTGTTTCTAATTTATCTTCTAGTCGGTCGCTAAGTGATGTCGCTAATTTTCATAAAGCCGTTTACGCAGCTTCAGCGGTTGGCGAGGTAAATGTGGTAGCTAAAATGAAAGAAATTAACGCGATAATTGGCGGTGAGGGTAACGGCGGTATTATTTATCCCGAGTTGCATTATGGGCGCGATTCTTTAGTAGGGATTGCCTTATTTTTAACTTCACTAGCTAAGCAAAAAATATCAGTAAGTCAGTTAAGAAAAAAATATCCCAGTTATGTAATGATCAAGCATAAATTAACGCTTATTGACCGTAAAGAAATTAATAATATTTTTGATATTTTAAAAAGTATTTATACTTCGAAACGATTTGACCAGCAAGATGGTTTAAAAATTGAATGGGATGACGCTTGGATTCACCTTCGGCCATCTAACACGGAATCAATTATCCGTTTATATATAGAGGCACCAAATGAGTTGCGAGCCGAGGCTTTATTAAAAGAAATATTATCTAATATTAAATAAAATATTTATTAATTTTTAGTTGCTTCGCTATTTCTAAAATGCTACAATGTAAGCGCTATTTCAAAAACTAAGAATTTTATTATGAACCAAATTGTAATTTTAGCCGCCGGAAAAGGAACAAGAATGAATTCTGATTTACCAAAGGCGCTAGTTTCTTTAAATGATCGACCGATGATTCATTATTTATTAGATTCAGTAAAAGCTTCAAATATTGACACCAATCCAATTGTTATTGTTTCTCCCGATAATCATGAAATTATTGCCACCTCATTGTCATCTTATCAAGTTCAATATGCTTTTCAAAAAGAACAATTAGGCACCGGACACGCCGTCGCCTGTGTTAAAGATTTAATTAGACCAGAGACGGAAAATGTAATTGTGTTGTATTGTGATCATCCGTTTATTACCGCTGGCTCTCTTAATAAATTTTCGGAAATGAAAGTAGAAACTGTTTTGGTTATGCCTACTAAATTACCAGATTTTAGCGATTGGCGTCATAATTTTTATCACTGGGGTCGTTTTGTGAGAAATGAAAACAATGAAATTGAAAAAATTGTGGAGTTTAAAGATGCTACGCCAGAAGAGCGGTTAATTACTGAAGTTAATCCGGGATTTATGGCATTTAATAATTCTTGGTTGTGGCCAAATATAGAACTACTATCTAATGATAATGCTAGTCATGAGTATTATTTAACTTCTTTACCGGGGATCGCCTCGACTCATGGATATAAGGTAGCTTCTATTTTTATTGAGCCACAAGAAGCAATTGGTATAAATAGTCAGGAAGAACTAGAAACTGCCGCCACCTTGATTTAAAATATTAAATATGAAACAAGTTTTAGACTTACATCTTCACTCTAAATATTCTCGCGCTTGTTCGCCTAAACTTACTTTAGAAAATATTGCTAATACCTGTAATACTAAGGGGGTGGATATTGTTTCAACCGCCGATTTTTCTCATCCTTTGTGGTTTAAAGAAATAGAAAACAAATTAGTAGAAATTAATAGTTCCGGTTTGTATAAATTAAAAAATTCTGATTGTTCTACTAAATTTATTTTAGGCACAGAGGTCTCTTTAGTTTATAAAGACCGAGACAAAACTCGTCGTCTTCACTTAGTAATTCATGCTCCTGACATTAAAGCCGTTTCTAAGTTAAATGATAAACTGAGTGAACGTTTTAATTTGCGCTCCGATGGTCGACCTATTTTAGGAATTAGTGCTCCTGATTTTTGTCGTTTATGTTTTTCTGTTTCAAAATATTTTATAATTTATCCGGCTCACATTTGGACGCCTTGGTATTCTATTTTTGGTTCTAAATCGGGATTTGATTCTTTTTCGGAATGTTTTGGCAATCAGACTAATAAGATTTACGCCTTTGAAACTGGTCTATCTAGCGATCCGGATATAAACAGCTTAGTTTCTGGTTTAGATAATTTAGCTTTAATTTCTAGTTCTGATGCTCATAGTTTAAATAATATTGGGCGAGAAGCGACTCTAATGAATTTTATCGGAGAACCAACTTACAAAAAGATTTATAATAATATAAAAAATAATAAAAATATTATTTCAACGATTGAATTTTATCCTGAAGAAGGAATGTATCATTTAGATGGCCACAGGGATTGTTCCTTTAAAACTACTCCAGAAGAAACTTTAAAATTAAAAGGTCTTTGCCCTGTGTGCGGTAAGCCTTTAACGATTGGTGTTTTAAGTCGAGTTAAAGAACTCGCCACCAGAAAAAAATTTAAAAGAATTAATTATTTTAAAAAAACAATTGAACTTGATAAAATAATTGCAGAAACTTTAAATATTAAAAATCGTGAGTCTATAAAAGTTAAAAAGGAGTATAATAGATTAATCAGTAAGTTTGGTTCAGAGTTATTTATTCTTTTAGATGTAGATATAAAAAAGATAACTCC
>CAYHCB010000019.1:2241-3537 GCA_964355275.1 uncultured Gammaproteobacteria bacterium | reverse complement strand
TTCTAATGGGTTTCCCGTAAAAACTTTAACAATTAAAGCAACTAAGGAAAGACTAGCGATGACTAAGAATAAACATCCTAAATTTAAACACCCACAACCCGCTTTTTCAACTATTGCGGCTAGAGCGGCGGCCTCTTTAGTTTTTTCGTTTCCTAATTTTTTAATGCTAGCGGGAATCCATTCTTCCCCTAAGTCTCTAAAAGCTGATGGTCCTAAAACTTTATTTAAGAAAACGTGAACATCTATCCAGAGAAGGGTTAAACCCCAACTAGGAATTAAATTTTCCCAAGCAGATTTTAAAAGCCCATCAGTCATTTTCAAAAAAGGATTTTCTAGAGATTTTCTTTGAGCCGTTTTGCCAGTTAATCTTTTAGGGCCAGCCTGTTTACTTTGACGAACGCCTTCACGAATTGAGGCGGCTTCTTGTCCGGTATTTTCTGGAGTAACACCTCTTTTACCGGCCCGAAATTCACCCGCTTTTTCCGCTTCATCTGCACCTTCCTCTTCTGACTGATTAGCGTCAGTATTGCGATTCATTAATTGATCATCTATACCCATAAAAACTTTAAAATAATTCATTAATATTATAGCATAAAGAACAAATTATTTTAACAGCTTTTACCCTATAATTTTACTATAAAAAAGGGATAATGGCAAAACTTTAAACACTTTATATTAAAAAATATTTTTTAATATCTAAATAAATACTAAAATTAAATTAAGCCTTTAAATGCAAAATAAAAAATATTTATTTTTATGATTATTTAATAAAAAAAGAAGCGCCTTGTTAGACGCTTCAGAAATCTTTTAATTTATTTTTTGAAAATTTATTCATTTTTAATTAAACGAATAGCAGCGCCTCCATTTGCGCCAAAAGAGTTGTTTAAATAACCAGCAAAAAGAGCGGATTCATCCGCCTTTAAAAAAGTAAAAAGACCGGGTTCTTGACCTAATGTTACCCAGCGAGCCTCTTTATCAATGTCAAAAAATGCTCCAAATTTATCGCGATTTCCTGTTGGTATAGCCGTAAAATTACTACTATTAGTAGCAAAACTATTAGGAGCGGGCCAATGGTAGGTTCCTATTTCTTTCATATAATTACCAGCGGCAATTAGCTCACCGAGATAATAACCTAGAATTTGCCAATCTTCAAAAGTAGCAACGCGCCAACCATTAGGTGCTATCTCTTTAGAGTCAGCGGCGGCATACCAATTGTATAAAATAATTTTATTGACGGGATTATTGTCATAATAACAAAAAGCGCCGCTTTCTAACTTACCCCAATCTGAATTATTT
>CAYHCB010000019.1:0-2141 GCA_964355275.1 uncultured Gammaproteobacteria bacterium | reverse complement strand
AGATTTGGACAATTACTACTTTGCCAACCATTAGCGTTTGTACCAACACATGACCATGTTTCCCAATTATCAATAATTTTAATTTTAACAGAATATCCAACAGCATCAACTAGATAATAATGATAAACCTTATGAGGGACGCCAGCCTTAGGTTTATTATCTAAATTACTTAATACTTGTAGATTGCCGTCACCCCAATCAATAATTATTTGCTTAAGTGGCTGTTGTTCTAAATCAACTAAAGTATTAAACTCTAATTCGTATAAATTACCTTTTGTAACCACTATTTTACCACCTACTGGTTGAATTATAGTTACCCCTAATTTAACCGCAGCATTACTTATAACAGGAAAAATTGGGCAGAAAGATATGGTTGCACCAGAAGTCGGATCGGTTGACCTAACCTTACCTATACACTCAGTAGCAGTTGGTTGTGGTAGAGCAAGACTATTAGCATCAGGATAATAACCACCAGAAGTATAACTCGCTAAAGTATAATCTGAATATTTTTTTATAAATATTTTATTAAAAATATTATTATTATCTAGTGAAGTTGGTATACTACCGACATGCCATAAAGGAGCGCATTCGCCATTACCACTAGCCGAACAGCTTTTTTTGTTGAAGTCCTTGGATTCTTGATTAGTAGCACCAGGATAGAAAACGCAAAATACATTTGGATTTAAACTACACTGACCAATATTAGAACAACCAGGATCAATTGTGACACCGGTTGAAGAGCAACTATATGGTCTGCCCGCTAAGACAGTTTCGTTATTTTTTTGCGCATATTGATCCCTTAAAACTACTTTTTTACTATTTACTAAATCATAGTTATTTGGTAAGACGGCGCCACCAAAAGGTACATCTTCACGATTACGTCCATACAAATAAATTGATTTTATTCCTGTAGCATAACTAAAATTACCAGGAATATTATAGAAAAAGCTAGGAGTACTAGTAGGAAATATGGAACTACGGCTAAGACGTCCTGTCCAAGCCATATTGCCTCCCTCACCATCAACTAACTGAGTAAAACTATTACAAGTTAGGCGATAATTCATTTCAGCGTCTGGCCCAAAAGCAAATTTTAAATCATCTTCAGTGGTAGGAATGAAATTATTATCAAAAATTCTAATTGGCTGGTTATTACCAGGCTCATTAATGCTTTCACAACCATCTCCATCATCACATCCATAATTTACAACCTGTAAGCTTCCATCATATAGAGCCCAAGCCTCGTCATAATAAGCATAATTACATCCTGCGGCATCAGTTGATGATAAATTTTTAGCAGCGCCGCGTAATTTTAATCTGGCATAATTATTGTCACTAGTTGGTAGACAATAAGTTTTTTGATACCAATTATTATTATGCTGATTTTCTTTAGTAACAACGGCATCATAATTAGTACAATTACCACAGTAATGACTACAACAATTAGCATCTGAAGAGCCACAGTTTTTAGGTAGCTTCTGTGGACAGAAATTATCAACACCTGAATCGCCATCCATATCTAAATAATCTTGAACCTTAACTGCGGAAAGTTTTTCAACTAAATTAAAATCACCACTCACTTCTGAACAATAATAAAGGGGAAATTTGCCAGAATAACCTAAATTTGACTGACTATTTCGAGTAATAGGTGATATCTTATCTATCGGGTACCACATTAAACAGACACTAGGATTTAAAGGATCATACTGCAGACAGTAACCATACAAACCATCTTTAACAACATTATTATTAGCTGACAGACAAGATAAACTATCATCACCAGGATAAAGCCGACAATCTTTTGATACATAACTATCTGTTCCAGTTTGAAGTGCTGGCTCAATGTTTATATCATCAAAATAAACATAACCATTATTTGTATTATCGGTGTTAGAGCTTAAATAAATTTTAATTTTAATTTGTGTTTTTTGACCATTACTAGTTACTATCCTAAAAGGACGAACTTTTCTTTCCCAACCATTTGGAGCAGCATCAATAAAACGAACGTAAGTTTGTGGTGAAGCATCATTATTATTAGTGATTACTAATTTAGCGTTAGCACTAGACCCTTTAGTATTAACTAAATAATTAATATAATAATCTTGATTAGTATAAATAGTTGTTGCTGAATTATTTGATTGTGG
>CAYHCB010000018.1:2275-3813 GCA_964355275.1 uncultured Gammaproteobacteria bacterium | reverse complement strand
AAAAACGCATTACGATTTTACTTTCAGACCAACCTAAAGCTTGAAAATGATGATGGATCGGAGTAGACAGGAAGACTTTTTTACCGTGACGTAATTTTCTGGATAATAATTGAATAATTACTGAAACAGATTCAGCCATAAAGATAAAACCAATTAAAGGTAACAGTAAAGCATTATTAGTGAGCAATGCTATAACTGCTAGGGTTACCCCTAAGCTCATCGAACCAGTATCTCCCATGTAAAAACGAGCCGGTGGTATATTATACCAAAGAAAAGCTAGTAAAGCGCCAATAATTACTCCACAAAAAGTAGCTAGTTCATAGCGACCCATAACAAAAGCCATTATTCCGTAAGCTGCAAAAGCAATAAGTAGGGTGCCGCCCGCTAAACCATCTAGTCCATCAGTTTCATTAACCGAAAAAGCGGTAGCGACAACAATGAAAATAAAAACTAAAATATACCACCAAGCAATTTCTAAATTACCAAAAAATGGTACATGAAAAACGGTCCAATCTAATTTAAAATAAAACCAAAGAGCGCCAACTAGAGCAATAACAGTATAAATAAGTAAACGGTGTTTCATTTTTAAACCGCCACCACCTAAAGACCCTTTACCGCGGACATCCAACCAATCATCAAACAAACCAATCAAAGCTGAAGCGACTAAGGCGCCTAGTGGTAATAATGTTTCTGAACGAGTTAAAAAATTTAGATTTTTAAATATAGCCCAAGGAAAAATTTGCGCTAAAGCATAAAATGACAAAGCAAAAATTAATACTGTTCCCCAAATTAAAACACCACCCATAGTTGGTGTTCCCTCTTTATGAGCGTGCAGTTTACTAAATATGGGGGTAGTACCGCTGTTTCTTATCTTTTTACCCAGACGATGCTTATATAAATAATGGGTTAAAAGAGGCGTAAGAAAACCAGCGAATAAAAAAGCGCTGGTAGACAAAAGTAAAACTTTAATAATATAAAAATCTTGCATAAATAAAAAACCTAACGGAAATTAATTACATAAATAAGGATTAAGGCTGTTAACATGCCAAAATTTGCCAAAACAGCCCCAGACATTAAATAATGAGATTGAAACCTGAAATGACGTCCTGGACCAAAAATAAATAATAACACAATGGATAATAATAAAAATAAAAAACCTAAAACAGGAAAGTAAAAAATTAAATTTAGATCTCCAATCCAATCAATTCCAAAATCAACATTATAATGCAACACTAAAAGGCCGCCGGTCAAATTTTTAAAAATATAATAAGCTAACCACCAAGAAACTGCCTGCAAAAAAACAGTTATTATTAAATAGATTCGATTTGACCAAAAACCAAAAAATTCGCCAGAAACAGTGGCGATTTTTAAACGAAAAGAATATAGGCGTTCGTAAAGCTTAGAATACAGCATAAAACTAGCTAAAATAAGGCTAAATGTAATTTGTCTTATCATTTTAACACATTTTAAAAATAATATAAATAATGGTATAATAAAGACATGAACTTAAAGATTATCAAAAAATTATTAGCTTACGC
>CAYHCB010000018.1:0-2175 GCA_964355275.1 uncultured Gammaproteobacteria bacterium | reverse complement strand
GACATGAAATTGAAAACTTCTTACGTCGCCGACGTGGTTTAGTTTTAATTGGTGCTAGTAATAATCAAGGCAAAACAACCACTCTTTATTCCTTATTAGAAAAAATTAATAAAATTAATCGTTCCTGTTATTTACTTAGCGAACACTTAGAGCTCGAACTAGATGGCGTAAATAAATTAACTAGTCACTCAGGACAGAGATTAAATAATTTAACCACGGTCTTAAAAAATGATAGTGAAGTAATAGCTATAGATGATATAACTAAGGATTTATTGCCAGAAGCAGTAATGGCCGCCGAAACCGGACGTTTAATACTGGCTAGTATAAAAGTAGACAGTGCTTCAGAAATGGTAGAACAAATAAGGGCTATAAACAAAAATAAAGACTTAGAAATCTTAGTAATTTTTCAAAAATTGCTTAATAAAAATTGCCCCCATTGCCTAAAAGCTTACATTATAGGAGAATCCGAAGAACTTATAACTAAATATTGGCCAAGAACAAAAAAATATAAACCAAAACATTTCTTTACTAGCCAGGGTTGCAAAAAATGTCAGCACTCCGGCACCAGCGGTCAAATAGCTGCCTTTAATTTAATTAAATTAAACAAACAAGAAATAAATATTTTTTCTTCTTTAGCTTCTGATGTTTTAGAAAAAGCAGCTAACGGTTTAATTTCTATTAGTAAATTTATTAGTGAACATAAATCTACTTCAATTAAGAAACTATGAAGATATCCTGTGTAATACCGGCATATAATGAAAGTAAAAAAATTATCAGCGTCTTAGACAAAGTAATGCCGCTAGTTAGCGAGGTAATTGTCGTAGATGACTGTTCTTCTGATAATACCTACGAACTAGCAAAAAAAAGTGGCGTCATCGCACTGCGTCACCCGATTAATCGTGGTCAAGGAGCGGCACTGCAAACCGGTAATGATTACGCGTTGTCTCATGGCGCCGATATTATTGTTCACTTTGACGCCGACGATCAATTTAAGGCCGCTGAAATTACCGATTTAGTCACACCAATAATTAATGGCCAAGCAGACGCAGTTTTTGGTTCAAGATTTTTAGGAACAGCCAACTTCCCTTTTGTTAAACGTAAAATTATTATGCCGCTAGCTCGCTTGATTAATCTTTTTTTTGGTATAAAATTAAGTGACCCTCAAAGTGGTTTTAGAGCTTTAAATCGTCAAACTTTAGAAAAAATTAAAATTGAAAATAGAGGCATGGCTCATTGCAGTGAAATTTTATACAAAACATTTAAAACTAAAGCCAGAATTATTGAAGTTCCAATCACCGTTACTTATCATGAATTCGGTCAAAGTTTTGGTGGTGGACTAAAAATTATTAAAGATCTATTAATTCATAACTTCATTAAATAGTATGTTTAGTTTGCAACAACTTTTAGCTCTAATTATTATTAGTTTTTTTATTTCAAGGTTATTTAATCAGAAAAAAAAGAAACAAATAAGTGGCAGCGAATTTACTCTCTGGTTATCTTTCTGGTTAGCTTCGATAATAGCCATTTTATTTTTAAAAAAATTAGACTATCTAGCGGCCAGTCTAGGTTTTTCCGCTAGTGGTATTAACTTACTTTTTTATGGCGCTATTTTAGTGCTATTTTATTTCATCTTTAGACTACGTTTACGAATAGCTAAGTTAGATCGTGACTTAACCAATCTAACTAGAGAAATCACCTTAATAAAAGAAAAAAATAACTTATGAAAATAGCTCAAATAGTTTGCGCCTTTCCACCATATGCTGGCGGCATCGGCCAAAGCGCCAAAAGATTTGGAGAAATTTTAGCCAGCGATAATGAAGTAACAACTTTTACTTTAAAACCTCAAGCAGAATTATCCCAAGATAAAAAGGATGTAAAATATTTAAATCCTTTTTTTAGATACGGACATGGGGGATTACCTTTTTCCCTACTTTTTTCTTTAAAGAAATTTGACTGTATTTATTTACACTATCCTTTCTTTGGGGCAGCAGAAATTGTTTGGCTATTTTTATTATTTAGTAGCAAACCAAAACTTATTATTCATTACCACATGGATACTTTAGATTTACCTTGGTTCTTAAAACCACTAACTTGGCCCAGTTCTTTAATTAAATTATCTTTATTTAAAAAAGCCGAAACAATAATTTCTGGTAGTTTAGATTATATTCAAAATAG
>CAYHCB010000017.1:0-2500 GCA_964355275.1 uncultured Gammaproteobacteria bacterium | reverse complement strand
TAGCTTTAGCTGGTCGTGACCAAGAAACCACCGGTTTCGCTTGGTGGGCCGGGAATGCCCGACTTATCAATTTATCTGGTAAACTTTTGGGAGCTCATGTAGCCCATGCCGGATTAATCGTATTCTGGGCCGGAGCAATGAACTTATTTGAAGTGGCCCATTTTGTACCTGAAAAGCCCATGTATGAACAAGGATTAATTTTACTTCCCCACCTAGCCACTTTAGGATGGGGGGTAGGTCCTGGGGGAGAAGTTATAGACACCTTTCCGTACTTTGTATCTGGAGTACTTCACTTAATTTCTTCTGCAGTTTTGGGCTTTGGCGGTATTTATCATGCACTTCTGGGACCCGAAACTCTTGAAGAATCTTTTCCCTTTTTCGGTTATGTATGGAAAGATAGAAATAAAATGACCACCATTTTGGGTATTCACTTAATTTTGTTAGGTGTAGGTGCCTTTCTTCTAGTATTCAAGGCTCTCTATTTTGGGGGCGTATATGATACCTGGGCTCCGGGAGGGGGGGATGTAAGAAAAATTACAAACTTGACTCTTAGCCCAAGTGTTATATTTGGTTATTTACTAAAATCTCCCTTTGGGGGAGAAGGATGGATTGTTAGTGTGGACGATTTGGAAGATATAATTGGAGGACATGTATGGTTAGGTTCCATTTGTATATTTGGTGGAATCTGGCATATCTTAACCAAGCCTTTTGCATGGGCTCGCCGCGCACTTGTATGGTCTGGGGAGGCTTACTTGTCTTATAGTTTAGCTGCTTTATCTGTTTGTGGTTTCATTGCTTGTTGTTTTGTCTGGTTTAATAATACCGCTTACCCTAGTGAGTTTTACGGACCTACGGGGCCAGAAGCTTCTCAAGCTCAAGCATTTACTTTTCTAGTTAGAGACCAACGTCTTGGAGCTAACGTGGGGTCTGCTCAAGGACCTACAGGTTTAGGTAAATACTTAATGCGTTCTCCGACTGGAGAAGTTATTTTTGGAGGAGAAACAATGCGTTTTTGGGATCTGCGTGCTCCCTGGTTAGAACCTTTAAGGGGTCCTAACGGTTTGGACTTGAGTAGGTTGAAAAAAGACATACAACCTTGGCAAGAACGACGTTCGGCAGAATATATGACTCATGCTCCTTTAGGTTCGTTAAATTCTGTAGGGGGCGTAGCTACTGAGATCAATGCAGTCAATTATGTCTCTCCGAGAAGTTGGTTATCTACCTCTCATTTTGTTCTAGGATTTTTCCTATTCGTGGGTCATTTATGGCACGCGGGAAGGGCTCGGGCAGCGGCAGCGGGATTTGAAAAAGGAATTGATCGTGATTTTGAACCTGTTCTTTCCATGACTCCTCTTAACTAAAGTAGTAGGTAAAACAAATAGGTTCATATTAAAAAGTCTTCTTTGTTTCTTTCAATTCAATCTAAATTTTTCTGGCTCGGCTATACTATCCAGCCGAGCCAGAAAAATTTATTTATCATGCTAAGAAGTAAAAAAAGCCAATAAAGAGAAAAATAGATTCATCCAACAAAAGGAGAGAGAGGGATTCGAACCCTCGATAGTTATTTTTATGAACTATACCGGTTTTCAAGACCGGAGCCATCAACCACTCGGCCATCTCTCCGAAAGATAATTTCTATTTTATTTTTTTTTCGCCAAATAGAACATAGCCCTATGAGTTAATACGATCACTATGTAGAGAAAGATATAGGGTGTGACTTTCTTTAATAGGTCTATAAATCTGGCTATATAAATAAATGAGATACGCGATCCAGTATACCCGTTTGTGAAGTAAAAAAGAACCTTTAACTTCATGTCCGAATAGACTAAAAGTGGTAAAAAGAAATTGGAACTAAGTCATCTCGAATCAACGGATTCATGATAAAATCCCTTTATTTATTAAAAATTTTTAGTGGGTAAGAGGATTAAATGGTGTATATTCTTTTGTTAATAGCTTGGAGGATTAAAAACATGACTATTGCTTTCCAATTGGCAGTTTTTGCATTAATTATTACTTCATTAATCTTACTGATTAGTGTACCCGTTGTATTTGCGTCTCCTGATGGTTGGTCGAGTAACAAAAATGTTGTATTTTCTGGTACATCTTTATGGATTGGATTAGTCTTCTTGGTGGGTATCCTTAATTCTCTTATCTCTTGAATTCATTCGTTGCAGATCCAAAAATGAGATGACCCCCTCCCATTCCTTGAATTACACATTCAAATTCAATATAAGTCCATAAAATGCAAATAAAGAAAAAATTAGAGGGGGGGTCGAACTTATGGAACTTGAATGAAATATGAATAAAAGATTAATAAATAGTTACTAAATATGAAATAGTTCCTAAATATGAAATAGTAATAAAAAAAAATAAATAAAAAAAACGAATAAAAAATTGAGATCTGATATCAAGTCAATATAGAATATAATATTTTATGGAAATATAAGAATAATATATTCTTGAATCTGGAATTCAATATTAAATTAAATTAATATTCAAG
>CAYHCB010000016.1:0-5066 GCA_964355275.1 uncultured Gammaproteobacteria bacterium | reverse complement strand
TTAAATGATAAAGCGCGTCCAAAAGTATTTTCACTTTTAAACGCTTTATGGGCTAAACTTTTCATATGTTATGGGTTTTTTTTCGATTGTTAATAAACTATTTTTCCTATAAGATTACAATGAAATAAATAATTTGTAAACACTTAAAACAACAAAAAAGGCCCCGTAGGGGCCTTTTTGAATATTTGAAATGAGATAAAAATTAACGCTTGCTCCACTGTGGGGCTTTTCTGGCACCTTTTAGTCCTGGTTTTTTTCTTTCCTTAGCTCTTGGATCACGAGTTAAGAATCCATTTACTTTTAAAGCTTCGCGAGATGCTGGATCTAAAACTAAAATAGCACGAGCAATTCCGTGACGCATTGCTTCAACCTGACCAATTGTACCACCACCTTTTACGATGATAGAAATATTAATATCACGATTATGTCCAGTCGCTTTCATGGCTTGCATGACAACGGCCGCTAAATCGTTATTAATATATTTATTAAGCTTAACACCATTAGCAATGATGGCTCCTTTTCCGCCTTCTTCATAAAGACGAACTTGAGCGACAGAAGTCTTACGACGACCAATTGCTTTGATATATTTACCGGTAAATTCAACGCTTTCAGTTTTTTCAACTTCCGGCTTGATTTCCTTTTCTTTTACGGTTTTTTTCTCGGGCATAAAATTTATTGGGTTATACAAAATTATTTGATAACAAGACGTTTTAACATGTCAGTTCTAAGTCTAGTAGGTGGTAACATTTGTTTAACGGCTCGGTGTAAAACTTCACCTGGATTTTTAGAGAAGACTTCCGACATTTTTCTAGTCTTCAAACCACCAATATAACCAGTGAAAGAAAAGTAATTTTTCTGTTCAAATTTACGACCAGTAAATTTAGCTTTATCAATATTTGTCACTTCGACAATATCACCTAAATCTAAATATGGTTCGTATTCCGGTTTATTCTTACCACGAAGTAAAATAGCAATCTCACTGGCCATGCGACCAATAGCTTGCTCAGTGGCATCTATTTTATGTAATTTTCTTTCAATGTTTTTCATAAGTCTAAACAATTTATTAAACTAAACCAATTCAATTTGAACCATTTGAGCCCCATCACCTTGGCGATTACCCAATTTAATAGTTCTAGTGTATCCACCAGCACGCTCTTTATAACGAGCACCTAAAACTTCCATTGCTTTTAAAACAGCATTTTTCTGCAATAAAACTTCAAGTAAATTACGACGAGCATTTAAATCTTGGGCCTTAGACATCGTGATTAATTTTTCTACTAAAGGACGAACCGCCTCAGCTTTAGCTTTGGTGGTTTGTACTTTTTCGTAAAGAATAATACTAGAAGCTAGGTTCCGTAACATAAGTTCACGTGGTCCTTTTTTTCTATCTAAAATTTTGTTTTTATTTCTGTGTCTCATATAAATCTTGCAAAATGCTTATTATTTTATTTTTTCGCCTTCTTCTTAGCTGGTTTAATTACTTCTTCTTTAACAACTTCCTCGCTAAGGGTTTCCTCACTTAACTCTTCTTCTGCAACCGGGGCCGGCGGAGTTAAAGTGTTAGGGAGTAAAGCCGAAAATTGATCGACTAAAATTTTAACTGATTGTTCAACGGCTTCTTGCGGAGTAATTGTTCCGTCAGTTTTTATATTTAAAATGAGTTTATCCCAGTTAGTCATTTTACCAACGCGGGCACTTTCCACATCGATACTAACAGACAAAACCGGAGAAAAAATCGAATCAATTTCTATATAACCAATTTCATTATCGCGTTTGCCACCTTCTGACATTTTATAACCGCGACCTTCTTTAACTAAAATTTCCATTTCAAGTGAAGCGTTATTTTCAGTTAAATTAGCGATAACGAGTTCTGGATTTTTAATTTCAACATCACTATTTTTAGAAATACTACTAGCGCTTACTTCGCCTTGGCCCTTAGCTTTTAAAACTAGGGTTACCTCTTCTTCAGTAAACATTTTAAGACGTAGTTGTTTTAAGTTAAGAATAATTTCTAAAATATCTTCCTTAACTCCTGGAAGAGCCATGAATTCATGACTAACCCCTTTAATTTTAACACCGATAACAGCGGCACCAGGCAATGAGGATAACAAGACACGGCGTAATGAATTACCAAGTGTCATACCATATCCAGAGTATAAAGGTTCAACAATTATTTGACCTTCGCTGGAAGTGTTACCCGCTTTAAATTCTATTTTTTTAGGTAAAGCGATGTTTTGCATATGTTGTTATTGTCACATTGCCGCCAGATAAAAATCTGGCAAAAGAACATGTGGTTAATAAATTATTTGGAATAATACTCAATAATAACTTGAACATTTAAATTAGCCGGTAAATCGGTATCCACTGGTTCATGTAAAACTTTTCCTGTCTTAGAAGAAACATCCCAATTTAACCAACTAGGTCTCTCAACATTCTTGCGTTCTAAGATAGTTTTAAAGAAACTATTTGTAACACTTTGTTTACGGATAGAAATAACATCACCACCTTTAACAATATAAGAAGCGATATCTACCTTTTTACCGTTAACAGTAATATGACCATGGCTAACAATTTGACGTGATTGATAACGAGAAGTAGCTAGTCCTAAACGATAAACTGTATTATCAAGTCGTGTTTCTAATAATTTTAAGAAATTTTTACCAGCATCACCACTTTTTTTCTGAGCTTTTTCAAAAGTCAAACGAAATTGTTTTTCAAGTAAATTATAAAATTTCTTAGCTTTTTGTTTCTCAGCTAACTGTAAACCGAAATCGGATTGTCGTTTACGACCCTTAGGGCCATGAAAACCTGGAATGGTATTACGTTTTACAATGCCACATTTCGCTGTTAAACAACGATCACCTTTAAGAAAGAGCTTCTCTCCGGCTCGGCGACATTGTTTGCATTGAGGTTCTAAATTTTTTCCCATATGTATTTCGTGGATTACTTAAATTAATTAGACGCGTCTTGGTTTCTTAGGACGGCAACCATTATGAGGAACAGGAGTCATATCTTTAATGGAAGTCACGTTTAAACCATTAGCATTTAAGGCGCGAATTGCTGCTTCACGGCCGGTACCGACACCAGAAACAAACACACTAACTTCCTCTAATCCATATTCTTCTTTAGCTTTTTGACAAGCAATTTTAGTAATAATTTGAGAGGCATAAGGAGTAGCTTTTTTAGCACCCTTAAAACCAGCCATACCAGCACTTGCCCAAGAAATTACGTCACCATTATTATCAGTTAAAGAAATCATGGTGTTGTTATAAGTAGCATTGATATAAGCGCGGCCAATTTTAACAACTTTATCACCTTTTTTCTTACGTTTTTTAACTAATTTCTTTTTAGCTCGAGCTTGTTTATTTTTTTCCAATTTTTGCTTGATTTCTTCAGGTAATTCTTCGTCAGCTGAATCCATAGAAAAACCGCGAGCTAATTCTTCGCGATCATCTTTATCAAGATCAGTTTGAATTTCAATAGACTCTTCAGTGGCCATAGGCTCAACTGGAGCAGTTTCCTTAGTAACTGGAGTAGTTTCTTCGGCAACCGGAGTAACTTCTTCTTTATTTTGTTTCTTTTCGTCAGACATAGTTTATAAAATTAGATCATTTT
This sequence comes from uncultured Gammaproteobacteria bacterium, assembly GCA_964355275.1. Lineage (GTDB taxonomy): Bacteria > Patescibacteriota > Patescibacteriia > Patescibacteriales > UBA12465 > JAEZRQ01. The sequence continues at coordinate 1,451 of CAYHCB010000016.1, read as the reverse complement.
ATCAGGGAGTAAAATTTTAAGTCTTAAGACCAGCTTTAGCTTTACCACTAACAGCTGTTACCCGTTTATTGCCACGGACAGTACGGCTATTTGTTTTAGTTCTTTGACCACGTAAAGGCAAATGCTTAGTGTGGCGAGTTCCTCTATAACAATTAATTTCTTTTAAGCGTTTTATATTGCTAGAAACTTCACGACGAAGATCGCCTTCAACGGTAAATTTCTTTTCGATAATTTCACGAAGAACATTAACTTCAGTTTCCTTTAAGTCCTTCATACGAGTCTCAGGATCAACTTTAGCATCAGCTAAAATTTTCGAAGACCGGGTATTTCCGATACCAAAAATATAAGTTAAAGCAATCGCCGCTTTTTTCTCCATTGGAATATTAACACCTGCAATTCTAATAGCCATAATTTTTTAAGCTTAATCGGTTTTGATTTTTTAAAAATTCAGCCGACTCGCTTCCTTATTTATCCCTGTCTTTGTTTATGTTTAGGATTTTTACAAATAACATGCACCCGTCCTTCACGACGGACAACTTTACAATCTTTACAAATTGGTTTTGCACTAGCTCTTACTTTCATAATGCGTTTATAAATTTATTAAAACTTCTTTCGGAAACTCTTAAGCTATCTTTATATATTTTACATACGGTATACAATTCTACCCTTTGTTAGGTCGTAGGGGCTAATCTGGACCTTAACTCTATCGCCTGGCAAAAGTCGAATTTTATTCATTCTCATTTTACCGGATAGGTGGGCTAAAATTTCATGACCGTTTTCGAGCACAACTTTAAAAGTAGCCGCTGGCATCAGCTCCTCTACTTCACCTTGAATTTCGATGAAATCTTTGGCATTCATCGTTTCGGTTTCACTTTTTGTTTTATCTTTAATGGTACGTTTTGACATTAATACAAAAAAAATTTGATATAGACTTTTTAAGCCTTATCAATTCTTGGTAAAAATATTAGTTTATACTTTAACATCTTGATATGGAACTATTATAGAGATAAGTTAAAAGCTTGTCAATAGATTGTAAGCTAATTATCGCTTAAATGGAGCTAAGAGATAGTTTTATAATCAAAAATTAGATCTTTAACTCCCAGCTAAGACAAAATTGCTTTAATCCGGCGCACTCCTGAGCTCGAAGATTCTTCTTTAACAATTGAAAAATGACCCAATTCAGCCGTATTGTTAACATGAGGTCCACCACAAATTTCTCGAGAAAATATGTCATCCCAGTAGACAGCTTCTTTATTATTATCTAGTCCAACGGTATAAACTTTAACTTTTTCACCATATTTTGAGTCAAAAACTCCCATAGCCCCAGTTTTTTTAGCTTCTTCTAGGCTGATTTCTTCGCAACCGATAGTTAGTTGTTTGTTAATTGCCATGTTTACTAATCTTTCAGTCTCAGTAATTTCTTCTGGCGTCATTTTAGTAGGATAAGAAAA
>CAYHCB010000015.1:3795-5399 GCA_964355275.1 uncultured Gammaproteobacteria bacterium | reverse complement strand
CCCACATTAGTTCCATCATTAAATAAAGTAGAATTTGCCACCCAAGTAGTTCCTCCACTATTTCTAAGTGTTTGACCATTTGTTCCAGTAGGTAGTAAAACTGAACCAACTGGATTAGCGGCGGTATATAAAGTACCGGTGTTATCGGCCATAACTAAAACGTTACCTGAACCGCCAAGTAAAGTATGAGTAGTGGCTAAAGAATTACGAAATGCGCCAATAACATCTAATTTAACAGCTGGATTAGTTAAACCGATGCCGACGTTGCCATTCATAAAATTATAATTTCCGTATCCAGTATCACCGGAAACTGACATATTGTACCCAGTAAAACGTCCGCCACCGATATAACGTTCGTAACCAATTAAATTATCTAAAGCAAAAACTCCTGCCTGATCAGCATCACCGGCGACTGTAACTGTTAACACCATTTTATAAATACCTTCCCACTGAAGAACGTCCATCACTTTCAAATAATTAGTAGTATCTCCGGTAACATTTATAAGTTTTGCATAACCACCAACTCCGTGAGAAGGATAGATAGACCAAAGTTCTAAGGAAAAATCAATCGGCATCGAGTTGCGACTTCCCGGAACCAGCAACATTTTATCAATTGCGACATTAGGAATATTTTCTATAGTAATAACAACCGGATTACCAGCGTTGACACTTGACCAAGAAGGTTTAGTTCCGGAACCGGTTGGCTTAAAAATATTAACTAATGTACCCGCTCCATTACTTGGAGCCCGATTAGCACTTATTGTAAAACCTCTCTCAACACCATTAACTAAAACATCGCCAGCATTAAGAAACATATTTCTAACGCCTCTAGTCGCAGATTGATCATAGACTGATGGCCAAACAACAGCATTATTCATTGGTCTATTATTAAAATAGACCCTGTCTCTAGCAATCATGGTTCCGTTAATATCAAGTTTATAAGCTGGGTTAGTGGTTCCAACACCGACGTTACCGAGTCTGTTTAAATATATACCGGTATTCAAGGTGGAGTCGTCGCTATAAGTCTGTAATTGCAAATCACCACCAGTAACTGATTGGGGATTTTGAAAAGCTGAAATTAAAGCGTTCTTATAATAACCCTTAAAATAAATGGCTGAGCCATGATTCTGACTAGTAGATGACTGAGTGTTAGTTAATTGTATTAAATTATTTATACCCGCCGTATTGTTTAATAACTCCAATCTTGCTCCCGGATTCGTCGTCCCAATTCCCACATTAGTTCCGTTATTATAAAGTGGTGTAGTACTAGCAATCCAAATGGTGCCATTATGGTACATTGTGGCCCCTATAGTTCCTGAAGGTAATAATACTGAGCCAACTGGATTAGCCGAAGTATAAAGTGTCCCAGTGTTATCAGCCATCACTAAAGCATTCCCCACTCCACCTAAAAGATTATGAGTAGTGGCTAATGAATTTTGAAGAGCGCCAGCAACATATAATTTAGCGGTTGGGTTAGTTGTCCCAATACCAACGTTTCCGGCAGTTGGATTAAGAGTCATATTCGATCCCGCCCCAGCAATATAAGCCTGAAGACTGCCACCGCTAGTTGTGTTATAACTCAACCGGAAAAGATTACTGGTATC
>CAYHCB010000015.1:0-3695 GCA_964355275.1 uncultured Gammaproteobacteria bacterium | reverse complement strand
TAATTAAATGCCGAATTGAATTTTTTTTGTTGTTTTCTTTAGTCATAGGCTCCTGACAATCGCCTCTTACAATTAATTAAATTATATCAATTTTTAGGCAGTCACGCAAAGGTAATAAATAAATTTTTTAGCCTTATTTTTAGGGCTTATTTACTTTTTCTAAAATAATATACTAGCCCTTTAATTCTTTTTATAAAATTATCTCAATTATACTAAAAATAATAATTAATTTTTATGATATAATAAATAAAAAAATAAAAAAAATCAGATCCCATGTTACAGAATCTGATTTTTTATTTTTGCTATTTTATTTAAAAAGATAATTCGACACTTCTCTTAGTAACGCCATAAGTACCTGAACAAGTAAGTCGAATTGGGGCCCATTGTTTATAATCAACTGAAAAAGAGGCTGGGTAAGTGGCCGGCATATTTTCTGCAAAAATACCATTTGTATAGCCAGCGGCTAAAAGATTAAAACCCATTTTTCTAACCTTCATTAAAGTATACTCCGCTCCACTTTCGGCCACAAAATAAGCTCGTGAAGAATCATATTGTAAACCACTAGAACGCAAACCGGAAATAATTACATATGAACCAGCCAGCGCTACTATCATAATTCCTGAAACTAAAAATAGTATTAAAAGTAAAGCGCTACCCTTTTTATTATTAATTTTTTTGTTCATAAATTAGTTAATTAAATAATAACGGGAAGTTAGGGTGGTTTGAATTTTCATTTCTGACTTAGCACTATCTTTACCAAGGGCATGAGCGACTAACTCCATAGTAACTGCTGGTTGCGAAGTGTTAGTTTCAGCGCGCAACACAAAATTTAATTCATCAATATATATTTTGGCCGGCGTAATAAAGGCCATTAAATTGCCACGTGTAATAGCAAAACGTTTAACACCGTTATCCATTACCAAAGAATAAGTAACACATTGATCGTGATAATTACGAAAAAATAAAGTATCATCAATCGCATTGGCGCCAATATTATAAATACCATTACTAGCAAAAAGACATAAGCCGCCATTTCGTTTAGCCATTCGAACTTCTTTGCCAGTTACTTCTAAAAAATATTTTAGACTTTCTTCAACATTTTGCGTGGCAATCGCACTGCGCTGGCTCTCAATTACCATTTTAAAAATATTTAAAGCGGCGGTTGTGATAATTGTAAAAAGCACCGTGGCAACCAAGATTTCAATTAAAGAAAAACCAATTTTATTTTTTATTTTTAGCATATTTACTTCCAATTAAAAAGTAGCGCACGCAGTTCATAGCGATAAGGCTTATTGCGATCCATCCAAGAAATTATTACTCGAACTTGCAAAGGTACGCCAATATAATCAATTTGTTTTTCAATAACAACTTCTCTGGTAAAAATAGTGGGAATTAAATTAGGCTCATTATTAGGAATCTGATTTACATAAAAACCATTTTTAAAAAAAATCTTAGCTTCAGTGGCATTAGTAATTACGGCTGGTTTATCCTGACGATAGTCAATTTTATAAGACCCATCAGCTAAATTTGTGTCAAAAGCAATATTACTGCGCCAATTAGAATCCCTTACTTGCCTTATCATTTCCACTCCTTCTTGCGCTAGGCTAGAAGCAATTAAATTATTTTTATTTATACTCTGAGCTTGAATATTTTGGACAATCAAAGACACCACGCCAATAAGTGACATGGACACCACAAACAAAACCGCTAAAATTTCAATTAGCGAAAAACCTGGTCGGTGATGTTTAAATAATTTCATATTAATTAATTACCTCTACTAAACCTAAAAAGTTAATACGTACTGTTTTAATGGCACTAGTTCGTAAATCTCGCAAAACAATATCTACCTGACTACTGGTGGCCATGGTACTTATATTTGTAATTGTGGTAATTGGGTCAGGCGGTAAAAAAGTAATATCAGCACTATTACCAGTAGACAAAGAGTAGATCGAAATATTAGCCGGTAAAGAACTTACCTGCGCACCATGAGTAATATCAGCTTCACCACTACCATAGATTGTATTACCATCATCATCGGCAAAAATTACATATTGATTGTTACCATAATTTTGTAAATCAAAATGAATTCCCCAGCCACCGGGAGGAACATTAGTTGAGCCAGAATTACCATAACGAGCCAAACCTAGGGCATAATTTTGGGCCATACGAATATCGGACACTAACTTTTGAGCGGTCATAGTTAAATCCGTTCGACGATTAGCCGAACTATAATTAGCTAGAAAAATTCCCGTAACCATGGAAATAATACCAACTGAAACAATAAGTTCAATAAGGGTAAAACCTGATTTCTTCATATAATTAAGGCGCTTTAATTTCCTTCCACAACGGTAAGGCGTAATTAACATTTAAGCTCGTAGAGGTTGAACAAGAATAAACAGCGTCGTCAGTTGAAGTCAAAGTAACCACAGTGTTAGTGGCGGTAGCAAACATAATACTAGTTGAAGCGTTAGTGGGTGTTAGTACCGTCGCGAAAGGGTCGCTAGTTGACCACACATAACTACAAACTGATCCATTGCAAGGTAGTAGCGTATTACCATCATTATAATAAGATGAATTACTAATAAAACTATTAGAGGTGGTAGCAATTACAATTTCTTCTGGACTCCAAGTAAATAATGGTCTCGGAAATTCGTGTTTGTAAGTGGTAAACGTTTTATTAGGGTCAACAGAATTTTTTTGTAGATTACGATCGTAGTTATCAGTTATCCAGTCTTTAGTTCCGCTAGTATTAAATTGTCGCCATGAGGTCGAAGATCCAGTTGCATCCCATAATCTTAAAAACCAATAATACGGCGTATCATAAGAGAGTGGCGAATAATGAAACTGCGTAGCCGAACTAATTACCTGACCCGAGTTAACAACCACACCGGTACTAGTACTATTTAGGGTACTGATTATTACCTGATAGGCGGATTGCGTGCCGCTACGTCTATTCCATTTAAGAACCGCGTGATTAGCGCCGTTTAAACAAGCTAAAGCGCTGCCCCAATTAGGGGCAGTTAGTTGTCTTATTTCTAAAGGTCCAATTTTTACTCTATAGGGATTAGAATCACAGGTGTCATCATTTGTACAATTAAAACTAATCGATCCGAAAGAAGAGCTAGCATAACCTGAAAAAATTCCGGGCGCCGCAGAATTATAATCAGTAATTTGGGTTGTCGGTTCTAAGGCGAGATCATCTAATTTTATCCACTCGCCAGTTGTATTAACCCGCATATAGCCATAGACTTTACCATCACTTTCTTTATAGCAAGCAGTGCTAGTAGAAGGAGATCCGGGTTCGCAATTAATTCTAAAAGCTCCGCCATCAGGGGTAGAAGAGGCGGTAGTAAAAGTAATGAAACCAAGCACCGAATTCCAAGCCTCACCGGAAAAATTATTATTATTATCCAAGTTAACCCCGTGTTGATTTAGAGAACAAGGAGCAACGTTAAAAGCAAAGGTAAAAGTAAAGGTAAATTGACCAGCAAAGCCATCATCTAAACAATTAAAGCTAATATAACCATACATGTTGTTATAAGCCCAACCACGAAGATTCTCGGCCGCTGAAGCTTCAGCCGAATCAATTGGAGAAAATAAAAAAATTACCGCCATGACGGTTGTTAAGCCAATTAATTTTAAAAAGGAATTTACCATAATCACATTATAACATGTTTATTTAAAAAATCCCGTCC
>CAYHCB010000014.1:3005-7153 GCA_964355275.1 uncultured Gammaproteobacteria bacterium | reverse complement strand
CCCACATTACCAGTATTAATCGTTAAATAAGTGCTAGCTGCGTTACCCCACGATTGAATATTATTAAGAGGGTCTCTCTCCCACCAAGTTTGAGTATCAACCCCTGGTATTAAAAATGATCCATCAACGCTAATTGCATCATGCAATCTTGTCGTAGTCCAACTATTTCCAATTGCATCCCTATAAAGCCATTCATTATGCATAAATACATTAACGGTCTTTCCGCTAAACCTTGATATTATTTGACTGTTACCAACAGCTCCGCCTAAGACAGTTGTTTCGCTCACCTCTAATTTTGCAGCAGGGGTAATCGTTCCAATTCCCACGTTAGTTCCATTATCATACAAAACGCCATAAGAAAGAGCACTGGCTCCGGTCCATCTAGCTGTATAATTAGCTAAACCAGTTCCAGTCACCCCGCCAGTACCGCCAGCCACAGCGCCACAAAAAAGTCGACCCAGAGAAGTTGTCTGAAGAGCATTGTTGCTAGAACAATTGGCTAAATTATAAATACGAACATAACTTTCTGGATCGTTGGTCCCAATAATTACGTCTTTAACAACGGCCTGAGCGACTTTTACGTCTGCCAGATTTATAGTTAAACTAAAAATAAAGATCAAAAAAAATAAAAATCCAAAAGAAAAATATTTCTTGATACCTTTACTTTGCATGATTTTTTTACTCATAACGTAATTATATAATAATTAAGGAATATATATTTATATTTTAGCACTTTTAAATAAGAATTGGTATAGTTTTAATTGGGCCTTAGCCCCTTTATCTAGGGCTTAATATCATTAAAAAATAATAATTAAATACGACAAGTATAGGAAAAAATTATTTTATCAACAAAAGGTGAATAAAAAGGTTTAAAAACGGCACTAAAATTTAATCTTAGAAAGTAATACTTAGTCGGGATTTGCAAAAAATCAAGGTCTTTACCAAAACTTACTTCTTGCCAATTAAGGCCATCTAATGAAAATTCTGCTTTTACCAAAGACTGCCCCTGCTTATCTAAGCTTATCTCACTTTCATAGATTTTATTAATTACGATTTCTGGATTATCGGCGTTATGATAAATAGGTAAAGTAATTAAAGTTCCAGGCTGACTATTTAAAAAACCATAATCCTTAAAAACTTGCCAAGACTCATCCACGCTCAATTTATTGTTAACCAAAATAACCACTTCATTATCTTTTACTTCTAACAATTTAAGTTCTGCTGACTTACCGCTAATTAATAAGTCATCATACAAAGCAACCTCACCAATAATTTCCCCATCATCATCTTCCCAAAGTTTTAAAAAACGGGGATTATTTAAAGTAGAACTATAAATATACCAATTGGCATACTTACTATTTTTAACTCTAACTATCTCAGCTTTAAAACCATTATTCATCGGACGATAGCTAAAAAATTTATCTAAATTAATTATTTTTTTATCTTTTACTCGAAAAGCTTGACCTTTATAAGCACCATAAATAATTAAAAAATCACTCTCTTCGCCACCAAAGCCTAAGAGGCCAAAATAAGCAGAAGTTATTTGATTAAAATTTGGTATTTTAGAAAATTTTAAACCATCAAAATAAAAAACTTCTCCTTGATAACCATTGTTTTCTAAAGTAAAACCAACTAACCATTTTTTAGAAACTATACCCAAAGAAATGGCTTTTAAATTAGAAATTTTTATCTCCGTTGGCAAGAGTAATAACTTACCATTATAAAATAACTGATTATCCTTTATTTCTAAACAATTATTTTCTAAACAACGCTTGTCATTATAAGGCCCTTTAAAATTATTTACTTGATAGTTACTGAACTTATTTTTATTTGCTTCAATTAGATTTTGATCAGCTTTTTCCCAACCATAATTTGGCAAAAAAAAGATAGCGTTAGAAACGTTATCAAAGCGAATATTTGTTTTAGCAGAATCTACTACCGCCGAAGTATAAGGAAAAGAGCCTAAATATAGAGTTTGGTTTTCCGCTCTTTTATCACTATAGGCTACTGTATTATAGCTATCGGTTGGCAATTCAAAGAAAAAATTATAAAAAGAAGAAATTTCTTCACTTATTTTTTCAGCTACTGTGGCCGGTACAACCGGTAAAGTAGCAGCAATAGGCCCATCATCAATTGCTGGATTACGGAAAGTATTAGTTACCTTAGAAACATTGATTATCCTCTGCCCTGGCAACAAATTATTTTTAAAATATGAGACAGAAAAATAATAAACTAAACTAAATAAAAAAATAAAAACTAGCCCGATGGCTATTTGGCCGACGATTTTCTTAAATAAATTTATTTTTGAAAGCATAAAACTACTTAACAATCATTTTACCAGTCTCTCCTTTTTCTTTATGTTGAGGAACGCCGCAAGCAAAAGTATACTCGCCAGGCGGCGGAGCATTAAAATTTATCGCTTTAGTTTGCCCCTCACTAATACCAATAGCAATAGCACTAACGGCTTGGTCATAAAAAGCAAAGACGTGGACTTGCTTATCGGCTGAAGTAACGGCTAGAGAAATTAAATCACCAGAATTAACTGAAAAAGAACTTGGTGCTATTTTACTATTTCCAATTTCTAAATTAAGCGTTTGCTGCGGCAGAGATTCTTTGGCAACAACAACTGATTTTGGTGCTTCTGGAGAATTAGGAATAGCATCATTTCTGGCTAAAGTTAATTTATCATTTAAAACTTTATTTTCAGAATTAACCGGACTAGCGCCAACTAAAATAGCTTGTGGTTTTTCAGGTGCAGCCTCATTTTTAGGCGAGACAACATTTACCTGCTCAACCACAGATTCGTTAACAACAAGTTCCTCTGGTGCCAATTTAACAGATTTTTGCACCTGAATATAAGCGAAAGCAACTATAAGCAAAGTGACTAAAAAAATAATTATAAAAAGAAAGACTTTTTCTTTATTACTTTTTTTAGGAATGATAATGCTATCCATATTTTTAATCATTAATAATAAGAGAAGTTTCTTCTGTTTGATCGGTGGCAAGTGTTGGCCACTTATTGGAATCAAAACGTTTAGCAATTAAGCGATAAGAAATTTCCACTGGATTATCAGAACGGAAAATTAACTTATTATCAGAAATTAAATAATAAACTTGAGCTGTCTTACCATAAGGAGTAACTAAAACCTCAACGCTATCTTTATTAAATTCTACTACCTTGCGCCATACCCATAAGTCACTACCCTCTTTTACATTAGCAAAGTCAATTGTTTTTTCAAATTCACCAGTAATTTTATTTTGACTCGTAATATTTGTTTTACCAACATATTCTTCTTTAACACCACCGGAAATAGAAGCGGCATAAGTAGAATATTTCTTTCCATTAATAGAATAAAGTGGGTCAATTACGTTAACCGTTAATTTATTTACACCAGTAATATTATTATTACCTAAAGCTAAGGTGCTCGTTAAATTTAAACCAGGAATGGTAAGCGGGCCAGTTAAAGTAACGTTCCCGGCCAGTGGTACAAAAGGAAAATTAGAAGCATCCCAGCCAGTTTTACAGACACCAGCAATACATAAACTAGTAGCATTAACTGTCACTGAAGCGTTAATGTCGCCAATAACGTCTAAAGTCTTTTGTGGGTTAGTAGTTCCAATTCCCACATTACCAAGACTATTTATAACCATTGAGCTACCATATAATAATAAGGAATTAGTTTGATCATAGACGGCCAGCCTAGCATCATTTAAAGCATTGTATAAACCAAACTCTTCGACGGAAAAGGTTTGACCATTGCCTATGTATCCAGCGTAAAAACCACCGTTAATAGTACTCTTAAAAAAAGCCACCGCGCCAGCATTTGTTTCTACGTGAAGTTTAGTATTTGGCACGATTGTTCCGATACCGACATTTCCGGCGCCAGCATCACCATTATAAATGGCCACATTTTTTGTACCGCCCCATAAACCGGTAGCGCCAGAAAGAAAAGTGTCTAAAGGGGTACTATATAAAGTACCAGTGTTATCGGCTAAAACAACAGCGTTGCCAGTTCCAGCTAGCAGACTATGAGTAGTAGCTAATGAATTTCTAAAAGCACCGGACACATCTAATACAGCAGCCGGATTAGTTGTTCCAATTCCCACATTACCAAGACTATTTATAACCATTGAGCTACCATATAATA
>CAYHCB010000014.1:0-2905 GCA_964355275.1 uncultured Gammaproteobacteria bacterium | reverse complement strand
GTTCCAATTCCCACATTACCAAGACTATTTATAACCATTGAGCTACCATATAATAATAAGGAATTAGTTTGATCATAGACGGCCAGCCTAGCATCATTTAAAGCATTGTATAAACCAAACTCTTCGACGGAAAAGGTTTGACCATTGCCTATGTATCCAGCGTAAAAACCACCGTTAATAGTACTCTTAAAAAAAGCCACCGCGCCAGCATTTGTTTCTACGTGAAGTTTAGTATTTGGCACGATTGTTCCGATACCGACATTTCCGGCGCCAGCATCACCATTATAAATGGCCACATTTTTTGTACCGCCCCATAAACCGGTAGCGCCAGAAAGAAAAGTGTCTAAAGGGGTACTATATAAAGTACCAGTGTTATCGGCTAAAACAACAGCGTTGCCAGTTCCAGCTAGCAGACTATGAGTAGTAGCTAATGAATTACGAAGGGCGCCAGAGATATCTAATTTAACTGATGGATTTATAACGCCAATTCCAACATTACCACCAATACCCTGAAAAACTAAATTATAAACTCCATTACCAGCTGTCCCTGCTTGAAGCCAGCCATTACCTGTCGGTTCAACGCCAGCAAATAAACCATAACCTTCTTCATTCTTACGAAGAGAAAATCCGGCCGAAGAAGGATTATATGAGCTAGAATTACCTGTACTAATTTGTAATTTTGATCCTGGTGCAACCGTTCCAATACCGACATTACCAGCGTCACCATGCTTAACAACCATACGAGTTACTTTAGTATATGGTGCTGTGCTATTTTCAGTTTGAAATTCAATTCCCGAACTATTCATTAAAATATTTGAAGCCAGCCCCCTGGTCTGAGAAATTGTTAAACCCGAAGCACCGACATAGGACAAGGTTGCCCCACCAGCTCCGTCAGTAGCGTTATCTAAATAAAGGGTGCCGTTAGCTCCAAGGCCGCCAGACCTAATATCACCTAAAACTTGAAGTTTTGTGTTTGGATTAGTGGTTCCAATACCGACGTTACCATTTACAATTCTCATCCACTCGGTATATTGAGATTGGAGCGTTGAGGCACCAGCCTGATAACCAAAAGAAATATTTTCTGCGGCACTTCTAGTAAATAATCTAGTGCCCCAAGCGCCAACATAACCTAATTCCATACCAAATCCTTTATCTGTCCAAAGATAAGTGCCTTCATTTCTATTTGTAGTGCTTGAACCGTCAGCGGAAATTATTGAACCTTTTACTTCTAATTTTACTACTGGATCAGTTTTTCCAATACCAACGTTTCCTGCCCCAGCATCACCGTTATAAATAGCACCATTTTTTGTGCCGCCCCAAAGACTATTTGTGTTAATAAAAGTTGTAAGTGGTGTGCTATATAAAGTACCAACATTATCGGCTAAAACAACGACATTTCCTGAGCCAGCTAAAAGAGAGTGGGTGGTGGCTAATGAATTTCTAAAAGCACCAGAGACATCTAATCTAACAGTCGGGGCAGTTAAGGCTACGCCAACGTTACCGCCACTCATTTGTAGGGCCAATGGTTGAGTGCCGTTTTCACTAATTAAACCATAAGTACCGAGCTCCTTAACTTGCATATAAGATGTTCCATTATCCCAAATAAACAAGGAGTTATCCGCTCCGGCACTTATACCTAAATGCAAGGCAGAATTATAAGGAGTAATTTTCATGCCAGGATAACCGGCGTCATCTGTTTCACCAATAACAGAAACTTGGGCGCTGCCAACTTTTAGAGCATTAGAGGTGTCATCAAAAATATGTAATTTAGCAGAGGGATTAGCTGCTCCGATTCCCAAATTACCACCATTTATATAAGAAGCACCTGACCCAGAATCAAGAAAAACACCAACGCCTCCTGCCGATTTATATAAACTAAAATTAGCATCAGCATTATAATTACCTTGCAAAAGAGCAACGGTTACATCAGCGACAAGACTTGCTCTACTAAACTTCCACCCACTATTCCATCTATTGGAATATGATTCGAGATTATTATTAACAGCATCATTAGTGTACCAGGTATAAGCAGGGTTAGTTGGACCATCACTCATCTCTCCTAACATTAAATTAGCTTGTCTAGCCCCGCCTGTTGCCGCATGAAACCAAGCAGAACCAACGGTCGTAAGTTTTTGTCCTGGAGCTGTTGTCCCAATCCCAACATTCCCCACACCGGCGGCACCGTTCCAAATATTACCGTTTACAGTACCACTCCAAAGTAAAGAAGAGGCTGCTGTACTTGTATATAAAGTACCATTATTATCAGCCATCACGACCACATTTCCAGTTCCCGCTAACAGAGTATGGGTGGTGGCTAATGAATTTCTAAAAGCGCCAACCATATCTAAGGCAACACTTGGATTAGTAATTCCGATACCAACATTTCCCGATGACAAAATAGACATTAAAGGAGCTGTGCTGTTTACTAAACGATCAGAAAGTACTGAATTAGTACCTAATTTAACAGTGGCCCCAGTACAAGAGCCAGCTACTAGTTCATAACCGGCACTACAAGCACTACAAATACTAGTACATTGATCATAAGAACTACATCCGGCAGGAATAGAGGCATTTGCTTTACATTTTGAATCTGGAAAACTAGGGTTACCGGTACCAGCAATATTACATAAAGTAAAACCACCGTTACAAGCCTGAGGAACACCACAAGGATAAGCAGCGGCATAAGAATTGCTACAATCAACTCCCGGCGCACAAACTTGAAAAGTAGTTTGACAATGACTTAAGGTTGGGGTTGTTACCGCACTTAATTGTCTACAAGCAAGACCGCACCAATATTGACCAATATCTGCGTTACAGCCAACTCCGGCCCCGTTATCCATTGGACAATTGGCGGCACTAGCCGAAAAAGACCAGGCAAAGCCGGCAAGCAGAAACACAATTATAG
>CAYHCB010000013.1:6913-8365 GCA_964355275.1 uncultured Gammaproteobacteria bacterium | reverse complement strand
CATAGTTTATTTTCCAACCAGGAATACAAGGGCAGAGAATTTGAATATAAGCTGGACCATTTACCGCTAAAGCTTTCTTTACTTTACTAGTAATATCATCGGGAAATCCGGCTGTACTTTGCGCTATATAATTTACGTTATGAGCCAAAGCTACGCCAATCATATCTTTTTTTCGAGTTGTTGATCCAATCGAAACTTTACCATTAGGCGTGGTAGTAGTTGAGGCACCATAGGGAGTGGCTCCTGATGCTTGAATACCCGTATTAGAATAAGCCTCAGTATCAAAACAAATATATAAAATATTTTCTCCACGTTCCCACATACCAGAAATTAAACCAAAGCCAATATCATAAGTGCCGCCATCGCCACCTTGAACTATTACTTTAGTTTCAGTGTCTCCTTTTTGTTTTAAGGCCGCTAAAATTCCTGAAGCTACTGAAGCCGCATTTTCAAATAAAGAATGAATCCATGGTAAACCCCAAGCACTTTCCGGATATGATGTCGTAGTTACCTCTAGACAACCAGTGGCGTTAGCAATAATTACTTTATCGTTTAATCCACGCATTACTGCTTGAGCAGCTGATAATTCGCCACAACCAGCGCAGGCATTGTGTCCAGGAGCAAGAAATTTTTTAGTATTTTTCATAATTATTTTATTTATTTTTACCACATACCATCATCTAAGCAGCATTGCAAAGAAGACGCGCTGTCGCATAACCGTCCACCAATATTATTTTCATCAGAACATTCTTCGCTTTCTTTTATGCAAACGCCATACTGATTGTCTCCTTTTGTTCCACAGGGTTCTCCTTGTTTAGCAATAGATGGATAAACTGTTTCATTATAACAAAAGAAAGGGTGTTGTGCTCCTGGTGGATTTCCTGTAGCAAGATCACCGTTGTCGACTCCGATGCAAGATAGTTGACCACTAGTGGCTGCCTGGCAAGTGGGCACTTCGGAACAATTTTTTTGTATTTTTTGTCCTGCACAGTTAGCTGAAAGAGCTGAAAAACAATAATCTTTTTCAACTCCTGCGGCTAAAATTTTGGTAACGCAACATGATTCTGCTTCGCATTGAAAATTTGAATTTAGTTTTTTATTTTCATCAAATTCACCTTTGCATTCTTTGCCAATAACCATTTTAGATCTTCCGTCCTCCGTGCAACAACCAGTTGCTATTTTTGTAATAAGAACCGTTTCTAGCGCTGGCAACTTAGTTAAATTGGGGTTAATTGTATTAAGTAAAAACCAAGAACCAATCAGAAGTGCTCCGCCTAACAAACTACCTTCAATCATTTTTTTTGCATTAGTAATTTTTCCACTATCACCGGCTGAGGTAAGCCAAATAACGCCAGCCGCCATAAGCATTAAAACTGATATCACCCCAACTATTGATAATCCCCAACTGTAAAAAGCACTTATATAACGTGCTAGTAAATCACTACGCATTAC
>CAYHCB010000013.1:1185-6813 GCA_964355275.1 uncultured Gammaproteobacteria bacterium | reverse complement strand
GCTATTTTATAAGCCAAGACGTGTTGATCAATTGCTTCTTGGTGGGTTTCGGCAAATAATAAAATAGCGCCAGCATCACGCATCCCCATAATATCAGAGTGATCATTCCAAATATTAATTGGTGCAGATACAGCGCGATTTGCCACGGTCATTACTACCGGCAGTCTCATTCCAGAAATATTATAAATAACTTCAGCCATTAAAAGTAATCCTTGAGAGCTAGTGGCACTATAAGTTCTCGCTCCAGTAGCACTCGCCCCTAAAACAATTGAGGCGGCGGCGAATTCACTTTCGGCGCGCACATATTCATAAGATTCTAAGCCATCAGATTTAAACTTTGCTAGCGCCTCGACAATATGAGTTTGAGGAGTAATCGGGTAAGCACTAATTACGGCCGGTTTAATAGCTTGGATAGTAAGAGCAATGGCGTTTGAACCTTCAAGTAATTGTCTGTTATTTTTTTTCATACTAAAAATCTTTTATCATTTTAATAGCTTTAACCGGGCACTCTTTCGCACAGAGCCCGCAACCTTTACAGTAATCATAATCAGTAACTGGTTTTAATTTTCCCTCATATAATTTATGCGCCTCCATATCAATACAGGCGTCAGGACAAAACTTGGCACACAGTGAACAGCCGATACAAATATTATAATCAGTTTCCGGCTTGTATACTCGCCAAGAACCCGTTTTATTATTAAGAGACGTTCCTGGTTTACTTACTGGTCTCATATATTTTGTTTATGGCAGCAATATTTTTTTGTAAAATATTTGCTCCTTTAGTTTCTAATTTAGTAGTCACGGCTTTTTTTAAAGCGGCTAAAGAAAATAAATTTGTATCCTTAGCTATTGCTCCTAAAATAACAGTGTTAACTATGTTTTTACCAATAAACTCTAAGGCTATTTCTGTTGCCGGGGTAGTAAAAATATTAGTTATTTTAATTTTTAAAGTTTGTTTATTTAGCTTACTTGCTTTTTTGAGCTCTTTAAAAATATTTTCTTTAGTTTCTGGAGAATTAATTAATAGTTTTGTTTCTGAATTAGAACCAGTTAAAATACCAGCATCATAAATTAGACTGGCATCTTGAATAATTAAAAAATTTGGTAGGTAAACCTGTTCTCTAGTTTTTATTTTAGTTTCTGAAATTCGAGCAAAAGCCATAATCGGTGCACCGCTACGCTCAACGCCAAAAAAGGGAAAGGCTTGAGTTTCTTTGCCATCATAAAAAGCCGCTAAAGCGATGAGTTCGGCGGCGGTAACGACTCCTTGCCCGCCTCGACCGTGAATTCTAACTTGTATAATATTATTTGTCATACTATTTATTAAAATAGGTATTTTCTAGTAAAGCTATAAAATCAAGTTCTGGTATATAACCAACTAGTAACTTACCGTTTAAAAACCAAGAGGGGGTTCCGCTTAATTGCAGGGCATAACCGTCATCACGATCAGCACTGATATTGGCGAGATATTTTTTGCTACTATAACAAGTATTAAAAGTATTAGCATCAAGTTCGATGGTGCTGGCTAAATCATAAATAACTTTTGCTAGCTCGTCGCCAGTGCCTGACAATAAACTTTGATTGGCAAATAACTGATTATGCATTTCCCAAAATTTACCCTGTTCACCGGCACATCTTGCTCCTAACGCTAGTTCAACTGAATTTAGATGTAGAGGCATATCACGGAAAATTATTTTCACTCGTCCTGGGTAACGATCGATAATTTTTTGTAAAACAGTATGCGATTGCTGACAGTAAGGACAAGCAAAATCGGAAAATTCTACAATAATAAGCTCAGCACTATCTGGCCCCAAGGAATAATTAATCCCTTTACCATATATAGCTAGACGCAAAGATTCGCTCGCGTTTATTTTTTGATTATAGGCATCCTCAGCTCTTATTTCTTGAACTTTATTATAAACATAAAATCCCGCGGCTGTTATGACAATTAAAATAAGACCTAAAATTATAATCATTAAAACGCCCCACCATTTTTTATACCAAGGGCGTAATTGTTTTTTATAACGTTCTTTTAATTCTAAATATTTAGTCCTTTCTTCAAGGTTCATGCTACCTAAGTCAAGGGGCATAATTGAATGTTTTTTATTTTTTAATTATACTTTCATTATACATAATTTATTAAAAATTGACACTATGAAAATCATTTCCTGGAATGTAAATGGCATACGAGCAGTCATGAAAAAGAACTTTTTAGATTTTTTGTTGAGTGAAAAACCAGATGTCTTATGTCTACAAGAAGTTAAAATTTCTGAAGCTAGCAAAAATGACGCTAAATTAGATTTTCCTGGGTATATAGAGTATTGGAATTGTGCTAATCGTCCTGGTTATAGTGGAACGGCCATTTTAATTCGTGAAGAGGCTTTAAAACCAATAAAAGTTAAAAATGGCTTTGGTTTTGATCGCTTTGATATTGAAGGTCGAACGCAAATTGCTGAATTTCCTAATTTTTATTTAGTAAATTGTTATTTTCCTAATGCTAATAGCGAACTATCTCGTTTAAGTTATAAGTTAGATTTTAATCGTGATTTACAAAAACATTTAAAGTCTTTAACGGCGAAAAAGTCAGTTATCATTTGTGGCGATTTTAATGTCGCCCATCAAGATATTGATTTGGCTCGTCCTAAGCAAAATATTGGCAGCGCTGGTTTTACTGAAGAAGAATGCGCTTGGATGAATAAATTCTTAGCCAGTGGTTTTATTGATACTTATCGAGCGATTAACGGAGAAAAAATACAGTATAGTTGGTGGAGCTATCGGGCTGGAGCCAGAGAAAGAAATGTCGGTTGGCGGATAGATTATTTCTGTGTTTCTAAAAAATTACAAAAAAATATAAAAAAGGCTTATATATTAGATAATATAAGCGGTTCCGACCATTGTCCTATTGGTCTCGAGTTTTAAATATATAATTTTTATCTTGCCGCAAAAACCTTAGTTTTTTTGCTATTTTTTGGTTGCCAAAACCATTTTCCTAAGGTAAAATAAGTCCATATATTATTAGTTAAAAATTTATGTACGATCACCAAAATATTGAAAAAAAGTGGCAAGAACGCTGGAAAAAAGAAGGCGTTTTTGATACTGATGACAGCAGCGATAAACCTAAACGTTTTATTTTAGATATGTTTCCTTATCCTAGTGGCGCCGGCTTACATGCTGGTCATGTAGAATCTTATACGGCCACCGATATTTATGCTCGTTACTCCAGGGCTAAAGGGTTTAATGTTTTGCATCCTCAAGGATTTGATGCCTTTGGTTTACCGGCGGAAAATTATGCCATTAAAACGGGTATTCACCCTATGGAAACAACAAAGACCGCTAGCGCTAATTTTATTAAACAGATTGATGCCTTGGGCTTTTCTTATGATTGGTCTCGCCAAGTAACCACTTCTGACCCAGAATATTATAAATGGACGCAGTGGATGTTTTTACTGATGTACAAAAATGGCCTAGCTTATAAAAAGAAAGCTAAGGTTAATTGGTGTGAAAGCTGTCAAACAGTTTTAGCCAGAGAACAGGCCGAGGGCGGCGTCTGCGAACGTTGCGGTAATAATGTTATTCAAAAAGATTTAGAACAATGGTTTTTTAAGATTACCGATTTTATTGAAGACCAAGAGTTAAATGGCCAAAAGGTTACAGGATTACTTTCGGGCTTAAGTGAAATTGATTGGCCAGAATCGACTAAGGCGGCTCAGAAAAACTGGATTGGTCGTAGTGAGGGTGCTTTAGTGGATTTTGCTTTGCAAATTGATGGGGCAACTCAAGAAAAAAAGCTTAGTGTTTTTACAACTAGAGTAGATACTATTTTTGGCTGTACTTATGTGGTGCTGGCTCCAGAAAGTAATTTAACTCAAGAACTTTTAGACTATGTAAAAAATAAAGAAGCTGTTCAAAATTATATTCAAGAAGTTAAAAGTAAAACAGAGCTACAACGAACTGATTTAAATAAAGATAAAAGTGGCATAAAACTTGAAGGTATAAGTGCTATTAATCCTTTTAATAATGAGGAAGTGGCTGTTTTTATTGCTGATTATGTTTTAGCTAGTTATGGCACTGGTGCGGTAATGGCTGTGCCTGCTCATGACGAAAGAGATTTTATCTTTGCCAAAAAATATAATTTAGAAATTCGCACCTCTATTGTTCCGGAAAACGGAATAGCAGTTATCACTGAAGAAGCTTATGGCGAGGATGGCTTGCTTTTTAATTCTGGAGAATTTACGGGACTAACTTCGGAAAAAGCACGTCTGCGTATGACTGATTTTTTATCAAGAACTGTCCAAGGTCAACTATCAGTTAATTATCGTTTACGTGATTGGTTAGTTTCTCGTCAGAGATATTGGGGCGCCCCAATTCCTATAATTTATTGTGATAAATGTGGTGAGGTTCCTGTTAAAGAAGAGGATTTACCTGTTAAATTACCAACTGATGTTGACTTCCGGCCAACTGGTGAATCGCCGCTTAAGTATTCACTGGAATTTCATAAAGTAAACTGTCCTAAATGCGGTGCTTTAGCACGTCGAGAAAATGACACAATGGACACCTTTGTTTGTTCTTCTTGGTATTATTTAAGATACGCTGATCCTAAAAATCAGGAAGTTTTTGCTGCTCCTGACAAAATAAAAAAATGGTTACCAGTTGATTTATATTTTGGTGGCGCCGAACACACAGTTTTGCATTTACTTTACGCTCGTTTCTTTACCAAGGTATTAAAAAAGTATGGTTATTTAAATTTTAATGAACCATTTTTAAAGTTACGTCATCAAGGAATTATTTTAGGGGAAGATGGTAATAAAATGAGTAAGTCTAAAGGAAATGTTGTTAGTCCTGATGATTTAATTAAATCTTCTGGTGCCGATGCTCTGCGACTTTATGAAATGTTTATGGGCCCCTTAGAGGATACGAAACCTTGGAATAGCCAGGGAATTACTGGTGTAGCGCGTTTTTTAGATCGCGTTAGTTTATTACTCGAAGATTTACCAAGAACTGATAATAAAGAAATAGTTTCTCTACTTCATAAAACTATTAAGAAGGTAGAAAATGATATCGAAGATTTTAAATATAACACAGCTATTTCAGCTTTGATGATTTTAGTTAATAGTTTTTATGATTTTAAAAATAAAAATAACTCTTGGCCACTGTCTTTAGATAATCTCGGATTGTTTATTAGACTTCTTGAACCGTTTGCTCCGCATTTATCCGAAGAGCTTTGGGAGAAAATGGGCAACACTAATTTATTGTGTTTAAAATCTTGGCCGGTTTATCAAGAGGCTCTGCTTTATGATGAGTTAATTACTTTAGCAGTTCAGGTTAACGGAAAATTACGTGCTACCTTAGAAGTGGTCGCCGATATTTTAGAAAGCGATGCTAAAGAATTAGCTTTAAAAAATGAAGACGTGCTTAAATGGATAAGTGAAAAAGAAATTGTAAAAGTAATTTATGTTCCTGGAAAATTAATTAGCATTGTTATTAAGTAAAAATATTATGGACCTCGCTCAAAAGACGAAAGAAATCTGTCGAATTTATGAAATAAAACCCAGTCGAACTAAGGGGCAGAATTTTTTAATTAATGAAAAAATTTACGACGAAATAGTAATTGCCGCTGATATAAATTCT
>CAYHCB010000013.1:0-1085 GCA_964355275.1 uncultured Gammaproteobacteria bacterium | reverse complement strand
GCTATTATTCGTTTAGTTATTCAAGAAAAAAAACACGCCGATATAAGTTTTATAGAAGAAAAAGCTTTTTTCCGTTTAGCTAAATTTGGTTTTAGCGCCAAACGAAAAATGTTAAAAAACAATTTAGCTTCCGGTTTAAAAATATCTAATTTAGAAGCTGAAAAGTTATTAGAAATTGTTGGTTTGAACAAACAAGTTCGGGCTGAAGATTTGAGTGTCGTAAATTGGCAAAAATTATTTGCGGCTAGTCGGTCGCTTGTGTTATAATTGAAGCGTTATCTTAGAATAAAAAAATATTATGAACGACAACCCAAAAGGTCAGTCTTTTTCTTCCTTACCGCGTCCACAAAAGACAGCGGTTATTGTTTTATCAATCGCCGCTGTCGGTATTTTAGGCGTTTGGTTTTGGCAATTTAATATGAGACTAAATAATCCTTTTCGTCCTAGTAGTCAGGAAATAGCTCAAGGAGAAAAAGCCGCTCAAGATAAAATTGATTTAGAGAATGCTAGCAAGTCAAAGGATTCTGATACCGATGGTTTATCTGATTATGACGAAACTAATACCTATAATACATCTCCTTACTTAGAAGATACTGATGGTGATAATATTTCAGATTTTAATGAAATAAAGCAGGGCAAAGATCCTCTTTGTGCTGAAGGAGCTAATTGTAGCTTGTTAGCGGCTAATCCAGATTTAATTCCTGTTGTTCCAATTGCCTCGTCAACGGAAAATGTTACTAGCGAAAATTTAGCTGGTAATGTTGATGATACTCTACTGATAAAAGCTTTAAGAGGTGAGGGTGACGCCAGCACAATGCGTCAAATTTTAATTCAAGGTGGCGCTGACCCAGAACAAGTGGCAATTTTAACAGATGAGGATTTAATGACTATGTATGCTGATATTTTAAAATCACAAAGTCCAAATACAGTTATAACTAGTACAACTACAACTACAGCCACTTCTTCTATCATCAATCAATAATAGATAACATATAAAAAAGTATGTGGATCAAAAATAATTTGCCCAAAGTAAAAGCCAGTTTTGCAATTTTGCTGTTTGTACTGGCTTTTTTTGTTGTTAATAT
>CAYHCB010000012.1:0-10200 GCA_964355275.1 uncultured Gammaproteobacteria bacterium | reverse complement strand
GTGAGGAATTTTCTCGTTTAGGTTTTATGCAAATATATACTCCTTGTTTAATGAACACGGCCAGTGAAACCGGGGCTGAAGTTTTTGAAGTAAAATATTTTGATCGCAAAGCTTATCTTTCTCAGTCTCCACAATTTTATAAACAAATGGCCATTGCTTCTGGGTTTGAGAAGGTGTTTACTTTTGGTCCAGTTTTTCGAGCTGAAAAATCTTTTACTACTCGCCATGTGACAGAATTTACTGGTTGGGATTTTGAATTTGCCTACCTTGATTCCCATCAAGATATTATGGATATCGAGGAAAAATTATTGGTCAGCGGCTTTAAGAAAATAAAAGAAGATTTACTTTTAGATATTGAAATACCAAATTCACCATTTCTGAGAATTCCTTTAGCTGACGTTAAAATTAAATTGAAGGCGGCCGGAGTTGCTAGTGAAAAAGATGGTGATTTATCGCCTGAAGAAGAGAGAGAGATTTGTCGTTTAATTAAAGAAGAGCAGGGTCATGATTTTATTTTTGTTACCGATTATCCAGCGGAAACTAGAGCTTTTTATCACATGCGTTATCCTAATACCAGCATTACCAAGAGTTTCGATTTACTTTATCGTGGCGTAGAAATAACCACTGGCGCTCAACGTGAACACCGGGTTGATATTTTAGAAAAGCAAGCGATTGAAAAAGGTATGAATTTAGAAGAACTAAAAGATTATATTAATTTTTTCCGTTTTGGTTGCCCCCCTCATGGTGGCGTTGGTATCGGTCCCGCTCGTTTGATTATGAAGATTTTAAATCTTGGTAATGTAAAAGAGGCTTGTTTCCTGCCTCGCGATGTTAGACGCTTACTTCCATAAAATAATTATTCTAAATTTATGCCATATACTACTATTAAACAATTACATCAGGAGACCGCTAAATATTTAAATCAAAATATTGTAATTGGCGCTTGGGTTCGCACCGTTAGATCATCTAAAGATTTTGGTTTTATGGAAGTAAATGACGGCACTTTTTTTAAGGGAGTGCAGATAGTTTTTGATTCATCATTAATTAATTTTGTCGAGGCCGAAAAATTAAGTATCGGTTCTTCTTTAGAAGTAGAGGGTGTTTTGGTGGAATCTCCAGCAACCGGCCAATCATTTGAATTAAAAGCCTCTCGTATTACTATTTTAAATAAAGCCGATGAGGATTATCCTTTACAGAAAAAACGCCATAGTTTTGAATTCTTAAGAGAAATAGCTCATTTACGTGGTCGCAGTAATACCTTTTCGGCAGTTTTTCGTTTACGTTCAGTTTTAAGTTATGCGATTCACAAATTTTTTCAAGAAGAAGGTTTTTGTTATATTCATACGCCAATTATTTCTACTAGTGACGCTGAAGGAGCCGGAGAAATGTTTCAAGTAACAACGCTTGATTTAAAAAATTCGGCTAAAGATGATAAGGGGGAAATAAATTATAAAGAAGATTTTTTTGGTAAAAAGGCCGGGCTAACAGTTAGCGGTCAACTTAATGCTGAAGCTTTGGTTATGGGGCTAAATAAAGTTTATACTTTTGGACCAACCTTTAGAGCGGAAAACTCTAACACTACCAGACATGCCAGCGAATTTTGGATGATGGAACCAGAAATGGCTTTTGCGACTTTAGCCGACGACATGGCTTTAGCTGAGAAAATGTTAAAATATTTAATTGCTTATATCATTAAAGAATTGCCAGAAGAAATGGAATTTTTTAATAAATTTGTTGATCCGGGAATATCAGAAAGATTAAATAATATTTTAAATTCCGAATTTGGCAGAGTAACTTATACCGAAGCAATTGATATTTTAGAAAAATCTGGTGAGAAATTTATTTATCCAGTTAAATGGGGAATTGATTTACAAACAGAACACGAACGTTATTTAACTGATAAGGTTTATAATAAACCGGTTTTTGTTACTGATTATCCTAAAGATATTAAAGCTTTCTACATGCGTCTAAACGATGACGGTAAGACAGTCGCGGCGATGGATTTACTGGCTCCGGGAATTGGTGAAATAATTGGTGGCAGTCAAAGAGAAGAGCGTTTAGTTAATTTAGAAAAGCGCATGCTAGAGATGGGCCTTAAAGTAGAAGATTATTCTTGGTATTTAGATTTACGTAAATATGGATCAGTTAAGCATGCCGGTTTTGGTTTAGGTTTTGAACGTTTGATTATGTATTTATCTGGTATGGCCAATATTCGTGATGTTATTCCATTTCCAAGAACACCAAATAATGCTGAATTTTAATTTGTAATTAGTCTATGTTTTTGATCTTGTTAATTTTTTTAATTTTTATAATTCTGGCCATTTTTGCCGGAGCTTCTAATAACAATAATAATATGAATAACAATGCCAAGTATGCGTTCTATTACTTATTATCGCTGGTAGCGTTAATTTTTACGGCCTTATCAGTGGGAATGATTGCCTTTGGTGTTATCAATAAAACAATTACTGATGCGTTAAATATCGGTGCCGGTGATAGTTTAAAATTTGCAATTTCCGCCATAATAATTGCGACCCCGATTTTTTTTGTGATGCAAAATTTAATAAATCGCGGTTTGCGTCTTGGTGAATTAACTAAGGACTCAGGCGTTAGACGTTGGCTTACTTATTTTATTTTACTTGTTTCCTCAGTTACTATTCTAGGAGTTTTTATTGGTATAATTTTAAGCTTTTTAAATGGCGAGTTAACTCTAAGCTTTATTCTTAAAGCTCTGAGCATGATAGTTATTTCGGCAACTATTTTTTCTTTTTATTTGTATGATATTAAAAGAGAAAATGTTATTGAAAAAAATCCAGTAATGCGTGTTTTCTTTTTTGCTTCACTTTCTTTAATAGTTATAGCTTTTGTTACTTCTTGGTTTTTTGTAGAATCTCCAGCGCTTACTCGAGCTAAACGTTTAGATCAAAATATAATTAATAATATTGCTAACTTAGAAAATGCGGTTAATTCTTATTATGATAAATATAAAAAATTACCAGATACAATTGATGAAATAAAAAATAATAAAGATATTTATCTTGATTTAAAATCACTTAGTGATCCAGAAAGTGGTGCTACTATTTCTTATAACAAAACTGGTGATAAATCTTTTGAATTCTGTGCTAATTTCCGAACTGATACTCGAAATGTTGATCCTAGAACTGATAATACTTATTATTCTGATCCTACTAAACTTCATTTAGCTGGCTACCAATGTATAAGTGGTCAGGCTTGGTCAATTAGTGCCAAGGATCAAGCGGAGGCAATTAATCTGGAAAAAGCTAGACAACAAATAACTCCAGCGCCCGTCGCTCCAACAACAGTTACTCCAGTAACTCCGGTAAATTAATTATGATGGAAATAAATATTGAAAAATTTCAAGGCCCCTTAGGTGTACTTCTTAAGTTGATTGAACAGGAGGAAATGGATATAACCGAAATTTCTTTAGCTAAAATTGCTGATGAATATTTGGCTTATGTAGAAACTTCAGAAAATATTGGTCCCGAAGAAATGGCAGATTTTTTAGTTATGGCCTCTCGTTTATTGTATATTAAATCTAAAGCCTTATTACCTTATTTAGTGAGCGCCGAAGAAGAGGAAGAGATTGTCGAACTGGAAAATCAATTACGTATGTATAAGGAGTTTATTGAGGCCAGTACTAAAATAGCGGAATTAGTTAGTGCTAATAATTTTTTATTCTCACCAATCGCGCTTGTTAAAAACTTTCGTCGTTTTAAAACAGAAATACCAAGTTTTGTGGCGCCTAAAAATATTACCCCAATTTTATTGCATGATCGTTTTTCTGAGTTAGTGGAGCGTTTGCAAGTTAAGGAAGAAAAATTAGAAGAAAAAAGTTTAGCACCTAAAGTAAGTATTGATGAAAGAATTACTTTTATCAGAAAATTACTAAGTGAAAAATTACGTTTTAGTTTTTCCCGTTTCCTGCAAACTGCTAAAAGTAGGACTGAAGTTATTGTTAGTTTTTTAGCCGTTTTAGAATTAGCTAAACAACGAGAATTAATATTTGAACAAGAAGAATTATTTAGTGAAATTCACGTTTTATTTCTTGATGATAAAATAATAAATTAATTTATGAATTTACTTTCCCAGCTGGAATCACTTTTATTTGTATCTAGTAAACCACTGTCTGTTACTGAGATGTCTGACCTAACTAATACTAATTTTGAAGAAGTAGAAGCCGCTTTAAGCGAACTGGCAACCGGATATAAAGAACAGAACCGTGGTTTTATTTTAATTAAAAATAATAAAGAATATCAGCTTACTACCGCTCCAGAAAACTCAGATTTAATTAAACGCTTTTTAAAAGACGAAACTAGTGGGGAATTATCACAACCAAGTTTAGAAGCTTTAACTATTATTGCTTATCGTGGTCCAATTACTAAATTGGAACTAGAGCGAATCCGGGGCGTAAACTGTAGTTTAATTTTAAGAAATTTACTTATTCGAGGTTTAATTGAAGA
Source organism: uncultured Gammaproteobacteria bacterium (assembly GCA_964355275.1). GTDB lineage: Bacteria > Patescibacteriota > Patescibacteriia > Patescibacteriales > UBA12465 > JAEZRQ01. Next base: position 5,722 of record CAYHCB010000012.1, on the reverse strand, counting down.
AAAAATAGATAAACAAAAAAATGACAGTTTTTATATAGTTACTTTAGATTTTATTAAGTTTTTAGGTATTGCTGGCATTGACTCTTTACCTGATTATGAAAAATTACACCGCAGCGAATCTTTAGATAAGGTCATTTTAGAAACCAGCTCTCTTTAATTTATATTTTCAATTTTCATGTATTTATCCTTTATATTAAATTGTTTATCGGCCCTAATATTTTCTAACCTGGATTTTAAACCAGCAGACGCTTTAATTTTTTATGGTCAGTGTCGGCCAGCAATAGTTTCACAGCTACCAGAAAATTTAACTGGTCCGGTTATTACTAAAAAAGAAGATGCTGTAAATCTTGACTTAGCAGCTTCAAGCAGCGCTGTCTTACTAGTAAAAAATAATACTTTTTTATTTGAAAAAAATTCCACCGTTAAACAACCGATTGCTAGTTTAACTAAACTTATGACGGCTTTAGTTTTTTTAGATAATAATCCTGGTCTTGAAAAGGAATATATTATTTCACAAAATGATAACGTCGTTGGTGGTAAGAATAATTTATTTATTGGTGATACCATTAAAGTAAAAGATCTCTGGCATACGAGTTTAGTAGCTTCTGATAATGTAGCTACGATGGCACTAGCTCATTCTACCGGTTTGAGCGACTTAGAATTTATTCAAGCAATGAATAGTAAGGCCAGTAAGTTAGGCTTATTTAATACTTCTTTTGCTGAACCAACAGGATTGTCAGACAAAAATATTTCCACCGCTCGGGATATTGCTCGTTTAGCTAAAGAAGCTTTAAGTCATGATGAAATTAAAAAATCAACCATTCAAAAAGAGTATAACTTCACAACTAAAGAAGGTAGAGAAAAAAAGATAAGTTCAACCGATTATTTATTATTTTCTGAATCGGAAACAAAAATAAATCTTTTGGGTGGTAAAACTGGTTACACTGAAAGCGCTGGTTATTGTTTTGTTGGTAAGTTTACTGATCCCAGACAGGATGAAATAATAACGGTCATTTTAAATAGCAATGGAAAAAATGATAGATTTTTAGAAACGAAAATTTTAGTTGATTGGGTGTTTACTAATTTTAGTTGGAACTAAGCTATATGCCAGTTATTAATAAATTTTATAAAAAGCTTTACAGCTTTATTAGCAAGTATTTTCCTAAGTTATATAAGTATTGTCAAATACATAAATCGGTAGTTAAGTTTTTTATTTCTGGTAGCTTAGCTGGGGTAGTTGACTTATTATTTTTATTTATTTTTCATGGACTGTTTTCTTTAGGAATCGTTCTGGCCACCAGTCTTTCTTTCTTATTATCTTTTTTAGTTAGTTTCTATTTACAAAAATTATGGACTTTCAGAAATACAGAAGAAAAGAAGGCGCCTCGTCAATTAATTTTATATTTACTTAACTCTTTTCTAAGTCTAAATATGAATGGAATTGGGATGCATCTTTTAGTTAGTCAGTTAGGAGTTTGGTATTTATTATCACAGGTCATTATTAATCTTTTACTAGGAGCGTTAAATTTTGTAGTTTATAAATTTATAGTTTTCCGAAACGACGATGAAACTAATTGTGAACAAGAGTAGATTAACTAATTTTAATGCCGATGAATTTTTACGTCAGGCTGGTTTTGCTTATATATATGATAATCTCCGGGAACATGGTAGTTACATTAAACGCTTAAATCGTGATTATTATCCCAGATTACATGTTTATGTTAGTACTAAATCAGATAAAGAAAATAATGAGTTGGTGGTTATCGAAATGCATTTAGACCAAAAAAAAGCTAGTTATACTGGGGTAAAAATGCATAATGCCGAGTATGACGGTGAAGTTGTTGAGGCAGAAATTAATAATTTGAAGAATTTAATGCGTAGTTACGTATAAAATAGTATATGAATCCATCTGACGAAATAAAACAGAAAATAGATCTCGTCGATTTCATTCGAGAGTATATCCCCGTTAAAGCGGTAGGGGCTAATTTTCAGGCGCTCTGTCCTTTCCATGGAGAAAAAACCCCATCCTTTGTTATTTCGCCAGAGAAGCAAATTTGGCACTGTTTTGGCTGTGGTAAGGGGGGCGACTTGTTTTCTTTTGTTATGGAAATGGAAAGTCTAGGCTTTGTTGAGGCTGTTCGTTTGCTAGCGCCTAGAGCTGGAGTGGTACTGCGTAATCAAAGTCCAGAAAATTACAGTAAGCGTAATCGCTTATTAGATATTATGGCCCTTTCGGTTAAATATTATCATCACTTACTTACTAACCAAGCGGGCACAAAACCTTTAGATTATTTAAAGCGTCGCGGCATTACTCCAGAAATTATTGAAGAGTGGCAAATTGGTTATAGTCCTGATGCTTGGGATTCTTTATCGTCATTTTTAGTTACTCGTCCGGTTGAAGGAAAAAGATATACGACTGACGAAATGGTAGAGGCTGGCTTAGTAATTAAAAAAGAGGGTGTTAGCAACAGATATTATGATCGTTTTCGCGATCGTTTAATGTTTCCGGTTTATGATGTTTCGGGAAATCCTATTGCTTATTCGGCTCGGATTAATCCTGATAAAGAAGCGGCCGGAGACAAAATGGGCAAATATATAAATAGTCCGCAAAATTCTATTTATGATAAGAGTCGAGTTCTTTTTGGATTAGATAAAGCCAAGAATCATATTAAAGCTAAAGATTTAGCTATTATAGTTGAAGGACAAATGGATGCTATTACTTGTCATCAATTTGGTTTTAAAAATACGGTAGCCTCATCGGGCACTTCTTTAACGACAGAACAAATAACTTTGCTTAAACGATATACTAACAATATCGCGCTTTGTTTTGATGCTGATACGGCCGGCCAATTAGCGGCCGATAGAGGAATAAAAGAAGCTATGGCTCAAGGTATGAATATTAAGGTAATTATTATTCCTAACGGTAAAGATCCAGATGATGCCTTGCGACAAGATTTAGCTTCATTTGTTTTAGCGATTAGAGATTCTAAACCGATGATGGAATATCATTTTGCTAAGGTAATAAATAATTTAGATTTAAGTTTAGTAGAAAATAAAAAAGATGTGGCCAGTCGCATGCTAACTATGATTACTAAACTTAGTAATCGAGTTGAAGCGGACCATTGGCTTAAGGTTTTAGCTCAGACTTTAGAGATAGATGAAAATGTGTTGCGCGAAAGTTTACCTAATGAGAAAGATCGTGAAATAGTTAAACAGGTTAAAGTAAATACGTCTCTTAAGAAATCACGAGAGGAGCAGTTAAGTCAGTTGTTATTGGCTATTATTATTAGATTTCCTGATTTTATAAGTTATGCAATTACCAAATTAAACCCTGATTTACTAGAAACTGAAGCTTTGCGCTTATTTTACAAAAACTTAATTATCTATTATAATAAAACTGCTGTTTTAGATTATCAAGGCTTTAGAGAGTATTTAATATCTGAGGATAATGGGGCAGCAGATATTTTAGACCGACTAGTCCTTCTGGGTGAGAAGGATTTTTATGCGTATGAAAAGGAAAATATCCAAGCCGAGATTATAAAAATAATTATTGATTTAAAAACTTATAGTTTACAAAAGAAAATTTTTGCTGCTCAGAAAAAAATGGCTGAGGCAGAGAAGAACGGGGAAGTAGAAAAAATTAATAATATTTTAGAGGAACTCAAAGGATTAACTGATTTGCAACGTAATAATCAAGTAAGTTAATAAATAAAATATGAAAAAGACCGTCAAAAAAGTTGGCGCTAATAAGGTAGTTAAAAAACCTAAAACTGTTATCCATAAGAAAAAAGTTGCTCCTAAAAAAATGATAAAAAGGGTAGTTAAATCAGTTAAGAAACCAATTAAATTAAAAGCATCTACTAAGAAGGCTTCTGTTAAGGTTGTTAAAAAAATAGTTATCAAAAAATCAATGAAAAAAAATGTAGTCAAAAATAATGCTGCCAGTAAAAAGATAACTAAAAAATTACCAACTAAGAAAGTTTTAGTTAAGAAAAAAGTGGTTAAAAAAGTTATAGCTAAAAAACCAGTAGTTAAGAAAAAAGTGGTTAAAAAAGTTATAGCTAGAAAACCAGTAGTTAAGAAAAAAACTAAATCCACAGTTTCTGTTATCGCTAAAGTTTCGGCTCCTAAAAAAGAATTACCACCACGAGACATTGTTTATCCAAGTGAAGAAAAAATAAACAAGTTAATTGATAAAGGCAGAATGCGTGGTTTCGTAACTGAAACTGAATTGCTATATTTATTTCCTGAAGTTGAAGAATATGTTTATGAATATGATGTTTTTTTAGGTGATTTGCAGAGTGCCGGCATTAGAATTATTGAAGATTCTGGCCGTATTTTAGGTTCTAGCGAAAGAAGAGAAGAAATCACTGGTAAAGCCTCATCACTTAGTTTTGATTTATCTAAATTATCAGCTGATTCGATTCAGATGTATTTGAAAGAAATTGGTAAAGTGCCACTACTTACATCAGCTGAAGAAGTAGAATTATCTAAAAGAAAAGAAAAAGGAGATAAAGAAGCCGAGAAAAAAATCATTGAAGCAAATTTACGTTTAGTGGTTTCCATTGCGAAAAAATTTGCTGGTGCTAAAGGTTTATCTCTTTTAGATTTAATTCAAGAAGGTAACATCGGTTTATTTAGAGCTGTTGAGAAATTTGAGTATCGCAAAGGGTTTAAGTTTTCAACTTATGCTACTTGGTGGATTAGACAGGCAATTACTAGAGCCTTAGCCGATCAGTCTCGTACGATTCGTATTCCTGTTCACATGGTGGAGACGATTAATAAATTTCAACAAGTACAACGCTTTTTAGTTCAAGAATTAGGACGTGAACCAATGGCTGAAGAGGTGGCAGCGGAAATGGGAGAAGAGATTGAAAAGGTTCGTTATATTATAAAAATTTCTCAAGATACAATTTCCTTGCAAGCGGCTATTGGTGATGATGAAGAAGATTCCACGTTAGAAGATTTTATTGAGGATGTAAAAAGTGTGGCGCCAGACAGAGCGGCAGCTTTGCAGTTACTAAAAGATTATGTTAAAGAAATTGTCGCTCAACTTTCACCTCGAGAACAAAAAATATTAGAAATGCGTTTTGGTTTATTAGACGGTGTGGCTCATACTTTAGAAGAAGTTGGCCAAGAGTTCGAAGTTACTCGCGAACGAATTCGTCAAATTGAATCAAAAGCTTTAGAAAAAATACGTCGTTTTAAGGGTTTAGAAAAATTAAGAGATTATTAAATATTAGAATAATCCCATATTTAATGGGGTTTTCTTTTATTGTTGACATAAGCGTCTTATCTGCTAAAATAGACTTATAAAATGTCTGTAAAGCATTTTTGTTTTTTTGAAGAAAACTTAATATTCCCAGGTAGCGCAGCGGTAGCGCAGTTGGCTGTGAACACGTTAGTTCTAAAACGCAGCTTTACTGAGTAATCAGTATCGAAAAATAAGGTGAATTGTCTGGAAGCCTAAATCCGAAAGGATATGGTAATCAGCAGCCAAGCCCTGAAGTTCAGGGAAGGTTCAGAGACTATCCCGAAAGGGAGTAGGGTTATAAGTTGTAGCCCGAAGCGCCTTACATCCATGGTTATGGATGATGATATAGTCCACCCCTTTAGGAAACTATAGGATAAGTGTAACCAATTGGTCGTCGGTTCGAATCCGACCCTGGGAGCATCGATGAACTAACAGGTTGTAAAAGGCCTGTTTTTTCATAATCTTCGC
>CAYHCB010000011.1:5124-10959 GCA_964355275.1 uncultured Gammaproteobacteria bacterium | reverse complement strand
TCCGACGTTGCTATTACTAAATATCCAATTTGCTCTAGTAGAACCAGATGAGTAATCAGAATTAAAATTAATATATTGGGACGAGCCATCAGCGGCTGTTATTTGCTGTATCCAAGCTCTTGGATTTTTTGTGCCATCGGCAGCATAAAAACCAATTCCACGAGTATTTGTAAAATTTGAGTCAGATACAACCAAACGAGACGATCCAGCCTGACCTGAATCAGTTGCAGAATTTCCTATAATTACATTCCCAACCACGTTTAACTTTGCGCTCGGCCCCGTCGTCCCAATTCCAACATTACCATTTGTAAATGAGGCGGCTACTGTGCCGTTGCCATATACTTGGAATTTAGTCGCTGGTGTAGTTGTGCCGATACCAACATTACCGCCATTTGGCTGAAGAAGCATATTATATGGAGTCGCAGTGCCATCGACTCTTTGAACTTGCAAAAAAGCATTGCCTGTACCTAAAACTCCCTGTAATAAACCATATGAACCGACTCCACCACCATTGAGAATCGCAAATTTACCGCCATTTGAGCCTAGCGCTGGTATAGTATCGTCTCCAGTTGTAACAGCACCAACAATGGATAGTTTATTATTCGGTCCAGTCGTACCAATCCCAACATTTCCGGCACCAGCATCACCATTATAAATAGTACCATTTTTTGTGCCACCCCAAAGACTATTAGAATTAATAAAAGTTGTAAGTGGTGTACCATATAAAGTACCAGTGTTATCAGCTAAGACAACTACGTTACCGGCGGCACCTAATAAACTATGAGTAGTAGCCAGTGAATTTCTAAAAGCACCAGACACATCTAATTTAACGGCTGGGTTTGTGAGACCAATACCGACGTTGCCGTTAGGTTGTATTCTAAATTGCTCTACCAAATTTCCTCCATGAATTCTAGTAAAAAATCCAAGATATCCACCATATTCACCACTAACAGCACTTTCTTTACCGGCTTTAATCTTTCCAAAATTAGCAAAACCAGTGCCACTGTACCTACCGCCAAGTGCAATACTACCAGCCAATCCTGTGCCAAGAGCATTGTTTGTTTGAATACTTACATTTGCAGAATTATCGGAATAATCAGGACCAACAACGTTAAACTGACGAGATGTATCACCTTCAGTATTATTAGTTCCTGATACAACTTCTAAAGTAGCTCTCGGTGCAGCCGTTCCCACACCAACATTACCACTGAACACGCCATTTCCTGAAACATTAATATGGCCACTTTGTTGCGTTCCTGGAGTAGCACTTTGTAACTGTACATATTGATTATCAACACCACCACTATATGAACCACCGTTCTTTAAAACATAACCATTGGCTAAGCGAACAGAACTGTCATCTCCATTTACAGCGGCCACTAAAATCCAATTACTTGGGGCGTTAAAAGAATTTGTATAACGAACAATTTGATATGTTATAGCACCAGGACCACCACTAACTGTATGAACGGCGTACAAAGCTTCCCAAGAATTTAAGCTAACACCAGTAGAATCGGCTGCTCTTACTAAACCATCGTAAACTTGCCCTGCTGGTATAGCGGCAACAGGTTGAGTAATCTCAATATAACCTGAAGAAGCGCTAGTTTGAGCAACAGGAATGGCAATAAATCTGGTTGTCCATTTTAATTTGCCACCAGTCCAAGTAATCACACCACCGCCTGTTATTGTAAATTGTGCTTTTATATAATCATTAGCAGCGCCAGACAACGTGCCGGTTCCAGTATCTAAGGCTGTTCTAGGATTCGTAACTCCAACACCAATATTAGTTCCATCATTAAATAAAGTAGAATTTGCTACCCAAGTAGTTCCTCCACTATTTCTAAGTGTCTGACCGTTTACTCCGGTAGGGAGCAAAGAGGAGCCGACTGGATTAGCGGCGGTATACAAAGTACCGGTATTATCAGCCATCACCAAAACATTACCGGAACCAGCTAAAATACTATGAGTAGTCGCCAAAGAATTACGAAGAGCGCCAGACACATCTAATTTAACTCCTGGATTCGTAACACCAATACCGACGTTACCTACAGGAAAAGAAGCAAACGGAATTGTGTCGCTAGAATTAAATCCTAATCTTAAAACTGTTGTATTTGCGGCTGTTAAGTTAAAATCTAAAACATTACCTAATCCTGTAGACGGTCCCCATTTGTGACTTATTCTTCCAATTTCTCCATTATTTGCACCTAAAAATCTAATAGTTGAAGTTGCGGAGCTTCCTCTTTCTATAGTAACCAGATCATCAACGTCTCCCTTAATATTTAATTTAGAGTTTGGACTAACTGTTCCAATCCCGACGTTGCCGGTTCCTAATACTACTAACCTTGGTCCATAGGAAGCTCCGTCGTATCCACCCAATTGAATACCATTCACGTCAGATAAATTAATTTCACCATTTTGACTTCTCCATATCATAGGCGCATTCCATGCTTGAGGTCCCGGAGAATTGCTAAAATATATAGCATTACTAGCACCAGACAATTTAATATTGCCATTTATTTCTAATTTTTGACTAGGGGTAGTAGTTCCAATTCCAACATTACCGCCATTTGGCTGAAGAAGCATATTATATGGAGTCGCAGTGCCATCGACTCTTTGAACTTGCAAAAAAGCATTGCCTGTACCTAAAACTCCCTGTAATAAACCATATGAACCGACTCCACCACCATTGAGAATCGCAAATTTACCGCCATTTGAGCCTAGCGCTGGTATAGTATCGTCTCCAGTTGTAACAGCACCAACAATGGATAGTTTATTATTCGGTCCAGTCGTACCAATCCCAACATTTCCTAAACCAGCATCACCATTATAAATAGTGCCATTTTTTGTGCCACCCCATAAACTGGTTGGAACATTATTAGAAATAAAAGTTGCAAGCGGCGTACCATATAAAGTACCAGTATTATCAGCTAGAACAACGACGTTACCAGCGGCCCCTAATAAACTATGAGTAGTGGCTAGTGAATTTCTAAAAGCACCAGACACGTCTAATTTAACTACTGGAGCAGTTACGTTAACACCGACGTTGCCGCTAGCCTTTTGAATATACAATGCGGCGCCAGTAGCTCCAACTTGAACGTTAGGATTGATGTAAAAATCTGCAGATGTTGGTACAATACCCATTTCAATTTTACCAGTAGCACCCTGATAGAAAGTTTGATAAACATAATTTCCAGCACCCAGACCCTTAATAGCTAAGGCGGCATTTCCTCCCGTAGATTCAACAATAAAAGCATCAAGGGGTCCGTTACCACTAGTAGCGACATGTAATTTGGCACCCGGATCTGTCTTTCCGATACCAACGTTGCCGCTTGAATTTATCACCATTTTACTTGTATGTGTTCCGCCTCCTCCTGTTGCCGAATTTGTTCCAATATCAAAAAGTAAATTTGTCCCTGATCCTGTTGTTTGTAAATATGGAGATACTCTAAAAGCAGTAAAACCTGCAGTCCCCGACTGGTTTACTGTTGGCGCTGCATCAAAAAAATTCACACTTCCCAACGATGCGAGAGAGGTAAAATCGAATTTTAAGAAATTTCCAGTGTTTGAAGTAGGGTTAGTATAAAATGTAAAATTAGGATTTGATTGTCTATTAATTTGCAAATAAGATATTCCCGGATTACCTTCTTGATAATTACTTTGTATTCTTATTGGTTTGGAGTATGCAGCTAAACCTCCTGTCGCTCTAATTTCCCAAGCATTATCACCGCTGACATATTCTTGTCTCAAAGAACCATAATTAGTCGTTTGATCAGCAGTATTATACAAAACAAGATTTTTAGCATTAGCAAGGGTTAAGGCATCTGTTGGCGCCGTCGTCCCAATCCCAACATTTCCTGCACCAGCGTCACCGTTATAAATAGCGCCATTCTTAGTACCGCCCCAGAGACTATTAGTGCTCACAAAACTAGCTAAAGGGGTGCCATATAAAGTACCGGTGTTATCAGCTAAAACAACCACGTTGCCAGCCGCTCCTAATAAACTATGAGTAGTGGCTAAAGAATTTCTAAAAGTACCAGAGACGTCTAATTTAACTCCTGGATTTGTAAGACCAACGCCAACGTTTCCGTCTGTTTTAATTATCAGTTTTGTTGTTGGTAGATTAGGGTTAGGATTAACACCTGAATCTGGCTGCGTTTGAAATAATAAATTATCGCCAGAAGAACCAGAGCCGCTACCCATTTGTGAAATAATTCTGGAAGTTGGTACTGTTTTTAAATTACCATTCCAAAATTCAATTCCAGTAATATCAGAACCTGTCCATGAAGTATTTTTAATTCTGAGTAGATAATTATTTGAGTTATCTATGTTTGTGTCAGCGGCGACCCCTTGAATTACTAATTTCGCCCCTGGATTAGTTGTGCCTATACCAACGTTACCCTCAATTATTGCACCATTTGTAGGGGCCGTGGAAGCAAGAAAAGTTGTCCCAATAGATAAATTACCACCAACACTTAAACCATTATTATTATAGCCTCCGTAAGGCACACTATTTATTGCAAATTTACCAGAAGCAGAAACAAGCTGAAGTCCTCCATTCCAATCTGCATAAAAATATGCCTGATTTTGGACGCCACCATTTTTTCCGACTATACGAACATATGCATTTCCGTTAGCTGCACTTGGCATGACTCGCAAACTTGTATCACCATTATTTTGAACATCTAATGAATACACCGGATTCGTCGTACCAATGCCAACGTTACCGCCAGATGGATTTAATAGAATATTATAAGCGGTTGCTGTGCCATCACTACGACCTGCTTGTAGCCAAGCATCACCATTGTTATTTTTTACGCCCATAAATAGACCATAGGCGCTTGTATTAGTCATAACAGAAAATACTCCAGATGCGGTCCCGAGGGCCATTACATTATCATTGGAAAATTGAGGAACAACTTGAAGTTTAGTCGCTGGATTCGTTGTTCCAATCCCCACGTTTCCCACACCCGCATCACCATTATAAATAGTACCGTTCTTAGTGCCACCCCAAAGACTATTTGAATTAATAAAGGTTGTTAGCGGTGTGCCATATAAAGTACCCGTGTTATCAGCTAAGACAACCACGTTGCCAGCGGCACCTAATAAACTATGAGTAGTCGCTAGTGAGTTTCTAAAAGCACCAGATACATCCAATTTAACTGCGGGATTAGTTAGACCAACGCCAACGTTTCCGCCATTAGTTACATACTGTAAAGTTAAGGCGGGATAATTTTCAGTTGTAGCGGTACCTCTATTTACAAAAGAAAGATCGTTAGAACCGGTTTTGCTTAAAGCCCAATCAGCATAACCGCCGGCATCATTTTGAAATTGCAAATATTGAACAGTATTAGCGTTAGCCTCATTTAAGGCAACAGAAAATTTAGCATAAGGATTTGTTGTACCAATGCCGACGTTACCATCGCTACCTATTCTCATTCTTTCGGTTAAGATTCTCGTTCCATTGTTAGGCGTATTATAAAAAGACATAATAGATCCCCAATTTCCACCAGTTTCAGTCAATCTAAGTTGTCCCATGTGCCAATCATTGCCTCCAGCCCAATCTGAACCAATATCAATAGCAGAAGATGTTCTAACAGCACCTCCTCCAGCGCGAGCTTTAAAATAAGCTACAACTGGATCGGTGGCAGTAGTACTATTATCATACACTAATAACTTAGATAAAGGATTTGTTGTTCCAATCCCCACATTTCCGTTAAAAATAGCATTTCCAGAATCTCTAAAAACAGAGGTTCTTCTTAGAATAAGACCGCCTAAATATAAAGGTGTTGTGCCTCCCGAGTAATCTACTATTATATAATATTTAACATATCTAAC
>CAYHCB010000011.1:1594-5024 GCA_964355275.1 uncultured Gammaproteobacteria bacterium | reverse complement strand
GGAATAAAATCACTAATTTGCCCTTCGCTATAACCGCTAAACAATATAGCCTTACCAAATGGTATAGCTGTGCTGCTGTCAGTAACAAAACTAATTACGCCGGGATTGCTAACATTAAAAAATGGTGGTAAGACACTATTTTCAAAATAAGATTGAGGGGAAAAATAAATTGAGTCATCTTTTTTTACACTATCGTTAAAAAATATGCCACCAAATTTCGCTGTTCCGTTTACATCCAATTTAGCTGCTGGATTTGTAAGACCAATTCCCACATTCCCCACACCAGCATCACCATTATAAATGGTGCCATTTTTAGTACCGCCCCATAAACTATTAGCGCTTACAAAACTAGCTAAAGGGGTGCCATACAAAGTACCAGTGTTATCAGCTAGCACAACCACATTACCAGCCGCCCCTAATATACTATGGGTAGTCGCCAGTGAATTTCTAAAAGCACCGGAAACATCTAACTTAACAGATGGCGAAGTATTGCTAACACCAACATTAGTACCATTATTAAATAAAACGGAATTAGACAACCAAGTGCTGCCGTTATGACGCATCGTATCGCCTGATACTCCCGAAGGAAGAGTCACGGTTCCTGGTGGTAAAAATGTCGTGGTCGTAGTAGCGATTACATCACCACTAGTATTAACCATTAACATTCTATTTCCTCCATCAATATAAAGAGCACCGGTAAAAGCAACCGGACCTCTTACTCTGAAACCTTCAGTTTTATAAATATCTAAAGCCACCGCTGGGGTGCTGGTACCAATACCAATTAAACCAGTGTTAGCATTGTAAATATTATTACCACTGATATTCCAAGGACCCGTAATTTCTGCCCAACTGCTCTTACAGTCACCCCCAAAACATAAACTTTGACCTAATATTTTAACTAAATCACCTGGTAAACCAATATTAATATCTTTAGCTTGAGCGTAATTTGTTAGGACTGAAAAAGACATAACAAAAAACAAGGAAATGGTTATCCCTTGGCAAAAAATTTTTACAAATCTTCGCTCATTCATAGAGGAACTTAATTTTAAAAATCTAAATCTTTTTATTATTTAAATTATATCATTTATTTATTTATTAGACAACGAATTTTAGGCCTATTTTTATAACTATAATCTAACAAATAAAAGGCTTATCCCCGTTTCAGGTAATAGCCTATTTATTAATTTTAAAAATAAATAATTTTAATTTGCCGGCTGTTTTTTCCAAGCGTAACTTACTTCAGTTAGGCCATCTACCCAAGGCGAATAATTAATATTACCAATCTTAGAGCTAGCTGACATTTTCCAATACAAACCATTAGTCGCTTCCTTAAAAATTATATCCTTACCAAACTCCACTGGCGCTATATTTTCTAAAGTGGTGCCCGCTAAAAAATTTAAAGAACTTTTAAACGCTTTAGCTCCGCAATCGGCTTCCCCACAAGCAATTAAGCCACTAAATCTAGCTTGTTTAACTAACCCTACTTCTTTAAAAATATTATTTGAAAAAATTACATATTTATTATCTTGAGCAAATCCGTTATCGCTAAATATTTGACGACTATACTGATTATTTTGATTAACAATAATTTCTACCTCATTTGCTTTTTCGCCTAAGCTACACCAAGCAGAATCCACTTTATTTTTTCCTTTAAAAATCTGCTCCGTAAAAGATAATATTCCTTTTATACTGTCTGAGTTATTTTGCCAGAGTTTTAAAAAACGAGGGCGACCATTTAAGCGGCTACAAATATACCAGATAGTTTCCCCGTCTTGCTCTCGTTTAAAAGCTACTGGGGCAAAACCACCGCTTGAGGTTCTAAGCCCGAAGAAATATTTTAGATCAGTGACGCCGTTACTTGTAACTTGATAACCTAAAAAGTCATAGCCACCATAAAGAACTAAAAAATTATTATCATCACCTCCAAAACCAAAATAAGCACCCTCAAAACCCACCCTAGAACGAAGTGGTATTTTATCTTTAACATCAAGATCGGTAAATTTAGTGCCACTAAAACGATACGCTCTGCCAAATTCGCCGTCTTTATTTTTAGCTACAAAACCAACTAACCAATCGCGACTTAAAGGATAAATGCTAATACTTAAAATTTCACTTCCCTTAAGAGCAGCCGGAACAGCTATTTTATTATTTTGATAATATAAACTAGTGTCGTTTACTTTTAAACAACGCGAAGCTAAACAATAGTTTTGTGGCTCCTCGCTTGAGAGTAAATTTTTAGAAGCAGCGGCTAAACTGCTGCCACTATCAGAAATAGGATTAGTAAATATTCCAGGGAAAAATAAATCTTCTTTAAAAATACCGCAATCTGGTTCCGAACAATAACTATAAGCTGATAAATTATAACGTGGTAAAAAAGTAAAAGCCGTGGTAACTGAGTCATAATAAAAAGTGGTCCTTCCTTTATCTATTGATAAATCATTACTAAAATGATCACCAAAAACATTATACTGAAGGCTTTTACTAGCCGCTTGTTTAAGTGGCGTGGCCACGATTTTTTTCGTTTGACTACTTGATTCAACGCTAGAAAATAACCAAAGAGCAAAAATTATAACCGCCCAAAATAAGGCTACTAAAAAAATTGTTAGCCATAAAATGGATATTTTTGCTAAAAGTTTTTGAAATATGGATAAGCGAATAAGCTTTTTACTGACAACTTTTTTACTTGTCAGTTTTTTTGGCTTAACTTTTTTCGGTATCATGAAATTATTTTATAAATATCAATTAACAATCATTCTGCCGGTTTCATTTTTTCTACCAGAAATATCTTGATAAAAAATGTATTCACCAGCAGTAGCTGGGGCGTTAAAAGTTTTAGCCATTGTATAACTATTTGGAACAGGAAGTTCTAGACCAGCTAAATTAGGATCGCTAAAAACCAGACGAGAATCAACGCCATTCGAGGTTAAAGCTAAGGTAACTACTTGGCCAACGGAAACGGTAAAAGTTTTTGGTTTAAAACCATCAACCGTAGCCTCTAATTTAACAACCGAAGTTGTAAGTTCTGCTTTATTAAGCGGCGCACTAAGGCGAGGGGCATCATCAGTCATGGGGATAGCCTCATTTTTAACTACTGCCCCGGAATTATTTATTACCTGACCACTTTGAGCAACTAAACTAGTACCCTCTAAGGCCACGCTGGCCCCCTCTAAATTATTAGCTGCGACATTCTCTGTGTTATTTAACTCATTATTATCTGTGGCGAGATTATCCTCCGTAGCTTCTACTGCTTGGTAATCTAAGTTATTTTGCTTTTCTAAATTAGCACCACAAGTTTCATTATCACCACATTTAAAAATAAAAAATAAAAAAGTCATGGCAATAGCTACCAGTAAAACAAAAACAAAGAGTAAAATACTAATTTGTTTTTTTTGTTTAGCTGAAAAATGGCTAACCCGTGCTCCTGATTTAA
>CAYHCB010000011.1:0-1494 GCA_964355275.1 uncultured Gammaproteobacteria bacterium | reverse complement strand
GTTAGAACTAAAAATATTCCCACAAGCAATAATTTTTTAGCTTTGTCTCCGCCACTAGATAGTTCTCCGGTATCATCTGAATCTTCGAAAGATTGATCTTCTGATAAATTATCACTATTTGGTAAAGTATCTTCCGCCGGATTATTTTCTGGTCCATTATTATCTAAAGCCATATAGTTTATTTTTTAGTATTAATAATCATACCCGCTTTAACTTGTTGATCAATTGCTTTCGTTGGCCACTCACGCCAATCAAAACGTTTACCAACTAAACGTAATGAAGCGTCAACTGGTTTACTGGATCTAATAATAATTGTGTCGTCTTTAACAGTGGCATAAATACTGGCAAAATCATTAAGTGGCATAACAAAGATTTCCACATTTTCTGGACTAAAATTAATTGTCTTATGCCAGACCCATAAATCGCTACCTTCTTTTTCTGTGCCAAAATCAATTACAGTTTCATAAATATCTTGGCGACCAGAGGCAGAATTTATAGTTTTTTCTTTGAAACGACTAGCTGTAATTCGACCAACATATTCTTCTTTAACGCCACCAACAATTGAAGAAGCAAAAGTTGAATAGTTTATGCCATCAATACTATATAAAGGGTCGATAGTGTTAGCTGTAATTTTATTAACGGTTAAAGTGTTGCCGGTCATATTTAAATTACCGCCCAAAGTCAAGCCGTTAGAAATTTGAACATTACCAATGACGTGCAAGGCTTCGGCTGGAGTAGTTGTACCAATTCCTACGCGACCTTCAACAATTAAACCATTTGCCGGAGCAGCGTTACTAAAGTAACCACTACCGACGGAAGTGTTTCCAAAAATTGCTAACTTGGAAGCACCAGAACTAAGATTACCAATTCCGACATTACCGGCGATAAAACTACTAGCCGTACTAGAAGATATTTTAAGTGCCGCATTACCAGCAATATTACCAATTACATCTAATTTTTCTCCGGGATTAGTGATGCCAATTCCCACATTTCCAACACCTGCATCACCATTATAAATAGCGCCATTTTTTGTACCGCCCCAAAGACTGTTGGTGCTAACAAAAGATGTAAGAGAAGTGCTATATAAAGTACCGGTATTATCGGCTAAAACAACGACGTTTCCTGAACCAGCTAAAAGAGAGTGGGTAGTAGCTAATGAATTTCTAAAAGTACCAGAGATATCTAATTTAGTTGTGGGATTAGTGACTCCGATACCGACATTACCGGTACTAGTGATAGTCATTCTACCAACACGAGAGCCTCCACTATAGGAGGAGGTATAAAATTCTAAATTTTGCCAATCATAAACTTGACCTGGAGAAACATAAGCCCTCATACCGCTTCCCCAGCCAATATCACCTAAGGCTAAATCAAGAGAGGATCCGGCGGTAAGATTTGTAGCGTCAGTTGTTAAAACTCTAAGAGTCTGGGCTCCACCCGTTCCATTAACTTCTAATTTTGTACTTGGATTTGTAGTTCCGATTCCGACGTTGC
>CAYHCB010000010.1:19137-20649 GCA_964355275.1 uncultured Gammaproteobacteria bacterium | reverse complement strand
ATTAGCAAAATTAAATTTTTGCAATTGTGATAAATTTTTGGATAAAAACTATTTCGGAAAAATTCCGAAATTAGAATGTTTCGCTATGTAATAATCACGATTAGAATGTTTCGCTATGTAATAATCACGGCCCACCAAGGGCCGTTTTTTTATAGTAAAAACAATGTTATAATAAAACCAGTAAAATATTTTATGGTTAATTATATGAGTAATCCAGCTAAGACAATTGAAGAGTTATCCCTTAAAGTTGCAGAACTGGAGAAAATTTTAGATTTAAATTTCAAAAGAACTTTAATTGAAACTAATAAAACTTTGCAATCAGCTTCTGATTTTTGGAATGATCAAGAAAAGGCGGTGGAAATAGGGCAACAAACAGAAAACTTATTAGCCCAAGTAGCGCCTTTTGATAAAATGAAAAAAGACTTAAAAGATACAGCTGATTTGCTTGTTATGGCCGAGCAAGAAAAAAATACGGATTTTCTTTTAGAATTAGATAGTAAAATTTTGGAATTACAAACTGAATTTGCTGATTTAGAGTTTTTTTCTCTTCTAAGCGGTGATTATGATAATGGTCCGGCAATTTTATCAATTCATGCTGGCACGGGCGGTGTTGATGCTCAAGATTTTGCTCAAATGTTAGAACGAATGTATTTACGTTTTTGTGAATCTAATAAATTTAAAGTAGAAATACTCGAGCACACAGTGGCCAATGAAGCTGGTATTAAAAGTATGATGATGCGTATTTCTGGTCCATTTGCTTATGGTTATTTACAAAGCGAAAATGGGGTTCATCGTTTAGTTCGCATTTCTCCTTTTGATGGGGAATCGTTACGCCAAACTTCATTCGCTTTAGTGGAAGTAATTCCAGAATTACCAGATAGCGCTGGGATTACTGTTCGCGATGAAGATTTAAGAATTGATCTTTTTCGCGCTAGCGGTCCTGGAGGCCAGAATGTTAATAAAACTGAATCAGCTATTCGAATTACCCATATTCCTAGTGGTATTATTGTGGCTTGCCAAACAGAACGTTCTCAGCATCAGAATCGAGAAATTGCTATGAAAATTTTGTATGCTAAATTATATCAATTAGCGCTAGAAGATCGAGCAGGAGAAGTAAAAAAAATAAAAGGCGCGGTGCAAACTGCGGCTTGGGGGCGTCAAATACGTTCTTATGTAATGCAACCATATCAAATGGTTAAAGACCATCGCACAGAACATGAAACATCCGATGTTTCTGGGGTATTTGATGGTAATCTAAAATCATTTATGGAAGCTTATTTACGTCTTAAAAAAAGTCTAGAAAAAAATCAGCTTTAATTTAAAATATTTTCATTAATCTTTTGTTAAAGTGAACCCATGACGGCTTCACTTTTTTTGTCGGTAATTTTTGGTTTAATTGCTGGCGTAGCACTGGCTTCTTTTAAGGTATCAGTTTATTTTTTTTGTTTTTTATTTTTAATTTTTATTTTCCGCCGCCACTTATTTAAAAATAATTTATTATTTATTATTTTT
>CAYHCB010000010.1:14608-19037 GCA_964355275.1 uncultured Gammaproteobacteria bacterium | reverse complement strand
TTAAGTCATATTGTGGCTATTTCTGGTTCTCATCTCACATTACTAGCTATTTTGGCTTTTGATTTTTTATTATTATTTGGCTTATCGCGTCGCCGTTCTTTTAAGCCAGTAATATCTTTTTTATGGCTTTACACCTTTTTTACTGGGCTTCAATCATCAGCCGTTAGATCGGCAATTATGGGTAGTTTAACTTTGTGGGGAGAAAGTAATGGACGCCATAATTCTGGCGGTCGTTTACTTTTTAGTGCCGCGGCTATTATGTTATTTATTAATCCCTTGTTACTAAGAGATGATTTAGGTTTTCAATTATCTTTTTTGGCTATGGTCGCTTTGATTTATATTTATCCTCTGGGACAAAAAATATGGGGACAGGGAAGTATTAAAAATATAATAATTTTAACCTTAGCCGTGCAAATTTTAACTTGGCCAATTTCGGCTTTAAATTTTGGTAGTTTTTCGCTCATTGCTCCACTGGCCAATTTACTGGTTACTTGGATATTTATTATACTGTTACCGGCTTTACTTTTTGCTACTGCCTTATCTTTTATTTTGCCATCTTTTTGTGTTTTGTGGTTTACGCCCGCTTATTTTATGTTGCGTTATATTAATATAATGGGCAGTTGGTTAGCCGCCGTTCCTTACGCTTGTTTAAATTTAGAAATATCTTGGCAATTTATGATAATTTATTATCTTATTTTATTTAGCCTTTATTTTATATCGGTGAAAAAAATACAAAAGAGTCGTCGTCGTTAACTATTTCTGCTTGTTACTTGACTATATTATATTATTATGTTATAATACCTCATGAGTAATTGGTCCTTAAAAAATAGTGGTAAATTAGATTAATTACCAAATTCACCTGCAATCTAGATGACTTTAGTAATTAATCTAAACTAACCCTAAAAAATATAGAAGATGACCGCGATTATATTAATTGTCATATTAATTATGGCTTTATCAGCTTTAGGCATGCCATTATCGGCTATTTTAAGAGCCAGCAAATTGCCAGCCTGGGCCAGATTTGATCCGCTTGTATCATGGAACAATCCCGCTTTTATCCGAATTCATTGGATAAGAAATTTAGCCATTTGGTTAGATGGTGCGCGTTGGCCAAAAGTACTGCTCATAAAGTTGGCGCAAATCATAATTGTGGCCACTTTATTCTTTACGAATTTTATCTTCGCCTTTATAAAAGTGCTTGGTAAATTTTTCGTAAAAGCTGTAGAAGGCACAGCTAAAAGTGTCATCAAAAAATAGTTAAGAGAGGGAAGGTAAACACAAGTTTACTGACCCTCTTTTTTTATAAAAAAAATACTTCACAGGAAGGGAAGTATTTTTATCGTCATTTTAAAATGTAAAAATTATTTAACAGTTTTTTTCTTCGCTACTTTAATAACTTTTGCTTTAGCCACTGGTTTAACAGTTGTTCTAGCTGGTTTAGGTACCTTAACTTTAACATCCTTGGCGGCGGTACGTAAGCAAGAAGTACAAACTTTAAGTTTCATGCCATCAATATTTTTAGTTTGGAGGTTGATGTTTTGTCTTTTTAAAGTTTTGATTTTTGAGTGGGAACGAGTAGCCCCTTTCATGGAGCCGCGTCCGCATAAATCACAGGTCTTTCCCATATTAGTTGATCATGTATCACGCCCGCATAACCAAGTGCCTTAAGGCGGTTCGCAAAACAATGATATCTTTTATTTATTTTTCCTAGAAATTTATAAAATGCACAAGCCTTATCTTAGGCATCAAAGCTAATAATAACAAGGTTTTAAAAATTAATCAAGATGTGATAGAATGAAGGCATAATTTATTTAAGTTTTTATTATGTTGGAAATATTTTCGATAATTGTTTTAATTATGTCGGCAGCTATTCATGAATACATGCATGGTTTTGCCGCTAACCAAATGGGCGACCCCACCGCTAAAGAGGCTGGTCGTTTAACTTTAAACCCAATTAAACACTTAGATTTATTTGGTTCTATTTTAATCCCCTTAACTTTATTATTTGCCGGTTCAAATTTTTTATTTGGTTGGGCTAAACCGGTGCCGTATAATCCAAATAATTTAAGTGATCGCAAGTATGGTGATGCTAAAGTGGCACTTGCTGGGCCACTAGCTAATTTATTTGTAGCGGTCATGTTTTCAATAGTTTTTCGTTTTTTAGATCATTCCAGTCTATTTGCTTATTTAGTTGGCGAAATAGTAGTTATTAATTTAATTTTAATGATTTTTAATTTAGTGCCCATACCACCGCTTGATGGTTCTAAGATTTTGGCTGTTTTTTTACCTTACAATTTAAGAAATAAATTGTTGTATATGGATGCTAGATTTAGTATGCTTTTAGTTATTGTTTTTGTCTTTTTTGGCTTTAGTTTTATTAGCCCAATTGTTTACTGGATGTTTGGTCTTCTGACCGGGGTAGTGATATAACTTTTTTAAGCTTCTGGACCTTGACTTCTTTCTTATCTTTTGATAAATTTAACGAACAAGTTTAATAAAAAGTTATGTCCTGAGCTCTCAGGACTGTTTTATTGTTTAAAATATAATTATTTTTTAAGAAAATTATGCCCACCATGAATCAACTTGTCCGTAAGGGTCGTAACCCAAAGATAAGACGTCAAACATCTTTAGCTTTGCATGTTAGCCTGGACACCCTTCATCGCAAGAAGAAGGAAACTGCTAAAGGCGCTCCATTTAAACAAGGTGTTTGTTTAAAGGTAACAACCACTACTCCAAAAAAACCAAACTCAGCCTTACGTAAAATCGCTCGTGTTAGATTATCGAATGGTATGGAAGTTACTGCTTATATTCCAGGTATGGGTCACAATTTGCAGGAACACTCTATCGTTTTAGTTAAAGGCGGTAAGACTAAAGATCTTCCAGGTGTTCGTTATAAAATTGTGCGCGGTGTTTATGATGCTTCTGGTGTTGAAGCAAGACGCAAGAGCCGCAGTAGCTATGGTGCTAAAAAACCAAAAGCTGGTGCTGCTAAAAAATAGTATTTATTTAATTAATTATAAAAATTAGAGTTGCTCTAATTCGTGACTACCGCCGCTATAGCTGGTGTGTGGTGTCTAGAAAACTATGAGAGGTAAACAAGCTCCAAAAAGAGATATCGAAGGTGATGTAAAATATAGTGATAAAAATATCACTAAATTTATTAATTACGTCATGGAAAGTGGCAAAAAATCCGTAGCACAAAGAATTGTTTACGGTTCTTTTGAAATTATTAAAGATAAAACTAAACAAGATCCTCGCCATGTATTTAACAAGGCAATCAAAAAAGTTTCTCCTTTAGTTGAGGTTCGCGGTAAACGCGTTGGTGGCGCTAATTACCAAGTTCCTTTTCAGGTCCGCGGTGAAAGACGATTTTATCTCGGCTGTAATTGGATTATCACTTCAGCTGATGCCAGAAAAGGTCATTCTATGGCTGAAAAATTAGCGGCTGAAATTTTAGATGCTAGTAATGGTGAAGGCGCCGCAGTCAGAAAACGTGATATGGTTCACAAAATGGCTGAAGCTAACAAAGCCTTTGCTCATTTTTCTCGTTAATTTATAAAATATTTCTTAATATAATACTTATGCCTAGGGATTATTCTTTGGACAAAATTAGAAACATCGGTATCATGGCTCACATCGATGCCGGAAAAACAACTTTTACCGAGCGTGTTTTATTTTATACAGGAAAGAAACATAAAATTGGTGAAGTGCATGAAGGTGCCGCTGAAATGGATTGGATGGAACAAGAAAAAGAACGTGGTATTACTATTACTTCTGCGGCCACTACTTGTTTTTGGAAAAATAATAAAATTAATATTATTGATACCCCGGGTCACGTTGACTTTACTGTAGAAGTAGAGCGCTCTTTACGTGTTTTAGATGGTGCAATTGCTGTCTTTGATGGTCAAGCTGGTGTTGAGCCACAATCAGAAACAGTTTGGCGTCAAGCTGATAAATATCACGTCCCACGTCTTTGTTTCGTTAATAAAATGGATAAGATGGGGGCTGATTTTTACATGAGTTTAAATTCTATTCGTACTCGTTTAAATCCTAAAGCGGTAGCTATTCAATTGCCTATTGGTGCCGAAGATAATTTAAAAGGAGTTATTGATGTAATTGATAAAAAAGCTTATGAATTTTCCGGAACTAACGGTGAAAATGTAGTTGAAATTCCGATTCCAGAAGACATGAAAGCAAAAGTTGATGAGTTCCATAATGAATTAGTAGAGAAAGCGGTTGAATGCGATGAAGCTACCATGGAAAAATTTTTAAGTGGGGAAGAGGTTACTATGACTGAGGTTAAAGCAGCTATCCGTAAAGGGGTAATTGCTAATATGATTTATCCAGTTTTATGTGGTACCGCCTTACAAAATATTGGTGTTCAATTTGCTCTTGATGCGGTTAATGATTATTTACCATCACCACTTGA
>CAYHCB010000010.1:0-14508 GCA_964355275.1 uncultured Gammaproteobacteria bacterium | reverse complement strand
GAAGAGATTAAAGAAATTTATGCTGGTGATATTGCGGCGGTTATTGGTTTAAAAAATACAACAACTGGTAATACTTTGTGTGATGAAAGTCAACAAATGTTTTTAGAATCAATTGTTTTCCCAGAACCAGTTATTAAAATTGCCGTTGAACCAAAGACTAAGGTTGA
This sequence comes from uncultured Gammaproteobacteria bacterium, assembly GCA_964355275.1. Taxonomy (GTDB): domain Bacteria; phylum Patescibacteriota; class Patescibacteriia; order Patescibacteriales; family UBA12465; genus JAEZRQ01. Next base: position 14,341 of record CAYHCB010000010.1, on the reverse strand, counting down.
CCAAGAAAAGATGGGTGTAGCACTTGCTCGTTTAGCTGAAGAAGATCCAACTTTCCGAGTGGAAACTGATGAGGAAACTAATCAAGTTTTAATTTCTGGTATGGGTGAACTTCATTTAGATATTATTGTTGATCGTATGAAACGCGAATTCGGTGTTGAAGCTAATGTTGGAAATCCTCAAGTATCTTATCGCGAAACTATTACTAAAACTGCCGAAGCTCAAAATAAATATGTTAAGCAGTCCGGTGGACGCGGTCAATATGGTGATTGTACTTTGCGTGTTATGCCCCAAGAAGATCCTTCTAAGGGCTTTGAATTTATTGATGAAGTTAAAGGAGGAACTATTCCTCGTGAATATATCCCAGCGATTGAAAAAGGTGTTAAAGAAGCTTTGCTTTCTGGTGGTGTAGCCGGTTATCCAATGGTTAATGTAAAAGTAGCGGTTACCGATGGTTCTTATCATGAAGTTGACTCTTCCGAAATTGCTTTCAAAATGGCAGCTATCTTTGCTTTTAGAGATGCTTGTGCCAAGGCTGGCGCGGCTTTACTTGAGCCAATCATGAAAGTTGAAGTTACTACTCCAGAAGAGTATATGGGTAACATTATTGGTGATTTAAATGCTAAGCGTGGTCAAATTGAAGAAATGGGGGATCGTCCAATTAACATCAAAGTTATTAAGGCTAAAGTGCCACTCGCTGAAATGTTTGGTTATTCTACTTCACTTCGTTCCATGTCTCAAGGACGCGCTAATTATTCCATGGAATTTTCTCATTATCATGAAGTACCAAAAAATATTCTAGAAACAATTAAAGAAAAGAATGGAAAATAAGGTTTTTATTCTTTGATTGTTAATTTGTAATATTTTTGATAAGTTGGAAAAATTAATTTAAAAATATGTTTCCTGAGCAGTTTAAGAAAATTTTAAAATTAATAAAAAAAACCGGTGATAAGGTAATTATTTATAGTGAGAATGAACCAGACAATTCTTTTGTGTTAATGGATTTTAGCAAATATGAGAGTCTAATTAGTGAAAATATAGACACGGAAAAGGAAAAAAATAAGTTAAATAAGGCCGAAGATAGGGATTTGACAGGGGATGATTTAACTGATAGAATTAATTGCGATATCTCGACTTGGAAAAATCAGGAAAATGGGCCGTATTTAGCCGAAGAAAGTAAGCCGGGAAATCCTTGGGCGATTCCCGTAAAAATAAAAAATGCTGCCCAAAAAATTGAGTAATATCTAATAAATTTATAATAAAATAATTAATTTACGACGGCTGGTTTCCTCTTTGAAGGAAAAAACCCCTAGCGGGGGCCGTACACACAAACAAAATGGCAGAAAAATTTGACCGTTCTAAACCTCACGTCAACATTGGTACTATTGGCCACGTTGACCACGGAAAAACTACCTTAACCGCTGCGATGTTAGCAGTGTTTGGTGCAGCTGGTATGAGCGCTTCTAAAAAAGGCGTTAACGAAATTGATTCCGCTCCAGAAGAAAAAGCTCGTGGTATTACTATCGCGACTGCTCACGTTGAATATGAGTCAGCAACTAGACATTATGCTCACGTTGATTGTCCTGGTCATGCTGATTATGTTAAGAACATGATCACTGGTGCCGCTCAAATGGATGGTGCTATTTTAGTAGTATCTGCTACTGATGGACCTATGCCACAAACTCGCGAACACATCTTACTTGCTCGTCAAGTTGGTGTACCTTACATCGTAGTATTTTTAAACAAATGCGATATGGTTGAAGACAAGGAATTAATTGACCTTGTTGAAGAAGAAATTCGTGATTTACTTAAGAAATATGAATTCCCAGGAGATATTACTCCTATTATTCGTGGTTCTGCTCTTAAAGCTTTAGAAAATCCAACCGGTGCTGATGCTGCTCCTATTATGGAGTTAATGAAGGCCGTTGATGAATATATCCCAACTCCAGTTCGTGATGTTGATCATGCTTTCTTAATGCCTATTGAAGATATCTTTTCAATCGAAGGTCGCGGTACTGTGGTGACTGGCAGAATTGAAAGAGGTATTATTAAAATAGGTGAAGAAGTTGAAATCGTTGGTTTAATGGATACCAAGAAAACTGTTGTTACTGGTATCGAAATGTTTAACAAGCAATTAGATCAAGGACAAGCTGGTGATAATGCTGGTTTACTTCTTCGTGGTACTAAGAAGACTGAAGTTGAGCGCGGACAAGTTCTTTGTAAAGGAGGCACAATTACTCCTCATACTGAATTTGAAGCTGAAACTTACATTTTATCTAAAGAAGAAGGTGGTCGTCATAAACCATTCTTCAAAGGTTATAAACCACAATTCTATATCCGTACTACTGATGTAACTGGTGAAGTTGAATTACCAGAGGGTGTTGAAATGGTTATGCCTGGTGATACTATTAATTTTAAAGTAAAATTAATTTCTCCAGTTGCTTTAGAAGAAAAACAAAGATTTGCTATTCGTGAAGGTGGCCGCACTGTTGGCGCCGGAGTAGTAGTTAAAATCATAAAATAATTACCTAGGCCTGCTCTCAAATGAGGGCGGGCCGCTTGTGTTTATTTTAAACAAAGCCTAAGCGTTTTAAGTCTTCAAAGTTTATAAGCTATTTAGGAGGGATTACGTTTGACTCGCGTAATTTTAATTAGTCTACTTTTGACTTTGCGTAGTGGCTAGATATTATGTCTGAAAACAAAAAAGAAGAGTTCAAACAAAGAATTCGCATTAAAATTAAAGCGTTCGATCACAAAATCATTGATCAGTCCACTAAGACGATTGTTGAAACTATTGAACGTAGTGATGCTCAATTTTTCGGTCCGATTCCACTTCCGACTGAAAAAAGAAAGTACACTGTAAATAGATCAACCTTTGTGCATAAGGATGCCAGAGACCAGTACGAAATGAGAATTCATAAACGCATTATTGACATCGTCGAACCAAATGCCAAGACTATCGAAGACTTAACTAGTTTAAATCTTCCAGCAGGTGTTGACGTCGAGATAAAAATGCAGTAAACTAAAGTAGTAATTTTATACAAGAATAGGGCCGAGGACAGTTTGAGTAACTCTTAACAAGCGTTAAGAAAGTGCGCAAGCAATAATTAGCCTGAAAACACGGAGGTAGACAGTCAGATAAAACAAAAATCCTTTTTATTAATACAAAGATTTGTTTTGTTTTTGAGGCTGGTCTAAATACCAGTTTTTTTGTTTTAAAAAACAATATGAAATTTATACTAGGAAAAAAAATGCAAATGACCCAAATTTGGGCAAACGACAAGGTGATGGCCGTCACTCCGGTTTTGGCTGGACCTTGCACCGTTACGCAGGTTAAAACTAAAGAGACCGATTCTTATGATGCTCTTCAGGTAGCCTTTGGTAATAGAAAGGAAAAAAATATAAAGAAGCCACAACTTGGCCATTTTAAGGCAGCTGGTGTTAAGCCAACTAAAGTCAGAGAACTTAGAGCTGAAGTAAATGGTGCTAAAATTGGCGACGTGATTACCGTAACTACTTTTGAAGCTGGTGACGTTATTGATGTAACTGGTACTTCTAAAGGTAAAGGTTTCCAAGGTGTAGTTAAACGTCATCATTTTGCTGGTGGTCGCGCTTCTCATGGTAACAAAGATCAGTTAAGGATGGGTGGCTCAATCGGTTGTAAGGGTCCAGCTCACGTTTTTAAAAACATGAAAATGCCTGGTCGCATGGGTAATGCCAGAGTTACCGTTAAAAATTTAGAAATTGTAAAAATTGATTCTGAAAATAATTTATTATTTGTTAAGGGAGCAATCCCGGGCGCAATTAATGGTCTTATTATTATTAAGGGTCAAGGAGAGCTTAAGTTTAATATGCCAGTTATTGAAACTCCAATCGCTCAAGATATAGTTGAAACTCCAATCACTCAAGAAGTTATTGAGGAAAAAGTCGAGGCTCCGGTCGAAGCAGCGCTTGAATCTACAGAAGAAACTACTACTGAACCTGTAACTGAGGTCATTGCGACTGAAGTTAAAGAAGAAGTTGCTGTATCTAACGAAGAAAACAAATAAAAGTTATTCGATATAAGTGAAAAACTATGAAAATAAAAGTTTACAACCAAACAGCTGAATTAGTTCATGAAATAGAATCTTCTGATAAGATTTTTGGTGTTAAATCTAATCCTGAATTATTACATCAGGCCTTGGTTGCCCAAATGGCTAATGAGCGTCAGGTTTTAGCTGATACTAAAGACCGCAGTGAAGTTCGTGGTGGTGGTAAAAAACCTTGGAAACAAAAGGGAACAGGCCGAGCTCGTGTTGGTTCTTCTCGCTCACCAATTTGGACTGGTGGCGGTGTAACTTTTGGTCCAACCAGCGATCGAAATTTTTCTAAGAAGATAAATAAGAAAATGAAGCAGAAAGCAATGTTTATGGCTTTATCTGATAAATTAGCCAATGGCACCTTAGTGGTTTTAGATGATATTAAAATGGATGAATTTAAAACTAAGAAGTTTAACGAAATCTTAACTGCCATTGAAAGCAAAATTTTAAACAATGATCGTCGTAATATCTTAGTTATAAATGATACTAAAGATGATAAGGTTAAATATTCTGCTAGAAATTTAAAAGGTGCGGAAATTATTAACTTGGAAAATATCAATATTGTTGAACTTCTAAAGTACAAAAACCTATTGCTTACTGAAGCAGGTATTAAAACTTTAGAGGAGCGATATAAATAATAGAAAATCAATATGGCTATACTTGGAAATAAAAAAACTACTGACACTAAATCCGAACCAGTTAAAAAAACTGTTGTTTCAAAAGAAACAAAGACAGAGAGCATGAAGGATCTTTATGCTGCTAAAAATGAAACTGTAAGCGGTAAAAAAAGTGTCGCTTCTAAATTTGATGGGGCTCACCGCGTTTTAGTTCGCCCTCTTATTACAGAAAAAGCTGCCAATTTTGGCATTTTAAATAAATATGCTTTTGTTGTAACAGGAAATTCTAATAAATTAGAAGTTGCTAAAGCGGTGCAAGCAGTTTATGGCGTGAAACCAACAACTGTTAATATAATTTGTGTCAAAGGTAAGGCGGTGGCTCGTGGTAAAGTTAAAGGGCGCCGAAGTGACATTAAAAAAGCAATTGTGACTTTGAAAAAAGGTGAAACAATTAAAATTTACGAGGGTGTTTAAAATATTAATTTTGAAACTTTAGCAACATACCTATGGGAATTAAAAAAGTAAAACCAACTACACCTGGCCGCAGACAAGCAACGTTTGATGATTTTTCTGATATCACTAAATCTAAACCAGAAAAATCTTTAGTTATAATCAAAAAACAAACTGGCGGACGTAATAGTAGTGGTAAAATAACTATTAGACATAAGGGCGGTGGAGTTAAACGCTATCTTCGAGTTATCGATTTTAAGCGTGATAAATTCAATATTCCAGCGACAGTTGCCTCGATTGAATATGATCCAGGCCGCGGTGCTAGAATTGCCATGTTAAATTATGCTGATGGCGAAAAGAGATATATCGTCGCTCCAGTTGGTTTAATAGTTGGCGATAAAATTACTAGTGCTCAAGAACTTATTGAGATTAAAGTTGGTAATGCCATGCCAGTAAAATTTATTCCGGCTGGTGTAGCTATTTATAATATTGAACTTATCGCTGGTCGTGGCGGTAAAATTGCTCGCGGTGCTGGAAATTGTGCTTATGTCATGGGTGTTGAAGGAAAATATGCACAGATTAAAATGCCATCCGGCGAAATTCGTTTAGTTAAATGCGAATGTTTATGTACTATTGGTCGCGTTAGTAATCCCGATAAACGTCATATTAGTCTCGGAAAAGCCGGACGCAGTCGTTTACTTGGTATTCGCCCAACCGTTCGTGGTACAGCGATGAATCCTAATGATCACCCTCATGGTGGTGGTGAAGGTAAACAATCTATCGGTTTACGTTATCCAAAGACTAAGTGGGGTAAACCAGCATTTGGTGTTAAGACAAGAAAGAAGAGTTCATCTGATAAACTTATTGTTAAACGAAGAGCTAAAAGAAAATAATTATTTAAGAAAAATACTATGTCGAGAAGTTTGAAAAAAGGACCATATATCAATCCTCGCATCCTGAAACATGTTTTAGCTTTAAAACCAGGAGACAAGACTGTTATTAAGGTTTGGGATAGAGCCTGTGCAATTACTCCAGAAATGGTGGGAATAACTATTGGTGTACATAATGGAAAAACCCATTTCCCAGTCTATGTTGTTGAAAATATGGTAGGACACTGCTTAGGTGAATTCGCTCCAACCCGCAAATTTGTGGTTCATGGTGGTAAGGCAGCAAAAGCCCAAGCTAAAGGTAAATAAGAAGAATTAAGTTCAAAAAATTTATGGAAATTAAAGCTAGTTTAAATGATTTGAGAATGTCGCCTCGCAAAGTGCGTTTAGTCATTGACTTAATTCGCAAAATGCCGGTTGATGCGGCCTTAGCTCAACTCAAATTCACCAATAAAAAAGCCACCGATCCAGTAGCTAAAATGATTGAATCAGCTATTGCTAACGGTATTAATACTTACGGGCTAGACAGAAATAATTTATTTGTTAAAGAAATTAGATCTGATGAAGGTACAACTTTAAAACGTTGGATGCCTAAAGCTCATGGTCGTGCTACAGTAATTCGTAAGCGCGGTGCTCATGTTATGGTAGTCTTAGGAGAAATTACTGACTCCGGTAAACATGAAAAGAAAGTACTTAAAACTGAAGCGCCAATGAAGCTAGCAGATCTAGCTAAGGAGGCTGAAAATAAAACTTCTAAAACATCTAAGAAAAAAGATAGTGAAGAAGACAAAACTATCGCTCCAGCTAAAACTAAAACAGCTGCTCCAGAAAAAGGTTTCGCCGCTAAAGTTTTCCGTCGCAAGGTTGGTTAATCAAGTTTTCACTTTCATATAATTAAATTTGTAACATGTCATACTATGGGTAAAAAAGTAAATCCAAAAATATTCAGAATGGGAATCACAAAGAGCTGGGATTCGATTTGGTTTGAAAGCGGCAAAAATTATATTAAAAATGTTGCTCAAGACATCCACGTTCGACGTTATCTCATTAAAGAATTTAGGGAAGCAGGCGTTGATAAAGTAGAAATTATCCGCAGTTTAAACCGCATTCAAGTTGATTTGTGGACTGGTAAACCTGGTCTACTTATTGGTCGCGGTGGTAACGGTGTCGAAGAGTTAAAGAAAAAATTACACACTAAATTTCTTAAAACTTTTCGTATCGGTGAAATCACTTTAAATATAAAAGAAGTAAGCCGTCCTGGACTGTCAGCCCAAATCGCGGTTCAAACTATGACACTCGAAATTGAGAAGCGTATTCCTTTTCGTAAAGTTATGAAGCAAACCATTTCTCGAATTGAGAGATCGGGCGCTGAAGGTGCTAAAGTAGTTATTGCTGGTCGTTTAAATGGCGCAGAAATTGCTCGTACTGAAAAATTAACTTGGGGCAGAGTACCACTTAATACTTTACGCGCTGATATTGATTACGCCCGTGGCGCAGCTCACACTACTTACGGCGCTATTGGTATTAAAGTTTGGGTTTATAAGGGTGAAGTTTTTGAAAAAGAAAAAGAGGAAGCCTTAAAAGGCGCTCGCTAATCTAATTTAACCCTTTGAATAATTAATATTCCACGATATATATGTTAATGCCAAAAAAAACTAAATTCCGTAAAGACCACAAGCGACGCCGTGGTGGCAAAGCCAGCCGCATGTTAACCGTGGCTTTTGGTAGCTATGGCTTAAAAGCAATTACTCCTTGTTGGGTGACTTCTCGCCAAATTGAATCCGCTAGACGTGTTATGACAAAATATGTAAAAAAAGGTGGCAAGATTTGGATTCGTATTTTTCCTGACAAACCAGTTACTGCCCACGGAGGTGAATTACCTATGGGTAAAGGTAAGGGGGCCGTTGATTATTATGTAGCGATTGTAAAGCCAGGCACTGTTATGTTTGAGATGGATGGAATTGATGAAGCAACTGCTCACCAAGCGATGATTTCAGCCGCTCACAAATTACCACTTAAATGCGTGTTTGTTACCAAAAATAACGTTTAATCAGTTTTAAAAATATGGAAATAAAAGAACTTATAACTAAAACTAAACCAGAGCTTACTAAAATGTTAGTTGAGTCTCAGGAGAAGTTACGTGAATTACGTTTCAAGGATTCTAATAAACAACTTAAAAACGTTCGTTCTATCAGAGTCTTAAAGCAAGAAATTGCTCGCGTGAACACTTTGTTAAATAAGAAAGACTAATTTTAATAAATATGGCCGAAAAAAAACAAGTTAAAAAAGAAGCAACTGCCTCTTCAGAGCTGACACCAAAAGTGAAAGCGGTTGTTCCTACTGAGACGAAAGTGGCCAGAGCAATTATTCACAGAAAATTTTCTGGTGTAGTTGTTTCTGACAAGAGTGACAAAACTATCGTCGTCAAGGTCGAAACCGTAAAAATCCACCCAAAGTACAAGAAACGCTACACCGTTAGTCGCAAATATAAAGTTCATGATGAAAAAAATGAATTTAAAACTGGCGATAAAGTTAATTTCATTGAGTGTCGTCCTTTGAGTCGCGATAAACGCTGGAGAGTTGTTAAGTAATAAGTTTTTCGCTTCTTATTAGAAGCTTATAAATTAGACTAAAAGTATGATTCAAGTTCAAAGCAGAATGAAAGTAGCCGACAACTCCGGGGCCAAGGAAGTGATGTGTATCAGAGTCTTGGGCGGTTACAAAAAAAGATATGCCCATGTTGGCGATATTATTGTGGCGTCGGTAAAATCGGCTGCTCCTCATGCTCCTATTAAAAAAGGTGACGTGATTAAGGCCGTTATTGTTCGCACCAAAAAAGAAATTCGTCGTGTAGATGGTTCTTACTTACGTTTTGATGATAATGCTTGTGTAGTTATCACCGATAAAGATAAGAAAGATCCTAAGGGTACGAGAATTTTTGGTCCAGTGGCTCGAGAAGTTCGTCACGCTGGGTTTGTAAAAATTGCGTCTCTAGCTCCTGAGGTGCTCTAATGTTTTTAAGATCTAAATTAATCAAAGTTTATGAATATTAAGAAAAACGACAAAGTGCAAATACTGGCCGGTAAAGATAAAGGCAAGAGCGGCAAAATTTTGCAATCTTTGCCTCGCGATAATCGGGTAAGCATTGAAGGCTTAAACCTGTTAATCAAGCATTTGCGACCACGCCGCGATGGCGAAAAGGGGCAACGCATTGAGTTTCCGGCTTTCATTAATGCCTCTAACGTAGCTTTAATTTGCCCAAAATGCGGCAAAAAAACTCGCGTTAATTATAAAATCGTGGAACAAAATGGTAAATCCAAAAAATATCGTAGTTGTAAGAAGTGTAAGGAAGTCATTGAGTAATCAATCTAAAAAAGATTAAATAATATGAGACTAAAAGAAAAATATCAGAAAGAAATTATTCCGCAGCTAAAAGAAAAAATTGGCTATAAGAATGAGCGCAATGTTCCACGCCTTGAAAAGGTGGTTTTAAATGTTGGCTTTGGTAAATTCTCAAAAGAAAAAGAATATATAGCTAACGTTGAAAAGGGTTTAAATAGAATTAGTGGACAAAAAGTTATGTTTACTAAAGCTAAAAAATCTATTTCCGCTTTTAAAATTCGTGAAGGAATGACTATCGGTTCGATGGTTACTCTCCGTGATCAGCGCATGTATGATTTTATTGAGAAGTTAGTGGGTATCACTTTTCCTCGCGTTCGTGATTTCCGTGGCATTAGTGATAAGGCTATCGATAATCAAGGAAATTTAACTGTTGGTTTTAAGGATTACTCTTGTTTTCCCGAAATAAAAGTCGAAGATATTGATACAATTTACGGTCTTGAAGTTTGTATTGCCACTTCCGCAAAAAACCGTGAAGAAGGTTTGGAGCTTTTTAAATTAATTGGCTTTCCCTTTAAGAAATAGCAATAAAATTTAGATAATAAACTGCCTTCCACGACTTATGTGGTGGAAAGACACACGAATATATGGCTAGAAAAGCATTAATTGCCAAAGCAAAATTAAAACCAAAATTTACTACCAGAAAAATAAATCGTTGTTGGCGTTGTGGCCGTAATCACGGTTATATGCGCGATTTCGGTTTATGCCGTATTTGCTTTAAAGAATTAGCAGACAACGGAGATTTACCAGGTATTAAGAAATCAAGTTGGTAATCTTTTAAAGTTATTTAGAAAAAAAGTAATAAAGAAAAAAATTCTATGACAGATCCAATCGCAGACATGTTCACTCGCATTCGGAACGCTTCTGCCGTTAAAAAAACTGAAACCTTAATGCCAATGAGCAAACTCAAATACGAAATCGCTAAGATTTTGGAAAGAGAGGGCTGGATTAAAGGTGCGGAAGTAATAGCGGGAGGTTTAAATGCTAGACGCAGCAGTTTTGATGAATTAAAGATCTCCTTGAAATATCAGAAAAACGGCAAACCGCATTTAAGCGTTATTAATCGTGTTAGCCGACCGGGCTTACGTGTTTACGTCGACAAAGATAATATCCCGACGGTTTTAAACAATTTCGGTATCGCCATTATTTCTACTTCTAAAGGTTTAATGACCAATAAAGAAGCAAGAATACAAAAAATTGGTGGTGAAGTTATTGGTGAAATTTATTAATTAGTTAAACCAAACCTTATATGTCACGTTTAGGAAAATTACCAATCATTTTACCGGCTGGAGTAACTGCCACTTTAAGTGGACAACTTCTTGTCGTTAAAGGTCTAAAAGGAGAATTAAAACAAGACTTCAACTCTGATGTTGTAGTTAAGATTGAGGAAACGCAAATCGTCGTTTCTTTAAATGAGAATGGGTCTAAAAAGGCTAGCGCGATGTGGGGTCTATATCGTACTTTATTTTCCAATATGGTGGAAGGAGTATCAGTTGGCTTCATTCGAAAACTTGAAATAAACGGCGTTGGTTATCGTGCCAATGTTAGTGGTAACAAATTAAATATGGCTTTAGGCTTTTCACACCCAGTTGAATTTGAATTACCAGTTGGCATCACTGCTTCAGTAGAAGGTAATGTTATCGTCCTAAATGGATATGATAAAAAACTTATCGGTGAAACAGCGGCTCGAATTCGTAAAATCAGAAAACCAGAACCTTATAAAGGTAAAGGCGTCAAATACCTAGAAGAAGTTTTAAGAAGAAAAGCCGGTAAATCAGCTTCTAAAGGCAAATAAAATTCTAAAATTTACAAATAATATCTATCAGTATGGATAAGAATAAAATAAAAAATGAACTTCAAGATAGACGACATGGTCGTGTTCGCGCTAAAATAAATGGTAGTGCTGTTCGCCCTAGATTGTCAGTTTTCCGCTCTAACCGCGGTATGTTCTTGCAGTTAATTAATGATGAGGCTAACCAAACTTTAGTTAGCGCTAGAATTCAAGAAATAAGTACTGTTGGTAAAAAAGCAGAAAAATCTTTTGAATTAGGTAAACTGTTAGCTGAAAAAGCTAAAGCCAAAAATATTAGTGCTGTGGTTTTTGATCGCGGTTGCTATAAATATCATGGCCGAGTGAAGGCAGTGGCCGATGGTGCACGTGAGGGTGGTCTTCAGTTTTAATTTAGTTTAATGTTTTAATACAATATGTCTGACGAAAAAAAATCTTTTAGCAACAATCAACCAGCCAAAGCTGCTTCAGCTGCCGGAACGGTCGCCAAAGATATTTATGGCGGCGGTTCTTCAAAACCTAGCCAAGGTTATCAAGGTCAAAAATCTGGCCAAGGTGGCCAAGGTGGCGGCGGCAACCAAGGTGGTTCTCGTGGTCCTCGTCGTGGTAACGATCGTGGTGGTCGCGATGCTGGTCGTGATGAATTTGAACAACGCATTTTAGATATCGCTCGCGTAACTCGTGTTATGGCCGGTGGTAAAAGAATGAATTTCCGAGCTTGTATCGCTATTGGTGATAAGAAAGGCAAGGTTGGCGTTGGGCTTGGTAAAGGTGCTGATGTTACCATGGCGGTTAACAAAGCAGTTAATCATGCTAAAAAAGATATGATTACGGTAGCAACTATTAACAATACTATCACTCATGAAATTCGTCATAGTGAGGGGGCTGCAAAATTAGTATTTAAACCAGCTCGTTCTGGTAAAGGTATTATTGCTGGTGGTGTTGCTCGGGTAATTTTAGAATTAGCGGGAATTAAAAATGTAACTAGCAAACAGTTAGGTACAAATAATAAAATTAATAATGCTCGTTGTACGATTGAGGCTTTACGTACTCTTCGTCCAGTTGAAAAAAAGACCAAAACCGAAAAAATTGTTCCGTTAGCAGAGAAAACAGTTGAAGCGGATCAAAAATAAGAAAAAATAAAGCGAAGGTTTAAATTAAATTTTAATTTAAGCTAGCATAATTTATTAAGTAATTTTTTTCTATATGTTATCACTAAATGAAATAAAAAAGGCCAAAGGCAGCAGTAAGACAAAAAAACGTGTTGGCCGTGGTAATTCTTCCGGTCATGGTACTTATAGTACTCGTGGTCTTAAAGGACAAAAATCCCGTTCTGGTGTTTCCGGACTTAAGCGTTTAGGTATGAGAATGCAACTTTTGCAGACTCCAAAATCTAGAGGTTTTAAATCTCAAAAACAAAAAAATCAAGTTATCTCTATTAAAGCGATTAATAATAATTTTAAAGACGGAGAAGTGGTAAGTAAAGATAGTTTAATGGAAAAAGGTTTAATTTTGAAAAAAGGTGTGCCTGTTAAAATTTTAGGCAAAGAAAAATTAACTGTTAAAATTAAAGTTGAAGGTCTTAAAATGAGTGAATCTGTAGCCGCTCAATTAAAATAAAGTTAAAGGCGGCTCAGCCGTCTTTCTCGTAATTAGATTGTTATATAAACTTATATGTTTGATAAAATTATCCAAATCTGGAAAATTAAAGATTTACGCAACAGTATTCTTTTCGTTTTACTAATGTTAGTTATTTTTAGATTAGCAGCTCATATTCCAATTCCTGGAGTAGATACTACTGATCTTAAAAATTTCTTTTCTAATAATCCTGTTTTAGGTTTCGTTAATGTGTTTGCGGGTGGTGGTATGGAGAATTTTTCAATTATCATGATGGGTATTGCTCCTTATATTACCTCTTCTATTATCTTCCAGTTACTAGCGATGATTATTCCTAAACTTGAAGAAATGCAAAAGGAAGAATCTGGCCGTGCTAAAATTAATATGTGGACTCGTTATGCTACTGTGCCCCTAGCTGCTATGCAGGCTTTTGGTATGCTTAGTTTACTTCGCCAATCTAAGGCAATTAGTATTAACTCTTTTTCCGGTTTTGATTTTATTTGCATGATTGTTACAATCACTGCGGGTACTATATTTTTAATGTGGATTGGGGAACTAATTTCTGAAAAGAAAGTTGGTAATGGTATTTCTTTGTTAATTTTTGCTGGTATCGTTGCTAGTTTACCACAACAAATTAGTCAGGCTTTTTTAACTTTTGATCAAGTGCAAATCACCTCTCTTATCGCTTTTGGTTTAGTAGCTATTCTAACGGTTGTTGGTGTGGTTATTATTAATGAAGGACAACGCAATATTCCGGTGCAGTATGCTCGTCAGATTAGAGGTAACAGGGCTTACGGGGGAACTAATTCTCATTTACCATTACGTGTTAATATGGCTGGAGTGATTCCGATTATTTTCGCTATTTCCGTAGTTATGTTTCCACCGATGATTGCTCAATATTTTCAACATGCAAAAACTGCTTGGATTGCTAATTTATCACAATGGACGATTCAAGTTTTTAATGATCAATTAGTTTATGCTATTTTATATTTCGTTTTAGTTTTTGTCTTTACTTATTTCTACACTGAAGTTATTTTTCACCCTGAAAGAATCGCTGAAAATCTACAAAAACAAGGCGGTTTTATTCCTGGTATTCGTCCAGGTAAACATACTAGCGACTATCTATCTGGTACCACTTACAAAATTATTCTAGTTGGAGCTTTATTTCTAGCAGTTATTGCTGTTTTACCATTAGTTGTTAAGGCTTTTACCGGTATTCAATCTTTAGCTATTGGTGGCACTAGTATCTTAATCGTTGTTTCTGTGGTCATTGAAATGGTTAAACAAATTCAAGCTCAAATGACGATGAGAGAATATGATGGTCTTTAATTTATTATCAAATTTTCTTTATAAAATTCCGTCTAATTGGCGGAATTTTTGTTTGACGAGTGAAGCCTTTTTGCGCTAAACTTTTAAAGTAATTATTAAAATTTTTATATGACATTAAAAGATTTTTTAGTAAAAGTTCATGATCGCTCAGTTAACAGAGATCATTTAAATCGAGC
>CAYHCB010000009.1:20813-21881 GCA_964355275.1 uncultured Gammaproteobacteria bacterium | reverse complement strand
TTGAATCCTGACATTGAAATTCTAGTTTATACATTAAACGAATAAAATCTCCTGTGCCAGGCTCAATGTTAGAAGGAGTTCCGTAAGTATATTGCTCCACAATTTCTGGAGCAAAACCTTCTCTGGTACCGGTTAACACGCACAACATCTGTTTGTTCATGGGCACTTCAGCAATCTCCCGGCATAGGTCAAAATATCTTAATGGATAATACCACCCAGGTGTAAGAGGGGGTAACGCTTTTCCTTTACGCTCACAGATAATATTCTGTTTAGGCGATACCGGTAAACGAGCCTGCCAAACAAGCAGTCCATACACTACCGGCAAAAGAAACAGTGACCACATCATTTGCCATGACAGCCACAGGCTACAAGCAACCAATAAAATGGTTACAATTGATAGGGTTGTTATTGTAAAAAATACAGCCCAATCACGGAAAAAAATCATTTTTACTTTCATTTCTAGGTCCTCCTATTTTTTTATTTGTTATTTTTTTGTTAAAGAGCCTTCGTTGCGATTGCGACTTGAACTCATTTGAATTAGTTATATTTTATCATTTTTTTATATTTTTGTCAATAGATAGCCCAAACAAAAAAAGAGCCTTTTTAAGGCTCAATTTTTATCTAATACTATGGATAAATTGGGAAAGTGACAGCATTACCAGCTTTATCTTCTAAAACATTTATTTTCATAGAATTGGCTAATTGCTTATCAACTGATAATCGATCTGTCTTATAAATATTAGACTTAGCGGCTAGTAAATTCCATTTAATGCCCATTAAATCTTTAAAATATCTACTTTCCTCTAAAGCCTTAAGTGAAACAAAATCTTTATCCAGTAACTGTTTTTTTATTTCTTCAGCAGAACCTTTAATTCCCGCTTTTTCTAAATCATTGCGCATATCATAATCAGCGGTGGCTAGTCTTTGTATAACCTTATCGACTGCTTTAACCGCTCGTTCATTTTGCACTAATAAATTTTTAGCCGCCTGCTCTTGCTGACTAATAATTTCAGCTTCAGCTATTTTTACAATCTTTTTATTTAAATCCGTTAAACTTATTTTTATATA
>CAYHCB010000009.1:0-20713 GCA_964355275.1 uncultured Gammaproteobacteria bacterium | reverse complement strand
GGACCATTTGTAGGATAAATTTCAGAAACTTCTTTATCTGTAAACTCGTGACTATGTTCTGAACTTAGCTGACTACTAAAATCATGATTAACGACAGCTTCCTGCCATGCTTGGCGAAAAGAAGTGAGTCTATCTTTAGTTAATTTCTCATTACCTTCTGGTCGAGGAACTTCACTACTTGATCCTTTAAAATAAAAAGGTCTATCCATGATATCCTGAAAATTTGTCTCATTAATTGATGATAAAAATTTATCAAATTCAGCGATTAGAGCTGCTTTATCATTTAAATTAGCCTTATCATTATCAAAATAAGTAGTTGCTTCAATTTTTACTTTTTTATTCAAGCGGTTAAAGTCTTCGGCGCTAGCTTTAAAAGTTTTATCACCACCATCTTGAGGATTAACATTCTTTACTGTTTGCTCAGTTTTGCTATCTTTTTTATCCTCAACTTTTTTTTCACCATTTTCCGCCTGAGCTGGATTAAATTTTAAAAATAACATAGCGGTTACAAAAGCAGCTTTGGCGTAATTAGATTTAAATACTTTTTCCCGTAAATATTTTAAAACTGTCTGATGACTCTCTGCTTTTTTAGACATCCTATTATTTACTTCAGTTGCTGTATCACGTTTAATATCTTTTATCTCTGGGTCTTTTATTTCCTTATCCAAGAGTTGCTCTTGTTTAATTTCTAGACTTTCGGAAATTTCTTTTTCAGCCATCTCAGGAGTCAGTTCAATGCCGTTTTCTTTACACTGAAGAAAATAATTATTTAAAATATCTAAACGAACATCAACCGGAGCAGAATCTTTTAATAACGGGGTATCTAAATTTTCCTCTTGAGTAGCTATTTTAGGTTCCTCAGTCTGACTAACTTCTTTTATTTTATTAATTTTAAAAATGTTTCGCATAAATTATTTTTTAAGAGTTTTTATAATATTTAAAAAATCACTTCTTAATTCATCAAAAAATTCCAACTTACTATTTAAAATATTTAAGGTATTTTGTTCATCAGCCACTTCCATACAGGGGGTAAGTTCAGCCAGTAAAGCTTCAGCTTCACCCTCGGGCAGAAATAATAGAGAGTCAACTAGATAATTATTAAAATTTATAAAAATAGTTATTTTAAATTGTTTATTACGATTTTCATCACTTAAATCTAGTGACAAAATAGCCGCCGCCTCATTACTTAAATTATTAAGAAAATTATATTGCCAAAGAATTGGCGCTAAAAAAAGTTTAGACATATTATAAATTTGTTTATTTTTATTATATTTAGTATATCTTACCAACCTTATTTTATCAATTTAAATTATAACATAAAAGCTTGTTTTAGTCAAACAACAAAACTTGACTAATTTGTAAATTAATTATAGGATAAAAAAGCTTACAAGCAATGGGCTTCGGCCCTGATTCGCTCCTTAAAATAAACCCAAAAAAACATAAAACCCCCTAAATCATGAAAACAAAACTCAGCATACTGCTCGTTTTACTTAGCTTTTATAGCTTTGCTCAAAACGTCACCGAAATAGAAGCCAAGAAAATAATGCAGGAACGTTTTATCCCTGTTTCCGAGGCGCAAACAATTTTACCGGAACTTCCAAATGAGTTAGAAATTCCCTACTGTCGGGACTTACTGGAAAATGATTTCATTTCCTATTTAATTCCGATAATTAATAAAGGAAAAGCAGAATACTTATTGGTGCAAGCCAGTTACCTGTTAGATACTTTAATTAGAAGTAAGGAAGAAATAATCAGAAGCGACGCTTTTGACTTAGCTGAAGCTCAACAAGTTATTTGCTTACTGAGCAGTCTAAGGCCAAGTTTTCCCAATAAAACCGGAGAGACACCACCCTTTAAATATTTTTTTAGAGTAAATGATTATGCCCCAAGTCGTCAGGGTCTTAACTTCCAAAAAGCAATCAACTACAGCGATAAAATATTAACAGTTGAGCTGCCGAGCTCCATGGAATCTGGTTTACTTGATTCCAAAAGGATAACCTATTTAGAGGAAACAAAAAAAGGACAAAGCATTTTAGGCTTTGAATTACTGCCTCAAGATTTTGCTGAAATAGCGGAACAAAACATTTTTGTACTAGATATCATTTATCTTCGGTACTAAAAAGTTTTAGTACAATTTATAAAGAAAATAAAAATAGAGAAAGCCGATTTCACATAAAGTGGAGTCGGTTTTTTTAAACTAAAGTTAATTTATAACTCTTACCAGCTAAAAATTCTGCCAAATCATCGCTTGAACGCTGACGTAATTCTTCGTCAAATTGAATCATCGTTTCGTTAACTTCTAAAGCTAAATCATTAAGACCTAATAATTTTAAACCAGAAAGCGATCTGACACGAGACAGGGCGACATAACCCATACCATATTCGAAGGTTCGGCTTAAATCTATTTCTGCACAATCTAAACTTAATCCCTGACTTTTATGGATTGTAATTGCCCAAGCGAGACGTAATGGTATTTGAGTAACAGAAGCAAGCACACCGCTACTATCTTCAACCTCCCAAGTTTCTCGCCTCGCTTCAATAATATCATTTTTTAAAGTTTCAATTAGAGGATAACCGCTGTCCTCATCAAATCCAATTACTTTTCCTAATGTACCATTAACATAGAGCTCTTTAAAATTATTTTTAACAAACATTACTACTGCCCCAATTTTAAGTTCTAAGTTTTCTGGAGCCAAACAGCCACTTTTTATTTTGTCTACTAAATTAGGTAATCCCTGTAAACGCATTTCGTAAAATTTAGAATCACCTTTAAGGCGATTGAGTTCTAGATTATTAAAAGAGTCCACATCAAAATTATGAGTATAAAGTTTAGTTGGTTTAATACTTGATTTAACTTCTTTATTTAATCGAGCGTTTAATGATTTTTTAACATTAATTAAATCTTGTCGACCGCGAAGAGCGCTGAGCAAGGCAAAAAATTTTTTATCTTTTTGACGATGCTGTTCTTCTAAATAACAAATTTTTAAATTCATCCTTAACCAAACATCAGCTTCAAGAGCGAATCTTTTATCTTCGCCGCCACGAGCTACTGGCGGCAACTGAAAAAAATCACCGCTCAAAACTACTTGTAAGCCCCCAAAAGGATGACTATTTTTGCGTACTAACTGACAAATACTATCTACTAAATCGAGGCGACTAGCACTTAACATGGAAATCTCATCAATTATTAAAACCTGAGCTTTTTTAATTCTTTGTTTAGTATCGCCCTTAGAAATTAAACTTTTAACCTGATGATTTAAAGTTTCTTCAATCCCTAAACCGCACCAAGAATGAATAGTTCGACCATTAATGTGAGTAGCGGCGATACCAGTACTAGCAGTGATACCTACTGAAATATTTTCTGATTTAAGATGAGTAATAAATTGATTTAACAAAAAAGTCTTACCCGATCCAGCCGATCCAGTTAAAAAAACATTATGCCCTGATTTTAAAATATTTAACGCTTCAATTTGTTTCACCTTATTTTATTGTTATAGATAACCTGACTAATATAGCAAAAATAATGCTTTAAATCAAAGCTAATAAAAAATCGACTTCAAAGTCGATTCTTTATTTATGAGCCGTCTTCGGGATTCGGACCCGAGACCTTCTCCTTACCATGGAGATGCTCTACCAGCTGAGCTAAGACGGCGTTATTTTTCTATTATATTACTTTAAGTGCAACGCAATTTATAATAAATGATTTAAATAAATTAGTAAATAGCCTATTTATCATCGAATTTTTCCAACTCAATTTCTGGGGCCACCACTTCGGCAATTTCAGTAATCTCCTCGGCCCACTCTTCAAGTTTAGCATTTTCTGGATTAACTTCGCGTAAGCGATCTAACATTAAAATCGCAAAATTTTTATCTTTTTGTTTAATAGCTAAATCAATAGCTAAATCTAAATAACGTGGCTGATTTGGTTCAAATTCCAAAGCTTCCCTGATATGCTCTAAGGCCTCTAAATTATTATTTAAATTTTCATTAACCCAAGCTAAAGAAAAATGAATTTCTTGCAAAGTTATGCTACCGGTATAATAGTCATCTTTGGCTACCTTAGCTAGCTTTAAAGCATAGCCTAATGTTTGACGAGCTTCGGCCCACTTTTTACCTTGAATATAAACCTCAGCTAAAGCCACAAAGGCTGGTAAATTTTTTTGCTCTAAACTAATTATTTCAATTAAACTAGTTTCGGCTTTTTCTAAATCATCATCTTTTAAACTGTCTTCTGACAAACGGAATAAATTTCTAATATGCTCCCGACGCTCCGATAAAGTTAACTTAGTATTTTTGCGATAAAAATCTTTAACTAATTTTAATTTATTATAAGCACTATGAAGTGGCTTAGAGCTTAAAGAATTTAAAAAATGCCAAACTTTAACAAACACTATTCCCCACTTAGCTAAATCTCTTTCTAGGCGAGTCCTTATAATTTGTTCTTTAAATTTAGCTTCTTTTTGTCCAGGAATATTTTCCACATCTAAAATAGCTAGAGCGGGAAACTTTTTAATAATAATAGTGGCAATAATTACCAGGCACACTAAAACTAAAATAATGGAAATTGTTGTTAGCATATATTATATGATTCTCTTAAACATTAACGATTTTATAAAATTCGTCAACTAAAAGACTAGCACCGCCAACTAATAAGCCATCGACATTAGGCCATTCCAAAAACTCCGCCGCATTCTTAGAGTTAACACTGCCACCATATAAAACTTTAGGAATTTGTCCAATTATTTCTGCTAGCACTCCTTTAATAAAAACGTGATTCGCTTCCGCCTCTTGTGAGTCCATAGCTCGACCACTACCAATTGCCCAAATTGGCTCGTAAGCAATAACTAAAGCGTTATCGCTACTAATAGTTAAATCGCTCAAAACTTCATTTAACTGTCGACGTAAAACGCTGTGAGTTTTTTTAGCTTTATATTCACTTAAATTTTCTCCGATACACAAAACTGGGACTAAACCAGAAGACAGCGCCACTTTTAATTTTAATTTAAGTAAAACTGAGTCTTCTTTAAAATAAGTCCGTCTTTCACTATGACCGATTAAAACATATTTAACACCTAATTGTTTTAGAGACTTAGCACTCACTTCCCCGGTATAAGCGCCAACTAATTCAGTGGCTAAATCCTGCGCTCCCAATTTTAATGATGATTTTTTTATAATTTCCGAGACTGCACTTAAAGAGCTAAAGTCTGAAGCGATGACAATTTCATTTTTAACTTTCTTAAAATTTTTGCTATAGGCTTTAGCTAAAACTAAGCTAGCCTTATAATCTAGTTGCATTTTCCAATTGGCAATAAATAATTTTTTCATATTTAGGAATTTAAATTTTTAGTCCAGGCGATTGTTCTTTTAACTCCTTCGCTAATATCTATCTGCGGCTCCCAATTTAATATTTTTTTAGCCAAAGCATAAGACAAGCAACTGCGACGTTGTTCTCCTGGTTTAGCTGGAGCATGTTGTGGGGTAAAATCTGAACCGAGAGAATCAGCGATCGCTTTTACTATATCAAGCACGGTTATTTCTTTAGCACAAGCAATATTTATTTCTCCTGGATATTTTACGTCTTTAGCTTTAGACAAAGCGGCGACCACATCATCGACGTAAACATAATCCCGAGTTTGTAGTCCATCGCCATTTATCACACAATCTTTTTTAGTAACAGCATGATCAATAAAAATAGCAATCACGCCAGCCTCACCACCTTTATATTGACGCGGTCCATAGACATTAGCAAAACGTAAAATAGTATAATCTAAACCATAAACCTCTCGATAGAAATTACAATATTTTTCCGTCGTTAATTTATGAATCCCATAAGGAGATAATGGGTAAGTTGGAGCCGACTCAGATGTCGGTATTTCTTCAGCTTCACCATAGATTGCGCCACCAGTTGAAGAAAAAATAAATTTAGAGACATTGTTTAAACGACAATTCTCCAAAATATTTAATGAGCCCAGGGCGTTAACGTGATTATCATAAACTGGATCAGATACAGAAATGCGCACATCAATTTGAGCTGCTAAATGATAAACTATTTCTGGTTTTTCACTGACAAAAACTTGAGCAATATCTGGCGAACAAATATCTAGCTCATATAATTTAGCTTGGGGATTAATATAATCTCGTTTACCCGAGATTAAATTATCAACCACTATTAACTCGTGCCCCTCGTTAATTAATTTATCAACTAAGGTAGAGCCGATAAATCCCGCACCCCCGGTTACAAGTATTTTAGACATAGTTTTTATTTATAAGTTCTTATATGATAGCATAAATTAGTAAATTATTCTGGGTTACCAGTAAAATAGCTAGATTATAGTATATATTTTCCCATAAGAATAATTAAAAGTAAACCATAAAAAAATGACCTGTTCTCCATGGTGGAAAACAGGTCATTACAATCAAAGCGCAGAATTATTCGGCAGCTTTTTCTTCTTTATTCGTGTTGTTAAACATTACATCTAGGCCGCCGTAAGTGATAGCAGTAGGAACAGCTTTCAACTCTTTGATGGCTTTCAAAACTCTAATGATCTCGTCAGCAGTCGGGTTGCTTACAACTTCAGCGGGCACAGTAACGGGGGCTGGAGTAATTGCTGTTTCAGATACTGGCGCAGGAACCGGAGTAACGGTAAAAGTGGAAGTTTCAACGAAAGTCCAACCGCTAGGCAAATTAAATTGACCGTTGTGAATTTCGCCGAATAAATTGCCGCAATGGCTGCGATAATAATCAATGCGACTACCAACTCTTTCAACGCGAGTAACAATTTCTCCTGAGCGGAGGGGGACGGTACGCGTACCGTTGCTAAAATGCATGCTCACGCGAGTGTTGTCTGGTCCGTTAATAACGCCTCTGGCAACCCTTAAAGCACGGGGCTGATTAGGATAAGCAGCGTTAATTTGTTGCGTAGCCGTTGGTAAATCGTCTGACAAACCGCCAGTAATTACTGGATGGCGATTGATACGATCCCTTCTGGTAAGCCAATAAATAAGCAAAAGCAAAAGTAGAACAGCAAGGATTATGAAAAATGGCAGCGATCCTTTAGTCCAATCTTCTTTAGCTTCCGGCAACTCGGTTGAAGATGGAACGGGTGGCGTAACCTTAACCGTGTCCACTGGTGCAGTTATTAACTGACCGGCACAATATTTTTCTGACAATAGCCAGATACAATCGTGTACGCCAGCAACGGGGGCATCAGCAACCCAGGCTTCGGTACCAACTCCATAACGGTTAGGGAACAGAACAATGTCGCCAATTTGGATTTTGTTTAAATCCGGGAAACGATTTTTGTTAAGCTCCAGAGCCTTCTGGTAAACCTCACCGAATTTTAGCGGCGTAACAGATTTTTCAATTTGAGCGGCGGCAGTGGCCATAAAAGCCATCAGCATCAAGCCAGCGATCATTAACACTACGAGTTTTTTTCTCATTGTCAAATAACGTTTTTACATCGAATATTGTTGTCGGTAAATATTACTCCCATACGATATTCAATGTTTTTATAATATCACAAATAATAATTTATGTCAATAGGTAGCCTTTTTGTCAGTTTGCTAAACGCATATTTACTTGCTATAATATAGATAATAATAATTTTAAAATTAATCGAAATACTCCTTTCTATGGGTGTTTTTTATGTTTATGAGTGAACAAGACAAAAAAAATAGTTATGGCGCTGATGCCATTACCGTACTTGAGGGACTTGATCCAGTTAGAAAACGCCCAGGCATGTATATCGGTTCTACTTCAACCGCTGGTTTACATCATTTAATTTGGGAAGTGGTTGATAATTCCATTGATGAAGCAATGGCTGGTTACGCTACCGAAATTACTGTTATTCTCGGAAAAGACGGTTTAGTTTCCGTAGCCGACAACGGCCGCGGTATTCCGGTAGAAAAAATGAAAGCAACAGGCATCTCTGCCCTAGAAACTGTTTTAACTAAATTACACGCCGGTGGTAAATTTGGTGGTAGTGGTTATAAAGTGTCAGGTGGTTTGCACGGTGTTGGTGTTTCCGTAGTCAACGCCTTAAGTACTTATTTAAAAGCTGAAGTACGTCGTGATGGTAAAACTTACATGCAGGAATTTAAAATTGGTATCCCCCAAGCCTCAGTTAAAGAAGTGGGAAAGAATAATGAAAACGGAACAACAATTACTTTTCAAGCTGATCCCACTATTTTTCCTGATACCGAATATAATTGGGGTAAAATTTTAGACCGACTAAGACAGCAAACTTACCTCACCAAAGGAATAACTATTAATATTCGTGATGAACGAGAAAATCATCGCCCTAAAAAATATAAATTCCACTTTGAAGGTGGCATTAAATCTTACGTTAAATCTTTACACCGCGGCAAAAGCACTAAACATGATACAGTTTTTTATTTTGATAAAGACGTTAACGATTGCAAAGTTGAAGTTGCCCTGCAATACAACGATGAATATAACGAAACAGCTATTGCTTTTGCTAACAACATTCATAACCCTGATGGCGGCACCCACTTAGTTGGTTTTCGGACCGCTTTAACTAGAACTTTAAATAATTACGGACGCAGTAAAAATTTATTAAAAGAAAAACAAGAAAATTTAACTGGTGAAGATGTCCGTGAAGGTTTAACGGTAATTATTAGTGTTAAATTACCTGATCCTCAATTTGAGGGTCAAACAAAAGGAAAACTTGGTAATGCCGAAATGAAAACTTATGTTGAACAAAGTTTTGGCGAAATTTTTAATACTTTTTTAGAAGAACACCCCAAAGAAGCGGAATCAATTGTTGGTAAATGTGTTTTATCTTCTCAAGCCAGACTAGCGGCTCGTTCCGCTCGGGCTACTATTTTAAGAAAAGGAGCTTTAGAAGGTATGACTTTACCTGGTAAACTCGCTGACTGTTCATCTCGCCATCCTGAAGAATGCGAATTATATATTGTTGAGGGAGATTCGGCTGGAGGTAGCGCCAAACAAGGACGCAATCGTCGCTTTCAAGCTATCCTACCTTTACGAGGAAAAATTTTAAATGTCGAACGAGCGCGACTTGATAAAATGTTGGCTAATAACGAAATCAAAAATTTAGTAATCGCTATGGGCACCAACATCGATGATCAATTCGATGTAGATAAATTAAGATATCACCGAATTATTATCATGACCGATGCTGATGTAGATGGTGCGCATATTAGAACTCTGTTACTAACATTATTTTTCCGTCATTTCCCAGCTCTAATTAATAATGGTCATATTTATATCGCCCAACCACCACTTTATCAGCTCAAAAAAGGTACCACTATTCAATATGCTTATAGTGACGAAGAGAAAAATAAAATAATTGCAGAAATGGGTGGCTTACCAGGTGAAGCGGAAATAGTTGAAGAAGATGATGATGGTGAAGCGGAAATTATAGAAGCCGAAGAAAAGGATGATGATACTAAAGACGATAAAAAGAAAGTGGCGAAAATTAATATTCAGCGTTACAAAGGTTTAGGAGAAATGAATGCTGAACAGTTATGGGAAACCACCATGGACCCACTTAAACGCATCGTTAAACAAGTAACTAATGAGGATGCCGCTAAAGCGGACCAAATTTTTGACATGTTAATGGGTGACAATGTGGCTCCACGTAAAAACTTTATTCAAACGCACGCTAAAAAAGTAACTAACTTAGATATCTAATTAAAATTTTTATGGTTTTACCATACTTCATCTTTCCCGTTATTGCTTTTATCTTGGCTCAAGGTACTAAAATTTTTCTAAAATCTTTTGGTAAGCGTCGTCTAACCTGGCGAGATATTTTTGCCTACGCCGATATGCCTTCCGGGCACACAGCCACCGTAGTTTCACTAACAACTATCATTGCATTAAGAAATGGTCTCTACAGCGCTGAATTTGCCCTTGGTTTAGTTTTTATGTCAATTGTGATAACTGACGCCATTGGTCTACGAAATTATTTAGGACAACACGGTAAGACCTTAAATATATTAGTCAAAGATTTAAAAGAAGACGACTTTTTAGATAACTCCTACCCTAAACAATTGGAACATATTGGACACACACCATTGCAAGTTATAATTGGTGCCTTAATTGGCATAGTAGTTAGTGTTATTGGTTTTTTATTATTCTAAAATATATTTGATACAAAAAAACGACTTAGTATTTAACTAAGTCGTTTTTTATTTAAATTAAACTTTCACCTAACATATTTGACGGCGGAGTAATATTAAAAATTTTTAAAATTGTCGGCGCAACATCCTCTAGTGTTCCCGATGATTCAACTAAACTTAAATCACTATCTATTGCCTCTGGCAAACCGATAGATTTACCCTGGTAATCATGGCCAACAATAATAAATGGCACCGGATTACTAGTAATGCCTGTTTCCGGTAAACCACTGGCCATATTAATCATAGTCTCAGCGTGACCGTAGGTGGCACTAACAATAAGTAAACCTTTTTGTTTTAAAACGGTTGAAGCTAAACGACCTAAATTTTTATCAATTAACTTAACAGCTTTTTGAGCAGCCTCTAAATCACCAGCCGAAGAAACTAAATCTAAATTAGATAAATTAATTATTAAAAAATCGTGGTGTCCTTTTTTAATATCCGCTAAAGCAAATTTTATTATACTTGATGATGATTGTTCGCTATCATTTTGTCGGTCACCTGTTTTAGAGGAAATAACTTTTAAGTCTTCGCCTAAAAGTAATTTATCTCGGCCACCGTTAAAATGGTGCCAAGCTAAAATTAATTTTTCACTCTCTACAATATTTAATTGGGATAAACCAGCTGAAGATAAACTTTGAGACAATAAACCAGCGGCCCCTAAAATTTGATATCTTTCTGTTTTATTTTTTGAACTAGCGGTCAGTAATGCGGTGGGATAATTTTTTACCAGGGTTGAAAAATTTTTTAATTTTAAATCTGTAAAAACATTACCATCATGTTTAGGGCCAATACCCCAAGAATCAACTAACACAAAAACTACTGGCCGAGGCGAGTTTTGTTTATCTTTTGTAAGATCTGGTTCACTGGCTAGATTATCCATAAATTATATCTTCTAAAGCAAGCAAGCGATTCCATTTAGCCAGCCTTTCTCCGCGAACGGGCGCACCACCTTTAAAATAATCGGCCGCCGCAGCCACGGCTAAATCAGCGATAAAATCATCATTAGTCTCTCCGCGACGGTGGCTAACTACTATTCTATAATTATGTCGTCTCGCTAATTTAAGGCATTCTATGGTTTCTGTCAACGTACCAACTTGGCCAGGAATAATAACAATAGTGTTAGCTAATCCAGTTTTTAAAGCGGGTCGCAAATTAACAACACTAGAAGCAAATAAATCATCCCCCGCTAAAATAAGTTTAGCCCCCAACTCATCAGAAATTTGCTGCCAAGCCTCGGTGTCTTCTGGCGCGACAGGATCCTCTAAATAAACTAAAGGGAAACGACGCAACCATTCATTGTATAAGCCAACTAAATTAGAACTAGTAAAATGATTATCGTCTAAAGAAAAAATATACTTTTTAGTTATTTCATCATAAAGCGCCGATGAACCAACATCAATTCCTAAACGAGCTTCTTGTTTAGGATCATAGCCAGCAGAAATAGTAGCCGCCATTATAAGTTCCAAAGCTTGGAGGCTAGAATCCATATCAGGAGCAAAACCACCTTCTGACCCGGTGTCAGTGTCATAGCCAGCTTCACTGAGCAGCTCACCAAGTGAATGATAAATTTCTACTCCCGCTCTAAGCATATTAGCAAATGGTTTTTTTTCTTTGCTAAAAATATCAGCCTTATTATTTAAAACTAAAAGATATTCCTGAAAATCTAAATTAGTATCAGCGTGGCAACCACCATTAAACATTGTAATAATTGGCGTTGGTAAAGACATTTTAGTGCTCTCAAAAAATGATTCATTTAAATATTTATGAAGTGATTGTTTTTTAGCTAAAGCGGCCACTCTAGCTACCGCTAAAGATACCGCTAAAATAGCATTAGCTCCTAATTTTTGTTTATTTTTAGTACCATCTAAATCAATCATCAGCTTATCAATTTCATTTTGTTTAAATGGTGATAAACCAATTAAAGTTGGGGCAATTTTATCTTCAATATTTAAAATAGCTAAAGTTACCCCCTGCCCAAAATAACGAGCATGATCATTATCTCTTTTTTCAACCGCTTCAAAACTTTTTAGTGGCGAACCAGCAGGAACACTAGCACTAGCCATTAATCCGTTATCTAAAATAACAGTCGCTTCTAGAGTTGGCCAAGCTCGGCTATCTAAAATTTCTCGAGCAATAATTTTTTTAATTTTTGTCACCATATTTTTATAAAGTTAATTTCAAAAATTCTTCTTCAGATAAAACTTTAACACCTAACTTTTGCGCCTGAGCTAACTTACTACCAGGATCGGTGCCAACTACCACATAATCAGTTTCTAAAACAACACTGTCTTTTACTTTACCTCCTAAAGCAATAATTTTATTTTTAGCTTCACTGCGTGATAGTGTGTTAAGCGTACCGGTTAAAACAAAAGTTTTGTTAGACAAAGAGCCACCAATATTTTTAACGCTAACAATAATATTAACGCCGGCCTCTTCTAATTTTTTAAGCAACAAAATACTATGCTCATCGCGCCAAAAATCATAAAGAGACTGCGCTACCACTGGGCCGATGTCAGCTATTTCTTGCCAACTTTCTAAATCAGTTTCCGTAAATAAGGAAATGAGCTCACTTGGTAAAATTTTATTTTTTTTAATTTGCACCGCTACTCGATCAGCTAAAAATTGAGCGCTCTCTTGCCCGACATGGCGAATCCCTAAAGCATAAATAAAACGATTAAGCGGGATATTATAATGACTAGCAACAGTATCTATTACATTATCCGCTTTTTTTTCAGCAAAGCGCGCTAAACTTAAAAGATCGGATTTTTTTAAACTATAAATATCGGCCGCGTCTTTTATTAAACCTTCCAAAAGAAATTGTTCGATTAATTTTTTACCCAGTCCGGACATATCAACGGCATCCTTAGAAACAAAATGAATTAGCTGACGCAAAGATTTGGCAAAACATTTTTTATTAATACAACGAAAAGCCACTTCTCCAGCGGACCGTTTTACTCCCCCTTCACAACGAGGACAAATTGCGGGCGGGTATATTTTTTTTTCTGAGCCATCACGTAAATTAACTAAAACTTTTATTACTTTAGGAATAACATCTCCGGCCCGTTCTATAATTACCGTGTCACCAATCATTAAATTTAAACGCTCAATTTCATCAAAATTATGTAGTGTTGAGCGGCCAATTGTGGCCCCAGCGACATTTACTGGTTCTAACATCGCCGTCGGCGTTAAAGCTCCGGTCCGACCAACTTGCCACACCACATCGATTATTTTAGTCGTGGCTTGCTCGGCGGAAAACTTATAAGCCATCATATAACGAGGAGCCTTACCAACGACACCTAAAGTTTCCCACATTTTAAGATCATTAAATTTAACTACCACGCCATCAATTATATAAGGCAGGGTTTCTCTTTTTTTAGCAATTAAATTATAAAAATTAAAAATTTCTTTTAAATCATGACAAATTTTATTTTGCTTAACTGTTTTAAAACCTAATAAGTTAGCCAGTTTATCGGCACTGTCGCGCGTTGTAATAATCTCTCCGCGATGATAGTCGGCGAGTAACAAATCATAAGCAAAAAATTCTAGTTCTCGCTCCGAGGTAACTTTAGAATCTAGTTGACGCAAAGAACCAGCGACCGCATTTCTAGTATTAGCTAGCAAAGGGCGACCTTCTTTTTTATATTTTTTATTTAACTTAATAAAGACCTCATTAGACATAATCGCCTCGCCACGTAATTCAATTTCGCTAGTTAAAAGTAAATTCAAAAAAATTTTAGCATTAACGGGGCTTAAACCAGCCGTCGTTAATTCACTTAAAGATGGTTCACGTAAGCTAAGCGGGATGCTATTTATAGTGCGCACATTATTAGTTACATCTTCGCCCACTTTACCGTCACCACGAGTAGCGGCCTTAACAAGCAGACCCTTATTATAATGAAGGGCCACTGCCAATCCATCTAATTTTAATTCCGAATAATAATCAGCTGTCTGCGGCTTATTTAAAAAACGACAATTGCGATTTTCCCATTCGGTCATGTCATTTTCCGAAAAAGCATCATACAAAGAAATCATGGGCCTGGTGTGAACCACTTTTTTAAAACGAACATTTACTTCGCCAGCCACACGTTGAGTTGGCGAATCAGACGTAATAAGTTCTGGATATTCATTTTCTAAACGAAATAATTCCATCTTTAAACTATCTAAAGCCGCTGACGAAATAGTCTCAGCGTCTAAAACATGATAATTATAACGATGGAAATCAATTTCTTTTTTAAGTTTTACGAGGCGATTTTTTGCCTCAGAAATGCTTATCATAACTTTAATTATAACAGTTATCGGGCTAAGTGAGCAACTAAAAAAAGATCCCCAATTTTTATTTAGGGACCTTTTTTATTTTGATCAATCAATAATTATTGAGCAGGAGTAGTGGCTGGAGTACCTTGAGCGCCTTGAGCACCTTGTTGAGCGCTATTGATAAAGCTAATTACATCAGTAACATTTTTAGTGTTAGAAGCGGTAGCTTGTTCAAGTTGACTCAAACGTAAAGCATTGTTATTTAAACGACTGTTGAATCCAAAGAAAATTACAAATAAAGCACCAATTAGTAAGCCGACAATTAATGGAACGATAGTTTCTCTTCTCATAATGTTTAAGTTTAAATCGCCAACAGACAAAGATTTTCGTCTTATAGGGCGTTTATAATTATTTGTTAGTTGTTTGTTGAGCATTGTTGACACTTGCATTAATAAAATTTACGACTCCTTCGATTTTACCACCATCTTCAATAACAGCTGTTTGAATAGTGGTCATCTTTTTTTCTTGGCGATCTAACTGATAAGCAAAATAACCAAAAATGGCAATTACGATTACCAGCGCTGCACCGATTAAAATTGGACCAGTTGATGTTCTGCGCATAAGTTAAAAAGATAAGCGAACGGGTGCCTTAGAAATAAGTAACGAGCACGCTTATTGATATTTTATTTACAAATTATGTTTATAAAAATAATTATAGCACTTTTTTAAAACGGCGACAAATCTATATTAACCATATTTACAAATAATAAAAGACAAGAAAAATCAATCACTATTTAACAATCATTTTGCCAACTTCCCCGCCGGTCGCATGGAGTGGAACGTCACAGGAAAAAATATATTCCCCCGGCGCACTTGGAGCGTTGAAAGTAATTGCTCTTGTCTGGTTAGGTGAAACAAAAACTTTTACAGCTGATAAGCTAGAATCATTAAATTTAAAAACATGAGTAAAATCTTCATTTGAGCTAATTGCAACAGTAACTGGACTGCCAGCTTCCACGGTAAAACTACTAGGACTCCAGACGCCACCGGACACGCCTAATTTAATAACTGAATCTGGCAGCTCTTCTTTACTCAGTGTTGGAGTTTGGACTGGGGCTCCAGCAGAAAAAGCTAGAGCATCATTTTGAACTACAAGACCATCTGGATTTATAACTTCACCAGCTTGAGTAATCGGATTTCCACCAGCAACTGTCGATGTAGCCGACTTTAAATCTTCAGAACTAACGGTACTTGTCACCGGCTCGTTAGAATTAAGATTATTTAAAGGAGCAGTGTTATTAACTAAATTATTGTCAGCACTCTGTTGTTTTTTATTTACTAATAAAAAAACAGCCACAACAATAAAAATAAAAATAAGGCCTAATATAATAAAATGTTTTTTGTCTCTTACGTTATTATCCGGAGTGTTTATTTTATCCATATTTTTGTTTAAAAATCATTAGTCTAAAAATTAACTAAAGATTATAATTTAAATTAGAAATATTTTTAACTACTTATATTATAGCAAAAATAAGCAACTCTATCAATACAAAAAAACTCATTGCCTTTACGACAATGAGCTTTAAAAAAGAGTTCTAAATGATTTTACTTTATGACCACTTTTTGGCCACCCGGTGAAATGACGTAAACGCCACATGGCAAATTGTTGAGTGAAAAAATGTTCTCGCCAGTTTCTATTTGTAAACGGGCCACTAGCTTCCCTTCGGCTGTCAGCAGATTTTTTTCATATTGACCGTCGGAAAATAAACGCAGTTGCCCATTTGTAATGGGATTGGGAGAAACTTTGATAGTTTCACTATTTAACTTTGGAGTTTTAGAAACACTCACTAAAGAAGCGGTTCCGCCACGCACATAAAGAACATTAGTACTTACAGCGGCAACTGTTTGATTAGCATTAGAGCGTATCTGCCAGATAGTTTCGGGAAAAAATTCAATACTGGCTAAATCGTGAGTGTTAAAAATACACCCTTTGTTTCCGAGCCAGCCAGCTACCCAAGCGGTATCGCTTACGGCAGTAACTGAGTTTAAATTTCCGGCGGTTAATATATGTGTGTATTTGTAGCACACATTTACCGGAGACTGAAACCAAGCAGCCAAACCACCAACCACTTCACCAACAGTAACATAAGTATCACCAAACATGGCGGCTTCGCTGAAATTCATATCAGCTAATTCCTCCATCGATTGCAGATTACCTAAGTCTGGGCCCTGCCAGTATTTACGATTTTCATCGAAAACAAAAACGTTATCCAGGTTATAAGTCACTGCTTTAGCTCCCTGAAAAAGGACTGAAGTGCAAATTCCGTGATTCCACTCATTAACCACATTTTGTGACCAAAAAAAGAAACGATCTTGGCCAACAGACATGTTTTGAATATCACTGGTTTCAATGGTCCACTGACCGGCTTGTAATTTATACAAATCACCATTTTCCCGAAGAGCAAAAACTTCACCAGTCGAGGCCGCAAAAGAATTTTTTATACTCCCTGAACCAGGAATAAGCATTTCGGCCCATTGCACATTAGCCGTGTTTTGCGGAAGTGGTAAACTGGCCACATAATACCGGTCGGTTGTAAAAATATAAACCGCCGATGACGTGAGTGTTAAGGAGGTCGCCGAAGCGGGGGTCGGATACTGAGTCCAGGTCTGAGCCTGAATCATAGTCAAATTACCAATGCTTACAATAAGCACCGCGAGCAAGAGAACGATTTTTTTCATGGTACCAAGGATTTAGAGGGTTAGACTGAATTTGCGAACTTAATATTATTATTTTAAAAAACATTTTTTAGCCAATATGGCTAAGCACAATATAAAATAAAAATAGTTTGATGTCAATGGTTATACAATAAAAAAAGAGCCAAACTGAATATGTTTTTTATTACATATCTTTGTTTGGCTCGTGAGGAGAGAATGACGGGAGACTTTGCATTAGGGCTATCATTTTAGTAAATAATCAATTTGATTAATACCTTTTACAACTTTGTGTAAATCAATGAAAGCTTTATCTACGTATACTAATTCGCCGTTAACAAGCTTGTTAACATCAATCGAGACGTAGGGGGCGCCACTGGCCATGGCTAAACGGGCATCAGCTCCGGTAAGGGTCAGCGTGTTAACACCGTTTTTGGCGTTTTCGAAGTAGAAAACCGATTCAAGGTTGTTTTCACAAACGAGAGCGATTGAAACTACCGATCCAGCGGGGGCATTAACAGTGCATTCTACAGTGATACTATCTTTTTCAAGATTAGTATTTCCGTCTTTTTCGCAAGCACCAAAAATGGTGAACATGACGAAAGTAATCATAAGAATCAAGAACTTTTTCATGGGTCTATGGGTTTTTTTGGTTTATTCTCAGTTATTTGTTAATTGTTAAAAAAACTAAAACATTTAAGTACTTAAATTATGGTACTTTTTATAAATTTTGTCAATACTACTTATTAACAAGTTTATTATAAATATATTAATAAAAAAACAACAAATTAAGGGCAAGTTTCTGAAGTTAAGATACCACCAGAAAAGACTAAATTACAGCTCCCCGTATTAGCCGCATTCCTAACCGCCACGGTCCCCGTTAGACCAGCTACCGCATTAGTAGAAAAACCAGTTTTTGAATTAACTATAGAAGTAAAATTAAAACCACCACTACCAACGAAATCGAGGGCCTGCGTAGTTTCATTGTGATCAATTCTTGCCGGAACCGGTAGGCAGCTGTCGGCAGAGCTAAACTGAACTGAATAGGCGGTAATTCCACCGTCAACTATAAGTTTTTGATTAGCGGAACATAAACTCATTGGATCATTGTTTATACCAACCATACCGTTATTATTCCATAAAAAAGAACTTGCAGTCCAACCACCTATAGCATTATAACGTAAAGTTTGATGAGCGGTGCCACTTGGTAAGGCATAACCAGCAGACGGTGTAGCTCCCAGTGTACCATTATTATCAACAGTAACAATTTGAGTACCTCCATGACTTAAAGCTGCAAAAGTAACCGAAGAGTTTGTTTTTAAACTACCGTTAATATCAAGCATTGCTGTCGATGTTGCTAATAGATTGATACCAACACCAGAGGCAATACCGTAGTCAAAAATAATAGATTTTCCTAAAGTATTAGCATCGGTCCATTTAGTTAGCGAATCTGTAACACCGTTCATAGCCGTAAAAGCGGAAGAACCATTTCCTTTTAAAACTCCAGTTAAAGTGGTAGCGCCAGTGCCTCCTTTTCCGACAATTAAAGTAGAATTTAGAGAATCAGCGGTAGCAGCGTTACCCGATATATTACCAATAATTTGACTAGAAAAAGTTTTGGCCCCCGCAAAAGTTTGAGCCCCAGTAGTAACTACTCCACCAAAAGAGGCACTAGCTGGTTCTAAATTAAAAACCTGAGTACTTAAAGTGGCGCCATTAGCATTAGGGGCAGCACCAATAGCTCCTAAAGTAAGAGCATTATGAGCTCCTGGTAAAGCGGTGCAGGTTTCCACGTTACCACTTGCATCAACACCTAAAGGATAATTACCAGCAGTACAATTAGTACCATTACCGGCTAAGGCAGTAGCTGTTCCAGCATTACCTGATATACTACCAACAATTTGGCTAGAGAATGTTTTAGCTCCAGCAAAGGTTTGGGCACCAGTAGTAACTACACCACCAAAAGAGGCGCTAGCTGGTTCCAAATTTATAATCTGATTATTTAAAGTATAACCATAAGTATTGGGAGCGGCACCGATAATTGCCTGAGTAACTGCATTATGGCCGCCACTAATTGCTGTACAAGTTTCCACATTGCCACTAGCATCAACACCTAAAGGGTAAGCGCCCGCACCACAATTAGCACCATTACCAGCTAAAGCAGTAGCGGTTCCGGCAGTTGTAGCAAAAGGAGCGGTCACCGCAACACTGCCAGTTAAAGTAATAGTGTTACCACTAGTACCTAATGTTTGTATTTCATTGGTATTACTTTGATCAAATGAAGCTGCGTGCAAACCATCTAAAGTATCAGCGTTACTCACCGTAAGAGAAGTGATATCGCTTTCTTTTATAAATTTATCCCAAGCACCAATAACACCAGTATTAACTGCCCTAGAATAAACTCTATTATTGGCCGTATCAAACCATAAATCACTGTAATAGCCGCCGGGATGAGTTACTATGTGTAAAATAGCGCCACCATTATGACCGGATGGACCACGATTAACCCAAGAACCAGTCGAACCACCATACATCAAAAAGGTATCCCCCAGTGTATTTATATTAATAGCTGATGCTTCACTTTTTGCAGTTAATTTATCAACAGCGTGAATACCGTCAACAGTATCAGCATTAACAGCGTTAGTGGCATTAACCGCATTAGTTGCGTTAGTGGCATTAGTAGCAGTAGTAGCGGTAGTAGCAGTATCGGCTATTCTTGCGCTATCAACCCTAACACCATAAGTAGTGGAACCATTCCAACCCATAAGAGTTGGGTAAGTGGCAGACCAAGCAACAGCTGAATTAGTATTATTAACAGCTACTCCATTTGGTGAGGTCGAATTTGAAGCATCAAAAACAGTATGACCATTGCCGTAATTTTTCCACATTAACTGACCAGCAACTGCATTGTCAGTTATTCCTTTGTAATTAGTATTATTAGTAGTAAATGTGGTTGCAGTTACAGCCGTTCCAACAGATAGAGCGCTAGTTAAATAAGTTCTTAAATAACTATCCGAACCGTTAGTTCCCCAAACTCTAGGTGGGCCCGAATTATTGCCCTCATCACCGTTAGTTGAATTAATGTAACCAGCCTGAAGATAGCCGCTACCATCAGTTCTCACTATTTTATTAGCTTCATTATTCCTAGCAGTGTGAACATTTAAACCAGCATAAAGAGTGCCATTATTATCAGCCATCACGACTGGATTAGTATTTCCCGCTAAAAGAGAATGAGTAGTAGCTAAAGAATTTCTAAAAGTACCGGAGATATCTAATCTAACGGTTGGATTTGTAAGATTAATACCGACGTTGCCGCCGTTTGGCATCAACGCAAGAGGTCTAGAGGTCCAATCAAAATCCTGTTGCATTGATTGAATATAACTATATGAATCTGCAACTGCCCCTAAAATTAATTTAGCATTTGTATTTGCAACTCCTGTTGCTATTTCAATACCACCAGAATTTTCATTATTATAAGTAGAAGACTTTAGAATAGAAAGAATACTTCCTGGAACGGTCGTCCCAATACCCACATTACCAGTATTAATCGTTAAATAAGTGCTAGCTGCGTTACCCCACGATT
>CAYHCB010000008.1:0-49246 GCA_964355275.1 uncultured Gammaproteobacteria bacterium | reverse complement strand
TTTTGGGTATCAAAAAATACCATTGTTCTGGCGACGACCTACTTTTCCAGGGCTCAGGCCCAAGTATCATCGGCGCTGGAGGGCTTAACTTCTGAGTTCGGGAAGGGATCAGGTGTGACCCCTCCGCTTCAATCACCAGAACAATGGTATTTTTTGTTTTGTTTGCCATAACCATTTTTCAGGCTATGACGATATTTAGAATAATTTTAAACAAACAAAAGTGTGGGAGAATCAAACGACTTATTAGTACCGCTCCGCTCAATACATTACTGTACTTACACGTACGGCCTATCAAGGTCATATTCTCTGACCAGTCTATGAAACCTAATCTTAGAGACAGCTTCGTGCTTATATGCTTTCAGCACTTATCTTAACCGAAGGTAGCTACCCTGCAATGCCCTTGGTAGAACAGCAGGTACACTAGAGCTTCGTCCTTCCCGGTCCTCTCGTACTAAGGAAGGGCCTCTTCAAGTTTCCACGACCATAGTGGATAGGAGACCGACCTGTCTTACGACGGTCTGAACCCAGCTCGCGTGCCGCTTTAATGGGCGAACAGCCCAACCCTTGGGAGCTTCTCCACCCCCAGGATGCGACGAGCCGACATCGAGGTGCCGAACCACGCCGTCGCTGTGGACGCTTGGGCGTGACTAGCCTGTTATCCCCGGAGTAGCTTTTATCCGATGATCTTCCGCCGTCCTATATCGAACGGTCGGTTCACTAAGTTCTGCTTTCGCAACTGCTTGACTAGTAGGTCTCGCAGTAAAGCTGGCTTGTGCCTTTACACTATCTCCCGGGTTTCCATTCCGGGATAGCCAACCTTTGTAAACGCCTCCGTTACCTTTTGGGAGGCATCCGCCCCAGACAAACTACCCACCAGACACTGTCCCCCTAAAAAGGGGTTAGAAATAAAAATATACAAGGGTGGTATCTCACTGGTGCCCGAAGGCTCCCACCTATTCTGAACATGCATATCCCTATTTCAATATCAAGCTATAGTAAAGCTTCACGGGGTCTTTTCGTCCAACTATGGTTAACGAGCATCTTTACTCGTATTGCAATTTCACCGAGTTCTTCGTTGAGACAGTGCTCAAGTGGTTAAGCCATTCGTGCAGGTCGGAACTTACCCGACAAGGAATTTCGCTACCTTAGGACGATTATAGTTATCGCCGGCGTTCATCCGCGCTTGGATTCAAAGCTTTGCCCCGAAGGGCTAACCTCTCCTCTTAACGTTCGGACACTGGCCAGGCATCACCCTCTATACATCCTCTTGCGAGTTAGCAGAGAGCTGTGTTTTTGGTAAACAGTCCCTTGAGCTCTTTAGCTGCGGCCCTCTTGCGAGGGCAGACCTTATCTCGAAATTACGGTCGCTGTTTTGCCGAGTTCCTTAACGAAGATTCTCTCGTACATCTGAGGCTTCTCGCCTCACCTACCTGTGTCGGTTTACGGTACGGTTACTATAAACTTAGCCCTAGAAGTTTTTCTGGACAATTCCGCCACTAGATTGAATCCGCCTTGCGACTTCATCTTCAGCCAACCGCTTGAAATTGTTGATCCGGATTTACCTAGATCATTTCTTGCAGCAAGCAACGAACATACCATAGCTCGTTCTAACCTTGGAACTGCGTTACTCCTTCGGAAATTTATAGTAGTGCTGGAATATTAACCAGCTCTGCCATCGGCTACGCTAACACTACATTAGCTATGCCTTAGGATCGACTAACCCTGGGTCGATTTGCGTTGCCCAGGAAACCTTAGGTTTTCGATGGGCGTGGTTTTCACACGCCTTTTTGCTACTCATGCCAACATTCTCTCTTCTGTCCGCTCCACCGCAACTCACGTTACGACTTCAGTGCTGAACAGAATGCTCCTCTACCACTCTATAATAAATTATAAAGTTCACATCTTCGGTACTATGCTTAGCCCCGGTAAATTTTCGGCGCGAAACAACTTGATTAGTGAGCTATTACGCTTTCTTTAAATGATGGCTGCTTCTAAGCCAACATCCTAACTGTCGTAGTCGCAACACCACCTTTTACACTTAGCATAGATTTTGGGACCTTAGATTGTGATCTGGGCTGTTTCCCTTTTGACTGATGAAGCTTAGCCCCCATAGTCTGACTCCCGGACTCCACCTATAGGTATTCGGAGTTTGATTGAAGACGGTATCTTGCGACCCGCCCTCATCCAGTGCTCTACCCCCTATAGTCAGCATCCGAGGCTAGCCCTAAAGCTATTTCGAGGAGAACCAGCTATTGCCGAGTTCGATTGGAATTTCACCGCTAACCACAACTCATCCCCGCATGTTGCACGGTGCGTGGGTTCGGTCCTCCCTGTGTCTTTCGACACAGTTCAACCTGGCCATGGTTAGATCACTCGGCTTCGGGTCTTGTCCATGCGACGTGTACTTCACTTTAACGCACTAGTAAACTAATGCGTAAAAGTGAAGCACAATGCGGGCTATTAACCCTCGCTTTCACTATACATGCTTGCCAAACGGCAATTATGTAAGCCACATAGAACAAACTCGTTGGCTCATTCTTCAATAGGCACGCCGTCACCCCAGTAAACTGAGGCTCCGACTCCTTGTAAGTATATGGTTTCAGGTACTATTTCACCTCCCTCTCGGGATGCTTTTCACCTTTCCCTCACGGTACTTGTTCACTATCGATCATAAGAAGTATTTAGCCTTGGGTCATAGTCGACCCTGCTTCAAACGGGATTTCACGAGTCCCGCCCTACTTAAGAAAATGGCAACGGAGAGAAAATTCTTTTTACTTACGGGGCTATCACCGTCTCTGGCCGAGCTTTCCAGCTCGTTCAATTAAAAATTATCTTTTATGACTCCGTCTCGTTCACTCCAAGGAACAAACGCCATCTCTTGCAACGTCTATGAAACATGTGGACTTGGATCCTTCAAAATTCTTGCCGGCTAGGCCGGTTCAAATTCGCAGTTTGATAGATTTAGGCTCCTCCCCTTTCGCTCGCCACTACTCGGGGAATGATTATTATTTTCTTTTCCTCCGGTTACTAAGATGTTTCAGTTCACCGGGTCTTCCAGCTCTAATTAAAAACTAGAGCTTTCCGCGTCTTCAACGCGGCGGGTTTCCCCATTCGGACATCTGCGGGTCAAAGGTTGCTTGCCACCTCACCGCAGCTTATCGCAGGCTGCTACGTCCTTCATCGTCTTCTTATGTCAAGGCATCCACCATATACTCTTGTTGAGATTCTCCCACACTTTTGTTTCCAAAAGTATGCGCATTTCGCAAAATGAAATGCGACTTAATACAGAACAATTGCAAAGTTCCGCATCAAGTTATATTTTGATGTTTTGATTATTCTAAAGATATTTAATTTTTAATGTTCGGCTTAATACTCACCGTAACCCCTAGATTTAAAAAAACCGCCGGGCGGCGGTCACAAAAAACGAGTTATCGTCTTTATTAACCGCGTGGTGATTTATGTATTAAGTGTTTACGCATAGATTATTTTGATTTCGTAAAACTGTTATTTATTATAGATTATTTAAAAATATTGTCAAGAGTACAAAGCCCTTGAAAAATAAGGGGAAAAACAAAAAAAAGCACTAAAGGGTGCTTCTTTAAAAAATAATTTTAAAAAAATTCATTTTTTCTTTAAATTAGAGCCGGATCGTCCAAATAAGTACGAGCTATTTCTGCAGTAATTTCTCCATTCTGATATAAATCCTTTAAATGAGTATTTAGAGTGAGCATTCCTTCTTTACTATGCATTTCCATCACACTTTTTAACTGACTGGTTTTCCCTTCACGAATCAAATTACTAACAGCCGCATTTCTAATAAGTAATTCGCGAGCGGCAATCCGACCACCGCTTATTCGTGGTAATAATCTTTGAGAAATAATCGCATTAAGCAACATTGATAATTGTGATTTAATTTGTGACTGTTGATGAGGCGGAAAAATATCAATAATTCTGTCGATTGTTTGTACGGCATTATATGTGTGCAGCGTAGCTAAAACTAAATG
Organism: uncultured Gammaproteobacteria bacterium; assembly: GCA_964355275.1. Classification (GTDB taxonomy): domain Bacteria; phylum Patescibacteriota; class Patescibacteriia; order Patescibacteriales; family UBA12465; genus JAEZRQ01. The sequence goes on along the minus strand of CAYHCB010000008.1, from coordinate 45,242 downwards.
ACCGGTTTCAGCTAAGGTGATAGCTGCAGAAATAGTTTCATAATCTCTCATTTCCCCAACCATAATAACATTAGGGTCTTGGCGAAGCACATGTTTTAAGCCACTAGCAAAAGAAAGAACATCGGATCCTAGCTGACGTTGCACCACTAAACTTTTATCTGAGGTAAAAATATATTCTATAGGGTCTTCTAAAGTAACAATATTACAACTGCGAGTTGAATTAATATAATTAATCATCGCGGCCAGTGTAGTTGATTTACCACAACCAGTGGGCCCAGTAATTAGTATTAAGCCTTGGTGAGCCTCAAGTAATTCTTTAATAACTACCGGCATACCAATTTCATCAAGAGTCGGTTTTTTCTCTTCTATAATACGAGCCACTACGCATAAATGATCTTTTTCATAAGAAACATTAACACGGAAGCGAACGCTATCAACAGCGTAACTACAATCTAAATCTTTTTCATTTGCTAACCGTTCTTTTTGATCTTTATCTAGTAAAGACTCAATAACCATTGACAAATCAGTCTGGGTTAAAGGGCTATAAAATTCTTTGCCCTTCCAAACAGAATTAACTGTTACTAAATTACCATCTATTCTTAATATCGGTGGTTGGCCAACTAATAAATGTAAGTCTGAAGCTTTTTTATCGGCCGCTATTTTAAAAAGATTTTTAACATTCATAATAATTAAAAAGTTATTTTACCAACCTAATTTTTCCAATCCTTTGGCAGCGGCATCAACTTGAGCTTCTTGCTTAGAAGAACCCTCGCCACTAATTATTAATTCATCTCCCAGATATAAACCAACTGTAAAGAGTTTAGCGTGATCAGGCCCCTCTTCATTTAAAATTTCATAGTGAGGGGTTATACCCTTTCTTTCTTGAGCCTCTTCTTGAAATCTGGACTTAGGATCAAGATATAACTCATTACGTAAAATTTCATCTAATTTAGAAACGATATTATGCAAAATAAATTCTTTAGCGACACTTAAACCTTGATCTAAATAAATAGCACCAATAACTGCCTCAACAGCATTAGCTAAAATATATTGTCTTGATTTTTTATTTTTATCCTTAGCCTCGCCTTTGGATAAATATAAATAATCTTCTAAATTAAGCTCTATGGCTACTACGTGTAGCATTTTGGCGTTAACTAAAGAGGCGCGCCAATTAGTTAAGTCACCTTCATCGGTATCTTTAAAATTTAAATACAAAAACTCAGTTACCACAATCTCTAAAACAGCGTCACCTAAAAATTCTAAACGCTCGTTATGCCCCACCGGAAATTCGGGGTGTTCGTTTAAATAAGAACGGTGGACTAAAGCCTGTTTTAATAGATCAGCGTTTTTAAAATTAACGCCTAACTGGTTCTGTAATTTTAAACCATTGTTCATAATACTAAAATTAATATATTTAAAAACAAAAACCCCGAGAACGGCCCCGAGGCAAAGGTCTAATAATTAAGTTGCTGGGGGAAATAAATCTTCCTTAGAATCGGTTGTTATCAGTTTTTTCTTTTCTTCAAACTCTTCTTTATTATCTCTTTTTTTATCTTCTGGCAAATCATTATAAATAGCGCCTAAAACGCCGTTTATAAATTTACCGGAAGAATCACCACCAAAACTTTTAGCCACCTCAATGGCCTCATTAATAGCGACGCGTGAAGGAATATTTTCGCAATATAATAACTCATAAATACCTAAACGTAGCACACTTCTATCAACGCAAGTAATTTGATCAAGCGGCCATTCCGTGGCATGCTTTTTAATATAACTATCTAATTCATCTAAACGAGAAATAACTCCGGTAACTAGTTCTTTTACAAAACCACCGTCATCAAAATTAGGAGCAAAATTAGCAAAGTTATCGCTAATTAAATTATCAACCATTTCATTTTTTTTACCATTAAAATCCCAAACAAACAAAGTTTGCATAGCAATGGTTCGGGCCAAATGACGATTGGACATAAATTTTAATAAGATCTAGTTTACTTTAATAAATAACCTAAAATATCTAAAAATAAAATATTTAATTTTTAAACCTGAGGTTCTGTATCTAAAATCTTTAAAAGATTATTTAGCAACCTTTTTAGTTTTGACTTTTATTACCACCTCTCCTTTGTAAGCGCCACAAAAACCACAAGCATTATGGGGTTGTTTAGGTTTGCCACATTTTGTACATTTATTTAAGGCAACCTTTTTTAAGGCTAAATGGGATCTATTTTTACCAACGGCACTATGGGTCTTTCTTTTTTTTGGATTGGCCATACGTGTTAAATAAGCTAATTTAATTAATTATAAATTTAGTATAACTTAAAAAAAATTTTAGTCAAACATTAGGCCTCTTTTTTACCATCAGGAGTTTCCTCTGACATAAGTTTGGCAAATTCATCCTTTTCAATAGTTTCTTTTTCCAGCAAAACAACAACGGTTTTTTCTATATACTCTCTCTTTTCGCTGATAATTTTTCTGGCTGATACTGTCGCTTTTTCTAAAAAAGCGGCGATTTCTTCATCAATCTTTTCGGCAATTTTTTCACTGTAATCTCTTTGTTCGTGAATTTCACGACCCAAAAAGATCATTTCTTCTTTTTCGCCAAAAGTTCGTGGACCTAAATTTTCACTCATTCCATAATCAGTTACTAAACTTCTAGCTAAAGCAGTGGCTCTTCTTAAATCGGAAGTCGCCCCAGTGGTTACTTCGCCAAAGATTTCTTTTTCAACTAAATGGCCAGCTAGTAAAACTGATAATTCATTAATAAAGTCACTCTTAGCGTGATAATGTCGATCTTCAACGGGAACTTTTAAAGTATATCCACCAGCTTGGCCGCGAGCAATAATAGAAACTTTTTGAATGGGGTCAACGCCCGGTAAAAAATGGGCAATTACCGCATGTCCCGCCTCATGATAAGCAGTAATCTTTTTATCTTGATCGGTTATCACTCGACTTTTTCGCTCTGGCCCAATCATCACCTTTTCAATGGCTTCAAATATTTCGGCTTGTCCAATTATTTTTTTATCTTGACGAGCCGCTAAAATAGCAGCTTCATTAAGTAAATTAGCTAAGTCTGCTCCAGAAAAACCAGGCGTTCGTTCGGCAACCGCTCTAAGACTAACTAATGATTCTAAAGGTTTTTTACGGGCATGAACTAATAAAATTTCTTCTCTATCTTTTAAGTCTGGTTTATCAATTATAACCTGTCTATCAAATCTACCTGGTCGAAGTAGCGCTGGGTCAAGAACATCCGGGCGATTAGTTGCCGCCACCACAATAACATTATTGTTAGGCTCAAAGCCGTCCATTTCTACTAATATTTGATTAAGTGTTTGTTCTCTTTCATCATGACTCCCGCCTAATCCAGCTCCTCGACGACGACCAACAGCGTCAATTTCATCGATAAAAATAATACATGGTGCTTCTTTTTTTGCTTTTTCAAATAATGATCTAACTCTGGACGCACCAACGCCAACAAACATTTCTACAAACTCAGAACCAGAAATATTAAAAAAAGGCACATTAGCTTCACCGGCCACAGCTCTAGCTAATAATGTTTTTCCGGTTCCAGGGCTGCCTAATAATAAAACACCTCGAGGAATGCGTGCTCCTAAATCATGGAACTTTTTAGGAAACTTCAAAAACTCTACTACTTCTCCGAGTTCTTCTTTAGCTTCTTTCGCTCCGGCAACATCCTTAAAAGTTACTCTATCTTTTTGGTTTAAGTTAAAATCTTTAGCATTTGATTGGCCAAAACTCATCGCCTTAGAATTCATACCAGAAACACCTCTCATCGTATAAAGCAAAAAGGCACCAATAATTAAAAATGGTATTAAAAAAGGTAAAAAATTGGTCAGAATATAGTCCCAGCTACTAGGGTCGTTAACGGTAATTGCTATCGCTGCTACTTTTTCTGGAGTTACTCCGAAATCTTTTAATAGAGACGAAAGGGAGTCATTTGTTTCCTTCTTAACTGTTTCAATGCTGCCATCATTTAAGGTTACAGATAACTTGTCCCCTTCAACCCCAATAGCCTTAACTTGACTATTATTTATCTGGCTAATTAGAGTATCAAGACCGACTGTTTTTGTTTCCGCTGATTTCCCAAAAATACTAAAAACGCCAGCAATTATTAAAAATACTAGAAAAAAAATAGCTAAATTTTTAAATAAATTTTTCATATTGAATATTCCTATCTTAGGTGAGTTAAGTATCACAATTATACAATGAATAATGTGTCTTAGCAATCTTCTAAAAAAGCCCCACTTAGTGTAGCGGGGCCCTTTTAAACATTAAACCGTAAATTTATTCCGCTTTTTTTATTGTTTTTTTCTTAGCTACTTTTTCTTCTTTTTCTGTCTTAGGCTCTTTTTCTACCTTAACTTCTGTTTCTTCTTTTTCTTTTTTTACCTCTTTTTCTTTTTTCACTTCAGTCTTTTTCTCTTCAGAAGAAGGAATACCAGCTAATTTCAAGCCAAGACGATGCTCTGATGGTGAAATATTTACCACCTCAAAATCACGAACCTCATTAGCTTGATAAGAATCACCTATTTTATCCTTAGTTGATAAACCTAACTGACTAATATGAGCTAAACCGTGGATCTCTTCATCAAGTTTAACAAATAAACCAAAAGGATTAACTTTTAGAATAATACCCGAGATAATTTGTCCAACTTTATATTTGGCGCTAGCCTCGAGCCATGGATCTTGTAATAATTTCTTAGCACTTAAGAAAATTTTAGAACCATCAATACTAACAATTTCTGCTTTTATTTTATCATTTACTTTATACAATTCATTTGGAGAGTCAATTCTTTGCCAAGCAAGTTCAGAAATATGGATTAAACCTTCCATGCCGTCATCAAAATTAACAAACACACCAAAATTAGTGATTGCGGTAATTTTACCCTCAACGGTCATACCGGTTTTATATTTATCTAAAGTTGGTTTCTGACGTCTATTCCAAACATCCTTTTCACTGAAAATAATCTTATTTTCTTCTTCATTTAAAGTCATGACGTTGGTTTCAAATTCTTGACCAACAAAACTCTTTAATTTTTCTAAAATTTTGCTCTTATCTCCGCCGCTAATTCTTGGATAATTTTCCGGAGCAAGTTGTGATACTGGCAAGAAACCATTAATCTGACAATAACGAGCTAGTAAACCACCTTTATTAGCGTCAATAATTTTAACTTTAATAGCCAATTTATCTTTAAAGGCTTGTCGTAAATTATTCCAAGCTTTTTCTTGGCCAACAGTACGAAAAGAAAGTTCAAGCTCACCATTTTCATTTTCTTCATCAATAACAGCCGCCTCAATTTCATCGCCTGGTTTTAAATTAGCAAACTCTTCAACTTCAGAATAAAGTTCTGGGCCACGCACAATACCCATTAAAACGCCATCGATATCCAATTTAACTTCTGATTTAGAAGCAGTAATTACAACGCCTTTTACAATGTCGCCATTTTGAGGAATTCGAGTTTCGTCTTTCTCTAATAATTTAGCAAAGTCATTTTCCATATTTTTATGAGATAGCTCGCACTTATTTTCTTAAAAAGATAATAAAAAAAGCCATCTTAACCTTCCTTTTCGGGAAAGTCCTCAAGCGCCCAGGAGTGATAAATTCACTCTTATTACTTAGAGGAGGTTTATGAGCCTTATTCAATTTGATTCAATTATACACGAAATAATGATTTTAGCAAGGGTTTAGCTAATAACAAAAACCCTCATTTTACTGAGGGTCTTTTTCAAGAAGCAATTAAACTTTTATAATAACCGGAAGCACCATTGGTCGACGTTTGGTTTGAGCAAACAGGAATTGACCAACGTCATTTCTTATTTTATTTTTTATATAATCATCATCCGCTAAAGAGGTTGGCACCTTATCTTTAATAATCTTTTTAACTCTCATTCTGGTTTTTTCAATAAGCTCACGATTTTCCTTCATATGAACAAAGCCACGAGAAATTAAATCAGGATTACCAATAATATCGCCAGTATGAGCATCAATTGTTACAATAGCAACAATCATGCCGTCTTCTGACATCATACGACGATCACGCAACACAATTTCGGAAACATCACCAACCCCTAAACCATCAACCATGACGTAATCGGTTGGCACTTTTTCAGAAGTTAAGGTTCCTTCAACTTTACCGCCGACTAATCTCAAGTCGACTACTTGTCCGTTATCAGCCACAAAGATATTACTTTTAGGAATCCCTACTTGTTCGGCTAATTCTGCGTGAGCACGCAACATATAATGATTAGCTTCAATTGGCATAAAAAATTCTGGCTTAAATAAACGCATGGTTAATTTTAAGTCTTCGGCTTTAGCGTGGCCACCAGCATGAATATCTAACATTTTATAATGAATAATTTTAGCACCTTGACGAACGACTCGATCCATTAAGTTTTGGATTGATCTTTCGTTACCAGGGATAACCGAAGAGGAAAATAAGACCGTGTCTCCTTGTTTAATACTAACAACCCGATGCTCACCGTTAACCACACGGCTAAGAAAGGCATTACTTTCACCTTGAGCGCCAGTGCCGACAATCATAACTTTATTGTCTGGCATTTTATTTAAATCCTTATCATCAATTAATAATTTTGGATTAAATTTTAAATAGCCAATTTCATGAGCAACCTCTACATTAGAGGTCATGCTGCGTCCCTGCAAAGAAACTCGGCGATCATATTTTTCAGCTAAATCAAAAATTTTCTGAACACGAGATAACTGTGAAGCAAAGGTACCGATAATTATTCGGCCTTCAATTTTTTCAAATAACTTTCCCATTTCTTCACCAATATATGATTCGGAAACCTGATAACCAGGATGTGTTGCATCGGTAGAATCAGACATCAAAAGTCTAACACCGGCCGCACCAAGTTGTGCCATTCGATTTAAATCAGCCGGCTTATCATTTACCGGGGTAAAATCAATTTTAAAATCACCAGTATGAACAATAGTTCCAACTGGAGTTTTAATAACAGTGGCGAAACAATCAGGAATAGAGTGATTAACTCTTAAAAATTCTAAATTAAAAGATGAGCCTAATTTAATAACGGTAGTGTCGTCAATTTCTTTAATTTTTAGAACAGGTGAATTTTTATATTCAATATTACGTTTACGAACCAGGCCCGCTGTTAATTTACCCATAAACATTGGCGGATTACCAATCTCGCCCATAATATGAGGTATGCCGCCAATATGATCATAATGACCATGACTAATAATAACCCCCTTAATCCAGTCTTTTTTATCTTGTAAATAGGTAACATTAGGAATTATATAATCAATTCCGGGCATATCTTCTTCCGGAAACTGTAAACCCATATCAATAATAATAATTTCTTTATTGTACTCAAAAACTGTCATATTACGACCAACCTCTTCTAGTCCTCCCAAAACTATGACTCGCAAATTATTACCATCAGCTTTATGAGAAAAAACCTGATTAACGGTCATCGGTTTTTTTGTTGGCGCAACGGTCATTGGAGCATAAGGGGTTGATGATCCAGTTCGAAGTGATTGATAATTATTTGGACGATTACTATTATAAGGAGTTTTTACACTACCTTTATTCTTATTAATTAAAGCTCCGTTATCGAATGGTTTTTTAGCTTGAACATTATTTTCTAAAGGTTTCCCTTCTTGCCGCAAAAATTCTTTATTGTCACTTAAAATAGCCTCTATATTTAAAGGATCAGTTAAATTAGCTGCCGCAGGGCTAGTGTTAAGGGTTTTTCTCCCCTTAAAATAATTGGATTGATTCGGTTTAAAAGTAACCGGATCTTGACTAGGCTTTTTGCCAGACGAAAATGAACTGGCTGGCGCCGAGTTTGACTTGTACTTGGTAATCATGTGAGAAAATAGATTTTTTTTATTTATATTACCGGCAAGTCGCCGAATTTAAATAAAAAAATTCTGTAAATTAATTTATCGTTAGAGAGATAATTTTTATTTTAAAATAATTAGTGGTAATAACTACCAGGAGAATTTATTTTTATATTTTAAATACCAACTAGTAACACCGGAAAAGCGATCACTCGGTCTAATAATAGCCGAACCAGAAAAACCCTTAACTTTTTTACTTTGTAAATATGTATAATTTTTTTCGTAAAGAAAAATCACTGGCAATTCTTCGCTGATAATTTTTTGAACTTCTTGATAATTTAAAATTCTAGAAGATTTATCAAGAGCAACCCTGGCCTCTTCTAAAAGTTTATCTACTTTGTCATTCTTATAACCTGTTATATTCAAACCTTTGTTCCCCGCTTGACTAGAATGCCAAAGAGCAAAAATATCAGGATCACCGCCAAGAATTTGGCTAAAAAGTAGCGCCTCGAAACTTCGAGAAGACACTAGATTAGCGATGTCGCTGGTTGCTATAGAATTTAAAGTTGTGCGAACACCAATGGCGTCCCAATATGTTTTGATTTTTTTAGCGACTTCAAAAGAGTCTCCGCCGCCAACAACACTAAAATTAACAGTAAGTATTGTTACGACATCTTTTTTATCTTTTTTAAATCGCCAAGTACCAATTGAGGCTTCATTTGTGGAACTAGCGTAAGCAATAATAGCTTTAATTTCCGGTAAATCGGCAGTTAAATTATCATTACTTACTATTATTTTTGACCACCCCGCTTCATCTAATTTTAAACCAGCTAAATCAATATTAAAATTATATTTACTTATATTATCAGAATAAGCAAAAGAACTTACTGAAAGTGGCCCATCTATTACTTTATAAAAATTATTAAAAATATCTTTAACAATTGTATTCTTATCTATTGCGAAAGCTAAAGCTTGGCGCACTTTTAAATCAGCTAAAGAACTATTATTAGTCTGATTAAAGAAAATCAAATCTTCTTGAGCGGAATTAAGGGAATAAAAATTTAAAGAATTTTGTGCTAAAAGTAAGTTTTTTTGATTAAGCGGCAAATAAGCAATTCCCTGAACATCGCCATCATTTAAAGCGGCAATAAGTTCACTCGAATCAGGATAAAATTTAAAAATTACATTTTTAATAAAAGGTTTTTCACCATAATAATAATCATTAACTACTAAACGGTATTCTTTGAGTTCCCCCTGCTTACTTTTAAGAAGTGAGCTAAATTTATATGGGCCAGAACCAATTGGTTGCAGATTAAGATCGGTCAAACTAGCTGAATCAGGTGAAATATTTTCCCAGATACTTTGTGGTAGAATACCAAAAGTAAGCAAATTAGGAAAAGCGGCGTAAGGAGATGAAAGAGTAAATTTAATTTGATAATTAGATACTTTTTCGACACTAACTGAACTAAAATTTTTACGTAACGGTGATCTATATTCAGGATTTAAAATTAAATTAAAAGTAAAAATAACATCATCGGCGGTTAAATCTTCTCCACTGTGCCACTTTACATTATCCTTTATTGTAACAATAAATGTTTTGTTGTCACTAGTTTGAATATCACTACTTAAATCGCCTACTAATTGACCATTTGTATTGTAATTAAATAATCTAGAATAAATAAGTCTTGATAGGTCGCTATCTACATCTCTAGCTACATCATAAAGAGGATTAATTGCTTTTGGATAACCAACAACACCCTCACTATAGGTGCCGCCAGAAATTGGCGAAACAGTAATGTGTTTATTATAAAAACGAAATCCTAAGTAAAATATATTTACTAAAACAATGGCTAGACAAATCTTTATAGCAATGCTTTCTTTTTTAGACAGAGTTTTTTTTAAATGCTTAATTTGTTCTCCGCTAGGAATTTTACTGGATGCTAGGGTGTAAACCAAATTTTTATCTGCCCGTTCTTGATTTAATTTAGCAGGAAAAAAACGACCACTTTTGATTAACAAAAAACTTACCATTTTTTCAAAATATTTTGAAAAAAGATTACGGTTTTTTCTGATTACTGTAAGTAATTCTTTTTTGGTTTTAAGAGATTTCACGTTGGCAAAAATTTAGAGAATAATGCCGAGAAATGAAAGAGAAAAAAATATAACAGCTAAAACTATAGTAGCTAAAAAAAGTTTTTTTTCAAGGCCTCGTTTAGTTAAATAAACGCCGCCAGACCCACCAAAAGCTGAACCTAATCCTGCGCCACGATTTTGTAGTAAAATCGCTACGATAAGTAATATGGAAACAGCGAGTTGTGTAATCTTAATCCAGGTCATAAATTATTTCTTTATTTTCTCGATTATTTTAACTAATACCGGTTTATTATTAACAGCCAGCTCGGCTAATATTTTACGATCAATTTCAATGTTGCTAGCTTTAAGTAAACCTATAAATCTAGAGTATGATAAATCGTATTCACGAACAAAAGCGTTAATTCTAATTTGCCATAAAGCACGCATATCGCGTTTTTTCTTTCGACGATCAACATAAGAGTGAGCGCCAGCTAAAGTACGAGCGGTCTTAGCTAATTTAATTAGCTTTTTGCGGCCCCATTTGTATCCTTTTACATCTTTCAGGAGGTTTTTTCGACTCTTAACATGAGAGGTACCTCTTTTTACTCTAGGCATAAGTTTCTAAGTTGATAATTTTGATTAGTTGAATTGAGCCAAGGTCTTAACAGTCTTGGTCAAAGTTTTTGTGGTCGACAAGTCTAGTCTCTTAGAACGAGTTGTACTTCCAGATTCATGAGCATTGTTATGGGCTTGTCCGGATTTTCTTTGAGTAACTTTTGCGCCACCAGTTACTTTAAAACGTTTAGCAGTAGCTTTATGTGTTTTTATTTTTGGCATACTTTTCAAGAAAAAAACAGGCTGAAACCTGATTTCACGATATCCTTACTTTTTATTGATTACTATCATAGTAAATCTTCCCCCTTGTTTTGTCAAGGGTTGTTCTAGTTCAATATTAAAGTCCGGCACGGCTTTTAATTTATTAATAAATTCATTCATAATCTCCGCGGCTTTCTGCGGATATTGCTTTTCACGACCCTTAAGTAATAACTCTACTTTAAGTTTATCTCCTTTTGTTAAGAATTTAATTGATTGATTAAGACGTAACTCGGTGTCATGATCACTAATTCTAAAAGATAAACGAACAGCTTTAACTTCTACCTTTTTTTGTTGCATTTTTTGTTTATGAGCCTTTTTTTCGCGCTCATACTTAAGTTGTCCTAAATCAACAATCTTAGCAACGGGTGGATTTTCTTTAGGGTTAACTTCTACTAAATCCAAATCTAGTTCTTTAGCTCTTAAAACTGCCTCAGCGGTATCCATGACACCAATGCTTTCGCCGGTTTCATCAATTAAAAACACTTGCGGCGCCTTTATTTGCAAATTAGATTTAAAAAAAATCTTTTCTCGAGCCTCTGTTCTGTGAAATTTTATTCTCATTAGTTTATTTGGGCCGAAACCGGGGGGTCCTAGCCAAAAACGACCTTATAAGGGTCATTTAGATATTAAATATATTTCTTATTCCTTATTTATAGCTTAAAATATTCCTTTAGTCAATAACGACAACTCCTTTAAGCCTAATAAAATATTAAAAATAAAAAAGGGTTGATCGTGATTTAGATCAGCCCTCAATGCGTTCGCCCACGAACTTCTTATGAGCTCGGAATAATTATAGTAAACATAGTTCCGTCTGGAATAGACTGATAAACTAAGTCCCCACCATGAGCTTTAGCGATTAACTTAGCGCTATAGAGTCCTAGTCCGTTACCCAGTTTTTTACTGGTAGCGAACTTTTGGAAGAGTTTTTGTTTAATTTTGTCAGGGATTACTCCCAGATTAGAAATACTAATGCAAATGTCACCTTTTTGATAGATATTTACTTTTATATCACCACCGGCATCCAGCGACGCTTCCAAAGCATTACGAAGTAAGGTTGATAATAAAGAGATAAATAAGGATTCATTAACCTTAATCGGTGCCTGAATATCCTGATAGTCCATTACTTCATTTTCTAAAGATCGAAACGAAATGATCAGCTTTTTATCGCTCCGTAGGCCAAAAAATAAGTTTTTAATTTCTTCTCTTATCCAGAAAATACTTTTTTCTTCTTTTTCAAGCTCTATCGCGCCGCGCTCGATTTTATCAAGTAACAGGTAGTTTTCATTCATTTTTAAAATATTTTTACCAGCCAAAATGATGAGATTAAGAAACTTAGTAGTTTCTGTAACTGAAAGATCTTCAGTTAATATAACCTCAGCACAAGCAACCATTGAAGAAATGGGGCCGATAACGTCGTGCCTAAAATTGCTTATATAAGTAGCAATAGCCTCTTCTTTTTCTTTTATCGATAATTCCGTGTCCATGATATTTTTTATTTAGTTAGTAAAGTACGTTTAGACCTAAAAATACAGGTAAACTACACTATAACATAATTTTCAATTTTTTGCAAGTCATTAAAATAAATCTATGGTAAAAAAAGAAAAAAAACCGACATTGCTGCCAGTTTAATTTACTAAATAATTTAAACGTTAACCATCCTTCGATTAGTCTGCATAAGTGGCGCAACTAATTGAGCACGGTCAACTTGTTTTTCCGAAATTTCAACCGCTTTTTTGTCATACGATTCCGGGGACAGCCAAATGGTGTGAGTGACTTTTTTAAATGGTTTAAGTTCAATCTTGAACTTCCCAGATTTTACAAAATAACCATCATGATGACTAAAATTAAAATTTGTGCCAATTAAGGTCATCACAGTGTTTAAATGTGTCGCGTGTTGGCTGCAGAGAAGATTCTCTATGCCATAGGAAATATCCTGAGAGTAGCCAGTATAACAGACTGACTTAGTTAACCCTTCACTAGCATCAATTAGCGCAAAGAGGGTTTTTTTGGTTTCCGTACCAGCATCTTTTGAACAAAAAATGAGATACTTTAGAGCCTGAATTTGCTCTGATTTAACGGTAATCATTTGTTTTTCCATTTTTAAACGTTTTTAATGAATAGCTCTTTTTTTTATTTTAAGTGTGTGTCGGTAGCTTCCCAAAAAATAAAAAGCCACTGAAAATATTAAATTTATTAGGAAATTAAAGACAATTAAATACCAAAAATTTTTAGGATCACTAAATAAAATAAATGCTCCAATTACAGGCGAACTAAACAAGAAAAAAATTAAACCACCGATCATAATCGAAACAAAAAAATGAACCCAAACTAAGCCATAGGCCAAGTACCGGGATTTATTATTGCCGAGTAAATAAGCAATAAAGGCGGGGCCGATTACTGGGATTAAATTTGCTACCGCAAAAAATACGGAAAGAAAAGAAATCACCATAATCAAGAAAACTTTACTTGGTTTTTTCATGTACATCGCGTTTTAAAATTATTATTAGGTTAACTGCTAAAATTGCGTAAACTAACTCAAACTTAGCAGTTAACCTAATTAATTTTGTTTGTTAAAGTTCTTTAATTTAAAAAAAATTATAGTATAGTTAAATATTTTTGTAAATATGTGAATAAAAAACCATTAAACGAAAAAACAGACATTTTTATCTGCTTTTACTAAGAACAAAAATAAATATATTATCTTTTAATTTTTTTAACTAGATAACTAAGTTCTCGCCAGGGGGCAAGTGACCAAAAAGCTTTAGCGGCGCCAGAAGTTGAGGGTAAAATAAATACCTTAGTGCTACCAATTTTTAAATTTTGTAATTCACCAAATCTAATTTCACTTGAATTTATTTTATTTAAATATAATTGGGCCGCTTTTTTACCGTTAAAAGCTAACACTCTAGGCCGATACTCTTTTATTAGATTATTCAATCGTTCAATATCTTTTTCACTCGCCAGTAAATCGCCTTTAATTTCCTGGCCACTCTTTATTAAATCAGTTAAGCCAATCTTTTTTGATTTTAAAAATTTATAATTTACTTCTCTTTGTTCTGAATTAAGACTGGGAATAATTTGCTTTTCTGTAAGACCGGCCTCTTTTAAAGATAGCCAAAAACGATTACCAGGATCAGCGTAATAATGCTGCATCATTAAAGAAAGTTTTCCAGCACTAAGACCACAAAAAATAATATTTATTTCTTCACCTAATATATCTGGTAGAGACGAGTTATTCATAAAAATAATTATTTATTTATCTTCCAAATTTATAGTCATACATTATTATAATTTTATAACAAAAAATTGTCCAAGAGTAAACAAAAAGAAGTTCCGCATTGGAGCTTCTTTTTATTTTTGAGCGGGTAAGGGGAATCGAACCCCTCTCTCGACCATGGCAAGGTCGCATAATAACCACTATACGATACCCGCATAAGCTATATAATATATAGCAAATATTTATTTCTTAATCAACACCCTAAACATCAGGGTTATAATGTGCCGCGGGCGGGAATCGAACCCGCACTGTGTCGCCACAACTGGATTTTAAGTCCAGCGCGTCTACCAATTCCGCCACCGCGGCCTTCTTATTATTTATTAAAAAAATAAATGTGGAGATGATGGGAGTTGAACCCATGTCTAACAAGTTACTTTAAACGCTTCTACAAAATTATTCCAGTTTGTATTTTGCCTTAGTGATGATAAACCGGGAGAAAAACACTAAGACTATCTTTCTTTTAGTTCGGTTTTTCTAGTGAAAGAAACCAAAGAACCTAGCTTTATAAATGACACCAGTTACTAGCTATTAAGCTTCACCAGACTGATGGTTGTGGCTATATTAAGCGACAACAGGGACGTAACTTGGAACTAACCAAGTAAACGCTGCAGTTTTTTTTGCATTTGTTTTTTGAGCCTTAGTACGCAGATGCTCACTGCGTTTTGCACGTTTAAAGAGAAATCTTGCTATCGAAAGCCCGACATCCCCTATCTTAATCTTTGTTTCATTAAAGTACTAATTTGGCGATCCAAATCTTTCTTTTTAAGGTCATCGCGCTTGTCAAATTTCTTCTTACCTTCGGCTAACGCGAGCTCCATTTTGATTAAGCTACGCTTAGTATATATTTTGACGGGCACAAGTGTCAAGCCATTTTCTTCTTTTTTACCCAACAGGTGCTTGATTTCTCTATTTTTAAGTAAAAGTTTGCGTTCTCTAATGGGATTATAATCAGGTAAATTGCCAGCATGACGATATTTAGAAATATGGGCTCCAATTAGATACAGTTCCGGGACACCGTTTAAGTACCTAAAAGAAATATAAGAGCCTTTTAAGCTTATATGTCCATCTTTCACTGCTTTTACTTCGTGACCATAAAGAACCAATCCTGCCTCGAGTATTTCTAGCAGCTTATAATCAAAACTAGCTTTTTTGTTGGTGGCCAGAGTCGGCATAATTCCATTCTTTTAATTTAAGCAAAACTTTTTCATTCTGAATAACGTTGCCTAAATAACGACGGTAATTTTTATCAGTCGCCATTTTTTCTAAACTATTATCATCCTTATGTTCCGTTTTTAATTCATCGAGCTTTTTATCAATTTCTTTTTCACTAGCATCAAGTTTTTCGACAACACCAACCTCTTTCATAACTAAAGCGGTTTTTACTCGTTTTACGGCATTTGGCAACAATTCTAAAACTAATTCATTTCGCGTTTTTCCTAAATGCTGTAAATAATCTTCCATCTTCCCGCCCTGTCTAGCTAAATTATCTTCAATTTCATGCATCATATGATGAGTCTCACTTTCTACCATTGCCTCCGGTAAATCGCCAAATTTAGTATTAACCGCAATCGCATCCAACATTTCTAATTCGGATTTATTATCGGCCTGACTTTTTCTGTCAGCCATAATATTCTCACTTAATGTTTTTTCTAAATCGGCTAAATCTTTAAAACGAAAACCAACTGCAAATTCATCATTTATTTCTGGTAATTCTCTTTGATAAACAGCGCCAATTTTTACTTGAAAATCTACCATTTTACCGGCTAGATTTTTTTGATGATGATCGCCAGGAAAGGGAAGAGAAAATTTACGTTCTTCACCAGTTTTAGCGCCAAGTAACTCTTTATCAAAACCACCGACAAAATAATTCTTACCAATAATGACCGCTAAATCTTTTGTTTGACCGCCCTCTACTGGAACCTTATCAATAAACATTTCCACGTCAACTAAAACTTTATTATTATCGCCAACTTCAGTTTCAGATAGCGTTTCTTTAACTCGCATCTCCTGTAATTCTTTGATAGTTTTTTCAATATCAACTTTTTCTACTTTAGCTTCCGTTACTTTTATTTTTAAGTCCTTATATTTACCAAGGGCTACAGTTGGCATAATAGCAATCGTTACTTTATATTCAAAAGGATTGCCTGGAGCGAGTTTAGTAATTTCTACTTTTGGTTGACCAACTGCCATTCTATCCATCGTATTTTTTTCAATAATATCATCGATAGTTTTATGAATAGCTTGGTGAGCCGCCTCTTCTAAAATTGTCATTTCACCAACTTTTTGTTTTAAAATATCAAGAGGGGCTTTTCCTGGACGAAACCCTTCAATTTTAACTTTTTCAGAAATTTTTTGAGCCCCCTTTTCAATAAATGGTTGAAATTCTTCAGGAGTCATTTCGATTGTTAGCTCACTTTGTGATTTTTCTAAATCTTTTTTTGTTACTTGCATATTTTATCTATTTTTAGTATAAACAAGCCCTAAAGCTTGCCAAAATGATTAATTAATCCAAACTTAGTTTAATATAATTGCTAATAAAAATCAAGATAAAAAAAGGCGCAATCTTGTGACTGCGCCTTCCCTCTGTTTAGGTTAAACTTAAAGTTTAACTAAAAAAGTTGCATGATCCTCTTTTAACGGACAATTATTGGGGACCAAATAAGCTTCGGTCCGGCCATTAATGTCAGTAAGCGTGATTACTTGGCGAACAAATTCTGGCATGTTGTGCCAAATAGAGCCAAGTACTAATAAGCGAGCTTTTTTTATCACTTCCGGATGACTAGCGAGATAGGCAAATGCCTCCTCAAAGGTAGCTAAACGATAACCCGGCTCTGCCTTAAAATCAGATAAACTTTTTGCCTTTACCGCTGAGTCCTTGCTTAATTTCATTATAAGGCTGGCTTTGCCATTTTTACTGACCGGAAAGTTGTGAGAATTAATATCCGAATCAATTTTTTGCAGGTCAGCATCTACGCAAAGCTCTTCGATATTAGAATTATAATTTACATACTGGAGCGAGTCCCCTTCTTGTAAATCATAAAGTGCGCCCATGATAACTGCCATAATTTTTTGAGCCACAGTCTTCATTAAACCTTTTTTTCTACTAAGAATAATGAAGTGCTCCGGAGTTAATCCAGCTAACTGCAATTCTTCAAAAAAAGATTTAAATGACAACATTCTAAAAATTTCCTGGTTTCTCATACCTATCTCTTTTTTTATTGTTAATATTACATTTATTTGATACCTGATTTATAATACTTATTAGCATTTAAGTCAAGATATCGATATTAAAAAAAATAAAAAGTCCCAACTTTTTAGGCTGGGACTTTTTTATATTTACTAAAAAATTTTTAGAGAAGCAAACCAACAATAAGTAAAGCAACAATATTTAATACTTTAATCATTGGGTTAATCGCTGGTCCAGCGGTATCCTTATAAGGATCACCCACAGTGTCTCCGGTAACAGCGGCCTTATGAGCATCTGAACCTTTACCACCAAAATTACCAGACTCTATATATTTTTTAGCATTATCCCAAGCGCCTCCACCGGAGGTCATGGAAACAGCCACAAAAATACCGGTTACGATTGAACCAACTAATAATCCTCCTAAAGCTTGCACTCCGTGAGCCTTACCAAAACCAAAACCAACAATAATTGGAACTAATACCGGAATTAAAGCTGGTACAATCATTTCGCGAATAGCGGCTTTAGTAACAATATCAACGGTGCGTCCGTAATCAGGTTTTTCAGTATTTAACATGATACCTGGTTTTTCTTTAAATTGAGCGCGCACGTCTTCAACTACAGCGCCAGCCGCACGACCAACCGCTTTCATAGCCATGGCCCCAAACAAATAAGGTAATAAGCCGCCGATAAATAAACCAGCTAACACGTAAGGGTCATTAATTAGAAATTCTGCGTTACCGCCTAAATCTTTTATCTTATAAGTAAAATCCGAAAATAAAACTAGGGCAGCGAGAGCCGCTGAACCGATAGCATAACCTTTAGTAACAGCTTTAGTTGTGTTACCAACAGCATCAAGAGGGTCAGTGATATTTCGCACATCATCCCCTAGTTCGGCCATTTCCGCAATTCCCCCAGCATTATCAGTAATAGGACCGTAAGCATCAATTGTTACAATAATACCAGCCATAGATAACATAGCCATGGCAGCAATCGCGATTCCGTATAAACCGGCTAAACTATAAGCACCTAACATAGCGGCAACAATTACGATGATTGGAGCAGCTGTTGATTTCATGGAAACAGCGAGACCGGCAATCACATTAGTGCCGTGACCGGTTGTTGACGCTTCAGCAATTGATTTTACTGGAGCAAAAGCGGTTGAAGTATAATATTCTGTAATAACAACTAAAGCACCAGTAACCAACAAACCAACTAGAGAGGCAAAAAAGACATTCAAATAATTAAGAGATGAACCCTCTAACATCATTTTACTAACAAAATAAAAAGCAACAGCCGATAAAGCGCCGGCAGCAATCAAGCCTTTATACAAAGCTTGCATAATATTTTTATTTTTTCCTAATCTAATAAAGAAAATACCAATGATTGAGGCTATAATAGAAATTGCTCCCAGAACTAAAGGAAATAAAACAATAGCTTGATTCCCAGGAAAAAGCAGGGAACCTAAAATCATAGTTGCAATTGAAGTAACGGCGTAAGTCTCAAATAAATCAGCCGCCATACCAGCACAATCACCAACATTATCACCAACATTATCAGCGATAACCGCTGGATTACGAGGATCGTCTTCTGGAATACTAGCTTCAACTTTACCAACTAAATCAGCGCCAACATCAGCTGCCTTGGTATAAATTCCGCCACCAAGTCTGGCAAATATAGAAATTAAAGAGCCACCAAAACCAAAACCAATTAAAGCGTGTAAATCACCGGTTAAAAAATAAAAACCAGCAGTTCCCAGTAAGGCTAAGCCAACAACTAACATTCCTGTTACGCTACCACCTTTAACGGCAACGTTTAAAGCTTTAGCCAGCCCACCGCGAGCAGCTTCAGCGGTTCGCACATTAGCGCGCACACTAACAAACATACCAATGTAGCCCGTTAAAGCTGACAAAACAGCTCCCAAAAGAAAAGCGGCCGCCGTTGTCCAACCTAAAGAAGGAATAAAGCCAATTACTAAAAATAAAATTGCTGCCACCATGGCCACGGCCTTATACTGACGATTTAAAAAAGCTTTAGCGCCTTCTTGAATAGCCTTAGCAATTTCTTTCATTTTTTCATTACCACCATCTAACTTAAGAATAAAATGGATAACTACCGCTCCATAAATAATGGCCAAAGCGGCGCTACCTAGAACAATTAAAGTGATCATAAATCTTAGAACGGCTTATCAGTCTTAATAATTAAGAGTGATAAGTCCGACACTTTATTTAAATTTTATTAAATTACTCAGACAACTCTTTCTCAAAATCAGCGGCCTCTTCAGCATCAACATGAGCTGTTTCTTCAAATTCTTCGGCAATTTTCGGATCCTCACTATCAATAATTATTTCACCACTGGCGTCGGCGGAAATTATATCAATCTTCCAGCCAGTTAAGTGAGCAGCTAAACGAACATTTTGACCACTCTTACCAATTGCAAGTGATAATTTATCAGGCGCCACTTTAACTATAGCTTTGTGATCTTTTTCTATTAATTCAATATCAGAAATTTTAGCTGGGGCCAAGGCGTTGGCAATAAATTTAGCCGGATTTTCACTATATTCAATAATATCTACTTTTTCGCCCCCTAATTCAGAAATTATAGTCTGAATTCTAGCGCCACGTTGACCAACACAAGAACCAACTGGGTCAACATTCTCTGCCTCCGTCCAAATGGCCACCTTAGACCTAGATCCAGCTTCACGAGCAACTGCTTTAAGCTCAACTAAACCATTAGCAATCTCGGGGATTTCTAAATAAAAAATCTTACGTAAAATTTCATCACTGCGTCGTGATAAAATAATCTCTGGTCCTTTATGACCCTCCCTTACTTCTTTTATATATACTTTAACGCGATCAGAAACATTATAACGTTCACCGTAAATTTGTTCTTCAGCTGGTAAAATACCAATTGCTTTACCTAAATCAACAAAAACTAGGCGTCCTTCACGGCGCTGAACAATTCCTGAAACAACCTCTTTCTCTTTATCTTTAAATTCATCAAAAATCATATCGCGTTCCATTTCACGTAATTTTTGAATAATAACTTGTTTAGCGGTTTGAGCTGCCATTCTTCCATAACTATCAGGAATTGGTAAATCAGTAACCAGTTCATCACCAACGCTCACAGTTGATTTTAAAATTTTAGCCTCCTTTAATTGAATGTCTGTTTTGGGATTAAATTTACGAACTTCTTTTCCCTCAGCATCAAGCTCTGGTTCTACGTAAACTACTTCGTCTTTAGAGTTTCTATCTTGTGGCCCATATAAACGCTGTAACATTTCCGCCTCTTCTTGCTCTGGCAAATCAGCAACTACAGTTTTTATATCAAAAATTTCACTTTTACCAGTTTGAACGTCAAACTTTACTTTAATATTTTGATTTTTTTCACCATAATCTTTGCGATAAGCTGCGGCTAACGCAAGTTCAATAGTGGAAACGACGACGCCGTATTCCAAATTTTTTTCTTCACACACCTGTTTAATGGCGTTTGATAATTCAGACATAATAGTTAAAAATGAGTATTTATTAAATTGTCTTTTTACTTATATTTATAGAAAAAGCTAATTGTGATTAACAACTAGCTTTATAGTGATTATAGCAAATAGTTAATTTTTGTCAAAATTACCAAAAGGTATTACATGAGGTACCTGAGGTTGTGGTAGTACAAATTAAAACCCGAAGAACATACATGGTAATTCCCCAAGAAGATAAGATTATAATTAAACCAACAATTAATGCCTTAATTTGCCCCATGGCTTCTTTTATCTTAGATTCGTCGCCACCGGAAGTCATATATTTAAATCCAGCAAATAAAAGCAAGGCTAAAGTTAAAATAGCTAAAAAAGACAAAATTGTAGCCAACATCTTAAGCGCAATTATTTTTATATCTTTAGGGGCAGTTGACCCATAGACGGGGGCAGCGGACTGTTTAAGTAAACCTTGGGTGGCAAGTAACGAGGCGTCGGCTTGAACTGGCTTAATACCGGAGATCATGTTAAATTGCAAAATCCCCAATGAAGCGATAATTAAAAATGACAGAAAATATTTTTTAGCAAGAAGCATATTATTTTGATATAATATAATTATAAAAAGGCTATTCTTATTATACGTAAAAAAAAATCAAAACACAAACTCATGAATTTATCATCAAAAATCGCTTATAATACAATAATACAATTAGCCGGTAAAGTAATTTCCACAATTCTAGGACTTATTTCGCTAGCCATGATGGCTCGTTATCTCGGACAAGCTGGCTTTGGGGCTTACACAACAATTATTACATTTGTTTCTTTTTTTGCAATTATCGGTGACTTAGGACTAACGCTGGTAACAGCACAAATGATTAGTCGCCCCGGTATTAATGAAAATAAAATATTAAATAATTTATTCGGTTTACGTTTAGTTTCAATTGTTATTTTTTTAAGCCTAGCCCCAATCATTGCTATATTTTCACCATATTCCGCTGAAGTTAAAACAGGAATTTTAATTATTACAGCTTCATTTTTATTTCCCGCTTTAAGCCAAGTAATAATTGGTTTATTTCAAAAAAAATTACGGATGGATAAGGCGGTAATAGCCGAAACGGCTAGTCGAATATTACTAGTATTTGGTATCTGGTTCGCTATAATTTCTAATTACGGCCTAAACGGCATGCTTTTTGCAACCGTCGCCTCAGCTGGGTTAAACTTTTTTATTTCTTATATCTTGGCAACTGATTTTATTATTTTAAAACCAGCCTTTGATTTTTCGTTATGGAAAGAAATAATAAATAAAAGTTGGCCACTAGCGATTACGATTGTTCTTAATCTATTATATCTTAAAACGGATACGTTAATTTTGTCTCTTATAAAAAGCCCTGAGGAAGTTGGTTTATACGGCGCCGCTTATCGTATTATTGACGTGTTAACAACCCTTCCATTTATGTTTGCCGGAATTATTTTGCCAATCTTAACATCATCATGGTTTGAACAAAAAAAAGATTATTTTAACACAGTCTTACAAAAGTCTTTTGATTTAATGGCTATTTTTTCTATACCAATTATAGCAGGAACTCTGGTGCTGGCTGGTCCGCTAATAGTTTTAGTAGCCGGTAAAGATTTTTTAGATAGTAGTTTAATTTTAAAAATATTAATTTTTGCTTTAGCTGCTATTTTTTTAGGTTGTATGTTTGCTCACGCTGTAATAGCCATTAACAAACAGAAAAAAATGATAAGTGCTTATATTTTTGTTAGCGTAAGTTCAATTATTTTATATTTAATTTTTATACCGCGCTTCTCTTATTATGGGGCGGCTGCTATAACAATTTATAGTGAACTAGTAATTGCCTTTTTCTCGGCTTACACGGTTTGGCGTTATACTAAATTTATTCCTAATTTTAAAATATTTACAAAAACGGTAATCGCCTCATTTGTAATGTGGTTAGTTTTTTATTATTTGCCAGAAAACTTTTACTCTACTTGGATTGGCTTAATTCTTAGCGCTAGCTTAGGTGTCTTTATATATTTTTCTAGCCTTTACTTAATTAAAGGAATAACAAAAAAAGATTTAAGTCTTTTATTAAATAAAAAAAATTTATTATAAATATATGGAAAAAAAATTAGAGCCAATTATTATTTTTGAAAACGAAGATTATTTGATTATAAATAAACCGGCCGGGCTAATTGTTCATGGTGGACCCGGAATAACAGAGCCAGCTTTAACTGATTGGTTACGCAAGCTTTATCCTTTTATAGAAAATGTTGGAGAGGACCCACTAAGACCGGGTTTAGTTCATCGTTTAGATAAAGAGGCGAGCGGATTAATGGTAATTGCTAAAAATCAAAAATCTTTTGATCATTTTAAAAAACAATTTAAAAATCGTCGTATCACAAAAAAATATATTGCCTTAGCTTACGGTCATATAAATAAAGATGAAGATATAATTAATTTTCCAATAAAACGAGCCCACGATGGTTATAAAATGGCCGCCCTGCCAACTAGTTCTGAAGCAATTACCGATAAAAACAAACCAAATAATCGTGACCGAGGAACTTTAAGAGCACAAGAAGAATCAAGGGAAGCAATTACTGAATTTAATGTTATAAAACGTTATATAAACTACACTCTTTTAGAAGTAAAAATAAAAACTGGTCGCACTCATCAAATAAGAGTTCACTTATATGCATACGGACATCCACTGCTAGGTGACCCTCTTTATTTTACTAAAAAAACTAAAGTTAGAAACCAAAAAATAAACCTTGGTCGGATTTTTCTAGTTGCCAGTGAATTAAGTTTTAAAGATCTAAACAAGGAAAAACAAACATTTAATATTGAATTACCGACTGAATTAAGTAATTTTTTAAAAAAGACAAACTAGTGTTATTCTTTTTTTGACGAGATTTTGTCTTTCCGTTATAATAAACAAATAATTAAAAAAAAATTAATTAAAAAAACGATATGAAAAAAAGAATCATTTTCGGTTCAGTAGCTCTAGTTGTGTTAATAGCTATTGGATTAGGGATTGCCTTATATACAAATAAGGATACCATGAAGCCAGAAGCGGCTAAAATAAAAGTTGAAAATTTTGTTAACAACTATTTAATGCAGGGCGGTAGCAAGGCAACCATCTCTGATTTAACAGAGTCTTATGGACTTTACAAAGTAAAAGTTAATATCGGCGCTGACCAAAATGTAGATTCTTACATTTCTCCAGACGGAAAACTATTTTTTCCTCAAGCTTTAGATATGGATGAGTTAACTAAAACCCCATCCACCGCTAATGCTGATAGTGCTGGTACTGACACCGCTAGCACCCCGACTAATGTACCTAAAAATGACAAACCAAAAGTTGAGTTATTTGTTATGAGTTACTGCCCATACGGAACCCAAATTGAAAAAGGAATGTTACCAGTAGTAAAAGCTCTTGGTAATAAAATAGATTTTGAATTAAAATTCTGTGACTACGCTATGCACGGAGAAAAAGAATTGAAAGAAAATTTAGTTCAATATTGTATTCAAAAAGAACAACTTTCAAAATTTGACGCCTATCTTACTTGTTTCTTAAAAGCTAGCGATAGCGCATCTTGTTTAACAAGCACTGGTGTTGATACTGCTAAAAACGAAGCCTGTGTTGCTAAAGCTGATACTCAATTTAAAGTAACTGCTAATTTTAAAAGTAATACCGATTTCCGTGGAACTTTTCCAGGATTTAATGTTAATAAAGAAGATAACACAAAATATAACGTTGGCGGATCACCAACTTTAATTATTAATGGTACTGACGTTTCAAGCGGTCGAGATAGTGCTAGTTTATTAGCAGCTGTTTGTTCTGCTTTTAACACCCCACCAAAAGAATGTGAGACTGTTTTATCGTCAGCCTCTCCATCAGCTGGATTCGGTGAAGGAACTGCTAGTGGTACAGCTGCCGCTGGTTGCGCTCAATAATATTATATAAATGGCTATAAAAAAAAGACGAGAGTTAAACTCTCGTCTTTTTTTAAACTTTAACTATTTTATAGTAAGGCTTCTAATTCTTCTTTTAAAGTTTCTTTATTGCGTAAACCAATAAATTCTCCAATAACTGACCCGTTCTTAAAAAGTTTCATATTAGGGATGCTTTGGATTTCATATTTTATGGCTAAATCCTGATTATTGTGTTCTTCGGTATTAACCTTAACAATCTTTAGTTTACTGCTAAGCTCGGCTGATAATTCATCAAGAATTGGTGCCATCATTCGACAAGGGGCACACCAAGGAGCCCAAAAGTCAACTAAAACAGGCAACTCACTTTTTAAAACTTCACTTTCGAAGCTATCTCGACTAACGTCTTTTGCTTGTGACATAAAATTATTATTTAATTATTTCTTTAAGTATTTTTGCTATCTTATCTTGTTGTTTTTCTTTACCTAAAAAACAGGAGTCCATTTCTTTAGTAATCACCTTGGTCATTAGTGATGACATGGCTGAGCGAATTGCTTTAAGTTGAATAATTAAAGCAAAACAATCTTTGCCATCAGATTTAAACATTTTTTTAACCCCCTCAAGCTGACCAATTATATTATTGATTCTTTGTTCTTCTGTTTTCATAATAAACTAACAATAGCATACACCCCCAATGGGTGTCAAGATAGTTACTTATTTATAACAACCCAATAATTATATTTATCGCTATAAAGTTTAAAATTTTTAAATCCCGCCTTATTTAAAAGTTGCTTAAGTTCTCTTTTAGTAAAAGCATGATAATATCTTTCGCTAACTATCTCACCTCGACTATTTTTCCAAGGGAATAAAATATCACCAACTTCTAGCTGACTTTTACCGATTATTTTTTGCCAAACAGTTTTAATTAAATACTTACGATATTTTAATTTATTCCACAAACGCCAAACGCTAAAAATAATTTGCCCATCTTCAATAAGCAATTGTTTTAACTGAGATAAAGCTTTTAGTCTTAACTCCTGGCCAGGTAAGTGGTGAAAAACAGCTACTAGAATTATATAATCAAATTTTTTATTAATTACTTTTGTTAATTCTAAAATATCAGCTACCAAAAAATTAAAATTAGGATAATTATTTTTTGCTATTTCTATTAATTTTTGACTATTATCAACGCCTAGATAATTAATTTTTTTACCAACAAGAACGTCAAGTAATCTACCGTTGCCACAACCAACATCTAAAATATTATCACCGGACTTTATATTCTTAGTGAGCTCTTCTAGTTCTGGCCAGCCATGTTTTTTTCTAGTTACATTAAATTGACTAGCAATTTCTTGATAGTTATCGCGAACTATTTTAAGTAATCTATTTTGCTCGTCAATTTTCATTTTAACCTAAATATTGTTTATAACGATAATCACTCCCACCAGCATCTTTTACTTTCTTAAGTTTTAGACAATTATCACATTGCCCGCAATCCTTAGCATCAAGATCGCCAAAATATTTTAAAATATACTGCTGGCGACAACCGAGTTGAAAAACATATTGTTCCATTTCATCAAGTTTCTCATAAGCTCTGTCCGCTTTATTTCTCAAGGCTTTAAAATCTAAATTTAAATCTTCTGGGGCAACTCTTTTTAAAATCTTAATTTCTGTACCACGAAATGGTGGACGATATTCTACTAAATCCTTTTCCATTAATTTTTTTATAGCTCTACCTAGCGAATCTTTTTTTACCCCAATAATACTAGCGACTTCTTCTAAATTAAGTTCCCAACCAGTTTGAAAATTATTAGCAAACCTTTCAAAAAGTAAACTTATAATTTCTATTTGCACTTTAGCCCTTTTACCGGATAACTCAATCATAGTTAAAGAGTCCACCTTAGCCTTTAGAAAAGCATTAGAGTTTTTTTCATTAGGCCGCGATAGATAACCCTCTTTTTCTAAAATTTTTAAAGCTGTACCGATGGCCATTTCCGGAACCCGGTCAGATAAATTTTGGGTTATTTCGGAATAAGTAATTAAAACAGAATCTTCGCCGATTGCTAAATTACGATCCGACCAATCAACTAGCAAATTATAAATTTCCATAATTATATTCGGCGCCGGATTATCACCCTTAATAAAAAACTCTCTCAAATATCTATCTTGTGGAGAATAAAATAATAAACAAAAACTAGGGTTACCATCACGGCCAGCACGACCAGCCTCTTGATAATAAGCCTCAATAGTTCCTGGCAAATCATGATGAATAACAAAACGAATATCTTTTTTATTAATACCTAAACCAAAAGCGTTAGTCGCAATTACCACTTGGGCCTCGCCCCTCATAAAACTATTTTGTACCCAATCTCTACTACTAGCATCCATTCCGGCGTGATAAACCACGGCCTTTATATTGCGCTCAATAAGCAAATCAGCTAACTCATCGGCCTTTGATCTGGTGCCAACATAAATAATACCTGACCCTAAATTATTATTATCTAAGGCATCTAAAATATATTGGGTTTTTTGACTACTACTAGCCTGGACTACGGCCATTTGTAAATTTGGTCTAGCAAAACCACTAATTACATAATTCGGATTAACTAAGTTAAGTTGTTTGGCAATATCTTCTCTTACTTCCGGTGTGGCGGTGGCTGTTAGGGCTACTACTATTGGAGATCCGATTAATTTAATAACCTCTTTTAAACGTAAATAGCTGGGACGAAAATCGTGTCCCCACTGACTTATACAGTGAGCCTCATCAATCGCAAATAAATTTATTTTCAAATTTTTTAAATCAGCCATGAACGCGGCATTATAAAAACGTTCTGGGGCAATATAAATTATTTTATAATAACCCTCTTTTATTTTTCTTAAACGATTTTCACTCTCTTGTGGTGACAGAGAAGAATTAATAAATGTAGAGGGAATTCCTACGCGATCTAAAGAGTCAACCTGATCCTTCATTAAAGCAATCAGTGGTGAGACCACTAAAGTAATACCGTCAAAAATTAAAGCAGGTAACTGATAAATCATTGATTTGCCACCACCAGTTGGTAAAATAACGACAGCGCTGTGACCAGCTAAAATATAATCAATTGCCTCTTCCTGCCCAGGACGAAAAGATTCATAACCAAAATGAATTTTAAGTAAGTCTAGTAATTGTTTTTTTCGTTGTGGCATTAGCAAATATTTAATTAACCAACATTTTAAAACCGCTGGTTACGCGGTTTTTTTATTTTTATAAATTTCTAAAACATTTCTAAATAAAAAGGCAATTGTTAGCGGCCCCACACCACCCGGTACCGGAGAAATATAAGAAACCTTATCTTTAACACTATCAAAATCTACATCACCATAAATTTTTGAACCAACTTTGGTGGTGCCAATATCAATTATTACAGCGTTTTCTTTTATCATATTATCTTTTATAAACAAAGGAACTCCAATAGCACTTACTAAAACATCAACCGAAGAAGCTACTTTTTTTACTTCACTGGCGTCATGGCTAGTAATACCCAAGACTTTTTTAAAGCCATAATCTTTTAATAAAGATTTCAAAGCGCCACCAAAAATATCAGAATTATACAAAGCGCCGGCACTTAAATTGGCCACGTCTATTTTTGTATCTTCTAACATCAGCTTAACCGCCGCTAGAACTGGGGACGTCACATAATCTGGATGATTATCTAAAAAACCATCAGCATCTTTACTAGGAATAAGTGTGGCCATTATTTTTTCTGTATTGAACTTTTCTGGTAACGGTAATTGGATTAAAATAGCATCAACTAAATCATCTTTATTTAAGAAATTAACAGTATCTATTATTTCTTTTTCACTAACATCCTCCTCTAATTCATAACGATGAGTATCTATCCCTAATTTTTTAGCCTCCCGCTCTTTAAGAGAAACGTACAATCTGGAGTCTGGTCGGTTACCAACTAAAATAATTGCTAAACTAGGATGAAGTTCGCCTTTTTTAATTATTTTAAAAACTTCTTTGGCAATTTTGTCTTTAACTTTTTCGGCTAAAGCGCGACCATCTATTTTTATCATTTATTTTTTATAAATTGGAAAGTGTCCACACAAATCTTTAACAATTTGTTTTAAACTAAGCAACTTCTCTTTATTGTCTTTATTAGTTACTGCTTGATTTATTAAATCAGCAATAATTACCATTTCCGCCTCTTTCATGCCGCGCGTTGTAACCGCAGGAGTCCCAACACGAATACCTGAAGGATTCATTGGTGGATTTGGGTCGTTAGGAATAGTTGAACGAGAAACAGAAATTCCAATATTTTCTAAAGCAGTCTCAACATCCTTACCGGCCAAATCTTGACCACTTAAATCAATCACCATTAAATGATTATCGGTGCCACCTGATACAATTTTATAACCCAAATTAATTAGAGCTTTAGCTAGGGCCTGGGCATTTAAAATAACTTGTCTTGAGTAATCTTTAAACTCTGGTTTAAGCGCCTCACCGAAAGCCACGGCTTTAGCGGCGTTAATATGATCATGGGGCCCTCCTTGCATACCCGGAAAAACGGCGCGATCAATTTGTTTAGCATATTTTTCTTTACACATTATAATGGCGCCTCGTGGTCCACGTAATGTTTTGTGGGTAGTAGTTGAAATAACATCAAAATAAGGAACCGGGCTACTTACAATCCCAGCGGCCACAAGTCCAGCAATGTGAGCAATATCAGCAAAAGTATAAGCACCTATTTCATCGGCAATTTCTTTAAACTTTTGCCAATCAATTTCTCTAGAATAGGCACTAAAACCAGCGACAATCATTTTTGGTTTTTCCGCTAGAGCAATCCGCCTAACCTCATCCATATCAATAATTCCAGTTTCTAGATTAACGCCATATTGAATAAAATTATATAAACGACCAGAAAAATTAACTTTATGACCATGAGATAAATGCCCGCCGTGATCCAAACGTAAACCTAAAACTTTATCCCCTGGCTCTAAAAAGGCCATATAAACCGCAGCGTTAGCTGGTGAACCGGAAAGAGGTTGAACGTTTACATGTTCAGCACCAAATAATTCTTTAGCCCTATCTATAGCTAAACTCTCGATCTTATCAATTATTTGATTACCTCCGTAATAACGGTGGCCACTATAACCTTCACTATATTTATTAGTTAAAACTGTCGCCATCGCCTCTAAAACGGCCGGGGAGACATAATTTTCCGAAGCAATTAACTCAATTTCGTCTTCTTGGCGAGTTTCTTCTTCACTTATAAAAGACCATAATTTTGGGTCTTGAGATGGTAAAAATTCGTATTTCATATGTTTATTTTGTGCCTATTTATGATAGTTTAGCTAAGACTTTTTGTCAAAAACTATAAACTCTTAGTCATATAGCTGTCTTTAAGTTTATAGCCGGTTTTTCGATAATACCCACGCACGCCCACACCAGAAATAATTGCCACCTTTTTTATTCCAGATTTAATTACAATTTTTTCCGCCTCTAGTAATAATAATTTACCAAGACCCCGGTGTTGCGTCTTTTGTTCTTTACCAACAGGCATTAGCTCACCATAAACATGAAGTTCGCGAATAATGGCTGGAGCGATAAGACTTGTGTTACTTAATCTTAAACGACAAAAACCATACAAAGTTTTATTATCTTGACTATCGGCACTAATAAAATATTCTATCCCACCAGCAGCTTCATATTCTTGAATATTTATTTTAAAATCTTTAACATAAGTAGTTTCCTTGGATTCGCGACACCGAATACAGTTACATTTCACCCCTCGTTGTTGTAAAATTTGTCGCAAATTAGTAATCTTATTACCCGCTAAAATTGACTCTCCTGGAATATCACGAATGAGTCTTATAATTCGCACATACTCAGGTACAATTTTTTTACACTCAATTATTAATTCTTGGAGTTCTTCATCAGAATATGGTTGATATTTGCCGGCTTTCCACCAACGATAAAGTAAACTTCCTTGAGTAACTACCGTTGGATAAAATTTTATTTGATCTGGCTGAAAACGGCTATCTAAAAATAACATTTTAAACATTTCTAAATCGCGACTAGGTGTTGAACCAGGTAAAGCTGGCATAATATGATAAGTGACTTTAAACCCGAAATCCCGCAATTCTTTAGTTGCTCGAGTAATTTCGGCAACATTGTGTCCTCGTTTATTTATTTTTAAAATTTCATCATCTGGTGCTTGTACGCCAATTTCCACTCGAGTGCAACCAAGCTCTCTCATTTGTCTTAATTCTTTTTCATTAATATAATCAGGTCTAGTTTCAAGAGTAAGCCCAATAATTTTATATTCTGCTTTTTCATTTTTGGTCTGCTCTTTATTTAAAAAATCTTTTAATTTATCTAAGGATAAATTATGAGGGTAGGGCGATTTTAGTTTTCCTAAAACAGATTTTAAAATTTGTGATTTAGATTCAGGACTAAATTCTAAATATGAACCAATGCTTTTATTCTTGCGTAAGCGAGTAAAATCATTAGCCGCTCGAAAACAATTTAAAATATACCAATACTGATACTTAATCGGTAAATAACTCCACGTTCCACCAATAACAATAATTTCTATTTTATTTGGTCGATGCCCATTATTTTCTAAAGAATTAAGCCTTAAAACGGTTTGTTTATAAGGATCAAAATTACAGCGTACCGCCCGCATAACCGCCGGTTCATTTGGTAAATAACTAGTTGGCATTCCGGGTTCATTGGGGCAATAAGCGCAATTTCCTGGGCAAGGATATGGTTTAGTTAAGACTGCCACCGGCGCTATTCCTGATAAAGTACGAATAGAGCGCTTACGGAGTAATGATTCCCATAAACTTTTATTAAAATTAACCGGTAATTTATGCTTATTTTTTAAATCTCGGTATACTTCTAAAATTTGGGAATTTAAAAGAGATCCAATTTTGTATTTTTTGGATATTTCCCGCTTAGCTTCGGCTAAATCGTCTATTGTTTTTACTCGATTGTGCCAATATTTAATTAAATCTATTATTGCTTCAGGCATTGTTTTAGGCTATAATCTAAATGTTTATTACTATAAGATATACTAAATTTCCTAAATTAACAACTCATCCTATGAAAAAAATATTACTTTTTGTTGCTATCACAATATTTATTGCTATTCCTTTTAGTAAGTCTACCGCTTTTGAGGTTAGGGTTGATAATTCCGTTCGTTTAAATAAAGAAGAGATTGCTGACGGAAATGTTTACGCTAGTTGCGAAGACATGAATATCGATGGCACAGTAAATGGAGATATTTTTGCTATTTGTAAAAATATAGTTATAAACGGAACCGTAAGTGGTGATTTAATAGCTTTTAGTAATAATGTAACAATAAACGGCGAAGTAAAGGGAAGTGTTCGTGTAGCTGGAACCAGTTTAAATATAAACGGCGCTATTGGGCATAATATAAACAGTTTTGGTACCGAAATTAATTTAACACCGAGTTCAACTGTCGGTTGGGATGTTTTAGTTGCCGGAGTTAATGGTGTTTTTGATGGTAATATTGGTGGCAATTTACATGGTTATATAAAGACGGCAGCCATTAAAGGAAAAATTAATAAAAATATAAATTTAACTATAGATGATAGTGGTAACAACACAAAACTTGGGGGAATATTTATAAGTAAAGATGCTGTTATTGGCGGAGGAGTAACTTATTTGGCAGAAAAAGAAATTAATTTAGAGAGCCCTTCGTCAGTAGCCGGAGAAATAAATCGTCAAAAATCTAAAAGTACTTCAGACAACCTGGTAAATATATTATCTAAAATGTTCTATAAATTATCATCTCTTTTGTTAATTGGTTTAATTATAGTTACTCTAAAAAAGGAAATAATATATTCAACGATCAGCACTTTAAAAAGTAAGTGGTGGCAAGCTACTTTAATTGGACTAAGCTCTTTAATTATAACGCCGGCTCTTATTTTATTTTTCAGTTTAACTGTTATCGGAATTCCTTTAGCTATAATAATACTAACAGGATACTTAACTTTTATATTTTTAGCCCTTATCTCCTCGTCCTTCTTTATAGGAGATTTATTAATTAAAATAATTTTCAAAGAGTCGGTTAATGCTTTTATAATTCTTATTACCGGTTTAATTATTTTTACTATATTAAGTTCGATACCTTATTTTGGGGCGCTTATCTCTTTGTTTTTCGTCACTTGGGGATTAGGTGGACTATTTTTAACTATTAAACAAAAACAAAATGATTAATTTAGATATTTTTAAAGCTTACGACGTAAGAGGAATATACAACACTGACTTTAATGACGGAGACGCTTACGATATTGCTTTAGCTTACGTCGCCTTACGTCAAAAAGATAAAGATTATGATTCAAGTCGCCCCCTTAAATTAGCCGTGGCCGGTGACATGCGCCTATCTACACCATCTCTTAAAAAACAATTAATAGCCGGTTTCATTGCCGCTGGAGTAAACGTTATTGATTTTGGATTAGCGTCCACCCCGGCTTTTTATTTTGCTGTCTCAAGTTATGGCTTAGATGGTGGTATTATGGTTTCAGCTTCTCATAACCCTGGAGAGTGGAATGGTTTTAAAATTGTTCGTTCAAAAGCGATACCGGTTAGCGGAGAAACTGGACTTAATATAATAAGAAATATAATTGAAAAAGAATTGTTTCCTCAAATTACCAACGATGGCACCTTGACTATTAAAGATGGAATAGCTAAAGAACAATTACGCCATGACCTACAATATATTAACTTAGAAAAAATAAAACCATTCAAAATTGTGGTTGATACTGGAAACGGAATGGGGGCACAATACATATTTGAACTTTTTAAAAACTTACCAATTATTTTATTACCTTTAAATTTTGAATTTAATGGATCTTTCCCGGCCCACGAAGCTGATCCCCTAAAAGAAGAAAATATGGCCCAGTTACATGCTATGGTACTAGAAAAAGAGGCAGACTTAGGAATAGCTATAGATGGTGATGGTGATAGAATTTTCTTCGTAAATAATAATGGAGAAACAATTAATCCAGCTATTATAAGAGGATTGCTAGCTAAAATATTTTTAACAGCCAAGCCAAATAGTAAAATTGGTTATGATGTTCGTCCGGGAAAAATTACCAGAGATTTAATTGTTGAAAATGGTGGCCAGCCTGTTATCACCAGGGTGGGGCACTCGCTAATTAAAGAACAAATGCTTAAAGAAGATATTTATTTTGCCGGCGAATCTTCTGGACACTTTTTTCTTAATTTACCAATTGGCTGTTTTGAAATGCCTAATATTATGATTGGAAAATTACTTGAAGAATTTTCCTCATGTGAACAAAAAATTTCAATTTGTTTAAATCCTTTAGAAAAATATTTTTCTAGCGGAGAAATAAATAACACCGTAAAAAATAAATCTGAGGTTATAAAAGTATTATCAGAAAAATACTCTGATGGCAAAATAAATTATTTAGATGGCATAACCGTAGAGTATAATGACTATTGGTTTAATGTACGTGCCTCCAATACCGAAGATAAGGTTCGTTTAAATTTAGAAGCTATAAGTCCTAATATAATGATAAAAAAACGAGACGAAATATTATCAGTTATAAAACAACAATAAACGGTAAACAAAAAAGACTCTAGTTAAAGAGTCTTTTTTTATAAAGTTTATTTTTTTCTAATAACCTCAATCGTGCATTTATTAAGCAGAGCAGCTAAAGCGCCAACAGCAGCTAAAATAGGGGCAACTAAGGCACCAACGGCGGCTAAGGTAACAGGAATCTCTACCATTACTTTTCCCTTTTCATTTTTTATAATAATTCGCTGTATATTTCCTTCTTTAATTAACTCCTTTATTTTTTTAAGTAATTCATGGCCATAAACCTTAAATTGCTCCGAATTTAAAGTGTCTGGTTTTTTTGTTTGTTTTTTTGTGGTTGTCATATTTTTTTAATTAGTTAAAGTATTTTTATTATCGCTATTTCTTTTATAATATAGTGAATTAAAAATAATAAAAAACATTTCAAGTTGATTAATAATGGAGTTGATTAAAAACTCTTGATTGCTATTTTTAGAGGCAACTGGAAGGATACAAAACGCTTTAATATTAAAGTTTTCTTGATTTGATTTTATTATTGAACAAGCACCAAATGAGCACTCGCCGCTTAAAAGAGTTTTATTTTCTAATTTAACTTTTTCAACTTTTTTATTACCTCGAGAAACAAAATATTCATGAAGCGTAGATCCAGTGTTTACATCAATAATACGAAGTAATACCCAATCAGCATTAATAATTCCTAAAACTTTTTCCGCTGTATGGGCAAACAAAGCATGAATGTCTTTTTTACTTTCTGGGTACTTATTAAAACTAGAAAAAACTTTTTTCATTTCTTCTAACTGTAAATTTATTGATCCAATATATTTAAATGTTTCTCTTAGACGCTCTTCTAAGCCCTCGTGTCTTTGTTTATATTTATCCACCTCCTTAACATAGAATCTAAAAAGAATGGTAATTAAAATAAACAAAAAAATAATTAAAGTAACTTCAGAAAACTCTTCTGAAAAATTAAAAAATCTAAAGCTTAAAAGAGGGGTAATAATAATAAAAATAACATCTAATGCGGCTAGCAATATAAAGAAATTTTTTATTTTTTGCTGTGTTTTTATCATATTTATATTATACCATACTATTTAAAGTCTTCTATTTTAAATATTTAACTGCTAAAAAAGTAGCGATAGGGGCTGATAAACACAGACTTATTACGCCGACCAGAGTTCTTACTATTTCTGTAGCAATATCCTCATTATTTATAACTTGAGAAACCGTCAAAAATGGTTCCTGATGAACACTAAATAAAAGTATTAAAGGTAGCGCGGCACTAGCGTAGGCTAAAAATAAAGTATTAGTAATAGCCCCTAAATGAGCCCTGCCAATTTTCATTGCCATCTTAAAAACCTGACTATTATTTAAATCTGGGTTAGCTATTTTAATTTGCTGCACTGATTCAACTTGCCCCACAACAACATCATCTAAAACCCCTAAAGTACCAATTACAATGGCAGCTAATAATAGATTATGAAAATTAATTGGTACATTAACAGCGTCAATTAAAAAAATTATTTCCTCCTGGGCGGAACCTGATAAATGGCTTAAGTGGCCAAAAATAATTGCTAGGCCAGCTGTTACGGCTAACGAAATGGCAATGCTTAAAACCGAAACATGGGCCTTTTTGTTCCAACCTTCAGTTAAATAAATTAAAGCAAAAAGAATTAAAAATGAGACTAAAATTCCCACTGCCAGTGGATCATAACCCGCAAAAACTAGGGGGACTAATATTTTTATAATAACAAAAAAACTAATTGCCAAAGAAACTAAGGCCATTACTCCTTTTCGTCCACCAACAAGTAAAACAACTAGTAGAAAAAATAAAGATAACCAAAGCAAGCTTCCAGTTCTAATATAATCGGTTACATAAAAAACATATTGTCCAGTTTCATCACGATTATAACTAACTAAAACTTTATCATTAATTTTATAAATGTGAGATGAGACCACATCAATTCCAGAAATCCCTAAATAAACAACAGTCTGCCCCTTTAGTGGCCCCGATAAAATTCCAAGTTCTAGGTTTTGTTGAATTGTTTTAGAGCCATTCTCTCTAAAATCTTCTTTTTGATCTAATATTTTTAAAACCTGGGCTTCAGCTATTTTTGGTTTATCTAAGATACCAGGAACACTGCTTTCAGCAAGCGCACCCTTATAACTAGCGCTAAAAAATATCAGAACAAATAATATTACTATTTTTATTTTTTTCATTTTTTTAAAATATTTATAATACTTAAACGACTATAATATAATAATTATACCACGCCTCAGTAATAATAATTATTTTTACTAATATTAAATAATATATTGCAAAACTTTACAATTAACCGCACGGGAATATACTTAATAGAGAACTTTAAAAACAACAACCATGAGAAAGTTAAAATTTGGTCTTGAGCGCCTAATAAGCCCACTGGCTTTATTATTCTTTTTACTTTTGGGATTTTACATTTTCAAAATATTAAATAAAGTAAAAATTGAAGGGCGTAAAAATATTCCTCGTGGCCGGAATATTTTATTTGTATCTAACCACGAAACCCTAATCGATTCACTACTAATTGGTATGGGGGTGGCTCGATGGTGGGAACCATTTTTTCGTTATCACCGCATTCCCTGGAATGCTCCCGATCGCAAAAACTTTTTTAGTCGCCCACTTGAAAGAATATTAATGGATTTATTAAAAACGATTCCAGTTGATAGGGGGTGCACAAAAAAAGAGGTTACCGAGGAAACTCTAGAAAGATTTTACTCTGTCTTAAGGTCTGGCCGCCTCTTATTATTTTTTGAAGGGACAAGAACCAGAAATGGAGAAATCGGCCCAACTCGTGCCGGAGTAGCTCGAACAATTTACTTTATGAGGCCAATTGTTATTCCCGTTTTACTCGAAAACATTCAACCAATTATGCCGATTGAATCGGGGTTTAACTTCTTTAAAATTTACCGAAAAAAAAGAGGTCGGATGATTATTGGTAAACCAATAGTTTTTTCCGACTTATCTGATTTACGGAAAATAAAAGACGAGGTAAAAATATCCGTCGAAAATCTAAAAGTTTAACGAGGTAAAAATATCCGTCGAAAATCTAAAAGTTTAAAAAGCAATTCGAAAGAATTGCTTTTTTTAAAACCCCCCCCAAATAAGGAAGATTTTTATCTACTCTTTAGTCTGCCATCACTCTTTTTTGTAATTCATTTATTTGCTCTAGTCCTTTGATATATTTTTTATTTAAATCATTATTTGAAGTAAACGAACCATGTGCATATAAATACCAATCGGTAAGGTATGGATTATTTTTACGGTCAACCATAATAGTTGAACCGACGGGGTCACCATGGATATAACCAAGCTCCGCCGCCTTAATATAAATAATTTTTACTTTTTCTAAAATACTTATTATATTATTCACATCTCCTATTGTTTCTTGCAATAACACCTCACTTAAATCATAGCCATCAATAAATTCTTCTAGAGTTGAGCCTAATAAATCATCGTAAACAGCTCCGTAAAATTTAGGAACGCCTTCTATTTTTTGCAAATCAAGTAAAGCCCGCTCTTCGTTATATAAATAATCAATAACTAATTTGTCTTTCCCTTGATCTAGGTGATTAACAATTTTATATCTCGGCTCAGAATCGTTTAAATATATATTTTCCTTACTGTTAACTAGAGAAAATCTTCTTTCAATATCTTTAACTTCAGTAAAAGTTCTTTCTATAACATACTGTTCTTTGCCAGTTGAGATGCTTCTGGTTTTTATCCTAAAAATTGGGCCAAAAACTCCGCCGCTCCAAGGCTCTCTCTCACCAATAACCTCTAAATCATTATTTCTTAATTCTTTTATTATCTCTAAAAAATCGGGAATTTCCAGGGGCTCCTCATTATCTATCGGGCCCTCTAAATCATAAATTTGTTCCGAACTAAGTCGTTCATCCTCTTCGTTTAATAAAATTAAATCCTCTTGACCGTTAATATTAAAAATTTCTTTCTCAGACATATTTTTTATTTATTTAAGCACCATAGCTATAACTTTAATATTTTTAGCAAATGGTAAATTTTTAATTCTAAGGTATTCCTCTTTAAACAGGCCGGGTAAATTATCAGCCTCTACTAAAATAAAATTAAACTTTTTATAAAAAATTTCTTTTTCACTAGATGTTAAAAGAAAAATTGGTCTATTCTTATTAAACAACAGCAGAGTTTCAATAAGTTTACCGCCGATGCCCATGTTACGATAATCTGGTAATACGGCCAAACTAGATAGTTCAAGGGTGCCGTCACTTAAAATTTTAGTTCTAATACAACCAATTATTTTTTCTACTCCCTTTGCAATAATAAAATTTTTAAGTTTAAATTTAGAGGTATCACCATTTAAAATTTTTAAAAAAGATTTTATTTTTAACTCATCTCTTGGTTCAGGGATCACATAAACTAGCTCCTCTACTTTTAATTTCATACCTTTATTATTGTGACTTACTAGTTTTAAAATGATTATTCTAAAACTAATTTTTATATAAATCACTGAAAAGTTTACTCTTCCAAGATTTTCTCAAGACGCTTAAAAAACGGGATTTAATCTGATTATTAGCTATTAAAAATTTAGCCGGACTAAGTTTAAAAAGCACACCAACTAAATTTCTAAGTAACTCATTGGTCCATAAATCGTAGTTATCAAAAATATAATTTTGCAATTTATTTGTTTCAATAGCATTTATAACACAACGCTCAAAACTATCTAGTGGAACTATTTCTAGTTTTTTTCGACGTTCGATTGAAATAGCTTTAGGGTTACAAAAACGATGACAGACGCCACAACCTATGCAAATTTCTTTATTTACTATGGCCTTTTTGTTTATCATTGTAATAGCTCCAACCGGGCACTTACTTGCACAAATTCCACAGCCAACACATTTTTCATTATCGACTTGGGCAACAAAATTACTATTTATTTTTTTTCTATAGCCTAATTTTTTATAAGCCAGTAAAGCCTCGCAACAACAACTGCAACAGTTACACATCCAATTAACCTCAT
This sequence comes from uncultured Gammaproteobacteria bacterium, assembly GCA_964355275.1. Taxonomy (GTDB): domain Bacteria; phylum Patescibacteriota; class Patescibacteriia; order Patescibacteriales; family UBA12465; genus JAEZRQ01. The sequence continues at coordinate 5,989 of CAYHCB010000008.1, read as the reverse complement.
TTTGAACATTATCGCCAATCTGGACTAAACCGTAAGAAACACATTTATCTAAAACAGCTAAAGCCTCCTCTTTAGTAATTTCTTTAGCTATCTTGTGCTTTGATAAGCTTTCTGCCGCCGAATTAAAAGTTAAACAAACATCTTGTGGGGCGTCGCAAGCTTTACCAACATGTTCCATTTTATGACGACAATAACAGGTTCCTAGAGTAATGCGGCTGGCGGAATTTATTATATGGGTAGCCCTTTCGTAATCTAAAACTACCGACTGATCTTTATTTTGAATCGTGTGTTCATGAACCATAGTCCTGGCAATTGGGGTTCTCTGCATTAACGCTTTTTCTACAAAATCATCTTCTTCATTAATATAATGATAAAAAAGTTCCGACAAAACTTTACGGTCAAAACGGCCATCAGTACGCATTAAAGCAAATTCAAAAAAACCGGCCATTGTTGGTGCTAAAACATAAACCTGAATTCCATCATTATTCATATCTAATAAAAGCCCCTTATCAGCTAATTCATCTAGAATCTTCTTTGTATCCTCAATTGAAAGGTTCCACCGTCTAGAGGCCTCCTCTAAAACAAATGGTTTAATTGGTAAGCTAGAAACCTTAATTGCCTCTTCTTCAGAAAATAAAATTTCTAAAATTTTATATAAAGTTTCTGAGGCTGGCGCTCCTTGAGCATTCATGTCTAAACGTTTTTGTAATTGAAAATAGTTTTTTGAAGTAACGTGTCCCATATAAAATAATTATTTATTTTCTTTTTTTATCTAAAATCCCTTTATGAAAATTATAACAAATTAGTAGGCAGTTGTCTTTTTTAATACCTTTTGTGACTAATCATTATTAATAAGCTATTTTAAAAATTTTTATTATTTCGGTGTTTTTCGCCCCACCCACCAATACTTTCTAAAATTGGTTGCAGTGTTTTACCATAAGCGGTAATCCAATATTCTACTTTTGGGGGTATTTGTTTGTATACTTCACGATGGATAATTAAATCTCTTTCTAATTCCCTTAATTGGGAAGTTAAAATTTTTTGAGAAATTCCGCTAATACCTCGCTGTAATTCACTAAAACGCTTTTTTTCTTCCAGTAAATGCCAAAGAATAATGGGCTTCCATTTACCACCAATAACATTTAGAGTTATTTGAATGTTAGCGTGGCATTTAAATTTACTGTCTAATAAACCAGTATTTTTCATATTAGTATCTTTTTAGTATGTATATAACTTAATTGTGCGTACTTGTTCATAGTCACTGTTTAATATATTATGTAAGCATTATTAATTTTAATCAAGTATATGAAAAAATATTTACCAATTTTACTATTAGCGGGTGCTTTAATTTTTAGTGCCTGTGGAACAAATAAAATAAACGAAGAAACTAAAAACGACAACGAAACAAAAAATACCAACTCGGAGGTAACACCGATTGTCTCCGGAAAATATTTAATTGACTCCGAAAATAGCCAATTAAATTGGCATGCTGAAAAATTTATTGGCAATTCACATGATGGAAACGTAAAAATTAAAGGTGGAGAAATCTCTTTTAATAATGACACAAATAATGGCTCCATTCTTGTTGATATGACAACAATCTCGGACAACAAAAATACCGAGCCATTAATTAAACATTTAAAGGGTGTGGATTTTTTTGATGTTGAAAAATTTCCAGAATCTAAAATTGAATTAACTAAAATTATTCAAAAGAACGACAGCCCTAGTCAATATGAAATTTCTGGCAATCTAACAATTAAAGACAAAACTAACCAAATCACTTTTGATGCTAATACAATCAATTCTGATGGTCTGGTTACTTTAACGGGAAATTTTTCTATTGATCGCACCCTTTGGGATATAAAATTTGGTTCTAATAAATTCTTTGATAATTTAGGCGACCAAGCTATTAAAGATAATATTGACTACAATTTTTCTATCTCAGCTAAACTAATAAAATAAAATATTTAGTTTAAATAATAAAAATATAAATAAAAAAAGAAGCTAACTTAGCTTCTTTTTTTCTGGCTAATAAATAAATTATTTTTTATACAAATATTTAGCTAACTTATTTACTTCTTTTAAAATTTTTATTTTTTGATTATCATTAAATTTAATTGCCGAGCCAACTGAAAAACCGCGAGCCTTGATGCCACAAAATTTTAAGGTATCATTTACAATAACCTTCATTGATTTATTGCCAAACAATAATTTGTTTATAATTTTAGGCCCACCGGTAGCTGAAAAAACAGCTGCTCTTTTTCCTTTTAACAAACCAACCGGAAAACCATTTTTATATTTAAAAGCAAAACCAGCTGAAAAGACTCGATCAAAAAATCCTTTTAAAATAGCTGGCATACTTTGCCACCAGGTTGGAAAAATAAAAATTAATCTTTCTGCTTCAGCCACTTTAAGCTTAAAATCTTTTACTTCTAAATTTACATCACTATCTTTTTGCCTAACAAGTTCTTCTGATTTTAAAATTGGGTCAAAATTTAAAGCGTATAAATCTAATAATTCATACTCTATTTTTTTATTTTCTAAAACTAAAATAAGTTCTTCTAAAAAATAAGCGTGATGCCCCTCATGTTTTGGGTGCGCATAAACTATCAGAGTTTTCATATATTTTTAATTATCTTTTTAATTACTAAAAATAGCATTATCATCTCGTATAATAGCTATAAAATGATTTTCTAAGCTCTCAACTACAATTTTAAATTCTTTTTTATGCGGCTCGATATTTACTTTATATTGACTATTTCTTTCGGTAAATTTTTTATATACTTCAGCCTCCTCTTCTTTGTTAATAAAACCACCCCTTTTAATTCTTCGAGCAATTTCTATTTCTTCGCCACACTTCATAAATATACCGATAGAGTTATTTTCATACTTATCTAAAAAAACTGAACCAACCCCCTCAACGATTGTTAAAACGGCATCACCGTAAAGTAAGCGGCAATCTTTAGTCTCGCGGGCTTTTTTAGGCCAATGATAATAATCGTTTCCTTTCTCAATGTTGTATATTATCGCTTTTATGCTTTGTAAAAAATATGACCCCTTTAATGAGCTTGTATATTTTCCAGTTTGTAATCCTTTTTCATTATCACTCCAAGTTGCTTGCGCTGCATGTCTTAGTTTAGTGTCAACAATAAAATCATCAGTACTTAAAATATTGGCGTGTCCATATTTGCTTGCCTCCTTATATATAATATTACTTAATTCCGTTTTTCCAGCACCCCCATTTCCAGAAATAAAAATAAAACTTTTATTTAAAGAAAGGCAATAATTTACAATTATTTTTGCGACCTTATCTGGTTTAAAAATTTTATTAGCGTTTTCTTTCATATGATAATTACTTATTACCTTTAAATATTAACATAAAAGTTAATTTTAATAAAAAAGCTCCGAATTTTTAGTTCGGAGCGCTATACACCAATTAAGGTTATATTTTGTTGGCTTCTTTATTATAAGAAATCTTAATTGGCTTAAGAAAAGAAATTATTTCTTTCAGAAAAGAAATGATTTTTTCATAAGAAATTCTTAATAGGAAGCCGAGTGTCATTCCAATAGTAAACGGAAGGGTTTTTATTACTCCTATTTTAACGAAGCTCGCCATAGTTACCTGATACCTATCAATTAGACTTAGGTGAGTAACTTCGATTTGATTCATTTCATCGGCAATTGTATTCCAACCGACAAAACACATAAGGGCTTCAATCCAAACTGCGAAGCCGATATAACACACAAACCAAATTATTACAGCATCAACAAGAGCTGATAACGGTCCCAAAAGAACTAGCTCATCTTCTAAGATTGGCGAAATAAAAGCGGCTAAAATCATGAAAGCAACTGCCATAAAAAGTGAGATGCTATTAACTAAAAACACGTGCTGACGTGTATAATATTTATAGCCAGATGAAGAAGCGGCGCCGCGTGGTTCTTTGCCGATAATGGCTTCTTGATTGAAGAAATAAGCAAGAGTCATAATGACAAAAAGAGAAATCATTAGGTTCCACCAAGGCGATACTGAAAAATTTAACGGTAACTGTAGCCAACTGGATACGAAAAATGTGACAGTAGTTTCAACCTGAGGGCCGTTAACGTTTTGCAAAACCCAAAGGTACATTGCATAGAGCATGGTTGCAATCATTGTGGCTACAATAGCCTTTTTCATTTTGTTGTTTTTCATGATGTTTTTAGTTTTTAAAGTGCCTACTCTCTTTGAATCTGATTTTCAGCGTTACTCAGTGTAATAAAAATATTATAACATAAATGAATCATTTTGTCAACTAGCTCAGCCCCCCCCTATGGTTATAAAACAAAAAAACTCCTAAAACAGGAGTTATTCTTTATGGGTGCCCAGAGAGAATTGAACTCTCGATAACAGGACCACAACCCACTCTACTAAATTAGAGTAAGACCAGTAAATAAAGGTTAAAAATGATTTAAGCATTATTAAATAAGGGTTTTAATGTTTATCAATCGTTATCAAAATAAAATAAATTATACAACGCCTATCATCTTTCTGACACCAGATAGGTCACAATTCGAACATAACAATATAGGGGGACGCTATTAATTATTGCCATTTGGCAACTACTTTGATATTATACACTGTCATGTAATATGTGATATAATAAATTAGAAGCTAAAAAAGCAAATTATTGTTTAATATAGCCTAAAAATATGCAAAAGACTAAATCTTTCACTAAATTACCAATTAGTTCTGTGGTAAATTTTTTTATTGAAAAGGGTGTTGAAGGTAAGACGCCCATAACCAATAAGAAGCTACAAAAACTTTTATATTACTCGCAGGCCTGGAGCATGGCTTTAACCAATAAACCTTTGTTTAAGGATAAGATTGAAGCGTGGGTTCATGGACCAGCTATTAGGAGCGTTTATTTAGAGTTCAGACATCTTGGTTTTTCGCCAATTACAAAAAATGATTCTTCTGAAAATATAAAAAAGGTTGCCGGTGAGACAAAGAAATTCTTAGAAGAGATTTGGAGAGTGTATGGTAAACATGATGCATCTTATTTAGAGCTTCTAACCCATAATGAAACCCCTTGGAAAGAGGCGAGACTAGGAATGTGTCCATCAGATAGTTCTAACGTAGAAATTAGCCTAGAATCAATGGCAAATTATTATTCAGAATTGCTAAAAAAATGAGTTTACCAGAAACAGAGGACTATAGTATTATAAAAGAAAAGGGAATGCTGCCTGATAGTATATCTGAATTAAAGACTGAGGATGAACCAGAGATTAAACCATTTCTAATATCATACCAAAAATACAATAAAAAACTTTGCGAAGTAGATTTATTACCAAAAAATTGCCCCGTGAAGGTTCTGCATTCCTTAAGAAAGATTAGCCAGGATATAATTGAATTTAAAGATTTTAATAGCAACGGTATATCTTCTAAGCCAATAAAACATGCTGGCGAATACAAAAAGCTTTTTAACGGACTTCATGATGACGTCGAATTATATGAACATATGCTACAGGGAACTTCAAGAATGTTTTATTTTATCAATGAAATAAATAAAATAATTTACATAGTTGCAATAACTCAAAAACACTTTGAAACTGAAAAAACTAGAAGATAAAAAAGACTATGTACAACATAGTCTTTTTTATTAATAAAAATTATTCTCTCCACAGATCAACCCACCTATCATATACGTCACAACTCATGTCCCCTCTTACCCAATCTATTTCGATTATTTTTGAATCTTCATCTTTTGCTATTAATTCTAAAGCTTCTTTGGTAATTTCCACCCCTCTTGGATTTGTCCCTGGTTTTGGTAATTTAAAATATTTATCAATACCTAGTTTTTCATAAACCTTTAATTGACTTTGTGCTGGTAAATAATAAAAAGAGCCTTTTCCTCCCCAATTTATATTCACTAACAGTAAATCAATGGATGGGCGATAATTCTTAGCAAATTCTAAAGCTTTTTTAGCATCAACAGTCCAAATCAATTTAACT
>CAYHCB010000007.1:51197-52556 GCA_964355275.1 uncultured Gammaproteobacteria bacterium | reverse complement strand
CCAGCTTATATTCAAATTCTCTGCCCTTGTATTCCTGGTTGGAAAATAAACTATGACGAAGCCGCCATGATGGCTAAATTAGCCGTTAAAACTGGACTCTACCCTTTACTAGAATATGATAATGGTAAACTAATAAATTCTAGTATAAGTAAAACTTTTAAAGCTGTGCCGGTAAATGACTATTTAAAAGGCCAGGGTCGTTTCTCTCATCTAGCGACCGAAGACTTAATAATGATTCAAAAAATTGCTGATGAAAATATTACAAAATATAACTATGAAAAATAAAATATTAAAAATATTAACAATACTTTGTTTATCATTTTTTATAAGCGACTACGCAGCGGCAGCGACGAGTTGCTCTTGGACAAAATCAGCCACCAACAGAACCCAAACTCAAGTTGGCGACGAAATAGTTGTCAGCGAAAGAGAGGAATGCCCAACAGGCACAACTTTAGGGGGTGGTTGTAGTGGAACAACACCAGCCGGTTCAATGTGTTGTTGCGTAAAAGCGGCTTCAACTTCGGCTAGTGCGCCGCGTTTTAAACTACCAGATTATAATTTTCAAATAGATTTACCAGGCCTTTCTAAATTAAGTACGATTGATTGTACTGATACTTGTGAGATTCCTTGGATTTCTCAATATATTGTTGCTGTTTATAACTATGGTCTTACTGTTGTTGGGATAATAGCTGTTCTTGTTTTAATGGCGGCCGGTCTTCTGTGGATTGTCTCGGCCGGAGATAGTGAAAAAATAAATAAAGCCAAACAACTGATTGTGGGTAGTATAACCGGTATATTGCTTATGATATCAATGAATCTTTTTTTAGCTTTTATTAATCCCGACTTAGTTAAAATGAAGTCTATAACTTTAGATAAAATAAATGAAAAATTAGATAGCTTGGCTACATCAAAGAACAACTCAACTATTGAAAGCTACAAAAATGCCGGCTGTGCTACTGATGAAGAACTTAAAAATGGTGTTGATGTTTATGCTACGGGCTACTATAAACCGGCCTATAAGCCAGAAGATCCAAATTTTTTATGTGTTGTAGCGATGCAATGTTCTTGTCCTAATGGTCAAGACACTACTAAAAATTGTGATCACTTGTACGGAAAAAGTTTTCCAAACTATCGCCCATGTAAATCTTTTGACAGTAAAACGGCTTACTGTAATATGACAGCATCTGGTTCTGAACCAAAAATTGGCGATATCGCCGGACCAAATAATTGTTCAAACTTACCCAAAGGTTCTTCTGTCTGTTTTAAAGGACAAACTTATAAAATAACTGATGCTGGTGGTGGTATAAAAGGCAAAAGAATAGATATCTGGAGTGGTAATAATTTAGATAAGGCTTATGC
>CAYHCB010000007.1:2758-51097 GCA_964355275.1 uncultured Gammaproteobacteria bacterium | reverse complement strand
TGTGTTGCAGTAAAGCCCCAGTACCAAATGAGATAATAGAACCTAAATTTAATATTCTAAAATTTCAGGTAAAAATACCGGGACTTGATGAATTAAGCGAGCCGCGATGTACGATTATCGAAAGCCAAGTTACCTGCGGAATATCCTGGATATCGGAATACACTTTTGCTATTTACAGCTACGGATTAACAATAGTCGGAATTATAGCCGTTCTTATCTTAATGGCCGCTGGTTTTTTGTGGATCGCTTCTGGTGGTGATAGTGGAAAAATAACAAAAGCCAAAGAAATGATTTTTGGTAGTATAGTTGGTCTACTAATTATGATTGCGATGAGCTTACTACTTAGCTTTATAAATCCTGATTTAACAAAACAAAAAACTTTAATGCTGTCATATGTTTCTGATATCGAACCAGCTTCAGATGAAGGTAATGTTGAAGGCAGTAAAGAATGTAGTGGTTGTTCATCAATTAAACCAATTCCCTATGATAAAAGAGAGCAAGGAATTTTGAATAGTGTCCTAGCCGGAAAACTACTAAAAGTTTATGCCGGTAATAAAAATATTTATATTAGTGAATCATACCCACCCACAGCTGTTCATCAATCAAAATGTCATTATAACGGAATGTGTGCTGACATAACTATTACTAAGGCTAATTACACCTGCAAAGACGTAGAAAACCTAATTAGCTCTTTAGAGTCTCAGGGCATAAAAGTATTAAATGAATACGTAGCCTGTAATGGTACCCAGACAAAATATACCACTGGCGGACATTTACATATTCAATAATTAGATATAAAAAATACCTTATTTTTAATTAAGGTATTTTTTTATTGCCAAATAATTATATTATACTCATCCCCTTATCCATGGCGACGTTAGCTAATAAGTCAGCCTCCTTATTTTGTTCGCGACGAATATGAATAAATTTTATTTTTTTAAATGATAAAGATAAATTATGAACTTTTAAAAATAAAGTAGCTAGTTCCGAATTTTTAACTTTATACTCGCGGTTAAGCTGTTTAACTACTAATTCACTATCTAGATAACATTCCAGTTCATCAGCCTTTAGCTCTTTAGCTTTTTCTAGAGCGGCAATTAAAGCTTGATATTCTGCTTGGTTATTAGTTGTTTCTCCTAGATACTTAGAAATTTCAGCTACTACCTCATTTTTATCATTACTTAAAACTGCACCGATTCCCGCTGGGCCAGGATTACCGCGCGCGCCACCATCACTATAAATAATTATTTTTTTCATATTATTTTAATCATTTAAGACGGCTGGTCGCAAATCAACTAAACGAAGTTGCGCTTCGCGGCGACCATTAAAATCATTTATATCTAAATAATAAACAGCGTCCACTAAATCACCAACGCAAACGGCTTTATACTCCTCAGCTGAACCAAAAGAAATTGCCCAAATACCCTTAGCAAAAGCACGATCACTTGGTGATAAACGAAATTTTATATGTTGGCTATCAAAACCGATGGTCATTATTTCATCCACTCGTAAACCATAACTAACAAATTTAGGTTGAGAATTATTTTGTCCAAAAGGAGCTAAAGTAGAAATCTCTTCCGCCAAATCCAAATTAACATTTTCTATTTTAAGTTCCGCCTCTATACGCAGACGAGGAGATAGCTCCTTCCCTTGTAATTTTTCAGCGGCGATAGCTTTAATTTTTGTTTTAAATTGTTCTAAACGTTCTTCGCTTTCAACCGAGAATCCACAAGCCATTGGGTGCCCTCCGTATTTATCTAAAAATTCTGAAGCCTCAGAAATACTAGCGATTAAATTTAAATCTTCAATCGAGCGCCCCGAAGCCTTAAATGATATTTTAGTAGGAATCATTTGATTGGTCACTGGATCAAGCTCAGCATTTTCAATAATTCTGCTAATAATTAAAGTTGGGCGGTAATATTTTTCACAAATTTTACCAGCCACAAGACCAATGACGCCCTCATTCCAAACTTGCCCCTCTTCAGCTAAACCAATAATAATCGGGGGGACATTTTTAGGATCAATTTGTAATTCTACCTGAGAAATAATTTCTTCCGTAATTTTCTGTCGTTCTAAATTACGCGAGTTAAGCTCAGCGGCAAGTTCAGCGGCATCAGTTTCTGTTTCCGCTGTAAGTAACGCAAAGGCGCTGTTGGCATGTCCTAAACGACTAGCTGCATTAAGACGTGGTCCTATCTGCCAACCAACATTCCAAGCTTCTAATTTTTTGTTGTTGTTGCCTTTAGAAATTTTTACTAATTCATTTAACCCTTGTCGTTTACCTTGATTTAAAAGTTGTAATCCTCGTTTAACTAGTAATCTATTTTCACCCAATAAACTCACCATATCAGCAATAGTACCAACGGCTACTAAATCTAAAGCTTTCTCCATAATCAATCGTTTTTGATTTAAAGGTAAATTAGATTTATGAATTATCGCGCTAGCTAATTTAAAAGATACGCCTACTCCAGCTAAATAAGGCCAAGGATAAAAATCATTTTTATCCGACGGATTAATAATAAGACATGGCGGTAAGTCAGCTGTTAACTCGGGCAAAATATGATGATCAGTTATTATAATTTCTAAACCACGGCTTTTAGCATAAACTACCTCTTCTTTATTTCTAATCCCATTATCAACGGTAATTACTAAAGAAGCGCCTTGATCCGTAATTTGATCAATGGCGGCACAATTTAAACCATAGCCCTCGGTTACTCTATCTGGTAAATAAACTTCAACCTTAGCCTGTAACGCCTTAAGTGTTTCTAGCAAAACCACTGAAGCAGTGACACCATCGGCATCATAATCACCATAAACAATAATTTTATTACCAGCTTTAATATTTAAAATTATTAAATCTACGGCCGCGGCCATATTTTTAAATAAAAAAGGATCATAAAAACGTAAATCAGACACACCAACAATATCTAAAGTTTTATCAATAGGTAAAATATCATGTAAAAAAGCTTCAAGCGCTGAAACTTCTTGTAATCCACGATTATATAAAAGTTGCACAATAAGTGGAGACAAATCTGAGCGACTATTTAAAAAGTCGACCGGAGCGACGGGGTATAATTGCCATTGCTTCATAAGAGGATATGTTAAAAGGGATATTTAATTAAAATAAAACAGAACCAAGAGATAAGGCCATCATCGAAATAATAACAATTGAAGAAATAATAATCCAAAAAATCTTTATTAGTTTTTTTCTTTTCATAATTTTTATCTTTTTAAAATTTTAATAAAAGTATCGGGCGGAATATCAACTCTACCACGCCCCATCGCCATCATTTTCTTTTTCCCTTTTTTTTGCTTATCAAGTAACTTATTCTTTCGACTAACGTCACCGCCATAAAGTTTAGCGGTAACATCTTTACGCATAGCACTAATTCTTTCTGCCGCTACAACTTTACCACCAATAGCTGCTTGTAATTTAATAACAAACATTTGACGAGGAATAGTATTTTTTAAAATTTCAACCACCTCACGTCCTTGTCTTGTAGCGTCATCGCGATAAACAATAGTAGCTAGCGACTCAACTGACTCCTCGGCTACCATGATGTCCATCTTTACTACATCAGCTGGACGATATTCTAAAAATTCATAATTAATCGAAGCATAACCAGCGGAAACACTTTTTATCTTATCATAATAATCGGTTAAAATAGCGGCCATGGGAATATCATAATGTAAAATTACTCGAGCCTCATCGCCGTCAACAGAAATATATTCAGTATTTTTATAATTACCACGTTTATCTTGAGTTACCTTCATAATACTACCCAAATAAACTTTAGGCGTAATAATATCTAAAGTCACAATTGGCTCTTCAATTGATAAAATAGCGTTAGGATCAGGCAAACGTTGTGGAGTGCGTACAATCATTTCTTCACCATCTTTTTTGAAAACTTTATAAGCTACACTTGGAACAGTAACAATTAAATCTAAGTTATACTCGCGACGTAAACGTTCTTGAAAAATTTCTAAATGGAGCAATCCTAAAAAACCACAACGAAAACCGACACCAATAGCATCAGATTGCTCCGGCTCGTAAGCTAAGGCAGCATCATTAAGTTTTAAACGCTCCATGGCATCACGCAAGTTTTGTAAATTATCGCCTTCACTAGGAAAAATTCCGGCAAAGACCATTGGTTTAACCTCTTTATATCCAGCTAGCGGTTTTATGTTCACTGAATTAGCAACCCCAATATTTGCTGTCATAGTATCACCAACACGACAATCGCCTACTTGTTTAAAGCCAGTAACGATATAACCAATCTCACCGCTTTTAAGTTCACCGGTTGAAAAATAATCTGGTTTAAATACTCCAATATCTAAAACTTCGCTAGTAACTCCGGTAGCCATTAATTTTACTTTATCACCCTTTTTAATGTGACCGTCAAAAACCCGAACATAGGCAACGACGCCTTTATACTCATCATATTTTGAGTCAAAAATAAGAGCCCTTGGGTAATCTTGTTTTTCTTCACCTGATAAAGATTTAGGTCCATGGCCATAATCAATTACTGCTTGTAAAACCTCCGCCACACCAGCGCCAGTTTTTCCGGAACTACAAATTATCTCTTCTTCTTTACAGCCTAATAGTTTAATAATTTCTCTTTTTGTTTTAGCAACATCAGCGGCTGGTAAATCAATTTTATTAACCACCGGAATAATAGTTAAATCTTGTTCTAAGGCCAAATATAAATTAGCCAAGGTTTGTGCTTGGATGCCTTGAGTGCAATCAACCAGTAAAACGGCTGTTTCAACAGCAGCCAGAGACCGAGAGACTTCATAAGAAAAATCAACGTGACCTGGGGTGTCAATTAAATTAAGTTGATACCCTTTATAACTCATGGTTACTGGTTGCAACTTAATAGTAATTCCCCGCTCACGTTCAATGTCCATGCCATCTAAGATCTGATCTTTCATGTTACGCTTATCAACGGTTCCAGTGATTTCTAACATACGGTCAGCTAGAGTAGATTTACCATGATCAATATGCGCAATTACACAAAAATTTCTAATTTTATCTAAATTATTCATCGTTTTTATCTTACTTGATTTTAAAGTGGTGGTCAATTAAATAATTAGTCTCCTCTGGCTTCGCTAGAATCATCTAAGTTGGTTATTTTGGCCTTCCGGCGACGACTAATTGAGTTTATAAAGGTAGTTAATTCTTCACTACCAAATAAATAACATAAAAATAAATACACCAGTCCACCAGCCACAGCCGAGGCCAGTAACTGAATTAGCACTCCGGAAAATCTAGTCATATCAATAAATGGTAACACAGCTATTTTCATAAGCTGAATAGCGATGCCCGCACCAACAGCCGACAAGGAAAATTTAATGGCTGACTGAGCAATTTTGGCAATTCCTAAGCTGCCAACTTTAAAATGAAGCCAGGTCCAAAGTAATAAAAAATTTAAAATACTGGAAATAGAGTAGGCTAAGGCCAGCCCCATTACTCCCATTTTTTTAGATAACAAAATACACAAAACAACATCCGTTGCGACAATAAACATACCTATATAAAAAGGGGTTTTAGAATCATGACGGGCATAAAAAACTCTAACTAAAAGAGGAATAGATGCTTGAGCAAATAAACTAATAGAAAAAAATGCTAAAGTATTCATTGTTAAAATTGTGTCCTGCCAAGTAAAAGCCCCCGCACCTAAAACGACCCGAATAATTTGAGCCCTTAAAGTAATTAAAAAAACTGTCGCTGGAATCACAAAGAAAAAAATCTGACGAATAGTTGAAGAAAAGCTAGCTTCTAATTTTTCTTTATCATGGGCATATTGTGATAAAGTAGGAAAAGCCGCGATAGCAAAAGATACCCCAAAAATTCCAATAGGAAACGATTGTAAATTATTAGCTAAATTAAAAATTGTTAGAGACCCGGCAGCTAACCCCGAGGCAATAATGGTTGTCACGAGCAAATCAACTTGCGTTATTGCTAAACTAAGAGTTCGAGGAATCATTAAACGACCGATTCTTCTGGTAGCAAAATCACGAAAGTTTATTTTAAAAGAATATTTAAAACCTAAAGCATAGACAGCTGGTAGTTGAATTAACATGTGTAGGCAGGCCCCCAGAACAACTCCCCAAGCAAGACCAGAAATACCCCACCAACCAGAAAACCATAGCGCTCCAACAATAATACCTAAATTATAAAAAATTGGGGCCAAAGAATAAATAAAAAATCTTCTAAACGACTGAAGCATACCGCCTAAAACTCCAGAAACCCCAAGGAACAAAGGGGATAAAAACATGATACGGGTTAAAGCGGCGGTTGTCGCTTGTGATTCCGGTGAAAAACCAGGAGTAATAAGGCGAACTAAAAGTGGAGCAAATAAAATACCAACTAAAGAAAGAGCTAATAAAAATAAAGATAATAAGTTAATAACATTAACCGCTAATTGCCAGGCCTGAGCGTTGTCTTCGGTTTTTTTAGGATCTTTAAAATTTTTAACTAAGCCACTAAAAATCGGAATAAAGCCAGCCGACAAAGCCCCTAAAACAACCAAATTAAATAATAAATCTGGCACCCGAAAAGCGGCATAATAAATATCTAGTTGTGGCCCCGCGCCAAATTGACTAGCCAAGATTCTATCTCTAAATACCCCTAAAACACGAGAGGCAAGCGAAGAGGCAGCCACCAAGATAGCGGCTACAGCAATACCATTAACCTTTTGACTAAATATTTTTCTCCACATACTTTAGTATTCTATCAGTTAGCGTTTAAAATAAGCAAATTACTATAAGCTGTCTGATTATTAGGGTTAATTTGATAAGCTGTTTTAAAAGCATTAGCGGCCTCCTCGAAGCGCTTTTCTTTAAAATAAAGGATGCCTAAATTAGACCAAGCATTATCATAATAGGGGTTAAATTCTAATTCTTTTTTATAATAGACCTCAGCTTCTTCAACTTTTCCTTGATTCATCGCAATAAGCCCTAAATTATTATTAGATAATCTTTGCTGAGAATCAATCTTAAGAGCTTCTAAATAATGAGTTTTAGCCCCTTCTAAATTATTGTCTAAATAATACATCGCCCCTAAATTATTATGAGCGAAAGCCGAACTAGGGGAATTTTTAACCGCTTCCACCCAAAAAGTTAAACGATCAGAAAAATGACGCGAGTGAAAAAATGTTAAACCAGAAAAAATAACAATAATACTTACTGCAATTATTACTGATTTTTTAGTTTGCCATTTTACATCTTTAAGAGGATAAATTTCAGCAATACAAATAAATAAACCTATAATTGGTAAATACAGGCGGTGTTCAAAAAAACTAGAAGTAGAACTGGGGTCAGGATTTAAAAAACTTGGTAACAAAAAAATAATAAACCATAAAAAGCCAAACGCTAAACGTCGCCAATTTAATTTTTGACTAAAATAAATACCAGTAAAAATAAATATAGCACTTAAAATACCAAAAAAATAAGTTGAGTCTTTAATTATTGGATAAACAGATAAATTAACAGGTAGAATAACTTTACCTAAATAAATTACAGCCGCTGAAAAATTTTGAATGCCTGATATAAACAAACCATCTAAAGACATCTCCGCTGACAGAGAAACTTTTCTAAATAAAAACCAAATAATAAAAGAAGTGATCCAGCCAGCACCAATTATTAAATAATTATCTTTCCGGTAATCATTCTGCGATTTTTCATCAAATAAATAATAATAAAAAACACAAATTATTGGTAAAAAAACTGCAGTTTCTTTAGTAAACAAGGCAAAAAGTAGAAAAATAAAGTGCCACCATAAATAACTAAGCTTATTATTTTTAAGAAAATCTAAAAATAAAGAAAAAGAAATAAGAACAAAAATAGTAAGTAATAAATCATTTCTACCGGGTATCCAAGCAACCGCTTGAGCTAAGGCGGGATGAGTTAAAAAAACAAAAGATAGAAAAAGGGAAATTTTTTCAGAAAAAAAATGTTTTTTAAAAATATAAAATAATAAACTAACCGACAAAAGATGTAAAATTAAATTAGAAAAATGAAAAATAAAAGGGGCTGTTTTACCTATTATAATATCTAATAAAAAGGAAATATTAAGTAATGGGCGATAATAAAAACTACTATCTATATTAGAAAAGAAAACATCGGAAGTAAAAATTTTAATAAAACTGGACTCCCTTAATATTTCTTGATTATCTAAAATAAGCCTATTATCATCTAAATAAACAAAAGAAAAAGACATCGTTTGATAATACAGTAAAAAACCAAAGACACTTAGTATTAAATAAGGTAATATTTTTTTAAATAAAGGGCTGAGTTTCATAATTTATTTTAACGCCAAACACCAAATAGATATTTGAGACCGCACCAAATAGTCCCGGCTCCATATTTTAAACTTCTCTTAAGATTAATAGAAGACGCCTCTTTAAAATAAAGAGCAGGAACTGGCACCTCACCGATTCTAAAACCATGACCTATCATTTTAAAAAGCATCTGGCTATCGAAAACAAAATCATTAGAATTACTTTGCCAATTAACTTTTTCTAACGCTTCCTTAGAATAAGCGCGCATCCCACTATGCCATTCACCTAAATTCTGACCACTAATTATATTTTCAAATAAAGTTAAGAGTCTGTTAAATAAATACTTATAAGCTGGCATACCGCCAGCTAGCGCTTCTTTTCTTGATCTTATTCTATTTCCTAAAACAACATCAAAATAACCATCTATTATATATTCCGCAAAATAACGAGCTAATTTAGGATCATATTGATAGTCAGGATGAATCATCACAACGGCATCTGCGCCACTTTTTAAAGCAGCTAAGTAACAGGTTTTCTGATTTCCACCGTAACCTTTATTATAACTATGAACAATAACACTAAGTCCTAAATCTTTAGCTATACGGGCAGTGTCATCTGAACTAGCATCATCTACTAAAATTATTTCATCAAAAATATCTGGAATATCAGCGACCGTCTTCTTTAAAGTTAAAGCGGCATTATAGGCTGGTAAAACGGCAATAATTTTTTTATTTTTATACATATTAAATTAATAAAAGCCAAAAAAATGCCCACAAAGTGACAACATAATTAATATTTAAATAAACTAAAATACTACTTGGCCAAATAATTTCTGCCAAAATTAAAAGAAGCAGTGTAGCTGTTAAAAAATAGAAAAATTCTCTAAAAATATTTTTTTTAATTTTAATTAGCATAAGTAAATATTTTTTCTTTTATTTTATCCCAAAAAGTCCTACCTAAAAACTCTATTTTCATCTCTTTAATTAATATATTTCCACTATCGGCTAACGATAATCCGGGGATAGATATCATAAAACTATATTTTCCATTTTCACGATAAGCTTCTTTTGTATTAAGTGATATGGTTGCTTTTTTAAAGTTATTTGAGATATTTTCCGGTGACTTATAAACTGCTAAAATATATTCATTTTTATTATCTAAAACAAAATGCCTATCTAAATGTTTAAATTCTGGATTTAAAAAGTCATCAGCTGTAAATGAAAAAACGCCATCATTTTCTAAAATAACATCATCTAGTTGCAGCCGCACCTCCTTTAAGCCAATAGCACTACTTGAGAATTCAAATTGCTCATAAGCATTGGCGAGTGAAAAATTATTACCTCCGAAATTAACTATCTGACGACTAGCGGGATTGTTAGTTGTAAGTAAAATAAAGGAACTATCAGTCCAAAAAGATAAAGATTTTTGACCACTAGCTACCGGGCGTAATCTACCAATAGCATTTAAAGCTGAAGGAGCTCTATTTATATTTTTTATTACAATATCGTCATTAGCTTTAATTTCTAATTTACATAAACCGACGACTTGATCATTTGTTGGTAAAGAAAAATACTCAGAAAAATTTCTAACTAAGCCCTTAACCTCGCCACCAGAATTATCCTTTATTACTTTTGAATAAATTTTACTATCACCCTGATAAATATTTATAATAATTTCATCATTGTCTTTATTGAGGTTTAAATCAGTAAAATCTAGATCAAAAATAGACTCCTGACCACTTGTTTTAATAAAATAAAATTGATGGGCTCCTTGTAAAGGAATTTCTATTTTTTTAAAACTACTAGCAGCGCCTATTAAATAATTTTCTGGTAGACTAGAATTCAAACTGCTCTCGTTATACAAAACTAAGCAAGATTTAAAATCTTCTGACTGACAAATACTTTTTGGTTCATTTTTTAAAGTATTTAAAAATTCTTCCACACTAGAAAAGTTCTTATTTTTTTGAAGTAATAAAATATCGCCAGAACGAAGTTCGTTCCAATTTTTAAATTCATTTTCCAGAATATTATTTTCTACCGGAGCTAATTTATAGCGCCAAACTATATTATCTACTAAAACTCCAGCCTCAATAATAGGCGTAGTACTGGAAAGATTATTTTGGTAAGAAATCGTTATTTTGGCCTCCGAAAATGTTCTTGGAGTAAAAACAGAAAAATAAACTGGATCACCAATTATTTTAGCTGCCTCGCCAGACGTAATCTCAACTCGATTATTTGGAGTAAACTTACCAATAAACCCTTTACCACCTAATAATTTAAATTTAGCTGGATAGTTTATAGAATAAGTCACCGAGCCTAAAGGCACAACTTTAAACCAGACGATAAGTCCGGCTAAAATAAGCCAAAAAATTAATAAAAATAAACGAATTTTTCTTAAAAGCATACTCTTATTGTAAGACATTTTTGGAGAAATAACAAACAAAAACCGACTCATTTAAGTCGGTTTTTGAAACATATTTAAAGTATCTTTATCTTGTGTAAATCTCTCGTGCTTTCTTACCTTTGTAACCAGTTCCGGCTGGAATAAGGCAACCAATAATAACATTTTCTTTTAGACCCTCGAGATAATCAATTTTACCATTAACGGCGGCTTCAATAAGTACTCTTGGGGTTTCCTGGAAGGAAGCGGCGGACAAGAAACTATCAGTAGTAAGAGATGCTTTAGTAATACCCATTAGCAATCTATCAGCTTTTGCTAAATTTTTTGAATCTTTATTAGCCTGGAAAAACACCTCTTCTTCAATAGTTTCACCAGATAATAAATTAGTATCGCCAGAATCTTTAACTAAATATCTAGAGAACATTTGTCGAGCAATAATCTCCACGTGCTTATCATTTAAAGGTTGACCCTGAGAAGAATAAACATACTGAATTTCTCTAATAATATATTTCTGTGTCTCCAGTCGTCCTTTAAGTTTATATAATTCTCTTAAATCTAGACTGCCTTCGGTTAACTGAGTACCCTTTTCAATCTCATCACCATCTTTAACAAGTAACATCGTGCCTTTTAATATTTGATGTTCTTTTATTTTTTTGACATCTTTAGCAACGCTAACATATTTTTCAGAAACCGAAGCGACTCCGTCAGTTTTAGCTTTAACAATTTCACCACCTACCTTAAATAACTCCATACCAGTTTTAACGTTATCGCCTTCCTTAACGGTAACTTTTACTTCTAATTTTTTCTTATCTTTAGCAGTAGCACCAGAAGCTAGTTTCATCTCATTAACTTTTTCGGAAAAATAATATTTATCACTATCCTTACCTTGGTAAGAAATACTTAAAATTTTAGATTGTGGATTGTTAACGGAAATTTCTTTACCGTCTTGATCTTTAATTATTTTTTGGGCATATTCTAATTTAATAGAACCTGCAACATCGGAAATTAAAGCTTTCTTTTTAGGAGTACGACTTTCAAAAATCTCTTCAACACGTGGTAAACCTTGAGTAATATCATCATGACCGGCAACACCACCAGTATGGAAGGTTCTCATTGTTAACTGTGTGCCTGGCTCACCAATACTTTGAGCGGCAATAATACCAACAGTTGAGCCAAGTTTAACTGGTTTGTTATAAGCTAAATCGTAACCATAACATTTAGCACAAATACCTTTATGTAAATGGCAACTTAAAACTGTACGGATTTTTACTTCACTAACATTTTTAAGTTTAGCTTCTTTAACTAATTCTTCACTTAATAAATCACCAACCTTAGCAATCACCTTACCTTTTTCATCTTTAAGTTCGCCAGCTAAGAATCGTCCGGCTATTTTCTTAAAGAAATCATCGCCAGTTTTTTCTGTTTCTGCGCGAGTAATAACCATACCAACTGTATCACCACAATCTTCTTCAACAACAATTACATCTTGAGAAACATCAACTAAACGACGAGTTAAGTAACCAGCATTAGCGGTACGAAGAGCGGTATCAGATAAACCTTTACGTACACCGTGAGTAGAAATAAAATATTCTAAAACACCGAAACCTTCTTTAAAGTTTCCTTTAACTGGTAATTCAATAATTGCTCCAGATGGAGAAGTAACGAGTCCTTTCATACCTAAAATCTGAACAGGTTGAGCCCAAGAACCACGAGCCCCAGAATCAATCATAGAAAACACTGGTAGGATATCCACTAGTCCTTTTTTACAAATTTCCGCAATCTTATCTTTAGTCTTAGTCCACTCTTCAATAACTTTAGAATAACGTTCACTATCAGTTAATAAACCTTCTTCATATTGATCCTGAATAACTTCAACTTTTGCGGTTGCTTCAGAAATTAATAAATCTTTCTCCTTTAGATCAGGCAAATCGCCAAAGCCCCAAGATAAACCAGATTTAGTAATAAAAGCAAAACTCTTATTTTTTAAATCATCAATAAAGTGAACTGTTTCCTCTTCGCTATATAAACGTAAACATTCTTTAATTAAATCTTTAATTTTACTTTTACCAACCACTTCATTAATAAAGCGTAATTTTTCTGGCAGAATTAAATTAAAAATTAAACGGCCAACAGTAGTTCTAACTCTTTCGCTATTTATTCTAACAACAATTGGTTCGTGTAGATTAATAAAGCCGTTATCATAAGCTAAACGGGCCTCATCAACGCCATAAAAATGATGTAAATCTTTAGTTTCTTTATTAACTAAAGATTTATCTTCTGAGGTCATATAATAAGTACCCCAAACAATATCCTGAGAAGGGGCAACAATTGGTTCCCCGGTAGCCGGTTTAAGTAAATTGTGGGAAGACAGCATTAGTTCTTTTGCTTCACGTCGTGCTTCAGTAGTAAGTGGTACGTGGACGGCCATTTGATCACCATCAAAGTCAGCGTTAAAAGCAGTACAAACTAAAGGATGTATTTGGATAGCCTTACCTTCAATTAAAATTGGTCTAAAAGCTTGAATACCTAAACGATGTAAAGTTGGGGCGCGATTAAGTAAAACATAAGCATCACGAACCGTCTCTTCTAAAATATCCCAAACTTCATCATGACCGGCTTCCATATAACGAGAAGCGCTTCTGACATTATGAACAATTTCTCTCTTAATTAATTGGGAAATAATAAATGGTTTAAATAACTCCAGTGCCATAATTTTAGGTAAACCACATTGATCAAGATTCAAACGTGGGTTAACCACAATAACGGAACGACCAGAATAATCAACCCGTTTGCCTAATAAATTTTGACGGAAACGACCCTGCTTACCCTTTAAAGCATCAGCTAAAGATTTAAGTTGTCTTTTTTGTCCAGTAGATGCTGTTACAGTTTTAGAATGACGAGCGGAGTTATCAATCAAAGCATCAACGGCTTCTTGAAGCATGCGTTTTTCATTACGACAAATAACTTCAGGAGCATTAAGATCGGTTAATTGTTTTAATCTATTGTTACGATTAATAACTCGGCGATATAAATCATTTAAATCAGAAGCAGCAAAACGACCACCGTCTAACGCTACCATTGGTCGAAGATCTGGAGGAACAACAGGAAGAACCGTCATAATCATCCACTCTGGACGAATATGATTATTAGCTAAACTCTTAAGTAGTTTTAAACGTTTTACTAATTTTTCTTTTTTAGAATCAACTGCACCGCTTAACTTTTCTGTTAATTTTACAATGCTCTTATCTAAATCTATTTTAATAAGTAAATCACGAATTGCTTCAGCTCCGATACCGGCCTCAAAAATATGACCAAACTTCAAACTTAAATTTTGATATTGGTGTTCAGAAATAATAAGTAGTGGTTTAAGATCTTTAAGCTCTTTAGCAGTTGTCGAAAAATCTTCATCCAATCTTTCTAATTTTTCATTACGCTCTTTAGTTAGTGCTTTTTCGTCGGCACCCTTAGCGTCATTTTCGGCTTTATTTTTTAAATCTCGGTGGTAATCATTTTCAATACTTTTCTTTTTTGATTTATATTCTTGTTTAATTTGTTCAATAGTTGCTTCCTTTAAATCTTCATCAACAGCGGTAATAATAAAACTGGCAAAATAAATAACTTTTTCAAGTGATTGAATTCCTAAATTAAGTAATAAACCAATTTTTGAGGAAATGCCACGTAAAAACCAAATATGGGTACAAGCAATTTGCAGATTAATATGTCCCATGCGTTCACGACGCACAACACTGCGAGTAACTTCTACTCCGCATTTATCACAAACAATTCCTTTGTAACGAATTTTTTTATATTTTCCACAAGCACACTCCCAGTCTTTGGTTGGACCAAAAATCTTTTCACAAAATAAACCATCTCTTTCTGGTTTTTGTGTACGATAATTAATCGTTTCAGGCTTGGTAACTTCTCCATGAGACCAATTAGAAATTTCGTCTGGAGAGGCCAGCTTTAAACGAATGGCATCAAAATCACTGGTTTTAATAGGGTTTAGCATATATTCACAATTTTAATTCGAATTTTTTATTTTAGCTCAAACTTGAATTATTTATTCCTCATCAACCTTCTCCACCACTTCTTCATCATGACCAATTTCAGGAATAATCTCTGGCATTTCTAGCTCATAATTATCTTCCTTCTTGTCGCCCTTAGCTAAAGCTTTAGCATCAGCCTCAGCAATAAGTTCGTCTTCTGAAGAAATAACCTCATTAGCAGCCACGCCGCCTTTACTGAGTAATTCAACATTTAAACCTAAGCCTTTAAGTTCTCTAATTAAAACATTAAAAGATTCTGGAACATTCAATTTTTCAATTGGTTCACCTTTTATAATACTTTCATAAGCCTTACTGCGACCAGGAACGTCATCAGATTTAATGGTCAACATTTCTTGTAAAGTATGCGCTGCACCGTAACCTTCCAGCGCCCATACTTCCATTTCACCAAAACGCTGTCCACCAAACTGAGCTTTACCACCTAAAGGTTGCTGAGTTATAAGTGAGTATGGACCAATAGAACGTTGATGGATCTTATCCTCAACCATGTGATTTAATTTCAAAACATATTTATAACCAACAGTAATAGTATGATCATAAGCAACACCAGTTTTTCCATCATAAAGAGTAACTTTACCATCTTCTGGTAAACCGGCGCGACGTAATTCTTCTTTAATTTGTTCCTCAGAAACACCATTTAAGGCTGGGGTGGCTACTTTATAACCAAGTTTATGAGCCGCAAAACCTAAATGAGTTTCAAGTAACTGACCTAAGTTCATACGAGAGATAATACCAAGTGGTGATAAAATAATATCAATTGGTGTTCCGTCTTCCATATAAGGCATATCTTCATCAGGGACAACTTTAGAAATAACTCCTTTGTTACCATGACGACCAGACATTTTGTCACCGACCTGAATCTTTCGTAAATTAGCCACCGAAACTTGAATGGATTTTAAAACTCCAGCGGACAACTTGTCGCCTTCTTCTCGAGAAAAAACTTTAACATCAACAACTTTTCCGTGTTCCCCGTGTTCTAAATAAAGCGAAGAATCACGAACATCCTTAGCTTTTTCACCAAAAATAGCTCGCAATAGTTTTTCTTCAGCCGATAAAGTAGTTTCTCCTTTTGGAGTAATTTTACCAACCAAGATATCACCACTGGAAACTTCAGCCCCAATACGAATGATGCCGTCTTCATCTAAATTATTTAATTTCTCTTCACTAATATTTGGAATATCATTAGTTATAACTTCTGAACCAAGTTTAGTGTCACGAACATCAATTGTATAATTTTCAATATGAATGGAAGAAAAAACATCTTCTCTAACTAATCGTTCAGAAATAATAACCGCATCTTCATAGTTAAACCCTTCCCAGGTCATAAAAGCTACTAAAACATTGCGACCTAAAGATAATTCTCCATTATCAATGGCTGGGCCGTCTGACATAATTTGGCCAGCAGAAACTTTTTCACCTATATTTACAATCGGATGTTGATTGATACAAGTTGAAGAATTGGAACGTAAAAATTTATTAAGTGGATATTTAGTTACTTGCCCTTTTTTATTTTCAATATCAATTTCTAAACCATCAGCTCTAGTGACTAATCCATCTTCAGTGGAAATAATAACATGTCCACTGTCACGTGCGGCTCGAGCCTCAACTCCAGTGCCAACGATAGGAGACTCACTAGTAATAAGTGGAACTGCTTGACGTTGCATGTTTGTACCCATCAGTGAGCGCTGTCCATCATTGTGTTCCATGAAAGGAATCAAAGAGGTAGCCACAGAAATAATCTGATTAGCGGCAACACCAACAAAATCAATTTTACCGGTTTCTTCAACGCTTGGCTGACCGTGTTTTCTAACCTCAAATTTATGTACTAAAATTAAACCGTTTTCATCAGTTGGAATAGTAGAATCGGCGGTTGTAAATTTCTCTTCTTCAAAAGCATCAATATAAACAATATCGGAAGTTACATGACTACCAGTTTTAGAGTGAATTACTTTTCGATATGGCGTTTCTAAAAAACCATAACTATTTAATTTAGCAAAAGTAGCTAAATGGCCAACTAAACCAATATTTGGACCTTCCGGAGTCGCAATCGGACAAATACGTCCATAATGAGTAGAGTGCACATCACGAACATCAAAACCAGCTCGTTCTCTCGTTAATCCACCAGGACCCATGGCTGAAAGTCTTCGTTTATGTTCAAGTTCGGCTAGTGGATTGGTTTGATCCATAAACTGAGATAACTGAGAAGACATAAAGAATTCTTTTATTACCCCAATCACTGGACGAGCATTAATTAATTTAGTGGAGGTTAAGGTCGTAATTTCAGTAGTAGACATTCTATCCTTAATAATACGCTCCATACGAGATAAACCGACTCTAAAACGAGTTTGGATTAAACCACCAATCGCTCTAACACGACGATTACCTAAGTGATCAATATCATCTTCTGGTTCCTTAGTGATATTTAAACGAATAACTTCACGAATAATTAAAAATAAATCTTCTTTTCGTAAAACTCTATTTTCTTTCTTGTTAGCTAAGTCTAAACTAAAGCGACGATTTAATTTATAACGACCGACACGACCAAAATCATAACGGTCAAAACGAAAAAACATGGAATGAATAAGTTGACGAGCATTTTCAACCGAGGCTAAATCCCCTGGACGGATACGACGATAAACTTCTTGTAAACCTTCAGCTTCAGTTTTAGCAGCATCTTTTTCAATAGTAGCTTCAATAAAAGTTTTTTCTTCTGGATTTTTAACCAAATCTATATCTTTAAAAAGATTAATTATTTCCTCATCTGTTTCATAGCCAAAAGCTCGAAGTAAAGAAGTGATTGCCACTTTTCTTTTTCGATCAATACGTACCCAAATTACTTTATTAGAATCAGTTTCAATTTCTAACCAAGCACCACGATTAGGAATAATTTTAGCACCGTAACACTTCTTTCCTTTAGTAAATTCCGCAGTAAACATTACACCAGCGGAACGAATAAGTTGAGACACAACGACACGTTCGATGCCGTTAACAATAAAAGTACCTTTATCGGTCATTACCGGAAAATCACCAAGATAAACTTCTTGATTGACTGATTGACCGGTTTTTTTATTAAGTAATCTAGTTTTTACACGAAGTGGGGCCTCATAAGTAATATTCTTAGCACGACTTTCGGTTTCACTAAATTTTGGTTCATCTAAATAATAATCCTCAAAATAAAGTTCTAAATCACGACCGATAAAATCGGTAATCGGATTTATTTCGTCAAAAAGTTCCGCTAAACCTTCATCTAAAAACCACTTATAAGAATCCTTTTGGATCTCAATAAGTTCAGGCATAGGCATGACTTCTTGATGGTCTTTAAAAAATTTACGCGCAACAATTTTTTTGTCAACAGTGTGTGTCTTAGGCATAATATTTCCAAATAAATTTTATTTAACAAAAAAACCCTAAACCCCAAGGATTTAAGCTTATAAGACGCTATTCAATTAACTTGCAAAGGAGTAAATCACTGGTACAAAAAAGTTATTGAATTAACTATTTTTTCAGTATAAACAACAAAAAAAACGGATTTGGTATTTTTTGTTTTTACACCTTTTCTCCCGTTTGTATCTAGTATTATATCTAGTATTTTGTAATCTTTAAATTGTATCCTTTATTATATTACAGAAGTTTTCTTTTGTCAACCGCGTTAAAATGTGTTGTTGATCACAACTTATCCACAGTTATCTAATAACTCTATAATACAGATTCTGTTTCTTTTATTTTAGCTAGTTCTTCTCTAACAACACGCCTGTCATCCCAAGGGACTTTTTTACCATTAGCTAAACAGATGTATTGTTCCGCTCCTTTTCCTGTAATTAAAACTAAATCGCCAACTTCAGCTAAACTTAGCGCCTTAGCAATTGCTTCCCGCCTATCAGATATTTCAAATAAATTATTATTTAACTTCTTGCCGGCTACGCTAGCGCCAGCGGCCACTTGGTCAATAATGAGTTGCGGATCCTCGTCATAGGGATCCTCATT
Source organism: uncultured Gammaproteobacteria bacterium (assembly GCA_964355275.1). Taxonomy (GTDB): domain Bacteria; phylum Patescibacteriota; class Patescibacteriia; order Patescibacteriales; family UBA12465; genus JAEZRQ01. Next base: position 32,367 of record CAYHCB010000007.1, on the reverse strand, counting down.
AGTAATAATTACATAATCAGCCTTTTCTCCGGCAAGTTCTCCTAAAATAGGTCGCCTGTCGTGGTCTCTTCCGCCGCCACAAGAACCTAGTAAATGAATAATTTTATTATGAGGAATTAGTTGAACGGTCTCATACATTTTTTTCATCGCTCTTGGTTCAAAAGAATAATCAACGATTATTTGAAACTCTTGGCCCAAGTCTATTCTTTCCATTTTTCCAGATAAACAAGTTACACTTTCTAAACCTGTTTTTACTCGATCTAAAGACAGGCCTTGGCTCAGTCCAACTAAGGCGGCGTTCATAGCATTAATAGCATTGAAATCGCCAAGAAGTTTTAAATTTATTATCTGATCCTGAAATTTAAATGAAGTTCCCGAGGCAGAAGCCATTACTTCGCTAAAATTATAAACATGACTATCTTTTAAGATTTTATCTTCTCCACCGTTTTCCATGAAAACGTTACTATTAAACCCAGTATTAGTTGTATAGATTAATTGCTCTTCACTCCAAAAACTTAAAAAATATGGAGAATTTTCGTCATCACCATTTATGACTACTATTTTTTTAACTCTAGTATAATCTAACTTTTTAAGCGCTGTCTGTGGATGACAAACTACTTTTTGATCATTTACATATTTAGCGGAACAACTTTTTAAGTGAGCAAATAAAAGACCTTTGGCTTGTTTATATTTCTCAAAACCACCGTGACTTTCTAAATGTTCAGGATATAAACCGGTAAAAACTAAAATATCATAATTTATAAATTTATGACGAAATTGAACAATCCCTTCAGAAGTAGTTTCCACGATGGCATATTGGCAACGATTTTTAACCATGCGACGTAAAATTTTCTGCACAAAAAAACGACCAGGCATCGTCATTTTCTTGTCATTTAACCACTCGCGCTTACCGTCATCAAACATTGCTGTCGAAGTATAGCCAACGTTATAACCAGCCGATTCTAAAACTTTAGCAATAAAATAAACAGAGGAAGTTTTGCCGGTTGTTCCAGTTACACCAATTACTATTAACTTTTTACTAGGATAGCGATACCAAAAAGCAGCCAGCGCTGCTACTACGTAGTGATAAATTGGTCTAATTTTTTTAAATAGCTCTTTCGGAATTAACTTTTTTATAAATGAAATCATATATTTATAAAATAATTATAGCAGTGTTTTTAGGAATACCGAAATTAAGGAAATTTTTCGCTAAAGGATAAGGAAAAACACTTTAACAAACAAAAACTCAGATTTTGGTCTGAGTTTTAATTTTCTATATAAATCTATTTAAAAATAACTAACGAGCAAAAAACATATCATCATCTTCATTAATTGGTCGTGGTTTTTTAGGTTTATCTTCTTCAGTTAGAGCACTTACCGAAGATTCTTCTAACTCATCTAAATCTTCTTTAATATTTTCCAGTATTATATCCTCAGTGGCCACCTCATCTTCTGGACCGTCATCATCTAATAAAAAATCGGGAGTATCTTCGTTAACAATTTCTTCTACTTCTTCCTCCTCTTCTTCAACTTCTTCCTCTTCCGCTTCTATCTCATCTTTACTGTCGCTAAAATGTAAGGTGTCATCATTACCTTCTTCTAAATATGAATCTGGCGCCGCTGAACCACTGCGACTATGAACTGGCATAGCCGAAATAGCGCCACTATTTTCATGTTGTTCTTTGGAGACAAAAACTTCACGAGGCTTCGAACCATTAGAGGGGCCAATAAAACCAGCGTCCTCAAGCATATCTAAAATTTTGGCAGCTCGTCCATAACCAATAGATAAACGACGTTGCAATAAAGAAGTGGAGGCGCGACCAGCGGCAATAATTATATCTTTAGCTTGTTCCATTAATTCGTCCTCATCACCGTGATTACCGTCCATTCCAACACCAGCAACACCACCAACTTTTTGACGTTCAGTTACCCCGTCTAAATATTCCGGTTCACCACTTTTTTCTTTTATATAATTTATCACATCATTTATTTCTTCGTCACTAACATAAGCCCCTTGAATTCTTTTTGGCTTAGAAAGCTCAGCTGTAGATAGTAACATATCACCTTGACCAAGTAGTTTTTCTGCGCCACTCATATCTAAAATAGTTTTAGAATCAACCATTGAAGTTACTGAAAAGGCAATACGAGCGGGGATGTTCGCCTTAATAAGGCCAGTTATAACATCAACACTAGGACGTTGGGTGGCCAGTATTAAATGAATACCGACCGCACGAGACATTTGTGCTAAACGAATAATTGCGGCCTCCATTTCTTTGCCGGCCGTCATCATAAAATCAGCTAATTCATCAATGACAAAAATTATATAAGGTAATTTATCCTTACCCTCAGCATTATAACTTTGAATATTTTTCTTGCCACTTTTATTTAAAATATCATAACGACTATTCATTTCATTTAAACACCACTTGAGAGCGTTTATTGTTTTAGAAACATCAGTAATAACAGGAACCAGTAAATGAGGAATGCCGTTATAAGCCGGTAGTTCTACTCGTTTAGGATCAACCATTATAAAGCGTAAATCTTCTGGATTATTTTGATACAATAAACTAATAATAATAGTATTTAAACAAACAGACTTTCCGGAATTAGTTGCACCAGCAACTAATAAATGAGGCATCTTAGTAATATCATAAATCCAAGATGTGCCAGACACATCTTTACCTAGAGCAATCATTAAATTGTGTTTGCGATTCTTAAAAACATTATCTTCTAAAATTTCTCGTAAGCCCACAATAGCTTTAATTTTATTAGGAACTTCAATGCCAACTAAAGACTTACCAGGAATTGGGGCTTCAATTCTGATTGGATGGGCTGCTAAAGCAAGGGATAAATCATTACTAAGAGTAGTGATTTTAGAGAGCTTAACACCTTCAGCAGGTTTAAAAGTGTATTGAGTAACGGTTGGACCAACTTTAGTTTCTCCCATTTCAACAGGAATCCCAAAATTTTCTAAAGTTTTTTTAATGCGAAGTGCACTGGCAGACGTGTCGCCGCCGACAGCTAGACCAACTTTATGATTTAAAAGTTCAACAGGAATATCAATTTTAATTTGTCTTTTTGGCCAATTAATTTTTTCTTGAACTTTTTGGCTATTCTGTTTTAAAACAGCGGCTGTCGGCTCTTCAATAACATTACTTGAATTAATTGAATCTTCTGAAAGAATAGGGTTCACTTCTTTTTTAGTCCAAGAGCCAAGTATTTCTTCACGAGCCTCATCAATAAATTCTTTAGCTTGATGGCGATTACTATTTTCTACTGACTTTCCAGTAGACGAAAAAGCAATACTAAAAAGTTTAGAAAAGGGTCTAAAAATAATAGCTAAAAAACTTTCTTGACCAATTATTTTTGAAAGAGAGGTGTTGAAAACAATTACCAGTGATACTAAAAAAAGACAAAGTAGAATTATAACGCCACCCCAAAAACCAAACAAATAGTTAAACATTTGGCTAAGCCATAAACCAATATAGCCCCCGCCAACACCGATTAAAACAGTATCTTTCCATTCGGCTCGAGAAATAAAAAAATGAAATAATGTTTGATAAGATATAAATAATAAAGCTAAGCCTAAATAATCACTAAACTTGATAGCATATTTTTTATTCTGTACTAGAAGTAGCCCCCAAAATAAAAATATCAAAGGCACGAGCCATTTTCCAAAACCAAAAATTAAAGTTAGCCATTTAGATAAGAATGTTCCTACTACTCCAGATAGATTGAAAAGACCAAGTAGACTGATTAAACCAAAAGCAAGTACCGCCACAATTCCGAGGCTATGTTTGGCTCTTTCATCTAAATTTAATTTAGGAACAGATAAATAATCTAAGTTGTTATCTTTTTTCTTTTTACTCATATTATGTATTATAGCAAAAAATCAATTTATTTCGATATCAATAAAAACTATCTGCGGAAAACGTTCTTTTATCTTTTTTTCAATTTCATCAATTTTCTTACCAACCAAGCGTGGCACCCGGTCTAAATATTCAACACAAAATTTATTAAACTCTTCTTTATTACCTTGAACCTCCTCATATTCATTAGACAAAAAGTGATATTTATTAAGTTCCTTCATTAATGCTGAGGCATTAAATTCAACGTCACATTTTATTAAATATTTATCAGCATCAAAAATGGCTGATTTAAAATCATAAATTTTTTCAATACTTGGGTCAGACATTAATATATCTTTTACTTCTTCTACCATAGAAGAAGGAATAGCTTTAGTAATTAAATAATGTCTATTTTTGTTAATCAAAACTATTGCGACTACTCCCAGTAAAAGACCAATAATAATAGAACCAATAGCATCCCAATAAGGATGACCAGTAAAATAAGCGAGCGCTAAACTAGAAAGAGCGATTAGAACGCCAATAACCGCTAAGCCATCTTCGTAAACCACTGCTAAAGTAGTGGGGTCAGCTTCACGATTAATAGTTGTCCATTTAGCTTTAGGAAAACGAATACGAAGTTCACGGTAGGCAAGCCACAAGGTAAAACCTTCGATTATAAAAGAAATAACCAAAACGACAATAGCAAAATAATTAAACTTAAATTCATTTCCATGAATTAAAACATCAAAACCATGATAAACGGTTATTCCACAACCAATAAAGAAAATACCACAAGCGGAAATAAGGGCCCAAATATAACGCTCTCTTCCGTGTCCATAGGGATGCTCTAAATTAGGTTGCCGGTGTGATCTTTCTACTCCAATAAGTAATAATGATTGATTTAAAGTATCCGCTAAACTATGAATTGATTCAGAAAACATTGCGCCTGATCCAGTCATTAAAAAACCAGCCAGCTTAGCTAAGCCAACGACTGCGTTGCCAATAATTGCAGCGATAACTGGTAATTTACCAGCCGTATGCGATTTAAACATAAATTATAAAAATTGATAAGCAAAAATTATTTCAAACAAAGTAACTTAGAATTAAGAGCGCACATCGCAATAGCTAGAGCATCAGCGGCATCATCGGGTTTGGGAATCTCTTTTAAATGAAGAATTCTTTGCACCATTTTTTGCACTTGTTCTTTATTTGCTCCACCATAACAAGTAACCATTTGTTTAACCTGAGATGGTTTAAACTCTAAAAATTTTAATTTATTTTGCGACAAAGCCAGTAGAATAACACCTCTAGCTTGACCGACCGTAAGAGCCGTTTTCACATTCTTTGAAAAAAATAACTCTTCAACCGCCGCAACCTCTGGTTTATATTTTTTAATAATCAAAGATAACTCGCGATGCAAAGAATCCAGTCTATTAATTAGTTCATCCTTAGCACTGGTTTTTATTGAACCATAAGCTAGGCAAGATATTTTTCCACCATCATCACAGATTAAACCATAACCGGTGTCAGCAATTCCTGGATCAATACCCAAAATAATTCTTACCATATTGTTTAGAGCTCGGTATTTAAATAATAATCACTAACATCCTCGTTATCTTCTAACTCACTGATAAATTTTTCTGTCTTTTCCTTTTCCTCTTCATTTAAGACTATCTTTTCTTTGGCTACATATTCAATTTCCCCTGACTCTGTTTTGATATTTTTAGTTGCTAGAAAATCAGTCATTTTCTGAAAATCATTTAAGGCTGAGTATATTGTTAAACCCTCAGCTTCTTTCTTAATATCTTGCGCGCCATTATCAATTAATTCTAGTTCTAAATCTTCAAAGTTAATTTTTTTAGCATCTAGTTCTTCCTGGGTTACCATAAAAACGCCTTGTTGGGAAAAATTCCACATCACCGCGCCAAAAGCGCCACCGCTTTTAGTAAAAGTATGACGAATAGTAGAAGCTGATCTGTTTTTATTATCGGTTACACTTTTAACAACTACTTGCAAACCAAAAGCACCTAAACCCTCATAATATAATTCCTCAACCTGCGCTCCTCCTAATTCGCCAGTTCCCTTTTTAATAGCTCGCTCAACATTATCTTTAGGCATATTCGCTTCCCTGGCCTTATCAACTGCGGTTCGCAAAGAAGGGTTAGCATTTGGATCTCCGCCCTTTCGAGCAGCAATAGAAATATTATTAGCTAATTTAGTAAAAATGGCGCCACGCTTAGCATCCACTAGTTCTTTTTGACGATGAGTTGTCGCCCATTTGGAGTGTCCAGACATAAATTTAAATAAATTATTTAACTTATTATTTCGATTTTAGCTTATCGCAAATTGAAATATAAATCAATATCAGTTATAATTAAAATACCAATAAAATTGGGCAAATAATTAATTATACCAAACTATTATGACAAAATATAAGCTAAAATCATTGGACCAGGCGGTTCTGGCTGCTTTGGATTTTTTTAGTAAAACACTCCCCCTAAAGTTAGCTATAGAGCAATTTAAATTTCCCCTAATCGTAGGGAGTGGGAATGCTTACCACACAGGAAAAATCGTTTTTGGTGGTGGCTCAGCTATTTATGCTAGTGAAAGTGATTTTAAAGAAATAATAAAAAGTTATGAAAAATTAATAAAAAATAAAACAATTACCGAAGCAATTATTATTTCGGCATCCGGAGAAAAAGATTCCATTTGGGAAATAGAGCTAGCCAAAAAAGTTAGTTTAAAAACTATTTTACTTACCTGCTCTCCAAATTCGAGCGCGGCTAAATTAGCTGATAAGGTTTATCCTTATCACAAATTAGCCGAACCATATACTTACAATACTTCAACTTATTTAGGAATTATTTTAAGCGCTACAGAGGAAAACCCCGAACTCATAAAAAAGTTTATCAAAAAATTAAAAGTACCCCGACGTTTTAAACAATATCAGTCCTACTCATTTATCTTGCCTGACAAATTTGCCAATCTAGCGCCGATGCTAGATATAAAACGTCATGAATTATTTGGCCCTAAAGTTTCTCTACGGGCCTTCAGTTTCGGAGAGGCTCGTCACGCTAAATTTGTAGTTCGCGATAAAAAAGAATTAGTTATTAGCTTTGGTAAGAATTTATATTTTGGCGAACCGGAAACCAGGTGGGAAATAAATCTACCAGATAACAGTAATTATGGCGCGGTAATGAGTGTTTGTTATTTTTTAATTGGTTTAATTCAAAATTCAAAACCAGACTACTTCAAAAAAAATATTATAAGATTTTGCAATGATGATGGTTATAAATCTTACGGAGCGACTAAACCATTTGAGGTTATAGTCCCAGAGAATTAAATTATTTTTTATATTTTAAAATCTAAATTGTAACTAATTAAAAGCTCTTTAGCTTCTTTAATTGTTCTGTTGTTTATATTTGGCAACTTAGTAATTAATTCCTCTTCTCTATAATTGGCTAACTCTTGAATACTGGTAATTCCTAAACTTTTTAGGGCTTGATAAGCTCTAATACTAATATCGCAATCATCCAGCAGAATTTCTGCTGGATTTTTTTCAATTTTCTTAGAAAAATTATTAATATTTTCTACGCTCATAAGATTAATTATTAGATAAGACTTTTACCTGTCATTTCTTTTGGTTTTTTAAGATTCATTAATTTAATAATAGTTGGTGCCACATCAGCTAAGCGACCGCTAGGGATTAATTTATCAAGGGCTACTTTCTTAGACTTTTTAAAAGCTAAACTTTTTTTCACTACAATAAATGGCACCGAGCTTAAAGTGTGTTCTTTTATAATCTCTTTTTCCTTAAAGTTATACATACTGTCAGCATTACCATGATCCGCGGTAACAATTGCTGTTCCATCTAATCTTAAGACTTCTTTTACTATTTTTTTAAGACAAGCGTCAACAGTCTTAATACCAGAAACAGCCGCCGGAATATTACCGGTATGACCCAACATATCAGCATTAGCAAAATTAACTAAAACAAAATCATAAATATCCTTTTTAAGTTCAACAAGAAGCTGATTACAAATTAATTTAGCAGACATTTGAGGATAAGTTGCATAATTATCCACCCGCGGAGAAGGAATAAGCGTTCTATTTTCGCCACTAAATGGTAATTCGTTGCCACCGTTAAAAAAATAAGTAACGTGGGCATACTTTTCGGTTTCGGCAATTCTAAGTTGCTTGAGTCCAGCATAAGAAATAACCTCTCCCAAACAATTAATTGGTCGCTCCGAAGGAAAGGCCACTTTTAATCCTAAATTTTTTTCATATTCCGTAAAAGATAAGAAATATAAATCTTTAAATTTTTTAAATTTTTCTATTTTTAATTTTTTGTCCACAAAAGCTTTGGTAATCTCCCTGGCTCGATCTGCTCGATAATTAAAAAATATAAGCGCATCACCGTTTTTAATTGTTTTAGTATTTTTTATTACAACTGGTAACATTTCCTCGTCATAGACTTCTTGCTGATAACTAGCGCCTATTGCCTCGTCAGCGGAATTAAAAACTTCTCCTTGGCCGTAAACCATCGCATTATAGGTTTTATTTATGCGCTCCCAATGACTATCTCTATCCATAGCATAAAAACGACCAGAAACGGTAGCTATTTTTCCAAGACCAAGTTTTATAATTTCTTTTTCTAAATAAGCGATAAAGCGACGACCACTATTACGAGGCGTATCGCGTCCATCTAGAAAAGCATGAATATAAACTTCTTTTAAACCATATTTTTTAGCAAAAGATAAAAGAGAAAATAAATGTTCTAACGAAGAATGCACCCTTCCATCAGAAACTAGACCCATAACATGAAGAGCTCCTTTGGTTTTTTTAAGATGTGTGATTACAGCTTTTAGTTCCTTATTATTAAAAAATGACTTATCTTTAATGGCTTTATTAATTCGCAGAATATCTTGAAAAACAACTCGACCAGCGCCTAAATTAAGATGACCAACTTCACTATTACCAAACACACCGTGAGGTAAACCAACTTTTTCCTCAGAGGCATTTAAAACGCTAGTAGGATATTTAGCGGTTAACTCATTAAAAAAAAGTGGCGAAGCACAACTAATAGCATTACCCCCAGAAGATTTAGAGACCCCCCAACCATCTAATACAATAAGGACTAGGGGTTGCTTTTTTTTATGATTATTCATATCATTAAATATTAACTATTAACAAATTATCTAGTAAATTGACGGAAAATCATCAAAGATGATACTATAAATTAATAATACTATATTAATCATATTAAAGGCAATTCTGCAAAACTTAAGAATTTTTTTATTGACCTGTTAATAATTACCGTTAAATCTCTAATAACAGTCAAAAGGTTAATATATAACCTAATAATTACTGTTTTACGGCCAATTTTTTTAATATCCAAATTCTTTCTCACTAAACCCTTAATTAAGATATACCACTTAATTTTTAAACTAAAAAAATTAGGTCTAACAGACGACTCCTGGGATAAGCTCATCGGACAGCGCATTTTACATGTGCTGGTTTTTTGCTTAACCTTTACGATGATAGGTTCCAATATTTTAAATTTTAATAAAAACTCTTCTAACGTCGCCTTAGCGGCCAATAAAACAATTGTGTCCCATTTAGTTAAAAATGAATTTAGTTCTATAAGCGATACGGGGGCACTTATTGAAGAATTTGGTAACATGCGTCAAATATTAGCTTCAAGAAATGAAAAATATCTTGAGACAAACGCCAATATTGAAAATCGACCATGGGTGAGTCAAGTTAGCGATGAGATAGCTAATTTAATTTATAATAATGAAGCGCTGGTTAATGATATGCCTCTTTATCCTAACGGAAACGAAGAAGGTTTGGCGGGCGACTCATTTATACCAGCCAATCGTTCAGAAATAATATATTACACGGTGGCCAGTGGCGACACGGTATCAGGAATGGCTAATAAATTTAAAATTAGTGTTAATACTATTTTATGGTCTAATAATTTAACCGCTTTCAGTTTAATTAGGCCGGGAGATAAATTAATTATACTCCCTGTTAGCGGAACAGTTTATAATATTAAAAGCGGCGACACGGTCGGTCGGATTGCTCTTAGGTTTGGCGTTGAAGAAAATAGTATCTTCCAGTATAATAATATTAAAAGTGCTGGCGATTTAAAGATCGGACAAACTATTATTATCCCTGGTGGTAAAAAAATTAGCGATACTGTAGCAGTTAAAACCACAACCACTAGTCGATCGGGTAATGCGGTGGCAGTAATTGAAAAATTAATTAACCCTAAAAAGGCTCCTAATTCAAGTACTAGCATGACTTGGCCAACCGAGGGGCATCGTATTTCCCAATATTATTCCTGGCGTCATACTGGCTTAGATATCGCCAACAAAGTAGGCACGCCACTTTATGCAGCCGAATCTGGTACCGTTGAATTTGCCGGTTGGAGTAATGGTTACGGAAATAACGTAGTGATTAATCATGGAGGAGGTAAAAAAACAAGATATGCCCATGCCTCAAAACTATACGTTAAAGTTGGCGAAGAGGTAGATAGAGGAGAGCAAATTGCGGCTATGGGATCAACCGGTTGGTCTACTGGATCACATATTCACTTTGAGGTAATAGTAAATGGCGTAAAATATAATCCTTTAAATTATATAAGATAAAAAAAAAATACAAAAAAATATGCAAATCATCCTGGGAATTATAATAACTGCAGTGGGCTCTTTACTAGTAATAAAAACTGAGTGGTTTATCGGTAATTTTGGTCGCTTAAGCTGGTTTGAAGACAAACTTGGCTCTGAAGGTGGATCACGTTTAGGTTATAAAATAATCGGTGTTTTAGTGCTAACTGTTGGTATTATCATGATGACCGGTAGCGGCGATTTATTTTTTGGTTGGTTAGCTTCACCGCTTACTCAATATTCAAATCCCAAATAATAAATAAATATTTCCTTTAGCCCATTTATTTTTCAAGAAACATTAGGGGTTGACCACTTTTAAGTATTCCGATACTATAGGTAAGAAAGAAGAAAGTTTACTAATTAAGTTTATTTTTAATTAAAAGAAAAAGGGCCCCTAGCTCAGCCCGGTTAGAGCATCTGCTTTGCAAGCAGAGGGTCAAGGGTTCGAATCCCTTGGGGTCCACAGTAAAAATCATCCGAATTTATTTGGATGATTTTTTATTATAAATTTAATTTAAAACTCCAGAATAAAGAGATAAATGAGACTTAAATAATTTTGGCAACACTTAAAATTTTATGTTATAATAAAAATATAAATTACCTTTTTCTTTTATGAATTTACTGAGTGCTATCTCTAACGAAGAACCAATAGGTGGGCTAGAAATATCCGATGATAGCTTTAGATTTCGATAAATTAATAACACTTTTCGAATAAACGTCGACATCCGGCGTTTTTTTCTTTTATAGCAAAAAGACTCAAATGTGTTAAAATGTACCTATGACTATAAAAAATAAATCAAAGTTAATGGTAATAGATGGCCATGCGCTAATACACCGCAGCTTTCACGCCTTACCAACAACTCTTACAACTAAAGATGGCTTAATTGTTAATGCCGTTTATGGTTTTACTTCTTTTTTACTTAAAGCTTTTTTAGAATTTAGACCAGAATATGTAGCTTTAACCTTAGACAAAAAAGGGCCAACTTTTCGCCATGAAGAATATGCTGAATATAAAGGAACGAGAACAGCCGCCCCGGACGAGCTCTATGAACAGGTACCAATAGTAAAAGAGGTGGCTAGGGCCTTAGATATTCCCATTTTTGAAATATCTGGCTTTGAGGCTGATGATTTAATTGGCACAATTACCAAAAGAGCGGAGGCGGAAACAGACTTTGAAAGTTATATCGTTACCGGCGATATGGATAGCCTGCAATTAGTTAGCCCGCGCACTAAAGTTTACTCTATGAGTCGTGGCTTAAATGACAGCACTACTTACACCGAGGAAAAAGTTAGAGAACGATATGGCTTAAATCCTAATCAAATAATTGATTATAAGGCGCTAAGAGGTGATCCTAGCGACAATATTCCGGGCGTTAAAGGTATTGGCGAAAAAACAGCGACTGAATTACTCCAAGAGTTTAAAACATTAGATGGGGTCTATTTAGCTGTTTCAAAAAATAATGAGCATATCAGGCCGCGAATTAGTGAATTACTTAAGACTTATAAAGATGATGCTTATATGAGCCAAAGTCTGGCAACTATTAAGCGTGATGTTACTTTTGATTTAGATTGGGAGGATTTACGACTTAACTCTTTTGATGTGCAAAAAGTAACCGATCTATTTATTCAACTAGAATTTAAATCATTAATTGGAAAACTACAAAATATAAAAAATGGTAGCGAAGCAGAAAGTGAGCCCACTAAAGCAAGTTATGAGGACAAATTTTCCAGAAATGAGAAGGAAAAACAATATCAGTTAATTGATACCCCGGATAAATTTAGTTCTTTTTTAAAAAAATTAAAAACTATTAAAGCTTTTGCTTTTGATACAGAAACTACTGGTCTTAACCCAATTAATGCCGAACTTTTAGGAATGTCTTTTTCTTGGGAAAAAGATGTTGCCTATTATTTAGACCTTTCTCAGGGTAAATCAAAAAAAGTCGCTGATTTATTTAGTTATCAAAAGTCTGATGACATTTCCCATCCTTGGCTGAGCGAACTAAAAGGTATTTTAGAAAATGAGGAAATAAAAAAATGTGCCCATAATGCTAAATTTGACTGGCGGGTCTTAAAAAATCAAGGTGTGATTGTTAAGGGATTATTTTTTGATACCATGCTCGGTTCTTATTTACTTAACCCTGATAACCGTCAACATAATTTAGATGCCGTCTCTTTTAGAGAATTAGGTTGGGAAAAAATCTCTACTACCGATATTATTGGTAAAGGTAAAACTCAAATCTCTTTCTCCCAGGTAGCCGCTGAAAAAATAGCACAATACGCCGGAGAGGATGCTAATTGTACTTGGCTACTTAGTGAAATACTAAGTAAAAAATTAAAAGAAGAAAATTTAGATAAACTGATGACAACTATTGAACTACCGCTAGTTACGGTACTAGCTAATATGGAAGAAAATGGCATAATTTTAAATCCTAAAAATCTTAAAAAAATAGAAAAAGACTTAGGCGCTCGCTTAAAGGACTTAGCTAAAAATATTTACACTCAAGCAGGAGAGGAGTTTAATATTAATTCACCAAAACAACTGCAAGCAATACTATTTAATAAGTTGGCAATCGGTACTAAAAATATTAAAAAAACAAAAACGGGAATTTCTACTGCTGACGATGAACTTGAAAAATTATTAGGTGAACATGAAATAATTGCTTTAATTCAAAGTTATCGTGAATTAAATAAACTACAAAGCACTTACGTGATGGCACTACCTAATTTAATTAATAAAAAAACTGGCCGAATTCATACCAGTTTTAATCAAACAGTAGCCGCTACCGGACGCTTGTCATCAAATGAACCAAATTTACAAAATATACCAACTCGCACCGAAGAAGGTAAAAAAATACGCTCTGCTTTCATCGCCGAAAAAAATTGGAAATTAGTCAGTTTAGATTATTCACAAATTGAGTTAAGACTAGCAGCCCATTTATCTGGCGATAAAAAAATGATTAAAGCTTTTAAAGATAAAGAAGATATTCACACGGCGACAGCTGCTGAAATTAATGAAGTTGAACTATCAGAGGTAAGTAAAAAAATGCGTTATGAAGCTAAAGCAATTAATTTTGGAATATTGTATGGCCAGGGCCCTCATGGTTTAGCCCAAAATGCTGGCATACCTTATAGTAGGGCGCAAGAATTTATTGCTAAATATTTTGCTGCTTATCCAGAAATACGTAAAATGATTGATAATTCAATTGCCCAAGCTAAAGAAAAAGGCTATGCAATAACTATGTTTGGCAGAAAACGTTATTTACCAGAAATTAACTCAAACACGGTAGTCATTCGTCGTAGTGCTGAAAGAATGGCCACTAACACTCCAGTTCAGGGAACGGCCGCCGATCTTATTAAAATTGCTATGATAAACATCGCTGATAAAATAAAAAATCACCCGGAAGAAATTAGATTACTTCTACAAATTCATGATGAATTGATTTTTGAAATAAAAGAAGATAAGATTGAAAATTGGTTACCCGAAATTAAAAAGTTAATGGAAAATGCTATTATTTTAAAAGTACCAATTATTGTTGAATCAGCTATAGGTGATAATTGGGGTGAATTAAAATAACCTAAGATAATATGTCTATTTATACGGCTAAAATTAAAGACAATAAAAAAGTAGATAATTTAAATAAATTTTCTAGTTTTGTTTTTGATTCCTATAAATTAGATAAAAAGAAAAAAACTATCAGTTTTTATTATTCCTTTGATGACAAAATAAAATTTAAGGAAATTATTATTTTATCAAAAAATAAAATAAACTGGAAAAATATAAACAAAGAATTATTAGACAAAATTTTATTTAATCTTCATCTGGCTCTAGGGGTAGGATATTATAAGGCTTATCTCCCAAAAAAAATTATTATAAGAAGTGGTTTTTTAAATAAAGAACAGGCTAATTTTTGGAACAATCTCTATCTCAAAGGTTTAGGGGAATTTTTCTATCGTAACAAAATAAACTGGCATAATTTAATAAATTTTCCATATCAGAATATAAAGGTTTCGCCAACAAAAGTTAAACTGCGCAATAGATGTCTCTCTCCGCTAGGTGGTGGCAAAGATTCCTGCTTGGCAGCCGAGAAACTAAAAGAACTAAATCAAGAATTTTGCTTGTTTAGCTTACGAAGTAGTAAAATTCAAAAAGAAACCGCAGAAATAATAGGAGCGCCATATTTTTATTACGACAGAAAAATAGACCCAACTCTTTTTATATTAAATTCAGAAGGAGCTTATAATGGGCACGTCCCCATTTCTAATATTTATATCTGGGTCAGCTTACTAGGAGCTGTTTTAAATAATTATAATACTTTAGTATTTGCCAACGAACAAAGCTCTAACTTTGGTAATGTAAATTATTTAGGACTAGATATTAATCATCAATATAGTAAGAGCGGCGAGTTTGAAAAATTAATTAGTGACTACATAAATAACTACATTAGTGGTGACTTAAATTTTTTCAGCCTTCTCCGCCCTTATTCAGAATTAAAAATTGTCAAAGAATTTACCGCTTATCCTAAATATTTACCTAAATTTTCTAGCTGTAACAGAAATTTTTTAATAACCAAAAAAAATGAAAAAAGGTGGTGTGGCGAGTGCCCTAAATGTGCTTTTGCCTTTTGTTTATTGTCAGCTTATTTACCGATAAATAAAGTTACAAAAATTTTCCAAAAAAACTTATTTAATGATAAAAAGCTGTTACCTTTATTTCAAGAACTTTGGGGTGAGAAAAAATTTAAACCCTTTGATTGTGTCGGCACTAAAGAAGAGGTGCGCGCAGCATTAATACTAGCGGGTAAACAAAAAGAATTTCAACAAAGCTTTATTGGTAATTATTTTATAAACAAGATTTCCTACAAAATAAAAAATCCAGAAAATTTAATAGAAGAAAATTTAAAAGATAGTTCAGATAATTATTTACCTCCTAATTTTAAAAAAATGTTAATTTTAGGTTACGGTAAAGAGGGTTCTTATATTTTTAAACATTTAAGAGAAAAATATCCAAATCTTCACTTGTGGCTAGCTGATCAAAAAACTATTAATTTAACTAAAGAGGAAAAAATAAACACCACGGTAATATCAGGCCCAAATTGTTTTAAAAATTTAGATAACTTTAATTTAATAATAAAAAGTCCCGGTATTTCTGATCAAATTCAAGAAATTAAACTGGCTAAATCCGCAGGCGTTTCAGTTACAACTTTAACTAATATATTTTTTGATGCTTGCCCGGGGACTATTATTGGCGTTAGTGGCACAAAAGGAAAAAGCACTACTGCTAGTTTAATTTATCATATTTTAAAAACCGCTGGCAAAAAAGTTCATCTAGTGGGAAATATTGGCACCAACCCCCTACCACTTTTAGAAAAAGCTAAAAAAGATGATATTTTTGTTTATGAATTATCTAGTTATCAATTATCTACCCTAGAAAAAGGCCCAAAAATAGCGGTCCTAATAAACATCTTCCCCGACCATTTACCTTATCATAATGGTTTTAAAAATTACGCAAATGCCAAAGCAAATATAAGCTTAAAACAAAAAGTAGGCGATTATTTTATTTATAATGATGAATTCTCTTTTATAAAAAATCTAGCCAAAAAAACTAAGGCCTCAACTTTAAATTATAATAAAAAATATTTAATAAAAAATGGAGCAATCTATTATAATAAAAAACAATTATTAAATAATAAGGATATTAATTTACTAGGCGATCATAATTTAAAAAATATAACCGCCGCCATGACAACGGTTAGCTTATTTAAAATTCCCACGACTACTATTATAAAATCTCTAAAAACTTTTAAGCCTCTTCCCCATAGACTAGAAAATATTGGAAAATATCAGGGCATAACTTTTTTCGATGACGCCATTTCAACCACACCAGAGTCAACAATGGCGGCTATTAGTTGCGTCCAAGATTCTTTAGAAACAATAATTTTAGGTGGCGAAGATCGTGGCTATAAATTTGATAAATTAATTATATTTTTAAAAAAAATAAAAATTAAAAATATTGTTCTCTTTCCTGATAGCGGTAAACGAATCAAAGAATCTTTAGTTAAAATTTATGGTTTAAAAAAGTTACCACAACTTTTAGAAACTAGAGAAATGGCAGAAGCTGTTTTGTTTGCTTATAAAAATACCTCCTCAGGCAAAGTCTGTTTGCTTTCCACCGCCTCACCTAGCTATAGTATTTTTAAGAATTTTGAAGAAAAGGGTGATCTATTTAAAGAAGCTGTTAAAAAACTAGCCCGTTAATTATGATTATATTTATTTACGGCGCCGATACTTATCGCAGTCGTCAAAAATTGAATGAACTTAAAGATAAGTTTGTTAGTGAAATAGACGCCGCTTCACAAAGCTTAATTGTACTAGACGGAAAAATAACTAACCTCAAAGAAATTAGTGAAAAAATAAATACTGGATCCCTGTTTGTAAAAAAAAGAATGGTTGTGATTGAAGATATTTTAGAAAATAAAAATGATAAACTATTTAGTGAATTAAATTTATTTCTCAATAAACGAGAAGGTGCTACTAAAAATAGTGACGATAATATAATTGTTTTCCGCGATGGCAATTTAAATGATAAAAATCGAAAACTAAAAAAAGAGGCTCAAAAATTATTTAGCTTTTTACTAAAGCAACAGTATGTTCAAGAATTTAAAACTCTATCTAGCTTACAGTTAAATGATTTTATTAAAGAATTAGTTTCAAAACTAAACCGCAAAATTGAATCAGCGGCCATTTTAACTCTTGTCACTCGAACTAACTCCGACTTGTGGCAAATATCTTCAGAACTTCATAAATTAGCCATGAGTATTTCAGATGGAAAGGAAATAACTAATGAGACCGTCAAATCTCAAGTAGCTAATATTTATGATGAAAATATTTTTGCCTTAACTGACGCCATTTCTGCTCGCAATAAGAAAACCGCCATCACCTTACTAGAAGAGCAATATTTAGCCGGAGTTAGTGAAGATTATATTTTAGCGATGCTGATTCGCCAATTTAAAATTTTATTACAGATAAAAAGTTCTGTTTTAGCCAATTTTAGTATTTCACAAATAGCCGATGAACTTAAAATTCATGCTTATGTGGTTAAAAAAAACCTACCACAGACCAAGGGTTTTATTTTAGCAGACTTAAAAAACCACTTAAACCATTTAATCTCTTTAGATTTTAAAAATAAGACCGGCCAAGGCGAGACTAAAGCAGAACTAGCTTTATTTCTTGCTAAACTATAAAATATTCACTACAACCTTATTTAATATAGGTTTTTTGGCTATTTTTACTATTGCCTTTTTCTTTTTAGTTTGTTATATTCTATAAAGAGTTTGACCAACCCTATTTTTATTTATCTTACTCAAAAATAAATTAGCTAAAATTACGGGCAATTAGCTCAGTTGGTTAGAGCGCAACACTGATAATGTTGAGGTCGGAGGTTCGAGTCCTCCATTGCCCACATAACTGCATTTTTACAGTTAGATATCGCGGGGTAGAGCAGTTGGCAGCTCGTCGGGCCCATAACCCGAAGGTCGTCGGTTCGAATCCGACCCCCGCAACAAAACTTTTTAAAAGTTTGTGGCCTCGGTAGCTCAGTGGTAGAGCAAAGGACTGAAAATCCTTGTGTCGTCAGTTCAATTCTGACCCGGGGCACAAAAAAATTTAAACGGGGTGTCGTATACCGGTAGTACGCATGCTTTGGGAGCATGTTGACTGGGTTCAATTCCCAGCACCCCGACATTTTTGGTTACTTAAGCCAATAAAAGAAAGGCTATGGCATTGATTTTTATTTCAATTTATGTTATAGTCTTAATAATAATTAACGAATTTTTATTTAAAACACTGTATGCCAAATAAGAAATCTGCTAAAAAAGAATTACGTAAAAATATAAAACGTAATATCGACAATAAAAAAGTATCAAGTGTAATGAAAAAAGCGGTGAAAACCAGCTTAAAAGTCATTGCTACTGGCGAAAAATTGACTAAAGAGGCGATCTCTTTAACAATTAAAGCCATTGATAAGGCGGCCAAAAAAGGGGTTATTAAAAAAAATACCGCCGCTCGTAAAAAATCTCGCTTACAAAAGAAGATTAACACTTTAAAATAATCTTTTAATTCTAGACTCTTTCTTGGATACGACGTCGAGTTAACTCTCTCATCGCTTCTCGGTAGAGCCAATAAAAAAAATGTTAGATAAAAAAATCAAAGAGAAAATTATCAAAAAATTTCGTGTTCATGACACTGACACTGGTTCTACCCAGGTTCAAATTGCTATTTTAACTGAAGAAATTAAAGAGTTAACGGAGCATTTAAAACAACATAAACATGATTTTTCTTCTCGCCGTGGTTTACTTAAGAAAGTTGGAGAAAGACGAAAACTTCTTAAATATCTACAAAAAGAAAGCGAAGTTCAATTCAGAGAATTAGCAGAAAAATTAAAATTAAAAATTGCCAATAAATTAATCGCCGAAGAAGAGGAAGCAAAACTAAAAGAAAAGAAATACGCTCCTGTTGACAGCGAAGATACCATCGAGGAACCAAAAGATTTGGTTGACGAGGTTATTGAAGAATAGGCAATTATAAAACATACGGTTTTACTATTTATATGATAAAGCACAAAGAACAAAGGGTGGGGGTTTTGGTGGATGTATCTAATATGTATCATTCTGCCAAGAATTTATATAATCGTCGAACCAATTTTCAACAAATACTTACTCAAGCGGTGGCCTCCCGGAAACTTATCCGAGCCACTGCTTATGTTATAAAGAGTGATAACGACGAAGAGACGTCCTTTTTTGAAGCGTTAAGTCAGCAAGGGTTTGAAGTTAAGATGAAGGGTTTGCAAACTTTTGCTGGTGGCTCTAAAAAAGGTGACTGGGATGTCGGAATATCAATTGATGCTATAAAATTAGCCGATAAACTGGATGTAATTATTTTAGTATCAGGTGATGGTGATTATTTGCCACTCGTTTCCTATCTACAAAACAATAAAGGTTGTTTAGTAGAAATAATGGCCTTCCGCAAAACTTGCTCTTCTCGTCTAATTGAAGAAGCTGATGATTTCATCGATTTATCGAGTGATAAAAAATTCTTAATTGGGAAATAACCTTATTTAGCCACACCTATTTCAAGGGGTGGCTATTTATTTTTAATATATTAATGCTCTGGCCTTTAAATAGATAGCACTGTAACAAATTTACAGTTCTGTAATTTATTGGTCAGACCAAAACACAAATGTTACAAGAAAAAATCTTTAAAACACAATGGCTAGGTCGAGAACTTAGCGTAAAAACTGGTCTTTTAGCTTTACAAGCTGATGCTTCGGTGCTCGTCCAATACGGCGAAACAGTAGTAATGGCTAACGTTGTTCAAGCTAAAACAGAACGTGATGGCGTTGATTATTTTCCACTAATGGTAGATTTTGAGGAAAAACTTTATGCCGCTGGTATCATTAAAGGTTCTCAGTGGGTAAAACGTGAAGGCAGACCAACCGATCAATCAGTTTTAACTGGTAGAATGATTGACCGATCAGTTCGCCCCTTATTTGACCAAGAAGATAAACGTGATGTTCAACTTATTATCTCAGTATTAGCGGTTGATGGTGAAAATGACTATGATGTTGTCTCCTTACTGGCTGCCTCAGCTGTTTTATCAATTTCCGGAATTGATTGGCGTGGTCCAATCTCAGGAATTCGCGTAGGCTTAATTGATGGACAATTTATTTTTAACCCAAACTACGAGCAACAAGCTCTTAGTAGTTTAGATTTAATTGTGGCCGGAACTCGTGATCGAGTACTTATGATTGAAGCTGGGGCCAACGAAACACCAGAAGATGTTATGGCTGAAGCTATCATCGCTGGACAAAAAGCCATGGAAGGCGCTTTAAATTTATTTGAAGAACTAAAATTAAATGTTTTACCAAAAGAGAGGTCAACTAAAAACTCTTTAAAGAGCGATGATGAAATCGCTAAAGAAGCTACTAAAAAAGAATTATTACCAATGGGAATTGCTTGGCTTAAAGAAAATATTCCAAATATTTTATTTGAAAAAGTTTACTATACCAAGACTGAACGAAAAGGTGCGGTTACCGCTATTAAAGAACAATTAGATAAACATTTATTTGATTTAGGGATTGATAAAGATGGCCGGTCTTATGTAAGTAAGAAACTAGTAGAAAAAATGATTGATACTGAAATTACTAGAGCTATTTTAGAAGACAAACATCGTGTTGATGGCCGCGAACTAAATCAAATTCGTCCCTTGTCAGCTAACGTAGCCTTACTTCCTAGAGTTCACGGTTCTTCCCTTTTTTCTCGAGGTGAAACTCAGGTAATGGGTATTGTTACTTTAGGTGCTCCTGGGCTTGAACAATCTCTTGAAGGAATTGAAGGAGTAAGTAAAAAGCGTTACATGCATCATTATAATTTTCCACCATATTCCGTTGGTGAAGTCTCTCCATTACGAGGCACTGGTCGTCGTGAAATTGGACACGGAGCTCTTGCGGAAAAAGCTTTAATGCCAGTACTGCCAACAAAAGAAGAATTTCCTTATGCTATTCGTATCGTTAGTGAAACGCTAGGTTCAAATGGTTCATCTTCAATGGCTTCAACCTGTGCTTCAACCTTAGCTTTAATGGATGCTGGTGTGCCAATTAAAAAACATGTAGTTGGTATTGCCATGGGGTTAGCTTCGGTTAGCGACATGAGTAAATGGGAGGTGATTACTGATTTACAAGACTTAGAAGATGGCGACGGTGGCATGGATTTTAAAATAACTGGCACCGATACTGGTTTAACTGCGATTCAACTTGATACTAAAACTATTGGCTTGGATGAAGCGATAATTCGTAAAACTCTAGTTCAAGGCCGCGTAGCTTTGAATGAAATTTTAGCCGTCTTAAAAGAAGCTGTACCAACAGCGCGACCAGAGTTATCTAAATATGCGCCAAGAATTATTAGCTTTAAAGTGGACCCAACAAAAATTGGGGCAATTATCGGTTCCGGTGGAAAAACTATTAATAAAATTATTGAAGAAACTGGCGTATCAATTGATATAGAAGATGACGGCTTAGTAATGATTTGTGGTACCGATGTTGTTATGGTTCAATTAGCCGTAGATAAAGTTCAAGAGATTATAAAAGTTTTTGAAGTCGGTGAAATAGTTACTGGTAAGGTTGTTCGTTTAATGGATTTTGGAGCTTTTATCGCTTTAAACTCTAACCAAGACGGCATGGCTCATGTTAGTGAGCTAGCTCCCTATCGGATTGAAAAACCAGCCGATTTTGTTTCCGTTGGAGACACGGTTACTGTTAAAATAAAAGAGATAGATGATCAAGGTCGCGTTAATCTAACTCTTAAAGGTCTGGCCGAAAATGAAGCTTTGTGGAAAGACGAAAAAGGAAAATCTACTAACACCGGTTTCAGTGGTAGTCGACCAGGCGGACCAGTTAAAAGACCGGGAAGTTTTGGTGCCCCTAGACCAAGAATTTAAACCATTGACTTTTTAAAGTCTTTAAGTTAGAATTTGGTTATTAAATCAGCATTTTAAGCAATTAAACAGTATCTGAAATAGACAGATCAGATATGCGTTTCAAAGATTATGTTAACTATAAAATTATCTAAGCTTGGTAAAAAAAACAAAAAAGTGTTTCGCGTTATTATTTCCGAAAAAGGACGTGATCCTTATGGTAATTCTTTAGAAATTCTTGGTTCTTATAACCAATATCATAAAGATTTGCAAGTAAAAGCTGAACGAATTAACCACTGGTTAGCTCGTGGCGCTCAAATGACCCCAACCGTTAACAACCTGCTAATTAGCAAGGGTATTATTGAAGGTAAAAAAGTTGTAGCTTCAAAACCAGGAACTGTTAGTGAAAAAAAACAGGGACAAATTAAAGCTAAAGCTGATAAAAGAAAAAAAGCCGAAGCCGCCGAAGCACCAGTTGTGGAGCCAGTTGTAGCACCAGAAGTAGTTAGCGAAGAGGTTGTTCCAGAAGCAGCCCCAGAGGTAGTTGCATAACTTGGTAATTAATTGTTACAATAACAACATAAACCTTACCCGCTTGGGTAAGTTAATATAATTAACAATATTTCTGTCAAACCTAATGCTAGCCATTAATACGTTTGGTGGAAAAATAAAAGTATGGAAGCTCAAGACAAGCAATTTTTAGAAACGATTGTTAAACAAATCGTAAGTAACCCTGAGGACGTAAATGTTGAAAGAACGGTAGATGAAATGGGAGTTCTGTTAACTCTAAAGATTAATCCAGCTGACATGGGCTATGTCATTGGAAGAAAAGGGCAAACTGCTCAAGCAATTAGAACTTTACTAAAAATCGTAGGTGCTAAGAACAACTCTCGTGTCAACCTAAAGATCTATGATCCAGAAGGTGGAAAACGTCACGAAAAACCTATGGCTACAAGTGACAACAGCATGGATATGAATGTTGATACCTCAGCCATTGATGATTTAAATATCTAAATAAAAATTTACATCACAAAAAAGAAAAGCCTCATTTAAAAAGTGAGGCTTTTCTGCTATAATGCCTATATGAAATTCCAAGTAATCTCAATTTTTCCAAAAATGTTTGACTCATACTTAAATGAGGGTATTTTAAAGCGCGCTTTAGATAATCAAATCATTAGTTTTAAAGCTAATGATTTAAGAGATTTTGCGAGTGATAAATATCGCAGTGTTGACGACACTCCCTATGGTGGTGGAGCGGGAATGCTAATGAAGATAGATATTATTTATAATTCATTACAAGCGGCTAAAGAAAAAAATGATACTGACGACAAGAAAAGAAAAATAATATTACTATCAGCTCGCGGTAAACGTTGGAGTCAATCTTTAGCTAAAAAATATAGCAAATTAGATGAGGTAATTTTTATTTGTGGTCGCTTTGAAGGCGTAGACGCGCGAATTTCACATTTTATTGACGAAGAAATATCAATTGGTGATTACGTGTTAACTGGTGGAGAATTGCCAGCCCTTGTTATAATGGACTCAATCACTCGACTTATCCCTGGCGCTTTAGGCAATAATGAGAGCTCTATAGAGGAATCCCACAGCGAAGTCGGGGTGCTGGAATATCCACAATATACTAGACCAGAAATTTTTGAAGTTGAAGATAAAAAATATAAAGTGCCTGAAGTTCTAACTAACGGTAATCACGGAGAGATTGCTAAATGGCGAAAAGAAAATCAAAAAAATATTTAGTTATAAAAAGAGCCCGAATAAACCGGGCTCTTTTTTAAATTATTTGCCAACCGTTTTCTGTTTTAATAATGTGTCCAGATAAAACAAAACCAGAGGCTTTAGCATGGCCACCACCACCAAGTTGTTTAGCAAGGGCGGAAATATCAACATCGGCTCGAGAAGTACGCAGACTACCTTTTATTTTACCAACCTCTTCTTCCCTAAGAAGCATTACCGCCCTAACATCTGACAAATTACTTAAAAAACCGGCCAAGTCACCATAGACATCATAATTTAAATATTTTTCTATTTCTTCTGGCGTCCCTAATTTTGTTAAGTCATCTAGCGATTCTTTAGTAAGTACCGAATAAGCAATATTATATTTATTATTAATTGTTAAATTATCTAAAGTTAGGCCCCATAATTTCATTGATAATAAATTTTGATTTCGCAAAGTGTTGTTTATAATTTTAGGAAATTGAGCGCCGTAATTTAACATCTCTGAGGCGATAGCAATATTAAGATTTGAAGAATTAGGATAAAGAAAATTTCCGGTATCCGTCAGTAATCCCGTTAAAATACAATTTGCTAAATTTTTATTAAAATTTATTTTATTTTCTTTCAAAAAATTATAAATGATTTCTGCGGTAGCGGCTTTTTCTGGTTGCCTTATTTCTAAATCAGCAAAATCATCTATTTTAGGATGATGGTCTATCTCAATAATAAATGGACGATCAACTAAATTTTGTGCTAAATTTATTTCCTCAAATAAATTAGTTCGAGAGAGTGATCCACAGTCTAAAACAAGCACCACATCATAAGATGTTAGCGGCGATATTTTATTTTTATCAGAAATTATTTGAGTTTCATGTGGCAAATAATTAAAAGAGTCTCCTTTTTTAGATTGGCAATAAGCCTCGGCTTTTATATTAAGTATTTTAGTTAGTTCTAAAATAGCGCACACTGAAGATAGGGCGTCGCCATCAGGATTTATGTGGCCAACTATGAGTAATCTGCTGGCATTTTTTATTTTTAGATAAGCTTGTAGATAACGAATACTATAATCCATAGACTAAAAAAATTTTAATTTAACCCCTAATTATAAGCTATATAATAAAAAAAGTCTAGGCAATGCCTAGACTATATCAGGATAGTATTTTCAGATAATTATTTTTTATTCTTCGTCTTCGTCGTCTTCTTTGTCTAAATTATTAATAATATTTTCCAAAACGGCAGCCTTTCTTTCGGTTGGATCAAATTCAAAACGAAGTTTGGGAATTTTTCGCAGTCGTGTTTTTTTAGCTAAAATACTTGAGAGTAAACCAGCAGAACTTTTCAGTTTAGCTAAAACGGTTCCAGCTACATTATCCGGTAAAACGGAAACACCAATTGTTGCCCACTGTAAATCACTAGCGGTGCGCACATAAACAACCGTAACCAAAGCATTAGGAATACCGATTTCGCGATTAATAGCATTAGCTATTTCTTGCTGTAAAACTTGATTTATTTGTTCAACTTTAGACATGATATTATAATTTATCGATAACCTTGTCTTCGTGATAAATTTGTAAAATATCACCAACCTGAATTAATGGTTTACCATCGAATAATAAACCGCACTCTTCGTTAGTTTCAACAATTTTTACATCTTGTTTACCACTTTGTAATCTAGTTAATTTTCCGGTTATCACAATTTCTGAATCACGTTTAACTTCAACCAAACTATCTAGTTTAGCATAACCATCTAAAACACGACCACCGACTATTTGTTTATCAATCTCCGTTCTAAAAATTGCTAAAATTTTAATACGCCCCTCATTAACGCGAATAGTTTCCGCTTTGATAAGTTGTTGCATTTCACTTTTTATATATTTAATTAAATCATAAATGATTGAATAAGTTTTAACATCAACTCCACGTTCACGAACCAAATTTTCAATAACCGGAGTAATACGGACATTAAAACCAACAATTTTGGCCCCTGAATCTTCGGCCCGCTTAATATCTCCTTCGGTAATATTGCCTAAACCTTTAGCTAAAATTTTTACTTTTACTTTTTCAGTATTTAACTTCATCAGTGATTCCTCAATTGCTTCAGCGGAACCTAAAAAATCAGCTTTAATAATTAAATTTATTTGAGGAATATTACCTTCGCCTTCATTACTAACCATAGTCATGGCAGATTTTACCGTTTCCTCAGAAGCTGTTCGAATCTTTTTATTTTTTACTTTTCGTCCATCGCCAACTTCTAAAATATCGCCAACAGCTGGAGAAATTTTAAGTCCTAAAATTTTAGCAGGCATAGATGGTAGGGCTTCTATAATATTTTCACCACGATAATTTTTTAAAGATTTAACTTTTCCGTAGATAACTTCGTTAAAACAAAGTTGATCACCAACTCGTAAAGTGCCATTTTGCACTAAAATAGTCGCTACTGGGCCAGCGCCTTTATCCATGTTTGATTCCACCACTGTTCCGGCAGCATCAGCTTTAGGATTAGCTTTCATATTAGCGTTTTCCGTATCAGCTACTAGTAAAACCATATCTAATAACTCTTCGATACCAGTGCCTTCCTTAGCAGATATTGGGACACAAATTGTTTTACCACCCCAATCTTCAGGAGTAATCCCTAAAATAGAAGATAGTTCTTGTTTAGTTTTATCAATATTAGCATCTGGCTTATCAACTTTATTAATGGCCACTAAAAAAGGAATTTTAGCCGCTTCAATAATACGACAAGCTTCCACCGTTTGTGGTTTAACGCCATCATCAGCCGCTACCACTAAAATAGCAATATCAGCTACTTTTGCGCCACGACTTCTCATGGCAGTAAAGGCTTCATGCCCTGGAGTATCGATAAAAGTAATTACTTTATTTTTTCTAAAAATCTGATAAGCCCCAATATGTTGGGTAATTCCACCAGCTTCACCAGCCATAACATCAGTACGCCGAATCGAGTCAAGTAATTTAGTTTTACCATGATCAACGTGACCCATAATAACAATTACTGGAGGACGATCATACATATCCTCTGCTTCTTCTTTTTCTAAAATTTCTGCTAATTTTCGGTCCTCTTTTTCCTCGGTTTCCTGTCCTTCTTCTAAAGGCTTGATATCAAGATGTAATTCAACGCCAATAATTATAGCCGTGTCAAAATCAATTTTTTCATTAATAGAAGCAAAAACACCATTCTTCATAAGTTCCACTAAAACCTTATTAACAGGAACTTGAGCAATTTCGGCAAAATCACGAACGGTAATGACAGTTGGAATTTTTATTTCTTTTTTCTCATGAGGAATAGCATCTTCTTCCCTTTTCTTAGCAAAAGCGGCCGCTCTTTGAATTTCCAGTTGGCGTCTAAAAGCCGGCCAATTTTTTATAATCTTTTTGGCGGTGTTATTATCAACTTTAATAGCTTTTTGCCCAATATTAAAACCTATTTTTGGCAAAAGATCACGCAACTCCTGCGGATTGACTCTTAGAACTCGGGCTAACTCGGTAATATTCATAGGCGTATTTTACAAAAAATGCTTATTTTTATTGCTTAAGATGCTTAAATATTACTTTATATTTTTGTTTTAGTCAACTTATAATCATCATAAAATATTCAAAAACCATCTTTACAGTCAAATAAATAAATGCTAGAGTATTAGCGTAATATCTAATTAATAATTAATTGTTTTTAGGAAAATTAGATTCTGTTTGTGGCAGATTATCATTAAAGCTTAAACTAAAACCGTAATGAACGCCTTAAATTCCCGTTTCAAATTAAAAAATAGTCTCAGATTTTTGTTCTTAATTGACAAAAATATTAAAAAAATGAGCAAATAAACAGCACTTATTCTCTAAAAGTGTTTTTTATCTTTTAATTAAAGTTTTTGCCAGATTCGCCACTATTTCCTAAAAACAGCCCAAATATTATGGAATATATTTTGTACGTTGTTTTTTTGGTAGGTGGTTTTTTTATTGGATTTTACCTTTACAGAAAATCGGCTGGACAAAAGCTTAACAGCGCCGAACAAAAAGCAGAAAAAATTGTTGGTGATGCTAAATTAAAAGAAAAAGAGCTTTTACTTCGTGCTCAGGATAAGGCTTTAGCTGTAATTGAGGAATCAAAAAAAGAGGAAACCCAAAGACGTAAAGAAATAAATGATTTACAAGGACGACTCGAGCAACGCGAAAATTCTTTTTCTCAAAAATTATTAGATTTACAAGACAAACAACAGAAACTTTATGACAAAGTAACTGAAGTTCAAGAAATTAAAGAAAAAATTAAAGCTATCAAAGAAGAACAATCGACTAAACTAGAAGAATTAGCTAAATTATCAAAAGAAGAAGCTAAAGAGACCTTGCTGAAAAAAATTGAAGAACAGTGCGCTGATGATTTATCGGTTCGTTTACAAAAATTAGAAAACGAGGGCGGTGATAGATTAGCCGACAAAGCGAAAGATATTATGGCTCTAGCGATGCAAAGAATGGTATCTGACTATACAGTAGAACTAACGACTACTACAGTTGACTTACCAAGCGATGAAATGAAGGGACGAATTATTGGACGGGAAGGAAGAAATATTAAATCAATTGAACAGATGACTGGCACCGAAATTATCGTAGATGACACCCCAAATGCGATTACTATTTCTGGTTTTTCTTTGATTCGTCGACACATTGCTAAAAAAACTTTAGATTATTTAATAAAAGATGGGCGGATTCACCCTACTAAAATTGAAGACGCCGTTGAAGCCGCAAAAAAAGAAATTGCTATTGATATAAAAAAAGCCGGTGAAGAAGCCATGTATGAGGTTGGTGTGGCCGGATTTGATCCTAAATTAGTTCAGATTTTAGGAAGATTAAAATATCGTACCAGCTATGGTCAAAATGCCTTACGTCATTCTATCGAGGTGGCTCACTTATCTTCTATTTTAGCCGAAGAATTGGGGGCTGACGTCACTTTGGCTAAAAAAGGTGGCCTACTTCATGATATTGGTAAAGCGGTTGATCACGAAGTCCAGGGTAATCATACCGAAATCGGTCGCGATATTGCCAAAAAATTTAATTTACCACAAGAAATTATTGATCCAATCGCTACTCATCACGACGATAAACCAGCTTCTCTTATTTCAGTAATCGTAAAAGTAGCTGATGCTATTTCATCGGCTCGTCCAGGCGCCCGTAATGATAATTATGAAAATTATATTCAACGTCTTGAAGAGTTAGAAAAAATTGCCTTATCTTTTGAAGGTGTTGAAAAAACTTACGCCATCCAAGCCGGACGAGAAGTAAGAGTCTTCGTTAAAGCTGAGGAGACCGATGACATAAGAGCTCATGACTTAGCCAGAGATATTGCCAAAAAAATAGAAACTGAGTTAAAATACCCTGGAGAGATTAAAGTAAATGTTATCCGTGAATTACGGGTAACAGAGTATGCTCGTTAATCAAGTCTAATATTTCTTAGGACTTGAAATAAAAAATTCCTTTTATTATAATAAGAAAGCAAAAATTAAAAGAAAAAATTTATGAACAAAGCGCAAATTATCGAAAAATTATCAAAAGAGGTAGAAGGTATCAACAAAAAACAAGCCGAGAAAATGATTAACGTCTTAACTGACACAATCATTGCCGAATTAAAGAACGGCCACGAAGTGACCATTACCGGTTTCGGCACCTTTTTATCCCGCGTTAGATACTCAAGAGGTGGTGTTAACCCACAAAACCCAACTGAAAGAATTACAATTCCCGAAGTTAAAGTAGCTAAATTTAAAACTGGCTACAATTTAAAACAAGCGCTAAAAGGAAAAAGATAGCTAAATAGTACGGCTACTTAAGTCGTACACTTGCGCTCGTAGCTCAACTGGATAGAGCACTTGGCTTCGGACCAAGGGGTTGTGGGTTC
>CAYHCB010000007.1:0-2658 GCA_964355275.1 uncultured Gammaproteobacteria bacterium | reverse complement strand
GCTCGTAGCTCAACTGGATAGAGCACTTGGCTTCGGACCAAGGGGTTGTGGGTTCAAATCCTGCCGGGCGCACTAAGTTAATAAAAAATTTATTTTTTATAAAATTTAATCGTTGACAAAGATATTGTAAAGCTTTATGCTATAAGAGAAAAAGCCCTATTTAAAAGCTTTTTTTCTTTATGTAAAAGTAAATGGCTGGGTAGCTCAGCTGGTTAGAGCGTAGCACTCATAACGCTAAGGTCGAGGGTTCGAGCCCCTCCTCAGCCACCAACTATTACAACAATAAAACTTTAGGTTATCATTAAAATATTATGCGCTGTTAGCTCAGTTGGTAGAGCGGCTCCCTCTTAAGGAGATGGTCGCTGGTTCGAATCCAGCACGGCGCACTAAAAAAAACAATCCATTTTTATGGGTTGTTTTATTTTGGTGCATGATATAAAAGGATTCGAAGTTTATACCACGGAGTGCCAACGAATGGGTAAATCCAGCACGGTGCACAACATAAAAAGCCATCATTTCTGATGGCTTTTTATTTTTATATTTTTATAGAAAAACGTCTCATATAAATTTACATGAGACGCTTCTAACTTAATTTATTGTTTTTTTTAATTCGCTTTAACGCCAATGGTTCGGTACCAATTAGTCTTTACTTTACCAGGAAAAAAGTTGATAAACTCATCTCCGGTTTCGTGATAAATAGTAGAATATTTTCCAGTATCACTACGAAACTCAATCGTCATTGCCGGATAACCTTTTTCTTCGGCAAATTCCAGAATATCTTCTTCAAAAAAATACTGATTTCTAACACACAAGAAGCCGGAATTTTCCCACATTCTAATATAAGTAATTAGCCGCTTGGTCTCATTTTCCATTTTTTCGTATTTTTCTAAAAAGTTATTAATCCAGGTTGTTTCCTTGTAATGAATTAATTCCGAGAAGAAGTGTTCATGAAATTCAATTTCTCCTTTTAAACTACAAAGATTTTCTACCACTTTAAGGGTCCTGTCGTAACGATCAATTATATACATGGAAGTTTCCATAACCAGTAAATCAAGATCTTCGGGCGACTCAAAATTTTCATTGTCCAAACAATCATCAGAGTAGTCATCAGAATAATCCTTAGAGTAGTTAATTGGATTACCGGCAGCATTGTTGTTTACATCCTTAACGATAAGGTTAATTAGTTCCAAATATTCAAAGTCAAAAGCTATTTTACTTTTGCCTTCTTTTTGGTAAATAAATTTAGAAATAATTTCTTCGTCTATCTCTTTAAGTAAAACTAATTTACCTCTTAAGCGATTTAACTTTTTATTGTTAAGGATCGATTCGTTATAATCTATCAGAATGATGAGATCAAAATAGTCGACTTTACGGGCTAAATTAGCGACTTTTTCCTCAGGCACAAAACTAACGCAGACATCATTCTGTTCCCAGATAAACTGTGCTATTGAAGCACAGAGCATGCAACCCTCGAGCCCTAAACCCGATATTAATATGACATTCTTCATGACATACGGCCTCCATCCGTCTAAGCAGTTTAATTAATACCTTATTTAGCTACTTTCATTTTCCCAGTTTTAAAAAAATATGTCAATTTTAAATTGCAAAAATCTTAATTTAAGCTATTATAAAGAGATAGCTTATTAAACTAATTTGACAAATTTTATGTTTGGCTTAAATTTTAAAAACAGCGAACAGCCGCAACCAAAAAGAGTAACCATTCCCACAATTGATGACGCCTACACAAAAGCCACAGCGCTGGAACAATTAAATAAAGAAGGGCAAAAAAAAGTAGAAAACTTTTTTACAAATAAAGATGGAGAGAAAATATCAATTTCTAAATTAAACGGGGAAAGAGAGGAATTGCTAAGACAAGCCCGAGAATCTGTGGCTAAAGAAGAGGATGATAATACTTCTTTAAGAAATGCTGGTCCAGACCCAGATGATGAGTATGCAGCTTTTAAAAAAAATTAAACAGTGTCTTTTATAAAAAATAGGTCTTCTAAAAAAGACTTATTTTTTATTAAGCTAAAAATTAATATTTTTATGCTATTACTAGCAACTTTACACTAAGGCCGTATTTCGCTATAATAAACAACGGTGCCACTGTTCTTTATTAAAAATCACTCTTAATTTATTACTTATGCTTAATTTGGTAATCTTTGGACCACCAGGTTCTGGAAAAGGAACCCAATCTTCTCATATCCAACAAAAATACGGATTGCTACATCTTTCGACCGGTCAAATGCTCCGCAAAGAAATGGCGGCCAAAACAGACTTAGGCCAAGAAGTAGAAAAATTTGTAATAAGCGGTCAGTTAGTTACTGATGAATTAGTTAGTAAGGTTTTAAAAAAGGCCTTAGCAGATAATTTATCTAATGGTAATGGTTTTATTTTTGATGGCTTCCCCCGAAATGGCGAACAGGCTAAAATATTAGAAGAGGCTTTAGCTTCTCTTAACTTAGAAATAAACATTGCTATTAATTTAAATGCTTCTGATAGCGAACTAATGAAAAGAATACTGCTACGCGGTGAAACTTCTGGACGCGCCGATGACAACGAAATCGTTATCAAGGAGCGCCTGGAAATATACCGAGAAAACGTTAAAGACTTAATAGACTTTTATCAAACGCGTGATAAATTATATGAAGTACACGG
>CAYHCB010000006.1:0-79736 GCA_964355275.1 uncultured Gammaproteobacteria bacterium | reverse complement strand
GCGAGCATCGATGAACGAAAACAGACAGTGATGTCTGTTTTTGTTTTAACATTAAACAATATTTTACGTTATAAAGTAGTCAAAAAATAACACTATATTTTTTCATTTTTAGCAAAAACCTTGATTTTATTGGTTAAAAAAAGTTCGAATCCATTTGTCTGTTTTGTGAATATAATTTTTAAGATAAAATATAGTCATGAATTTGGAAAAAGCAATTTGTTATATAAATAGATCAATAAATAAAAAACAACCAAAATCATTTAATGATAAATGGATAAAATATCGTTGTAAAATTTCGCATCAATTTATAGTAGATAATGTGAAAACAGAATTTGATGAGACTGACTGGGATTTAGTAATTTCAAGATTAGATAGATGGAATCAAAAATTATGGATGAAGGGAATAAAGCGAAAGATTAATGAGTCGTATATAAATGAAATTGAACTAAACATTATTTTAGACAAGTACAGGGATAAGTTGTATACATTTTTATCTCAACAAAACAAAGAAGATAAAGATATTTGCGATTTAATAGGTATAAAATTAGTTAGATTGTCCCAAAAAGGGAATATTCTCGCAGGAGATAAAGCAGTTGCACTATGTAGCTATATAGTTAATGAGTGGCTAGAGCATGATCGAAGTTTGTTTAATTGGAAAGGGTATGATGAATTAATATTTGAAACTACTAAGGCCTGTGTCCGTCGTTTTCGATATGCTGGTTCATTTTTGGGATATTTGCATAGAACTATTAAATATTCTGGAAGAGGCCTTGCCCCGTTAGAAAAGTTTTCTTTGGATGATTTTTCCTTAGTAACAGGAAAGAGACTATTAGAAAATTTCATTAATGATGATATAATGTGACTATGAGAAAAGAAAACATAACAAAAAATAATATAGCAATTTATCAGGCAAAAAATGGTGCTATTGAACTGCGGGCTGACTCTGAATTGAAAACTGTTTGGGCTACCCAGGCTCAAATAGCTGATGTTTTTGATATTGAAAGATCTGTTGTTACAAAACATATTAATAATGTTATAAAAACAGGTGAATTGAACGAAAAGTCAGTATGTGCAAAAATTGCACATACTGCCACAGACGGCAAAGTGTATTCTGTAAATATGTATAATTTGGATGTAATTCTAGCTGTCGGTTACAGGACTAAATCATCCAGGGCCGTTATATTTCGACAGTGGGCCACTAAAACTCTTCGAGAATATATAACTAAAGGTTTCTTAATAAATAGATTAAAAATAAAAAATAATTATCAACAGTTCATAAATGCGATTAATGATATTAAAAAACTCATTCCAACTGAGTCAAATATTGACACCGACAGCATACTGGAACTAGTAACTGCTTTTGCGGATACCTGGGTGTCCTTAGATGCTTATGATAAAGACAATCTAGTTACTGTTGGTAATACTAAAAAACAAGTTAATCTAACGGCTAAACAACTCAATAAATTTTTAAGTGAATTCAAAGAAGAATTAATTAAGAAAGGTGAAGCAACTGATATCTTTGGTCGAGAAAGACAAAAAGATGTCTTGGCTGGAATTATTGGCAATGTTATGCAATCATATAGAGGCAAAGCACTATATTCCACCATTGAAGAAAAGGCGGCCCATTTATTATATTTCATTGTAAAGAATCATCCATTTATTGATGGCAATAAGAGAAGCGGTGCCTTCGCCTTTGTTTGGTTTCTAAAAAAGGCCGGGTTACTTGAATATTCAAAAATTACCCCACCCGCTTTAACCGCTTTAACTTTATTTATTGCTGAAAGTGACCCCAAAAACAAAGAAAGAATGATAAAGATAGTTTTGCAACTGTTAAAACAATAAAAAAATGAGACCAAACTTAATTGAAATATCAAAATCACTGCATTTAGACGCTGATCATTTATTGAAGAAGTCTGATTTGATAAATAAGCTTTCTAAGTATGGCAAAGTTTCTATTACTGGTAGTTATGATTTAGATTTAATGATGGATGGTGATATTGATATTTTTATTATCAATAAAGATATTAATAAAAAAAAGTATCAATATTTTAAATGATTTAATTGCCGATGGGTATTTTAATGGTTATCTTTATTTCGATTGGACAAAGCGTAAACATGAAGGTTTTCCTAGGGGGTATTATATTGGATTAAAAACAAATTTTAAAGATATAAAATGGAAAGTTGATATTTGGTTAATTAAAGATATTTATAAGCCGGCCGAAAAGTTGATGAATTTTGTTCAAACTAATTTAAATAAAAAAAATAAAAAAATAATATTAGATTTAAAATATAAAGCTAAAAATAAAAATTTAAATTTACAAAGCAGCGATATATATTTAAAAGTTTTACAATAGAGCAGTTAATGTTCGCCATAATTAGCCAGTGAAGTTCGGAAGTCGTCCCTCCAAGCGAGCAATAGATTAAACGAGTTAAAAGCTCGTTTTTTCTTTTGTTTATAAGGCGATTTCTTGTTTTTGGTAACCGGAATTTGTAACCCCCAAATTGGCCGGTGTGACGCTATTATGACTGAAAGATACTAAAAAACAAGCCACAAGCTTGTTTTTTAATGCTTTAAGATTCTGGTTATTATGCAGTGAGTTTTGTGTAATTATAATTAGGAAGATAAGCGTACCAAGTGCCACATCTTCTCTTGCATTCTTTGTGATAGGCGTAATGCTTTGTTTGGCTGGAGAATAACATAAGATTGTTTATGTTATTATTTAATTTGTTGCCATCAATATGATGAACAACTTCTCCGCGTCGTAATTTTCTTCCCAATTTTTTTTCCATCATCCATCTATGAACAGATATGTCGGTATCCTTAAATTTAAAATAACCTTTGTGTATGTAAGTTTTTGTTTCTCTTTGTACGGAAACAGGATTAGTCGCCCATTTAATAGTTCTACGCACTTCGGTTGATTTCCGACTTCCTATAATAATTTCTCCTGTTTTTACTGGGGAGGCATTAAAAGTCGGAATTTTTTCAGTATTATATTTTTTATTTAAATATTCATCTATCTTATATTGATACGATCTTTGATTGATGGATATATCAAAACCAACCGAATTATTTATAGGCTTAGATAAGGTATGCCCAAAACCTAGGGCAGTGAAAGCAATAATTAATAAAATGATAATATCCATATATTTTTGATTAACTGTATATGATAACATTTTATTTACTTATTGTCAATGTTAGGTTATTTATATCACCTCTCTCTATATTGCTAGCGAGAACCAAAAGGTGTGACGCTATTGTGACTGAAAGGTGATAAAAAGTGGTTTTTTCTGGTAAAAACTGACAACTTAAAAATTGCTAAATATTCTTTAATACTAGATAAAATTAACTAGTATTACAGCAAATCTTAAATAGTAGTTTTGTTTTTCGAATCCGACCCTGGGAGCCAAGCTAAAACCCCCCCCATTAATATTGGGGGTTTTTGTTATACCCCGGCCGGGAGATAGAATTTAGTGGTGTAAAACTTATACAAGTGGTACACATCATTACTGTATATTGACAAAAGTGTCATAATTTGCTATATGTTAAAGACACGACTAGTATTTGCTACTAGCCTCCTTTTTTAAAAACATTAAAAATTAGTGTTTTTAAAATTGGAATGTTCTTTTACAATTTTCCGTGGTTTTGGTTGATACTCTTTTAAATATTAGAAATAGTATTTAAAAAAGTATTAACCAATAAATTTTTTTATCATGGAAAGAAAACTCGAAACACTAAAAAGGGAAGTTAAGAATTTTGGTCTAGTCGGTAAACCGGTCAAAGATTTGTTAGATGTAGCCAACTCCTTATATTACAGGATACATAGATATGCTAAAAGTCACAAATTGTGGCTGGCCGAAGTATTTTTTGATTTAGGCTTCAGTATTAACAAGGTGAATTGTCTAGACTCTGTTGAGAGGTTGGATATTTTTATGGGGAAGATGTTTTCTTATAAAAATAAAGACTGGTCGGAGATGGATCCTGGTCATAAGCTGCTTATCAAAGATCTCTTAAAAAGCTTGGACATAAGTTTTGATTTATTCCTGTTGCGATATGGGTTATCTAATAAGGGGAATAGAGCATATAACTCAATTTCAGATCTTAAAAGAGATTTAAATTCGAAAGGATTAAGCAATGCTACTATTGGAGGAATTAGCATGTTTGACCAGGGTAAAACTATTGCCAACATCGAATCATTTGCTACTAATAGCAATTTAAAGATGAAGGACGTCTGGTTTATACTCGGCATTCCTTATGCAGAAGGAATTGTTACTTGCGAGACAGGGGTCAAAAAAGATTTCGTTTATCACACTGATGACGAAATGATTCAAGATTTCAAAGAAAAAAAACTCCTTGGCCGGACTAAAAAGGAGGTCAAGAATTACGATAATGGAAAAACATTTGGTCGTGTCGTCAAGTATGGTAAACGCCAAGATCTTAATATCCAGACTCTTTGGAATATATTGGAAGTCAAATCCTCTCCTAAGAAAAGATTAGAACTGGCATGTTCTAGCTTGAATGAGCTAAAAAAACTCGTTGAGAAAAGGGGTTTACAAGGTAAATCTATTTCAGAGGTCAATAATATTGATCTAGACATCACAGCTTTGGTTAAGAAGTTTGCGCGCAACGGCACTCCTATGGCTGACATTTGGAAATACGTTGGCATTGTTAGAAGTCAAGGCTTTAGCTCCATCGATCAGATTGCGCATGAAATAACTAAGGCTGGTTATAAGGATGCCCGTGAAGTGAGGAGCGATTGGAATTTCTATAAGAAAATAGCCGGCTTTACCAAAAGCCAAAATATTCTTATTACTGATGTCTGGAAAAGAGCAGGGATTTCTTTTTCCGCTCAAGGCAGACCTGCAAATAAAAATTTGTAGGAACTTACACTCATTGGCGTTGTTGCGTGGCGCCATAAACCGTAAAGGGATAGTGAGTATACTTAATAATATAATACTCACAAATAATAGCTGATCAAAAGTCAGCTATTTTATTTTAGATGTAGAACCAATATTTTATTGACTTAAATTAGTTTAAACCCCTTTGCCTGTTTTTAAAATATTAGTTATAAGATATAATTAAAAAATATGAAACTAATATTAGCATCAGATTTAAGCTTTTTATTAAAATACGGTTATGATTTAACCGGTATCCCAAAAGACCAAATAAAAATTGGTCATATTACAACAGCGTATAAAGTGTCTCGGGCTAGTATGGATTTTTTTAAAAAAGTAAGCGAGACAATAAAAGAAAATGGGTACGGTATGGAAGATTTTGATATAGAAGGTAAAACAAAGAAAGAGATAAAAAATTTTTTTAAAGATAAAAATATTATTCACATTGAAGGCGGCAATACTTTCTATTTATTAAAAGTAATCAGAGAAACTGGATTTGCCGAAATTATTAAGGAGTTACTTGATGAAGGCAGGGTTTATATTGGCACCAGTGCCGGATCTTACATTATGTGTCCCACTATTGAAGTGTCCGACTGGAATCCGGATGGTAAAGATAGGTTTGGGCTAACAGATTTTACTGCTTTAAATTACGTTCCTTTTGTTTTAAAGGTGCATTATAAAGATGAACAAGAAGAAATAGTTAGAAAGGGAATTGAAACCTTAAAATATCCAATTCATATATTAAAAGACGGACAAGGAATGTTTTGTGAGGACGGAGTTTATAAATTTATTGGAGATGGGGCCGAGATAAAATTTTGATCATTTTATAATATAAAATAGTATGCAAGAAATAATAGATCAAGTAAAAGAATTAGCTGTTAGCGAAATCAATAAATACGGTGTTCCTAAAATGGAGCACTTCATCTTAGCTAATGAAAAAGGGCAAGAGTTAGCTATTAAATTGGGTGCTAATAAGGATATTGTATTACTGGGCACGATGTTAATGGATTTAAAAATAGGTCAGTGTATGAAAGAAAATAGATTAGCAGAGCACATTAAAGATAGCTCTGCTGAAGCGCAAGAGTTTCTTAAACAATTTAATCTTAATGATGAAGTTTTTAAAAAAATAGTTTACTGTATCGAGCAGCATCACGGCGTTAAAGATTACTATTGTTTGGAGGCCGAAATTTGTGCTAATGCTGATTGTTATAGATTTTTAAGTCCCGAAGGTTTTTTTCATGGACTAATGATATTTGGCAACAGACTTCCTAATTTTAACCTCGTTTTAGATAATTTAGAAAAAAAGATTGATGAAAAATATAATATTATATCTTTAGAAATTTGTCGACAGGAATTAGAGGGTAATTATCATAATTTTAAAAAATTAATAAAAGAAGCTAAAAGACAGGATTAATATTTAATATATCGGCGGATTAGTTAATCAGTTAATCAGAGAAAAGAAATATAAGTATGAATAAAAGAAAACTAAAAAACGTAACATTACTAGGCATTGATTGTGTCGATGTTGAAAGGCTTAGATTGGCGATTAGTATTTGCCAAAATGATTTTGAGTTTGCCGAAGTTAAGCTGCTAACCTCTTTAGACGTGGCCAATAAAGAAAATATAGTTAAAATTAAAGCTATCAGTTCAACCGAAGAATATTCTCACTTTGTAATAAATGATCTATGGCAATATGTTAACACCACTCATGTCTTATTAGTTCAGTATGATGGCTTCATACTTAACCCTAAGGCTTGGACCGATGAATATCTAGAATATGATTATATTGGTGCCCCTTGGTTAGTAGCTGATTGGTCGGTTACTAATTTTTCATTTCCAGAAGAACTTATTGGTAAGCTTGTGGTCGGAAATGGTGGTTTCAGTTTGCGCAGTAAAAAAATGTTAGAGTTAACATCGAAACTGTCTCAGACAGGTGAAATAACTAGATTACATCCAGAAGACACATCTCTTTGCGTTTGGTATCGTAATCTTTTAGAAGCTGAAGGAATAAAATTTGCCCCCATTAATTTGGCTAAGCAGTTTAGTTTTGAGTCAGAGGATAAAGATAATTATTATTGGGATGGGCAATTCGGCTTTCATGGCCTTAAATGGACGGATATATCAAAATGGGCTAAATTACATCCTCAGTATAAAATAGATAACCCTGCTACAGCTAAGAGTGAAAGATTGAAGTGGCTTTAATATAAATCCAGTTATCTATTTTTATTATTTAATATTAGATATAATATTTCAAAATTAGCTTAAAATCCGGAGGATGACAGGTCTAAAAAGTAGGTTAATTTCAGCCCATTTTTTGTTATAATATTGACAATATATTAAAAATGTGATATAGTAAGTTTATCAAAAATAGTTATTTAAAAATCTAATCTTTTCAATGTTTATTAGGTTTTCCTAGCTTCTTGATGGAAGTTGAGAAAACCTAATAAATAATCATATGGAAACAAAAGCGAGCATCAAAAATTTGATCTTAAGTAATCCAAGTGGTTTACTGGAAATGCAAAAATCACTTTCTTATTCTGATTATCTGTATAACTACGGATTTAGTTTAAAAAATGTTTGTACGATTTTCAAATCCAAAAGAATTCACCATTCCGGAAACGATTGGTTTGAATTTTCGGCCAGACCACTTGCAGAGTTGTTTACAGTTCAAGAGGAGTCAGCAGGCGATCTCCTGGTTGTCTTCATCGTCGATACGATGAAAGACGGCAGAGTCTATTGTAACCTGGTACTGAGCGATCAAGCTTGGTCAAACATCCTCAACGATAAAACGCAACACGTGCTGGCAGTACACCAAATGTACACCCAGTTCTTCTCAGATCACATCGCCCTCAACAAAGCTGTGTAAAACAGTAATGTACCCCACCATCATCTGAATAGAACAGCAATATAAAATTTATGAGCCCTGAGACTAAAACAGTTTTGGGGCTTTTAATTTGTCTAATTTGTTTCTTAAATAAAAAAAAGGATGAATTGCTTCATCCTCCTTAGCGGCGCAGAATTCCTCTCAAGAAGATGTAGAACTAAAATAGGGCCTTTAATGGGGCTCGATTTACTCACTACCTAGTTTAATTTTAATTATCTTTAGGACAAAAAATATTTGACCGTAAAATTTTTAAATGTTAGTATATCAATATATATTGATTAAACAAATGAAAAATAAAGATTGCATAAATAAAAAAATCTCTTTAGAGTTTAGCGATTTGTCTAAACTTTTTAAGGTAATTGGAGAAGATAATAGATTAAGAATTCTTTGTTTATTAAAAGACGGGGAACGCTGTGTTTGTGATATATATGAAAATTTAGAATTATCACAAAATTTAGTTTCCAGCCATCTTCGAGTTTTAAAAGATTTAAAGTTAATTGATCTTAGACAAGAAAAACAAAAAAAATATTATTTTATAAATAAAAAAATATTTAAAAAATATAATATATTAATAACTAAATTTTTTCAAAGCTATGAGCAGTAAAATTAATTGGCATTATTTAAGACAAGTGTCGCAGTTTGTGGTGATTGCTTTAGTTTTATATTTGACTCTTAGACATTTAAATTTGGGAGTTGAAAAAGCGGCACCAATTGATGCTTTTTGTCCGTTTGGTGGTTTTGAAAGTTTATTAACTTATGTAACTACCGGAGAATTTTTAAATAGAATTTTACTTAGCTCGTTTACGCTTCTGGCAATAGTGTTGATTTTTACAATATTTTTTGGCCGTATTTTTTGTGGATATTTTTGTCCACTTGGCGCTCTTCAAGAAATGATTCGCTGGATTGGTCGCAAAATAGGAATTAAAAAAGATTTAGAGCTTCCGGTTGTTGTTGATAAATATGCCAGGTATTTAAAATATATAATTTTATTAGTAATTATAGGCTTATCTTATCAGCTGGGTGATTTAGTTTTTAGAAATTATGACCCCTATAATGCTTTAATGCATTTAGGTAATGAATGGGAAGAGAAGGTCTACGGTTATAGTATATTAATAATTTTGTTAATTGCTTCATTGTTTACTAAGAGTTTTTGGTGTCGATATTTTTGTCCACTCGGGGCAAGTTTAGGAATATTTAAAAAGTTTAGTTTTTTTAGGTTAAGAAGAGATAAAAATACTTGTGTATCTTGCAATCATTGTAACTATGTTTGTCCGGCGGGGTTAGATGTGGCTACTAGTGACTCAGTTAAATCAGCCGATTGTATTAGCTGTTTAAATTGTGTTAGCGGCTGTCCGGAAAAAAGTTTAGCAGTTTCTATTTTTGGTAAAAAAATATCTAAAAATAAATTTAGCCTTATAGTGGTTATTCTTTTTGTGGTTGTTGTATTAGGAGCGTCACTGTCACCTCTATGGCAGCAGGCGATAGAATCAAATGTTAAAAACGATAAAGGGCAAGTTAACGTTGCAAATATTCGAGGTAGCAATACTTTAGAGTTTGTTATTAAGGAGAGTGGTCTGCCATTTACAGCTTTTCAGGCCGAGTTTAATCTGCCAGCTGATATTGATAAAACAATGATGTTGAAAGAAATAGCCCCTAAATATGGATTAAAAAATAAGGCTGGCGATCCGCTGGAAACGGAAGATTTTCGCAAGTTTATTGAAAATAATTTAGTAAGTAAAATTAATAAATAATTATATGTTTAAAAAGAATGAAGGAATTATAGATAGATTAATAAGATTATTGCTAGCTGAGATATTTTTTATTTTAGCTTGGTTTTGGTTTGGCGGCACTTTGCAAATAGTGTTCTATATTTTAGGTGTTATGATGCTTGCAACCGCCATCACGGGATTTTGTGGTTTGTATAAAGTTTTTGGATTTAATACTAATAAAATTAACAAAAAAATATCAAAAGTAATACTTGCTATTTTTGTTGTTATTTTTTTAATAATTGCTGCCGCTGGTAGTTATTATAGTGATTTCTTTACTAGAAAATTGTTTTTAGAGGACTTTAACGTAATGAATAATTATTATAAACAAACATTATTTAACACTGGACAGGATAAGAGATTAGAATCAATTGTTAATTATGATAAATTAGCTTTAGAGTATGCTAGTTTTTCGGAAAAGTATTCTAAGTATCACCCTCGAGTTGTTGCTAAAGACAATAATTTTAACTCTGATTTAGCTAAAGTATCCGGTCTGATTATAAATTTAAAAGAAAAAGTTTATACTGGTGATTTAAAAGAAGCTCATACAGATTTTGAGGAAGTTCGGCCGATTTTTCAAGACATTTTAAAGCGTAACGGCTTCTCAATGTTAGCTGTATATTTAGTTGATTTTCATGATTCTATGGAGAAAGTGATTGCCGAAGCAGATAATAAAAATCCAGCTGGAGTGATTCAAACATACATTGATGCTAATGATAAACTTATAACCATTGAGGAAGTGGCCAATGATGATGAAATTAAGCTAATTAGAAATAATCTGGAAACATTATTAAATCTAGCTAAAACAGGAAATATTGAAAGTTTATCAACTAAAGCTGCTGAACTTAAAAGTAGTTTCGTAAAAGTTTATTTAAAGAGGGGGTAAATATTTTAAAGATTAACTCTCCATTTATTAATCAATATTAATTATAATCTTAGTTACTGTTTTGGAACTTAAGATGTGATATAATATTAATATGATTAATATCCTAATTATTCTTGCGGTTATCGCTTTGCTCTGGTCTATCTGGGGCTTTTTGGGTTCTAATGTCGAACGCGCTGATTATAAAGTGGTAAATAAAGTTAATGGTTACGAAATAAGAGAGTATCCGGCGCATATTGTGGCGCAAACAAAGGTACAAGGGGAGCATGGAGAGGCCATGAACCAAGGTTTTAGAATTGTAGCGGGATACATCTTTGGTGGAAATACAAAAAAAGAAAGTATTGCTATGACTGCGCCCGTATTATCTCAAAAAGGAGACAACTCTAAGGCGTCAGAAAATATCTCCATGACAGCGCCAGTAGTGGTAACAGCCGATGGCAATTTACAGGTGATATCTTTTGGTATGCCTCGCTCTTATAAACTTGAAACATTACC
Organism: uncultured Gammaproteobacteria bacterium; assembly: GCA_964355275.1. Classification (GTDB taxonomy): domain Bacteria; phylum Patescibacteriota; class Patescibacteriia; order Patescibacteriales; family UBA12465; genus JAEZRQ01. The sequence continues at coordinate 68,815 of CAYHCB010000006.1, read as the reverse complement.
AAAACCAAATGATTCTCGAGTAGAAATAGTAACGATTCCTCTTAAGAAATATGGCGTTATGCGATTTTTCTGGTACCCCTCAGATGCACGGATTAAACGTATGCAAGAAAAATTACTTTTGTCACTTGCTCGTGATGGAATTATATCGACAGGGAACACTGCCTACGCCGGCTATAATGCACCGTGGACACCACCATGGATGATGCGAAACGAAGTGCTAATTGAAGTAAAATAAATTTAAAATTAATAGGATGAATATATTATCTGCAGAAGAAAAAAGAGTGATAATTAATAAAGGCACAGAAATGCCTTTTTCTGGGCAATACCTAAACAACACAGCAAATGGTCTTTATGTTTGTCGTCAGTGCGAGGCACCACTTTATAATTCTGAAGATAAATTTAAGTCCAGTTGTGGTTGGCCAAGTTTTGATAACGAAATAAAGGGCGCTGTAATTAAAAGTTTAGATACTGATGGTCTAAGAACTGAGATAAGTTGTGCTCGGTGTGGTGGTCATTTGGGGCACATATTTTCTGGTGAACAGTTAACAGATAAAAATATTCGCCATTGTGTAAACTCTATTTCAATAAAATTTATTTCTGGCAAATAATTATTATGACTAAAAAAATTGTATTAGCTGGCGGCTGTTTTTGGGGACTTGAGGAATTAATTAGAACTCAACCGGGAGTTGTTAAGACTGTAGTTGGTTATACTGGTGGTACAAACGAAAACCCGGTATACGAAAATCATCCTGGTCACGCTGAAGCTGTAGAGATAGAATATGACTCAACTACGACATCATATAAAAATCTTCTCGATTTCTTTTTTCAGATTCATAACCCTACTACTTTAAATCAACAAGGTAATGACATTGGCACTTCTTACCGATCAGCAATTTTTTACGGAAACGATGAAGAGAAAAAGGAAGCGGAAAATTTTATTGAAATTGTAAATAAATCAAAAAGATGGCCGAGTCCTTTAGTAACATCACTTGAGCCATTAAAAATGTTTTATCAGGCAGAAGATTATCATCAAAGTTATTTACAAAAAAATCCCGAGGGCTACACTTGCCATGCTATTTATTTCGATAGTTATATAAAATAATTTTAATAATTTATAAAATAAAATTATGAAAAACATGATTATAAAAATTTTTGCGGGAATTGCCTATGTCGCTATGGTCTTTGTAAATTTTTTAGCTAATAGTCTTCCCATTAATAATCGCGGCACCGGTGAAATATCAGATGCTTATCCAAATTTATTTGCGCCGGCTGGTTTAACGTTTTCTATTTGGGGTCTAATTTACCTATTTTTAGCAGGGTATGTGCTGTATCAGTTTATAAAAAGTAATCAAAAAAATGATGAACTTTTTAATAAAATTAATCCTCTTTTTATCGCCACATCACTAGCTAATATTTTGTGGATTTTTTCTTGGCACTACGATTATCTTGGTCTTTCGGTTATTATTATGTTGGCGCTACTTTTGCTTCTTATTAAAATTGCCGACATTATCCGTATACAAAAATTTTCTTCTTTGGAAAAACTTTTCATTGGGGCACCTTTTAGTTTGTATTTTGGCTGGATTACTGTAGCGGCGATTGCCAATATTACGGTTTTTTTAGTTAGTCTCGACTGGAATGGATTTGGCATCTCTGACTTTATCTGGACAAGCATCATTTTACTCGTTGGGGCATTAATTGGAATTCTGCGAATGCGTAAAGATAACAATATTTTGTATGGTTTAGTACTTATATGGGCGTATCTCGGAATCTTACTTAAACATTTATCCGTTAACGGCTTTAACGGACAATATCCCAGTGTTATCGCGACCGTAATTTTATGTTTATTATTGTTTGGCTTTTTTATCGGAAAACTAATTTATAAAAATAAATAATATGTTTATAAAAATTTATCTTATTGCTTTACCAGTTTTTTTGGCTATTGATATGATTTGGCTCGGCTTAGTCGCTAAAGGTTTCTATTCTAAACAAATCGGCTTTTTAATGAAGACAAATGTTAATTGGACGGCAGCCATAATTTTTTACTTAATTTTCATCGTTGGTTTAGTTTTATTTGTTATCACTCCAGCGCTTGATAAAAATTCCTGGCAACAAGCACTTTTATTAGGGGCGCTATTTGGCTTAATTACTTATGCAACTTATGATTTAACTAATTTAGCCACTATTTCAAATTGGCCTATTTTAGTGACATTTGTTGATTTGCTCTGGGGAACAACTTTAGCAGCGTCTGTCTCAGTGATTACTTATTTTATAGCTACTAAAATTGGTTTATGAATTATTATATAATTTTAGCCAGCGCACTTTTTGTTTACATGAGTTTTTGGTTTATTCTTTCTTTATTTAAAAAAAGAAATGATGTAGCTGACATTGCTTGGGGCATTGGTTTTATGCTTATAGCCTGGTTATCATTTTTTTTGGCCGAAAATTTTAGTATCAGAAGTCTTTTGGTAAATATTTTGGTTAGTATCTGGGGGCTTCGTCTCGCTTGGCATATTCATAGTCGCAATAAAGGAAAAACTGAAGATTATAGATATTTAGCTTGGCGAAAAGAATGGGGAAGTTGGTTTTATATTCGTTCTTATTTACAAATTTATCTTCTTCAAGGAGCACTTTTATATTTAATTATATTACCCGTATTATTTATTAACAAAAATACCGGCGCAGATCTTAATTTTATCGATGGCCTTGGTATATTGGTTTGGCTAACAGGATTTTTCTTTGAAGTAGTTGGAGATGCCCAACTAAGGAGTTTTATTTTAAATCCAATTAACAAAGGTCATTTGATGCAAAATGGTTTATGGCGATATACCAGGCATCCTAATTATTTTGGTGAAGTAGCACAGTGGTGGGGTCTATGGTTAATTGCAGTTAATACACCAAACGCTTGGTTAAGTGTTATTGGACCACTTACTATAACAATTTTAATTCTTAAGATTTCTGGTATTCCGTTGCTTGAAAAGAAAATGGCAGAAAATCCAGAGTTTTTAGAGTATAAAAAAAGAACTAGTGTTTTTATTCCGTTGCCGGTAAGAGTTTCTAAATTAAATAAATAAGCTGCTTGGGCATTATTTTAATTAATTTTTCGCTTATTTAATTTTTAAATTTATTTTTAATAATAAATAATTAATCTATGAAGTTTACAACTATTGTTATTATTCAGGCTAGCCAAAAAACTTTAAGTAATATTAAAAAAAAGTTGCCCGAAAAATCTAAGACTTATCCTACCGATTTAATAATAAAATCCGCTAGTCTTATCCCAGGCACCGACATGAATGATAATTACTCAATTGCGAAATCACTGGCAGAGCTAAGTTCTTATGAATCTGGAGTGGACGAAAAAGGCGTTTATCTAATGACCACTCTTTTTAAAACTGGTTTGATTGCAGAGTGTGTAAAAAAAATTGATAAACCTTTGAAAAAATTAAATTTTTTTGATTCTTACCATGTTTTTGATTTAGATATGACCGATAATCTGTTAAATTATGTAGATGGATATGATAGGTTTCCGGATTCAATTATACTGCCAGACTTATCACGTATAAGATCAACAGGTGACACTGGTAATTGGAAAGATGAATTTAAAAAAATATTAAAACAATATTCTGATAATAGTTTTTCTTTAATTTTAGATTGTCATATTTAATACTTATTTACTCAAGCTAAGTATTATTTTATCAATTATTCATAAATAAAATTAATATTAGCCATTTATAATGACTAAGCAACTGTAATAATTGACAATTATGTTATTTTGTTGTATACTAATTAAGTTAGAAATTAGTCGAAAATAAAAAAAAGTAATTTAACAATTTAAACCAGAAACCTATGAAAAGATTGATGATTGTTTCTTTAATGTTTGTCGTAATTGGTGGAATTACCGCCGCTTCGTTTTTTTCCTATTATTCTTATGATGAGGCCTCCGAAAGACTGTTTAGTCGTTTTGCCGACCCCAAAGAAGAATATGCCATGTTGCTTAATGGCCAGGTTACTTATCAAGGGGACACGGTAATGTTTAACTTTTTGCCTGGTGTATCGTTTCCAATAAATGAGGACGAAGAAGATCTTATTATTATCAAGTCCGGTGCTGAAAGCGTTGAATTCTCCCGCGAAATGATTAACGACTATAACGTGCCAAATCCCACCGGTGATGGTAAATCCATGAAATCATGGCAAGTCAAAATTACTGATTGTCGTGATTCAGATTCGAGCCTACTAATTAAAGAGAAAAAATTCTTCAAAATTTTTGAAAAAGTTGTCGCAAACGGGAAGATAGTTTATTCCGGTTTTGAGACCGAACAAGATCTTGTTGAAAATTTTCAGCAAACTTACGGCAAGAGCTCCTCCGATGCTAATCAATTAGCTAAAAAATTCTCAAATCCCATTTTTTAAATCAGTACAAATAATCTTATTAGGTTAAAAACAATTTAGCGACCAGGGAAGAACATCTCCCTGGTTTTTTTATTAAAAAATAGCCTTATTACGCCTATATTATTAAATTATGATATAATAAAAAGATAAAATCGCTTTATTATTATTTTTAATTTTTGATTTATGTTGTTATTCCATAATCTCTCTATCAGCGACTGTTTTGAGCACGTAAAAAGTTCATCTCAAGGATTAAGTGATCTAACGGCTCGACATCTTTTAGAAAAAAATGGTCCTAATAAATTAGTCGGAGTTAAACCACTTGGTAAATTTTTTATTTTTTTTAATCAATTTAAAAATCCTTTAATTATTCTTTTATTAGTTGCTGGCGGTATTTCTATAGCAATTGGCCGGTCGCTAGAAGCCCAAATCGTTTTTGGTGCGGTTTTAATTAATGCGGTGATTGGTTTTTTTCAGGAGAATAAAGCTAACAATACTTTAAATCAATTAAAGAAATTAGTGGAACACAAAACAATTGTTCGTCGCGCTGGTGTTGATCGGGAAATTAATAGCTCAGAAGTTGTAGTCGGTGATATTTTAATTTTACGTGCCGGAGAAAAAATTCCGGTTGATTGCCGCGTAATTAAAAGTATTGATTTACAAATCAATGAAGCTAGTTTAACTGGTGAATCTAACCCAATATTTAAACATACTAAAGTATTACCAGAAAACACAGGTTTAGCCGATCGAAAAAATATGGTTTATTCTGGAACGGTGGTCGTTAGCGGTAACGGTGAAGCAGTCGTGGTTGCTAAAGGGCAGCACACTGAATTAGGAAAAATTTCTGATATGGTGCGTCAAACGAAAGAGGGGCGAACTCCTCTTCAAATGCGCCTTTCCCAACTTTCAAAATTTATAAGTTTAATTGCTATTGCCGCTAGTATTTTAATAGTTATCTTTGGTTTAATTCAGGGACGTAATTTTTTTGATATCTTTTTAACGGCGATTGCTGTGGCTGTGGCGGCTGTGCCAGAGGGTTTAGTGGTGGCCGTGACGGTCATTTTAACTTTAGGCATGAAGCAAATTTTAAAACAAAAAGCTTTAACCAGAAAATTATTAGCAGTGGAAACTTTAGGTTCAGTCACTGTTATTTGTACGGATAAGACGGGAACTTTAACTGAAGGTGTAATGCAAGTTGCTAGATTTATTATTGGCGATAAAGAGCTTACACCAATAGATATTACTAGTCGTTCTAAAAAAGAAGAGTTAGTTAATTTTTTTCGCACTTTAGAAATCGGTCTGTTATGTAATAATGCTATATTAGAAAAAGCCGATGACTTGCATGACGAAAAAATTATTGGTCTACCAATAGAAGTCGCCCTTTTAAAAATTGGACAAGAAATCGGTATAGATAGAGAAGATCTTCTTAAAAAAGAACCGAAGATAGGTGAGTTACCTTTTAGTAGTGATAATAAGTTCATGATCACTCTTCATTCTTTATCTGGGGGTAATTATGTTTTATACGAGAAAGGGGCCCCGGAAAGAATTATTGCTAAATCGGCTAAATATTTAGCCGAAGGTGTTTCTAAAGAATTAACAAAAAATGAACAAATTAAATTATTAAATCGAGCCGAAGAATTAACTGGCCGTGGTTTAAGATTAATCGCTTTAGCCTATAAAAAGATTGACACCTTGCCTTGGTCCATTGAACAAGAGACAAAAGATTGGACGGGCATTGATAATGATTTGGTATTTGTTGGCTTTATTGCTTTTAAAGATCCTTTACGGGTGGATGCTAAGGAAACCATATCTTTGTGCCGTCAGGCTGGTATTCGCCCGATAATTATTACCGGTGATCATCCTCTGACAGCTCATGCGATTGCTAAAGAAGTTGGTTTTACTGATACTGTAGATGATATAGTTACCGGAGAAGAATTAGACAGAACCACTGATGAGGCCTTAAGAATCATGGTTAAAACCCATAATATTTATGCTCGTGTTAGCCCAGAAAATAAATTAAAAATTGTACAAGCTTTGCAAGCTAACGGGGAGGTGGTGGCCATGACTGGTGACGGTCTAAATGATTCCCCTGCTTTAAAAACGGCCGATATTGGAGTTTGTTTGGGCTCGGGTACTGATGTAGCTAAAGAAAATTCTGATATCGTTTTACTTGATGATAATTTTAAAGTCATTGTGGCGGCAGTACGCGAAGGCCGCGTTATTTTTAATAATATAAGAAAGTCAGTTACTTATTTAATCTCTGATTCTTTTTCGGAAATATTTTTAATTGTGGGCTCGATAGTTTTAGGCACACCATTACCAATTTTACCGGCGCAGATTCTATGGGTTAATATTATTAATGATGGTTTTCCTAATTTTTCCTTAGCTTTTGAAAATAGCGATAAAGATGTCATGACGGCTAAACCGCTTAAAAAAAGTGAACCAATTGTAAACAGGGAAATGAAGGTAATTATTATTTGGCTGGGGCTAATTAGAGATTTTGCGATTTTAATGTTATTTTTCTATCTTTATAGCAATCAAGCTCTTTTTGGTTGGGATATTAATTATTTACGCACTTTTTTCTTCACCCTTTTAGGATTTAAATCAATTTCTGGAATTTTCAGTTTAAGAAGTTTAACTATCCCAATTTATAAAATTAAACATGGACACAACCCTTATTTACTGGGAGCTTTTGCGGTGAGTTTGTTTTTATTATGTTTAGCTATATATTGGGCCCCACTTCAAAGAATCATTGGGACTGTTCCACTGTCTATGTTCAGTTGGTTTTTAATCTTTATTGCCTCAATAATTAATATCTTTATAATTGAGCTTATTAAACATTTTTTCATTGTAAAATCAAATACTAAAAAATAAAGTATTTAACCTTATCTTTATTTTTTTCAAAATAACCAATGTGATATAATAATATTATTAAAATAACAAAAAATATGAGTCCCAATGAATTAATTATAAATCTAAAAAATCAGCATATTTTGCTTAAGGAAGATTTAACTTTAGCTTTAGAAAATTTTGATTTAATCAGTGATAAAAAAGATTTGTTAGTAATTTCAGCTTTAGCAAAATTTAAGGTTGATTTACTTAATCATTTAGCTCTTGAGAATAAAGAACTTTATCCTGATTTTTTAGATAAAAAAATTAAAATGGGGCGGATGTTAATGAGACTAAAAAATTTATTTTTAAAATGGAAGAGATAGCTAAAGTAGTTATAAGTTTTTTAAATAAATATGAAACACCAGAATTGCTTAAAGTCTCATCTTCAACCTTTAAAGATGAGTTATTAGAAATAGTAGATGTGTTAAATATTAGAATCCAAACAGAAGAAGAGGGTATTTTTGACCTGTATTTACTTATGTAATCCTATTAATATGTTTCACGAATTTAAAGCCGATTTTAATCAAATAACTGACCCAGCTAAGAATGAAATCTTTAAAAAAGAACGTAATTTAGAAGAAATTTATGTTTTTAGTAAAGAGGTGGCGAATTATTTAAAGTCAGAAAAGATTCCCAATTTAGCCTTGATTGATCGGAAAGCTCGCAATTTTTATATTGGTATTAAGGAGTACTGGAAACTAAACTTTCCCGATTTAAAGGAGCCAAATTATTATTTTCTGAATCCTTCGGGTTTTCAGTATCAAGAAGATGAAGCTGTTATTGAAGAATTTGCTCAGGTCTATAAAGATTTAAACACTGCCAAAGATCAGCCGCTTTTAATTTTTGATGCTTGCATCCATACTGGAGCCTCTTTGCTACCTATAAAAGAGTTTTTTAATAAGAATGGTTTTTTAGATGTTCGTTTTGCAGCTATAAAATCACGCTATCAAGAGCCTGGAGCCGCGGTTACCCCAGATTTATTAGTGGGTGAAGAAATTCTAGATAAAGGTCCGAGTCGCGGCTGCAGTCCATTTGGCGAGGGCACTTTAGTTGAAAAAAGTACTAGTCATATTTATTCAGAAATAGCGACTGATAAAAAAAAGAGAGAAGAGGCAATTCAATCTAGAAAAGAGATTATTGAGGCTATTAGAAAATATAACACAAAGGAGTAGTAGTTAATTAAATATAAATTAAAATCTTTATTGGGTAGTAAAAATAGGAAACGCTAATTTCAAATATTTAAAATATTGAAAATATTTATAAAATATGTTAAAATATAAAAGTGCTAAATATTAAAAAGTAAATATTAATTTATTAAAAATAATTTTTATGGAAAAATCATTTGACGATTTTGTTTCTAACGATAATAAAAATTTTAAATGGAAATTGGGTCGCGTTTTAGCATCTTCTTTGTCTGGCTTTATTGCTGGTATTATTGTAACCATTATTTTTTTTATAACTATTTTTGATTTAACTTTAAAATCCAATAATCTTGGTTTCTAATTGTTATATTCTATTACTCTCTTACTAAAAATAGGTTATTTTAACCTATTTTTTTTATTGCCCTTATAGAAAAAAGGCGATTATTAAACAAATAATGATAAAATAAGCGAGAACAAAGGGTTAATTTGATTTTATTTTAAAAATAGGTTAAGATTACTATTATTTATTAAATATTTTTATGGCAAAACGAACCACAGGAGTCGGTAAAGGTAAAAAATCTAACTCTCCTAAAACTAAAAAACGTTTAGAAATCAAACGGGTGATGCTTGAGGAAAGAGCAAGCAAGAAAAAGAAAAAGTAAATAAATTTCTAGATAACTTTAAACAATCCATCTTTTTAGAGGGTTGTTTTGTTTGTGTTTATTAGTTTTACATTTAAAAAAACGAGCAATAATTCCGTTTGCTTACTCGGTTTAAACATTCTAGCGAAAGGGGATAATATAAATTACCTTCTTTTTTAAATTTAACATCTTTGGCTTGTTGGTATATAATAAAATAGTAAACTTATTTTAATACCCTTTAAAATGTGATTAATATTTATGATAGTATTATTGTTTTTTATCTTTTTTGTTTTGTTGGTTTATTTTATCTTTTTTGTTTCACAATTCTATAATATTATCTTTTTTAATTATCCACCATTTCTCTCTACTAAATTAGAAAGTATAGCTAAAATAATTAGTTTAATTAAAATAAAAGATGGCGCCGTTGTTTATGAGATAGGTTGTGGGCGGGCTAGATTTTTAAGAAAAATAGAGACTATTTATCCAACAACAGAATTAATTGGTGTTGAAAATTTATTTAGTATTTATTTTATTAATAAGTTTAGATTAAAATTACAAGGCAGCAAAATAAAATTACTTAATAAAGATTTATTAAAACTTAATTTACAAACAGCTGATATTATTTATTGCTATTTAAATAATAATATAATGATTCAGCTGGAAAATAAAATTATCAAGGAATGTAAAAAGGGAACCCAGATAATCAGTCAAACTTTTTCATTGCCCAATTTAAAACCAGATAATACTATTTTCTTAAATAATAAAAAAATTTATTTTTATATAATATAAAATAATCATATGCCAAAACTTAATCACTCTGCTTATCGTATTTTAATATTTATAGTTGGTGTTATTGCAACCATATCTTATCGTTTAGTTATAGTTTTCAGTGACTATAGTCTTTTTTGGCTAGATGTCTCTTGGTACGTAGGCACTGTCGGTTTTGTTTGGTTTTTTGGCCATCGTTGGTCAGTGGAAAATCGTCGTGATTTACTCATTGAAAAATTAAACTTAACAACTAAAATAGAGTCCGGGCAAACACTTAATCAAGAAGAAAAAGATGCCTTAGTTTATATACTTAGAGGGCTAAGTACTAGTTTGGCTAAGTGGAATTATATTGCTATTTTTGTTTTTTCATCTTTAGCAATAATTTATGCCGTGTTTAATTATTTTCTTAAATATTTTTATTAATTATTAAATTTAAATATTTAAAAAGGACCCAAGATTATTCTTGGGTCTTTTTTTTAATCAGACCTTATCTCGACGGGGGCTGTTTTTTTGGTGTTTATTATAAAAATAATAGTGCCAACCGCCAGAGATACTCCAGAAAATAACCAGGTCCAGCTAATTGAATAGTTTTCGGCTAGAAAACCGCTGGCCAGTAATCCCGAGAAAGCGCCTAATTTAATAAACATAGATTCTAGGGATAGAAGGGTAGCTCGTTTATCAGAAACTAAGCGTTTATTCACATAGCTTTGTTTAAGCGGGCTAAAAATACCGCGCCCAAACTCATGTAATAAAAAAGCACTTATAGCTAGGAATAAGCCGCTTACCTGAGAGCAAATGATAATCGCTAAGGCGGTGATAAGCTGGGGGATAACAATGGCTAATTTTTCGTTTTTAAACCATTTTTTAAGGAGTTTAGAGAATAATCCGCCTAAGGCAGCGGTTAGTGAAATGCCGACAAATAAGTATCCTAGTTCTAAAGAACTAAAATTGTAATTGTCTTTAAATAGTAGGGTCCATTGCATGTTAAGTGCTTGGATAGAAAAAGCGATTAAAGAGCCGAATCCCATAATATAGAGTAATTCTTTATTTTTAACGCCGTAATGCCAAGCCTCATTTATTTGTTTACTTAAACTATTTTTCCGATTAGCGACCATTTCTGTCGCATAATTTTCTTTAATAAAAAAGAAAGCTAAGAGGCCAGTAATAAAGATAAATAAAGCCGACATTAACCAGGGAATACTTAAGTCTACACCTCCTAAAGCACCACCCAACAGACAACCAACAATCGTTCCGATTGGTTTGCTGACCGCCTCCTGTCTAAAAGCTTTATCTTCTAAGTGTTGTTCGTCTCTTTTTTTTAAAGAATCAACTAACCAAGCTTCGGCTGCTCCAGAGGAAAATGTTTGGCCAATGGCGCCAATTAATTCGGCTAAAATGAATAAATAGAAGGAGTTAGATAAATAGTAAACTAGAAAACTAGCCGCTAGTAAAAAACAACTAATTGCCAGACTATGATGTCTGCCAAAACGATCAGCGAAGCTACCAGTAGGCATTTCCGCCAGGACAATAGAGCACATGAAGGAAGCATTAATCAGATTTATTTGCCACAGATTCATTCCTTTTTCTGCAAGAAATGGTACATAGGTGACAAATGAGCAGGAGATGGCGAACGAAAATAAGCCGTTAAATAGCAGATAAGTCGCAATAATTGGGTTAATGTTTAGTGTTTTCATGGTTTTTGGTTTTTAATGAACGGTTAGTAAAAATTCAAGAAATACTTTTTTGACAAAAAAATCCCTCGGATCGAATTGAGCCGAGGGATTTAACTTGTTAGCAACATTTTTTTTGTTCCTATCCGGGATTCCTCCGAATAGTCTTTAAACTTTTTTCTGGTTGTTGATAATACATAGCTAAAGCCCAATCAGCTCGGTGGTCAGTGACGATACCATAAGCAAAACAGTCCTTATATAAGGCTTGTAAATTTGACCACATGGGTTGTAAGCTCTGCATCTTTTTCATATTTTACATATAATAATACGTAAAAATATTGTATTTGTTACACTTTTTAAAGAGATTGCATATTAAAGTAAGTCAAGGTAATATTTAGAGTAGAAATAATGTTTTAAGTATGAATAATTTAATTAGAATTGAAGAAATAAGTTTAGACTTGGAAGACGACGAGGATTTGCTTAAAGATAAAATAGGGGTAATTTTAGCTTTACCGGAATCAGCTATTATAAGTTGTAAGATTATTAAAAAAGCCATTGATTCCCGAAAAAAATCTCAGATACTTTTTATTTATTCAGTAGACGTTAAGGTTAAAGATATAAAAGATATTAAAATCTGGAGTCCCAGACATCGCGTGAGAATTGTAACTCCTTATATTTATGAAATAAAGAAAGTTTCTCTCTCTTCCCATCGACCAATCGTTGTCGGTAGCGGCCCTAGCGGCTTATTTGCCGCTTTAGCTCTAGCTACAGCTGGTTTGCAACCTTTTCTAATCGAACGTGGGCAGGAGGTCGATTTAAGGTCAGAAACGGTAAGTAACTTTTTTAAATCCGGTATTTTAAATAAAGAATCTAATATTCAGTTTGGCGAAGGTGGGGCGGGTACTTTTTCTGATGGTAAATTATATACTTTAATAAATGATCCCAGATCAAGTTATGTTTTTTCGGAATTAGTAGCGGCTGGGGCGCCTAGCGAAATAATAACTAGCGCCACGCCTCATATTGGCACCGATAATTTAAGAAAAATAGTAAAAAATATTCGTCAAAAAATAATTTCATTGGGCGGGGAAGTGCGTTTTGACACTTGTTTAACCGATTTAGAAATTGTGGACGGGAAAATAGTCGCTGTTATCCTTAATGATAAGGAGCGTATTTTAGCTGATTCAGTTATTTTAGCCACTGGTCATTCCGCTCGTGACACTTACCAAATGCTTCAGGAAAAACAAGTCGAGATTCAGGCAAAACCATTTGCGATTGGGTTGCGCATTGAGCATTTAAGAGAAAATATTAACAGCGCCCAATATGGTAATTTTTGTAGTCATCCAAAACTCTCCAGCGCTAAATATAAATTAGTCGAGCATGTAATTGGCGAAAGATCCGTTTATACTTTTTGTATGTGCCCCGGTGGTTATGTTATTGCGGCCGCTTCAGAATTAGGTGGATTAGTCACTAATGGTATGAGTCTTTACTCACAGGCCGGCGCTAATTCTAATAGTGCTTTACTAGTTCCGGTTATGCCTAGTGATTTTAGTTCTACTGATCCTTTGGCTGGTTTATATTTTCAGCGTTTTTGGGAGCAAAAAGCCTATGAAATGGGTGGTTCAAATTATGAGGCCCCAGCGCAACTAGTTGGCGATTTTTTAGCGGGTCGCCCTTCATTTAAAATTGGTAAAGTAAAACCAACTTATTTACCAGGCGTTAAACTGACATCTTTAGATGCCTGTTTACCTGATTATGTAATTCGAAGTTTAAAAAAAGCGTTGCCCCTGATGGCTCAAAAAATTAAAGGGTTTGCTGATCCAGAAGCCTTATTAACCGGCATTGAAACCAGAAGTTCCGCGCCACTTAGATTACTGAGAAATGAAAAATGTCAGTCAAATATTTTAGGTCTTTATCCTTGTGGTGAAGGTGCTGGCTATGCTGGCGGTATTGTCTCTTCAGCTATTGATGGTTTAACGGTTGCTGAATCGATTATAAATTTACATTTAGATAATTAATTAAAATATTATGAAAACGCTAATTATTTATTACTCTTTAGATGGTAATGTTAAACTTCTTAGTGAAACAATGGCTCAAGAAGTGGGGGCCGATCTGTTAGTTTTACATCTTAAAAAGGAATTAAAATCTGATAGTTTCCTGAAATATTTATGGGGTGGGCGTCAGGTAATTATGAAAGAATCGCCAGAAATTGAAAAAATAAATAATAATCTTAATATTTATGATTTAATTGTTATTGGAACGCCAGTTTGGGCGGCTAATTACGTGCCAGCAATTCGTAGCTTTTTAGCAAATAATATTTTAGTAAATAAAAAAATAGCCCTTTTTTGTAGCCATGAAAGTAATCCTGGCAAAGCTTTAATTAATTTACAAGCTAAATTAAATAATAATCAAATTATTTCGGTAATCGATTTTTTTGCCCCTCTTAAGAAAAATAAAGATTTAACTTTAGGTAATGCTAAAAATTGGATTAAAAATTTAAATTAAAATATTATGAAAAAACTAGAAACCATTGTTAGCTTACAAAATAATCAAATCAAATTATTAGGCAAACTGGCACTTAAAAAATACCGGTATGAGTTTAAACAATTTACCGTAGAAAACTTAACAATTATTAGCGACGCCTTAGCCAGTGGTTATGATTTTGAGGTTTTATTTGTGACCGCTGAATTTATCACTAGACATCTTGATAAATTCCAAGTTTTACAAGAAAATTCTAACGCCCCTTATTATATAATTGATGAAGCACTTAATCGTCATTATTCTCAATTAGACACACCCTCGGGAATTACGGCTATTTATAAATTTCCGGTTAATGATTTAGTTGCCAGCAAATCAGTTATTTATTTAAATGGTGTCAGTGATCCGGGTAATTTAGGCACTATTATGCGTACGGCTTTAGCTTTTAATTTTACTAATTTAGTTTTAGATGATACTTGTGTGGATATTTATAATGCTAAGACAATTGCCGCCGCTAAAGATTCTATTTTTAAATTAAATATTTTAGAAGATAAAAATGGCGCTTGGCTTAAACAAAATAAATTACCACTGTATGTCACTAGCTCACGGGGCAGTTTAGATTTAGATGAGCTTAAGCCGGTTGATAATTTTTGTTTAGTTTTAGGCAATGAAAGTCATGGTGTTAGCGCTGAAATTGGTCAAATGGCTAGTCAAACTATCAAAATTGATATTTCTGATAAAATTGAATCTTTAAATGTTTCAGTGGCCGCCGCTATTCTGTTTTATAAATTACGTAAATAAATATAAAAATATGTTAAGTGTTTATCAAGAATCATTAAATTTACATCAAAAAAATAAAGGTAAATTGGAAATACTGAGTAAGGTGCCACTTTTGAATAAAGAAGATTTGTCTTTGGCTTATACCCCTGGCGTTGCTGAGGTTTGTCGTTTAATCGCTCAAGACAAATCCGCTGCCTTAACTCATACCATGAAAGGTAATATGGTAGCGGTAATAAGCGATGGTAGTGCTATTTTAGGACTTGGCAATTTGGGTCCTGAGGCAGCTTTACCAGTCATGGAAGGTAAATGTATTTTATTTAAAGCTTTTGCTGGAGTTGATGCTTTTCCAATTTGTTTAGATACGCAAGATACCGAAGAAATAATTAAAACCGTAAAATATTTGGCTCCTAATTTTGGAGGAATCAATTTAGAAGATATTTCTGCTCCGCGCTGTTTTGAAATTGAAGCCCGTTTAAAACAAGAATTAAATATCCCAGTGATGCACGATGACCAACACGGCACCGCCTTAGTTGTTTTAGCCGGTTTAATCAACGCCATTAAACTTCGGGGTTTAAATAAAGAAGAGGCAAAATTACTAGTTAATGGTGCCGGAGCGGCTGGCTTAGCAATTACTGATTTATTATTAAAATATGGTTTTAAAAACATTATCGTTTGCGATACTAAAGGAGCGATATATTCTGGTCGACCAGATTTAAATGAGGCTAAAGCCGAAATCGCTGAGCGAACTAATAAGGAGAAAAATACTCAGACTTTAGTTGAAGCTTTGAAAGGGCGTGATATTTTTATTGGTGTCAGTGCCGCTAATATATTAAGTGAAGAAATGTTAAGAAGCATGAATGAAAAACCAATTATTTTTGCTTTAGCTAATCCTGTCCCTGAAATTATGCCCGATGTTGCAAAATCAGCCGGTGCTTTTGTGGTCGCGACTGGTCGTAGTGATTTTCCTAACCAACTTAATAATGTTTTAGCTTTTCCAGGTATTTTTCGTGGAGCCTTAGATAATAAAGTTAAACAAATCACTGATTTAATGCTTACTCGAGCGGCTGAAAGCTTGGCAGCTTTAGTTATCAGTCCTAATCCAGAGCTCATTTTACCTAATCCTTTTGATAAAGAAGTGGCTAAAACAGTCGCTAAAGCAATATATTAAAGAAGGTTTGAAGAATTTATAAATCTTTACGTATTAATAGTAAAGACAAAAACATGATTAATCCAGAGGTGACAGAACAACTTAGCGACGAAGAAATAGTAAAATTAGCCCTGGAAAATCAGGATAATTTTGTGTTAATTATTAATCGTTATAAGACAAAACTTTTTAATTATATTAGACGGATAACTAATGTAAGAGATGAAGATGCTGAGGATTTATTACAAGACGTATTTTTAAAAGTTTATTTAAATCTAAATGATTTTGATACTGATTTAAAATTCTCATCTTGGATTTATGCGGTCGCGAGAAATCAGGTAATAAGCCAACATCGTCGTTTAAATGCTCGGGCGGAAGGACACAGCATTACTCTAGAAGATGATAGTGCCAGTAAAATAATGTTTAACTTTAATATTGAAAATGAAATAGATAATCTTTACTTAAAAGATAAAGTCGCTAAAATTTTATATTCTTTAGCAGAAAAATATCGAGAAGTTTTAGTTTTAAAGTTTTTAGAAGAAAAAAACTATCAAGAAATTTCTGATATTATAAAGAAACCAATTGGTACTGTTGGATCTTTAATGAATAAAGCTAAAAGTGAATTTAAACGGGAGCTAATTAAACAACAAATTAAAATATGAGCAATTTAGAAGATAAAAATTTTGGCGAAAATTTTTTGCACAAAATTAAAGAATTAAAAATATCGCCGAAACCAAAATGGCAGTTTCTTTTAAAGAACTCCTTTATTTGGTTTTTGGGTATTTTTTCTTTGGCTCTAGGGGCAATTTCTACTTCGCTTATTTTTTTTATGATAAGGAGTGAAGATGCTGGTGTTTACGGTCGTGCCGGTGGCAATCTTTTGGAAGCTTTATTATTTATAATTCCATTCTTTTGGATAATTTGTTTAGCTGTTTTTGCTGTATTAGTTTATTACTATGTAAAACATACTAAAAAGGGTTATAAATATTCTACTGCCAAAGTTATTTTAGTAATTATTGCGGTTAGTTTAATTTTTGGCGGGATACTTAATGCTTTTGGACTTGATCGCGTAATTGATGATATTTTAGGAGAACGAGCTCCTTTATATGATAAAGTTATTAATCCTAGACTTAATTATTGGGCTAATCCAGAAGGTGGTCGTTTATCTGGTTTAGTTATTTCTCAGCCTAGCCCCCTGGAGTATCATCTAATTGATCGTGCTGGAGAGGATTGGTTAACTTTACTTTCTAGTGATGACGATGATGAAAAAATGGTTGTTGGTTATCCCGTTATGTTAATGGGAGAAAAAACTGGTGATCATAAATTTTTGGTTAAAGAAATTTTAGCAGTTGGCCCAGGTCGCGGATTTTTTAAACGACCACGACCAGAGGGGGTGCCTAGAAATTGTGAAAAGAATAAAGATAATAAAGATAGACCTTGTGATTTATTGCCGCCGCCACCTTTAGAAGATTAGTTATATTTATAATCTATTTAAAAATCTCTTCAATTTAAAACTGAGGAGATTTTTTTGAAGAAAAATAATTTTAAGACGTAGTACTAAGCAGAACCGGTTCTAACAAATAATTACTTTACAAATTAAAATTAAAAAATATATGAAAAAAATTAAAAAGTCTCAACTTGCTCTTGGTTTACTGGCGCTAACAATTATTGGCGCTGCTGGAATTTCTTCGGCTACTTTAGCAGCTGGTACAGAAAATTCAGCTGGTAACACTGTTGCTAATATCACTTCTCATTTTAGAATGAACAAAGGGGCTAATAATTTAGAAAATGGTATGACTCAGGGAGAAAGAGAAGCTAATCGAACCGCTAATCAAGCTGAGCGAGAAGTACGTAAGGCAGCCGTTGAAACTGCTTTAGCGGCTAATGATTATAATGCTTGGGTAGCGGCTGAAGGAGCAAATGCCCCAATTTTAAAAACCATTAATGCTAGTAATTTTAGTCGATTTGTTGAAGCCCATAACTTACGTCAGCAAGCTGATGCAATTATGACAGAATTAGGCGTCACTAAAGGTGAAGGGCGAGGAATGGGAATGGGAATGGGTGGTCAATTTGATGCTAAATAAAGAATAAAAAACAATATATTATTTATATAGAAAGGGCGGTTTAAGCGATTTTATCCGCCCTTTTTTGTATCTTTATTAATTTGAAGAAAAAAAAGTATTTTGCGTATTACCTATAAGTAACTAAAAATTTTATAAAATATAATTAATTTTAAATCCTATGGAAGAAGACAAGATTGAAAGCGAAAAAATTGAAGAATCTAAAGAAGAGCATAAAAAGCATGCTTTTTGTGGTCATCATGGTGACTGTAAGGGGCATAAGTGTGTTCGGATTTTTCTAGTAGCAATTATAGTTTTTGCTATTTTTTCAATCGGTGCTAGTTTTGGTTCTCACTTAAATCGAGGTAATAATGATTATTATCGTGAGGGCGGTAATTATGGTTCTAAAATGATGACTAATTTTGATAGACGCGGTGGTAGTCAAATGGAACGTGGTAATAAATTTAACGGTGGCGGTTGTCAGATGGAAGCAGCAGCTCAAGTTCAGGGTGGCTGTCCAATGAGAAATGGTGGCGCTCAAATATCTGGAGAAACTTTTCAAGCGCAAAATTTTTCTTGTCCGATGTTAAATCAAAATATTAGTCCGGCTACTCCAGTAGTTCCAGTAAAGGCAGTAGCACCAGTTATTCCAGCCACTCCAATTAAATAAATTTAAAAAATATTTTTAAAATCACTCCGTTTTAAGGCGGGGTGATTTTTTTATTTAGCCTATGTTATAATGTTTATATAATTATAATATTTATGTTTTTCTTTTTAACTTTTCCGGGTGTCGCTATTCATGAGTGGGCTCATAAAATATTTTGCCAAATATCTGGTTTAAAGGTTATTAAAACTGTCTATTTTCGTTTTGGAAATCCCAGTGGTTATGTCATGCATGAGGCTCCAAGAAATTATCTTCAATCTTTTTTTGTGGCCACTGGTCCGATTATTTTTAATTCCTTAGTAGCTTTTTTTCTAGCTTACTTTATTTACATTTTTGATGAGGGTTCTTATATGAGAATTATATTTTTATGGTTAGCTTTTTCTGTAGCCGCTCATGCTTTTCCTAGTGATGAAGATTTAAAAGGTGCTTCTCGCGATGGCTTAAATTATTTAAAACAGGGAACTAGCCTTTGGCCGCTGATTGGTTTTCCGCTTATTGGTCTGATGTGGTTAGCTGGTCGTTTTGGTTTAATTTTTAGAATTATTTTTGCCAGTTTAATAGTTATTACTGGATTAGTCTGGTCTGGTCTTTTGGTGCTATAATATAGAAATAAATAAATTATATATTTACCTTTATGAAAAAATACTGGTTTCTTTCTTTATTAACGCTTATCTTTTTAGTTTCTGGTTGTTCACTTCTTGGTGGAGAAAAAATAAAACCAGACGTGACGCCGCCCCTTAGTTTAAATAACACAACCTGTTCTGTTCCGATAGATGCTTCTGCTGTTACTGGCGCCACCTCAACTGCAACAGGAACAATTAGCGCTAATAAAAATAATTTACCACCGGTCAGTCAAGAAGAAAAAAGAAAAACTTTTACCTATGAAGATGAGGAAATGGGGGTAAAGTTGAAATATCCTGGTTCATGTTTTTTTAATAAAGGTATTTTCCAGTGTTCTGATTTTACTTTAAGCATCTGGGTTCTAGATGGCGCTGTAATTGCTAATCCTAATCCGGAAAAAACTTTTAAAGACGGCCAAACTGAAATAAGATATACCTATATAAATAATAATAAGGTTTATGCATTTATGGCTTGGTATGATGGCGAAAAAAGAGCTGATTTAGAATTAGTTATAGATAATATTGCTAAAAGTTTAACCTTCATTAAATAAGCTTTCTTTATATTAAATATAGCAAAAGAGCCCTATTTATTTAGGACTCTTTTTTTGTTTCTTTTATTTTTTTAATAAGTCTCTAATTTCAATTAGTAATTCCTGTTCTTTAGTTGGTTTAGGCTCGGGGGCAATTTTTTCTTCTTCAGCTTTGCTTTTTTTAAGTTGTTCTTTGAGTCTGGCAAGTAATTTTATCATTAAAAATATTGCGGCAGCAATGATTAGGAAATCAATTATATTTTGGATAAAAAGTCCGATATTTAAAGTAAGAGCTGTTTTTATACCGTTTGCTTCTTTTAAAATAATTTTCCAATCAGAGAAAGATCCGCCACCAGTAAATACGCCAGCTAGTGGCATTATAATATCACTTACTAAAGAGGTAACTATTTTACCAAAAGCACCGCCAATAACCACCGCTGTGGCTAGTTCTATAGCATTACCTTTTACGGCAAATTCTTTAAATTCTTGAATGATTTTTTTCATAATTATATTATAGTATTTTTATAATCATTTGCCAATAAATAAGTAGTATTAGTAATTAATATTTGTTATTAGCCGCTTGTTTAAATTTTTGATAGAATAAGAGCAGATTAATATTTTTAAGTTTTCTAAAATTTTAAAACATGTTAAATATTACCATTGTTGCTGTTGGCAAAATTAAAGAATCATATTTGAGCGAAGCTGCTTTGTCTTATATAAAAAGAATTAAGCCTTATACTCGTTTAAAAATAGAAGAAGTAAAAGCTGAAGCTTTTTCAGCTACTACTAAAGAGAAGGCCAAAAAAATAGAAGCGGATAGAATTAGGGTTATTTTAGAACGGAAAAAAGAGGCCCAAATTTATTTACTCTCCGAACATGGAAAACTTTTTAACTCTCATGATTTTGCGATCAAGATTGATAATTTAGAAATAGTTTTTGTAATTGCTGGTAGCTTAGGTTTTGCGCCAGAGCTAGAAAGTAGTTATCCTAAAATTTCACTGTCACCTTTAACTTTTCCTCATGAGTTAGCCCGAGTTGTTTTATTTGAGCAAATTTATCGAGCAGCCACTATTATTCATAATAAGGAATATCACTACTAAAAAGG
This sequence comes from uncultured Gammaproteobacteria bacterium, assembly GCA_964355275.1. Lineage (GTDB taxonomy): Bacteria > Patescibacteriota > Patescibacteriia > Patescibacteriales > UBA12465 > JAEZRQ01. The sequence continues at coordinate 47,941 of CAYHCB010000006.1, read as the reverse complement.
AAAAAAGCTTTCTGTTAGGAAAGCTTTTTATTTTTTAAAGAGAAGGGCCAACTTGGTTGACGGCATCTTTTACTAAAGTTAAAATTTTAAGTAAAATTTCCGTTACCAGGCCACCAATCTCTTGTGGGAGGGCAAATTTCACGATTACTAGAACAAGTAAGAATCCCAGGATTTCTCTAAACATATATTTATTGTTTAAAGAAGGGGAAACTAGGGGACCAATCCTAGTTCGTGATTAGCCTTATGACTATCGCCCTTCCGGGAACTGTTTATCTAAAATAAGGTAAAAAATTCCCGAAAGGTGATGATTTATTTAATGTTTTAAATATACTTTTATAAATAGCATACGTAAATTAAGTAAAATTGTTACAGCTATGACTGATTTAGCCAAATTAATAAGCAAAACAAAGAAATTATACTCACCTGAGCGAGCAGCCCACTCTCAGTATTTTTTTAAGACTGGTCCCGGGCAATATGGTGCTGGCGATATCTTTTGGGGCTTAACAGTGCCAGAAATGAGGCTGTTAGCTAAAGAGTTTAAGAATTTAAGTTTAGCTGTCGTAGTTATTTTATTAGCTGATAAAGTCCATGAACTGAGACTGATTGCTTTAATTATTTTAGTCGAAAAATATCAAGCTGCCATAAGTGATGGGGCAAGAAAAAAAATTTATCTTTTTTATATTAAACATCGCGCCGCTGCTAACAATTGGGATTTAGTTGATTTGTCAGTTTATAAAATCATGGGTGATTATTTAGTTCGTCAACCTCAAGAGCGTAAAATTTTATATCGTTTAATTAAATCAAAAAATATTTGGGATAGACGTTTAGCGATGGTTTCTACGATGGCCTTTATTCGTCAAGGAGAAAGTCAGGACGTCTTAGCACTAGCCAAACAATTACTTAATGACCCCGAAGACTTAATGCATAAAGCTGGTGGTTGGATGCTTAGAGAGTTAGGTAAACGTAATGAACTTATTTTATGTAATTTTTTAAATATATATGCCAGTCAAATGCCACGGACAATGTTACGTTATGCTATTGAACGTTTAGAAGAGAACAAAAGACTTAGCTATTTAAAAATTAAACCACTTAAAAAGAATATAATATAGTGGTATAATATTAATATAATAAAAATAAATTTTAAAAATATGGAAAGAGAAAATTTAAATTGGCGTAGTCCCAAAACAATTATAATCTTAATTCTTGTTTTAGGAATTGTGGCCACTGTGATCGTTTCTATTTTAAGAGATAAAATTGTTAATCAACAATTTCGCCAAGTGACTATAACTGGTCAAGGTAAAGTTTCTTATGAACCAGATTTAGCGATTGTAACTTTAGGTGTTCAAATTGATAAAGCTAAAACTGCTGACGAAGCACTGCGACAATTAAACTATAAAATGACTAAAATTATTGCCGCCGTTAAAAACGAAAAAGTAGCCGAGGCTGATATTTCGGCTTCAAATTATTCTTTGTACCCACAGTATGATTATAAGGATAATGTATCAGTGGTTTCTGGTTATAATGCTAACGAACAATTAATAGTTAAAGTGCAAAATTATAATCAAGATGTCAATAATTTAAATAAAGTTATTTCGGCTGCTAGTCGAGCCGGCGCTAATCAAATAAGTGGTTTGTCTTTCGATGTTTCTAATATTAATGATTTAAAACAAACGGCTCGTTTGCGGGCCATAAATGATGCTAAAGCTAAAGGAATAGTTTTAGCTAATGCCGCTGGAGTAGAATTAGATGACATTAGTGGTTGGTATGAAAATGCTCTTCAGGCGCCATCACCGGTTTATGATAAAGGCGGTATGGGTGGCATGGGGGCAGGCTATGTGCCACCGCAAACACCAGGTGGTCTTAAAGAAATAATTATTGAAATGAACATCACCTACAATTTAAAATAAACAAAAAAAAGATTGGATTTATGTCCAATCTTTTTGCAGCTTTTTGTAAAACTGTTAATTTTTTGCGAAAGTGTTTTTCACAATTTCGATAATTTTTTCTGCCCGAATGGGCTTAGTGTAGAAGCCGTCACAACCAGCGCTGATTGCTTTTTTTTCTGTGGTTATACTAGAGGAAACCATTACCACCGGTATTGTCTGATTTAGGTTTTTAATATTTTTTGTAAGTTCAAACCCATTCTGCGTACTTATACTATGATTAACAATCACCAGGTGCGGTTCTTCTTCAATAAATTTTTCCAGGGCGCGCTCACCATCTTGAACCATAGTAAGATCATAATTTCTTAAAATAATGCCGTAGAAAAAAAGTGACACTTCGTCGCTGTCGGCGATTAAAATTTTTCTTTTCATGGTTTATTCGGTTTTTTTGGTTTATTTAAAGTACTATCTTGCTAATTAAATTATTCAGTTATAATTATTAATTTATAATTTAGTATAATTATAGTTGATTTTTGTTTAATGTAAAGGCCCAAGTATAAGGTGTTTGTCTTATCTCTAATCGCTTGACCCCTGTTTATTGGCAAATATTTTTACGTGTGATATAATACTCTTGTAAATAAAGGTTAATTGAAAATTTGTATTTTAAAAATAAATTTTTAATTAAATAATTTAGGCAGAAATGATTTTTATTTATTTTTTTTAAAAAAATAATTACTTATCATAAAGCCCCATGCAACTATGTCTAAAATGACAAAAGCCCAAATGGTAGCCAACTTAGCTGAAACAACTGGTTATGCTAAGAAGGAAGTAGCAATGTTTTTAGAAACTATTGCTGACATGACTTACAAAGAAGTAAAAAAGAACGGTGAATGTATCGTTCCAGGTTTCGGTAAGTTAGTAAAGGCTAAAAGAAAAGCTCGTGAAGGCCGCAATCCAGCTACTGGCGAAACTATCAAAATCCCAGCTAAAACTGTGGTTAAGTTTCGTTTAGCTAAAGCGGTTAAAGATGCTGTTCTATAATTTGTAAACAGCGAACCTCTATATAAAAAAATCACCTTCGGAATCGGGTGATTTTTTTTATAGATATTGTCCTAGTCCATTTTTATTTAATTTGTTTTTTAGTTTGGTTTTTTTATTTAAAAAAGAGAGCAGAGATCCAAGTTCAATTTTATAACGATCTTTTACTATTTTATATTTTAAGTCAGGATTATTTTTAATGGCACGACGAATAGTCTTAGGATCAACGCCACCTAATTTAGCTGAAGAGGAAACCGAAAACCATAGCGGTGAGATAATTTCTTTTTCTTCTAACATAGAATAATATTTAAGTCCATTATATCATAGACTAAAGTATTTTTATTGTTAATCTTTTATATTTAAAAGTCAAGATGGCCAGGTAATGCGCCAGCACATATTGCGCTTTCTGGTAATCTAGGAGTATATGTTAAAAACTATATCCAAATCAACAAGCGAAGAGTTTTGTATTATTAATTTTGAAGTGAAGAGTTTTTATATTTTTAGCGTATAATAAAGAGATAAAAAAAAACAATTTAAGATTAGGCTTTTCTTGCTATTTATCACTTCTTATGCTAGAATTTTGACACAAATAAAGTAAAATATAGCAGGGAAATAGTGAATTTCCTTATTTTTTATTAAAAAATTTAAACATTTAAATACCCGATGTCATTACCACTGGTTAAGAAATTTAAAGACAAACAAACCTTAAGTCGTCTTAAAAATAAAGACAAGGATGCTTTTATTAAGGTTTACGATGATTTTGCCGGCGATATCTATCGTTTTGTTTATTTTAAGGTTGGTGAGTCTGAGGAAGCTAAAGATTTGACTTCCATGATATTTTTAAAAACTTGGAATCATATCCAAAATAATAGCTTAACTAGTAGTAGTACTTTAAGAGCTCTTTTATATAAAATAGCACGCACCTCGATAGTTGATTATTATCGGGAAACTGGTAATAAATTAGAAATTTCTTTAGATGATGAAGCTCATCCGATAGATATTGCTGATGAAGGCAAAGATTTAGAGGCTGATATGGACCGAAATGCTGATTTAAATAGAATAAAGAGCAAATTACCTTTACTTAAGGAAGAATACCGCGAGGTAATTGTTTTAAAGTTCGTAAATGATTTAAATATTGATGAAATTAGTGAAGTAACTGGTAAAACTAAGGGTAATATTCGGGTTTTACTGCATCGTTCACTAGCCGCGCTTAAAGACTTAATCGAAGAAGATCAAAAAAATTAATAGAACAAATAGAAAAAAGAGAAGACGTTGCCAACTGTAACGTTTTTTCTTTTATTACGTATATTAAAGCGTAATAATACATAATTTTATGACTGACCGTGATCTTATCAAAAAATTAGGTAATCTTAGAGAAATCAAACCCGATACTAGCTGGTTAAAAGCTAATCGGGATTCTTTATTTACCCAAATTTCTAACTCCGGAGCGACAAATTCGTCGGCCTGGTCATCTTTTTTTATCAATTTTCAGAGCGCTTTAAAAACTGCCTCTGCTCCAGCTATTGCCTTAGCCTCTTTAATGTTATTTGTGGTTACTTCCAGCGCTTACGGCCATTTACTTTTAGCTAAGACTAAACCTAACCAATCATTATATATCGCTCGGGAAATCTCTGAACAAGCAAAATTAACTACTATTTTTAATTCCGATGATCGAGACAAAATGGCCGGACAATTTGCGGCTAGTAATGCTCAGGATATAACCACTGTTTTAGCTGATCCAAGTTTTGACAATAAAGAGGAAATTGCGGCCCTAAATGTTAAGTTTGAAAAAGAAATGAAGACTGTCCGAAAGAGTGTGGCTAGATTAGAAAAACCAGTTGTACAAGAAATTTCTACAGTCGGTTCAGCTACTGGCAGTACAGAAGTTTTTAGCGCCACTTTAAAGAAAGATGAGACCGGTGTTTCTTTAGCAGGCACTGAAGTTAATAATGAAGTTGTTGTCGCCACTACCTCTACTACAACTAAAATTTTAGAAGAAGCAAAAACTTTGTTTGATGAAAAGAAATATACTGAAGCTCTTGATAAATTAAAAGAAGTAAATGATTTAATTAAGTAACAAAGGCCAAAGCGCCGAGCTGTTAGTTTATCTCTTATCTCGACACCCTTTTCTGGAAGATTAATATCATCTAATTTGGTGAAACGGTGTGAGATAAATTAACAGATCTGCGTTTAGCTTGCTAAATGCGATCAGTGAAACCCCGTAAAGGGTCGGGTCCTGCAAAGGATTGGTTTCGCTCTATTAAAAACAAAAAAAATTCGGGGATAAGCTTAAATCGTGAGATATCCAAGTGTACATCGATTTAGCTTTTCACTAGTCCGCAATTCTAGCGCGATTAGGGAAGCGGGATTCCGATTGATGTACCTAAATGGTCTATCTTTCAGATGGTAGCTTAAACCGAATAAATATCGAGAGAGGAATTGTTCAGACTAAAATTGTTTGGACATTCAACTTTCGAATCCTTAATTACAAATATGAAAAATTTACGCAAATTCTTAACCATCGGCGTAATGACATTAACAGTATTAGGAATGACTGGTATTGGTTCTTTTGCCAATGCAGCTGCTCCTCAAGCTGGTGATCTCATTAAAATGGACGGCTTATCAGCTGTTTATTTCTTAGGCAACGATGGAAAGAGATATGTTTTCCCTAGTGAATCTGTATTCTTCTCTTGGCACAATGATTTTAGTGGTGTAGTTACTATTTCTGCTTCAGAATTAGCATCTTATCCATTAGGAGCTAACGTTGTGGTAAGACCTGGTACAAAATTAGTTAAAATCACAACTGATCCTTCTGTTTACGCTGTTGAAGCCAACGGTGTTTTAAGAAAGATTTCTAGTGAGGCTGATGCTATTGCTATCTTTGGTGCAAATTGGGCAAAGAGAGTTATCGATGTTTCTGATGCTTTCTTTACTAACTACACTATTGGTACAGCTTTAGCTAATGGTCAAATCCCTGCAGGTACTTTAGTAAAGAATGCCGGTTCAGGTGCTGTCTATTTATATGATGGCGCTAACTATCGTTCAATTGCTAACGAAGCTGCTTTCAATGCAAATAGATTTAACTTCGCTAATGTAATCACTATTTCCAACACTATTACAGCTTCTGGAAATGCTGTTACAGGCGCTGAAAGTTTAAACTATGATGCTCAAGTAGGTGGTACAGGTCCTATTGTGACCGGTTCTGGTTTAACAGCTTCTTTAAGTGCTGCTACTCCAGCTGGCGCTTCTGTTCCAAAAAATGGTGCTCGCATCCCAATGGCTAAAGTTAACTTAACTGCCGCTAATGATGGTGCTGTTACTATTAACTCTATTACTGTTAAAAGAATTGGTCTTTCCGCTTACACTAACATTGATAAAGTTTGGGCAGAACAAAATGGTACTATCGTAGCTTCTAAGAAGTCTATGAATTCCAATGATGAATCTATTTTGACTTTCTCTCCAGCCCTAACAGTTGGTGCTGGTCAAACAGTTACTTTAGATTTAATCGCTTCTTTCCCATCCACTAATACAGGTTCTGGTAATATTGGTTTAAGTATCGCTTCTGCTTCTGCAGTTAGTGCTACTGCTGCCGCTATCTCCGGTTCTTTCCCTATTAATGGAAATTTAATGTCCCCAACAGATTATTCCGTTACTGAAGTTTTATTAGATGAAGGAGGCGCTGCTGTAAACGTTAATGTCGGTGACGAGAACGTTCAATTAGGTAAATTTACTGTTAATTTTGCTTCAAACACTAGAGATATCGTTCTAAAGAGCGCTATGTTTAAAAATTCTGGTGATGAAGATTTAGCTAAAGTTATCATGAATGCCTATCTTGAAAATAATGGTAAAAAAGTAGCTACTGCAGCTATTTCTGGTAAATATATTACTTTTACCTTTAGTAATGGTGGTTTAACCATGTTAAAAGATGATGGTGACCAGATTTTTGCTATTAAAGGTGATGTTATTGCTAAAGAAAACACTGCAACAAGTAACAATGTAGTTCTATCATTAAATAAGATTGAAGATTTTAATGGTAATGAACTTACAAATGGTTTTGGTGTTAAAGTGCAAGATGCATCTTTAGTTCAAGTTGCTAACTTAACTATCAAATCAGGCGTAGTTTCTGTTTCTAAGAAATCCACATCTCCTTCTGATGTTACAGTTATCAAAGGAACCAAGGCCGTTGTTGCTTTATTAGCTAATGTAAAGGCTGATGAGGCTATCGTAGCTGATGGTTTGAGAATTAATACTGATTTCTCAAATGTAGACGCTTTTGAAAACGTAAAGGTTTACGTTAACGGCGCTTTACTTGATTCTTATGACCCTATTACAGCTGCAGCTACCACAACTCTTTCATCAACTCTTTCTTTAAACAAGGGGGACAATGAAATTAAGGTTACTGTTGATGTAAAATCAAATGCTACTACTACTTCCGCTGTATTTAAAGCAAGTTTGAACAAGAGTTCTCACTTATTAGATACTCCAGAATACGTATTATCTCAAAATGCTGTTGCTGAAGGTGATATAACTGGTACCGCTACTGGTGCTAGCATCACTGTTTCTGGTGCTGCTTTGTCAGCAATCCGCAGCGATGGTTATTCTGATAAGAATGTTGTTATTGGTACATCTGATATTTCTTTAGGTAAATTTACAGTTAAAGCTACAAATGACACTGTAAAAATCACTCAAATTGATATCGCTTCAACAACTAACAATACTGTTTTAGCTTCTAGTATTTATGATATGAAGTTATATATGGACGGCGTACAAGTTGGTTCTACTAAAGATTTTGGTACAACCGGCGCCACCTTCTCTTCATTATCTATTTCTGTAGCTGATAACCAAACTAAGACAATCGAACTTAAAGGATCTATTGATACTGCCGCTACTGGTTCTATTAAAATGCTTTCAACATTTACTGCTGAAGATTCTCGTGGTAAAACAGTTTCTGTTTCTGGTACCCCAGTAACAGCTAAATTTACTGTTGTAGGTGCTGGTACTTTAGGTATTACTAAGGATGGTGATTCTCCAGTAAGCGCTATTTTAGCTTCTAAACCTTCAGTTGAACAATCAGTTGCTCAATTTAAGTTAGTTGCTACAAATGATAGTGCTAATGTAACTGAATTAACAGTTGTTAATGCTAGTACTACTGGTACATCTACTATTACTACTACCGATCCTAGAATTTCTTCTTACAAATTATATGTAGAAGGAAATTCAACTGCGATCGATACAGTAACTCCTTTCAATGGAGAGGCTAAGTTTGTTATTAATAACAATGCTATCGTTGTTCCTGCTGATGGATCTAAGAAGTTAACAATTAAAGCTGTTTTAAATAACATTGATAACGACGAAAGCGCTACCAATGCTTACTTAAAACTTCAAGTTAACAGTGTTAAGTTTAAATCTTCAAATAGTGATTTAACTTACACTACAGGTTTATCTGTAGTTGCTAACGAATTCCGTATTAGAAAAACTGTTCCTACAGTTGCTTTACTTGCATTACCTAATACTACTTTAACTAGTGGTAATTCCGTAGTTGCTAAATTCACTGTAACTGCAGATTCTAATGCTGATGTAAAAGTTAGTAGAATTGCCTTGGATTACACCAAGACAGCTAGCGTAACATTAGCTACCACTTCTAACGCTATTAAGGTTAATGGTGTAGCTAAAGCTGTTACTTCTACTACTTCCGCTACCCAAATCTTTGTTGATTTCGGTACAACTACTCCAGAAATTGTTGCTGCTGGTACTTCAAAGACTTTTGAAGTTATCCTTGTAACAACTGTTACTGGTAGTAACCGTGAATCTGTAAGCACAAGCATAGCAGAAGCTGCTTATGCTGCTGGTACCTTGTTAACACCTGCTTTCACTTCATTAACATGGACTGATAGTGCTTCTAACACTGATGCAAACAATTACTGGTTTAATAGTTACAGAGTCAATGGTTTACCATCTGACACTCAAACTATGTCAATTAACTAATATTATTTAGTTTATTGATCCAGTGTTTACAAAAGAGCCCCTTCGGGGGCTCTTTTTGTTTTTACTTTATTTTTTGCTTTTTTCTAAACTAATGCTAAAATATATCCAGTATTTAATTAGTCCTACACTTTATAATCTTTTACTATTATGACTTCAAAATTTTATCTTAGAATTCTTCAGTTAGGAGTTGTGGCTTCGCTAATGACTGTTTTTTTTGTTTTTTCGGATTTATTATTTCCTTACATCACCTCTAAGCAACTTAGCTTTAATGTGCTAACTGAATTTTTGCTTTTAATTTGGGCAATTTTTATTTGGAAGTTTCCGACCTATAGACCAAAAAAGTCATTAATAACTTGGGGCCTTATTTCTTTTTTAGGAGCAATTATTTTATCTTGTTTTGTTAGCGTCGATCCAGTTATCAGTTTTTGGGGTGACGCTGAAAGAATGTTGGGTGTTTTTCATATAATTCACTTTTTCTTTTTATATCTAGTTTTAATTACAGTTTTTAGGTCTTATAAAGATTGGCAAATTTTACTCCTTACCTCAGTAATCATTGCTACTTTAGTTAGTATTAAAGGCTTAGCAGGTATTGCTTATAGCACAATTGGTAATACTGCCTATGTCAGTGGTTATATTATTTTCAATTTATATTTTTGTGCTCTACTATTTTTTAGAGCTAAAAAAGAGAGTTGGCGTTGGCTCTTATTTGTTCCAGTGATTATCATGTTGTTTGAGTTTGCTAAAACTCGCACCTCGGGGGCTATTATTGGTTTAGGAATCAGTGTATTACTTATTGTTTTCTTGATTGGAGTAATGCATCAAAGTAAAAAAATAAAAATTGCCGCTTGGGGTTCTTTGGTGGTAGCGATTGTCGCTTTAGTTTTAATTTTTTCTCAACAAAATACTGCTTGGTTTCAAAATTCATTTTTAAGAAATTTAACCTCTCAAAAATCAACCTTCCAGACTCGTTTAATTAGTTGGCAGGCAGCTGGTAAAGATTTCCATAATCATCCTTGGCTAGGGGTGGGTTTTGGAAATTACGCTATTGTTTTTGATCGTTACTTTGATGCCAAGTTTTACAACTATTCTTTAGGTGATACTTATTTTGATCGGGCTCATAATAATTTAATTGACATTGCTTCAACCACTGGTTTAGTGGGGCTCTTGGCTTATCTTAGTATTTTTGTGGCGGTGGCTATTTATTTACTTCGTTTACTTAAAAATGATCGTCATAATTTCGAGCCAATAATTTTAATTGGTCTGTTTACCGCTTACTTCATTCAAAATTTAGCCGTTTTTGATTCACTGGTTACTTATATCGGTTTAATGGTTTCTTTGGCTTATATTTATTATTTAGTAAACCCTGTTATTGAGCTTAAGGAGACTGAGAAAAAGATGCCCGAATTTACCGCTCTTATCGTCGGTTTTATCTTAGTTCTAATACTAAGCAACTATTTTAATATCAGGCCTTGGCAGACCTTCCAGGGGGTAATAAATAGCTATGCGCGATTATCTGAGGGGCAGATTATGGAGGGTATGGCACTTTACAAAGAAGCCTTTAAAAATAACACCCCACTTGATCGTGATGGCAAAAATGCTTTAGTTAATTCAGTTATTTCTGAACCGAGAATAATTTTAAGTTTACCGGTTGAACAGGGCAAAGAAGTAGCTGATTACGTTATTTCTTTGGCAGACGATAATGTTTCTAATAATCCTCAAGATAGTTTAATGCAATTACAAGTAGCCCAAATAAATGCGATTGCTTTTAGTCTTAAACTTAGTGATGAGAATGTTTTAGATACTTATTATAATAATGCTCTTGTAGCCGTGGATAAATCTATTGGTGCTAGCCCAGAGCGTATTCCAGTTTATTTCTTTAAGGCTAACCTTCTAGTGGCTAAGGAGAAGTATCCTGAAGCTATTTCAGTAATTAACCAAACGATTGAATTTAATCCTGAATTTCCGGATATTTATTGTCAGTTGTATCGAGTTTATAATTTAAATAAGGATACTAAAAATGCTTATTTAAATGCCGATAAATGCATTGATTTAAAAGGAGCTGTTACTTTAGGGATGTCTAAAGACTTCTTAACTCTTTTAGATTATTATTATAAAGGAAAAGATTGGACGCACGCGCTTATTATGGCTAAACAATTAGTTGTTTTTCAATCTAGTAACGAGCAAGCTTGGTTATTTTTAGCGGAAGTTTATAAACAAATGGGCGACGAAATTAATGCTAATTCGGCTTTATTCCAAGCCTCTATGATTAACGCTCAAAAACCAGCCGCTTCTTCTAGTAGTATGGCGCAATAAACTTAAATTACTTTTCTAAAATCGGATCCTCTAAAAAGGGTCCGGTTTTTTTATAATAAAAGTTTTGTAATTTATTATTTTTTCTAAAATCTGACTCTCTAGTTAGATTTTTTTAGATTGTCAAAAGATACTTTAAAACCAGATTAAATTAAATATTTCTTTTAGGAGTTTTTTGATATTTTATTCAAGTTGTTTTAATGAGTGGTTTGCTACTATAAATTCACATTAACAGTTAGTTTAATTTTTATAATTTAAATTAAACGGCTCTAAAAAATATGAATAAATTAAAAAAAATTTGGCGACGTCTTAAAATGTTTATTAAAAAACATTATTTAATTTTAGCGGGTTCATTTGGTTTTGTTTTACTTCTCATGATGTTTTTACCAGTATTTCGTTCTAGCTGGCTCGATTATCCAGAAATATTACGGGCCAAAATTGCGATTAAAAAATTAGCCGCCACCTCGGAAACAAGTTTTTATTGTCGAGATGATTGTGCTACTAAAAGGCTATTATATAAAAATATTATTTCTAAAATTTTATTAACGGAAAAAGAAAAGTTATTACCAGATTTAGAAAGAGTGATTATAAGTCCTCAAGTTTTACCGGAGATTAGAATTTTAATGGTAAAAATTTGGCGAGAAAGCGGACAGGAACCCTCTCTTAAATTAAAAGAATTCTATAATGACCCTAAAAATTCTCTTAGTTTGCGAGCTGAATTAGCACGCGCTTGGCCGGAATTAGTTGATATTTCATTTTATGGTGAAATTATTGGTAATTTTAAAACTGCTTCTACTGATTCAGAAAAGGAAAATTTACTTAATTTGCTGATTGGTAAAAATGAACAAGTTGTTATTAAGTTTATTTGGGATATTATTTTAGGAGATTATTCTCTGAATTTAAAAAATAAAGCTTTTTTTCTCCTAGCTAATATTGAAAATAAGCAATTATCTTATCAAGCTAGTGACTTAGATAAGTTACGATCAGTACTTGAATCAGGTGATTATCCTCATCGCGTAAAAGATCAGGCTATTTTGGTTTTAAGTGATTATTATTCTTTTTATCCTGAAGCTAGTGAGGTTTTATTAGTTGATGTAATAAATCGGACCAAATATTTTGATGATTTTCAACGTAGTTTTGCCATTGATATTGTTAATCGTTACCGAACACTTAAGATTTCTAGTCCGGAATTATCTCAAGCTGATTGGGATGCTTATTTTACTAATTAAAATTAAATAAAAGCAAGCAACCCCTTAGCTGGCTTAAAAATATGAAAAAGTTGATTATTTCTTTTTTATTTTTATTAATGGCAATTTTATTTTTACCATTAACTCAAGCGCTAGCTATGCCAGTCGGAACCTTACTTTACCGAACTTCAGGTGAAGAAAAAATGTATGGATATAATTCTGATGATTTAATTTTGTCTGAAAAGGGTAAGTTGGCTCATATTTATTCCGGTCATAGCGCTATTTATGTTGGTCAGGAAAATGGCATTGATTATATAGTGGAGATGCAACCTAAGGGAGCGATAAAAGTGCCGGCTAAATATTTTATTAACGAATCTTTGGGCGAAAAATTAGTCGGTGCTCGCTTGCCAATTAATGCTTCACCATTACAAATTGCTAAAGCAGTTTCTATTGCTAAGAATTTAGCGAGTAGTAATTTAGCTTATGATTTTGATTTTAAATATCAAAAAGGATTTAAGAATGGTCAGTGGACTTGTGTTGGTTTAACGGAAAAAGTTTATGAAAGTGCTAATATTAGTAATCCCACAAATTTAAATTCTTTAGAATATAATCCTGATTATTATGCCGTAGACATTACTCCTGATGGTTATGATAAGGAAAGTGTTTATAATTCTCATGGAGATTGTTTTGCTAGTAATTTAGAATATTCTAAAATTACGCGTAAGAAAAACATGATTGTTCCGGCGCCAGAATTAATTGGTTTTGACGTTGGTTTAGAACGCGACGGTGATCGTTATATTTTTTTACCATATACGCAATATTTACAAAGTAGTTTAAAGGATGTGGTGGTTGATATTACTTTGTCTTCATCATTTTCGGAACCAGTTATTAGAGGTAATTCGCCAATTTTAGGTTTAGTTTTAAAATGGAGTTTAATTAATAATCCAGTATCTACTGTTAAAAATTTAGCCAGTAAAGTGGTCACTGGTTTTGTGGCGATTAAAGATAAGGTTTTTCCTGATAGTGGTGTAGTTTTGGCTGATAATTATACAGTTGATAATTTAGACTCAGCGGCTTCATCAAGCGCTAAAGTAAGTAGTGCAAAAACAAGTAGTACAAAGGCAACGAGTACAAAAACAACAAGTAATAAAGTAACAACTACGCAAACTCCGGTGACTAAAACAAGTGCGGTCAAAGCTACTAGTACTAACATTTCTGCTAAGGTAAGTTCTCCAAAAATTAGTACTCCTGTAGTTAGTGTTTCTAAAATAAGTAATTCTGTTTCGCCGGTTAGTAGTAGTTCCGTTGCTGCGGTAGTACCAAAAATAAGTTCCGTGGTCAGAACTACTGTTAGGCCAAATGTGGCTGCATCAACGACAACTACAGTTACAAGTAATCGTTCAACTAGCACTATAGTGGCTAATCATCCAATTTCAAACACAACAATAAATCATGTTAGTTCAACTCCCGTTATAATTTATCCAAGCACTACGCCATTTGTAACACCGGCAGTGACAACTAGCACCGAAGTAACTGAGCCAGAAATTCCTATTGTTTTAATAGCTAAAATATATAGTAACGACAGTGATGATTGGTTGGAAATTGTAAATACGACTAATATTGATTTTGATTTAGCGGCCGCTGGTTATCGGTTGGAAAAAGCCAAGACCGGTAGCGACCCTACTCTAATTATGCGTTTTGGTGATGAAGTAGATGGTGTTTATCCCGGAGGAACAATTATTAAAGCTTATGGTAGTTATTTAGTAGCCAGAGATTCGTCATCTTCTGAGATAAAAGCTAGAGCTGATGCCATTATTACTAAAACAACTTTTTCTTGGACAGATGATGCCTATACTTTATATTTAGGAACGGCTTCAATTTCTTCTGATGATGATGAGGATATTATTGATAAAGTTGGTTATGGCACGGCCCAATATTTTGAAGGAGCGCCAGCACCAGCTTTAAAAAAAGGTTATGCTTTAGAGCGTAAAGCGAGTGCCACTTCCACTTTAGAATTATTATCTTCTGGCGGTTTACATGAATTTTGGCCTCGTTTATTTGACAGCGATGATAACAGCGATGATTTTTTGTTAGTTCCTTATGATTTAGCTTTAATTGAGTCAGAAAATCAAGTAACAGAAGATAATCCAATTAATCATGATTTATTTGTAAGCCCGGCTGGTCTTAACTCGGAAAACTTAACTCAATTATGGCATTTTGATGAGTGTTATGGCGAAACAGCTGCCAATGAGTTACAAATTAGTGATAGCGCGCCCGTTGATTTTAAAAGACCAGCTAAATGGTTACCTGGAAAATGGGGTTGTGCCGCTAGTTTAAGTTATAATGATGCTTCTAGTACCAAAGCAATTTTTAGTAGTCCACTCGATCCTAATCAATTTTCTTTAAATTTATATTACCGCAACACTCAAAGTAGCTTTGCTTTTTATCTTAATTTTTTTAATCCCGCTAGTTCAGGACAACAAGCTTATATTGAATTTACTCCTTATTTTACTACCGTTTATGGTTTTCCGGGCCCCGAAGGTCGCTTAAATGATGTGGTTTGGCCTAATGATTTAGCTTGGCATCAGGTTTCTGTGGTCGTCAATCGTAGTGGTGGTTATTGGGCTCTTTATTTAGATGGCCAAGAAGTTTATTCCTATCATTATAATGGAATAATGCCAACTTTTGATTACTTTGAAATTCGTGGTAATTATTCCGATCCAGTCGCTATTGATGAATTATCAATTTGGGATAGATCTCTGCCGGCGTCTGAAATTAATACTATTAATTTATTAAATCAGCCATTTAATCCATATAATTGGCCGACGGCGCAAACGGCTGCTAAGCTAGAGCATTATTGGAGTTTTGATGAAAATGCCGGCCTGATAACTAAAGATTTAGTAGCTAGTGATGATATGCCCCTTATGCTTGAACATTGGGATATGGAAGGTAGAAATAGTAGTGCTTTAAAACTTGGTCAAAGTATTAATTTACCTTTAGCTAGTTTATCGGTTTCTGATTTATCTTTGTCATATTGGTGGCGAAATACCGAAAGTCCTAACGAAGGTAGAGCAAGAGTAATGTTAAAAGGAGACAGTGGTAATATTATGTCGCTAACACCAACTATTTATAATCCTAGTTTTGGTTTTAATGGTGATGGTGGTTATTTAACAAACTATGGCGACAGTCTCTTCCCGACAGATAATCAGTGGCACCATGTTGTTTTAACTTATGATTCTTATCGTTATCTGCTAAGTTTTTATTTAGATGGAGTTAAAAAAATGGAGAAACAATTAATTAAATTAAGAACAGGCGAAAAAATAGAAGGTTTAGAAATTGTTAAGGAAAATTACCCATCTTCTTTAGACGAGCTTAAGGTGTGGTCGGGAACTTTAACGCCAGCTCAGGTTTTAACCGAATATAATACTTTTAAATAATGTCAGCGGCTGTATAAATATAGTTGCCTAAGTCTAGTCGAGAGACGGCAAGGGAAGAAAAGGGTTCTTTTAGAGCCCTTTTTTAGATTAATCTCAGTTTTTAAGGTTTTTTGTCAATTTTTTAAATAAAAGATTGTTTTACTACTTAAACTTGATTTTTTCGCTTTTTTACAGTACGATATAATCGTTATTAGGGTAAGCGGATGATCGCTTTATAATTTTTATAATTATGAAGAGGAAAGTCCGGACTCCATCAAAAAGGGCAGTGGATAACGTCCACCAAGGGTAACCTTAGGGAAAGTGCCACAGAGACTATACTAGTTTCAGCTTGCTGAAACGAAAGGTGAAAAGAAAGGGGGTGTCAACTTGTTTGGCTACTTTTTTCGACTAGCGGTGACGCTAGATTCGCGGTAAACCCTGCCTGGAGCAAGGACAAATTCTTATTCAATTGAATAAGAAAAAAAGTGGTCCGCCAGATCCTATTGGTAACAGTAGGACCAGATAAATGATCATCCTATTAGAGTTTACTCTAATGGACAGAATCCGGCTTACAGCTTGCCCTGCTAACACCAATTTTTTGCGCCAATAAAAGCGCCTAGACCTGAATAATTTGTTATATCTATGAAATTAAAAAAAGTTGAATTATTTTTTACCACCATTTTGGTACCAATTGATTTTTTAACCATTTTTTTGGCCGGGTTAAGCGCTTACTTCATACGTTTTTCTGAGTATTATCGGGGTATTCGTCCGATAATTTTTGATTTACCTTTTAATAATTATCTTTGGTCACTAACACTTATATCACTTCTCATGGTGCCTATTTTTTTCTTTTCTGGGCTTTATCGGACTAAAAAAAATACTCCACTGGCTAAAGAACTAGTTAGAATAATTTTAGGTTGTTCTTTGGGCTTAGCTCTTATTGCAGTGATGATTTTTTTCCGTCGGGAATTATTTGATTCCAGGTTTATTGTTTTAGTTGGTTGGCTGCTATCAATGGTTTATTTAATTTTTATACATTCTTTTTTAAATTGGTTACAAAGAAAATTATATATTTACGGTATTGGTGTTCGTCGGATAGTTCTAGTGGGAAATAGTAAAACGGCAGATAATTTAATTGCTGAATTTTCTTCTAATAAATATTCTGGCTTTGAAGTGGTGCGTCGTATTCGCGATTTTTCTTTAGAAACAGCCCAAGAGCTAGCTGAGTTTATAAAAGACCGGGAAGTTGATGAAGTTATTCAAAGTGACCCTAATTTAAGTAAGGTAGAAACTTTACGTCTTTATGATTTTGCAGCGGAAAATCAGCTAACTTTTAAATACGTTGCTGATTTACTAGAGATAAAAGTTTTGCGTCACGAAGTAACAGAAATAATTGGTATTCCCGTAGTAGAAGTAAAACGAACTACTTTAGAAGGTTGGGGACGAGTTGCTAAAAGAATTATGGATTTAGTATTATCTGGTATCTTTATAATAATTTTATCACCAGTATTTTTAATTACCGCTATTGCCATTAAACTTAATTCTCGGGGACCAATTTTTTTCGCTAATCGTGATGACGGTACACCAGTTACCAGAGTCGGTGAAAAAGGAGAGCTATTTCATTATTTTAAGTTTCGCTCCATGATCGATAAAGTTGATAACATGCGTTATAATGAACTAGCGGATCGTAATTTACGTAGTGATGGTCCAATGGTAAAAATAAAAGATGACCCACGTGTTACAGCGGTAGGAAAATTTATTCGTCGTTTCTCAATTGATGAATTACCGGAATTATTTTTAGTATTTGCTGGTCGCATGAGTTTAGTCGGTCCTCGCCCTCATTTACCAGAAGAGGTAGCTAAATATGAACATCATCATAAAAAAACTTTAACCATTAAACCTGGAATAACTGGTTTAGCTCAAGTATCGGGACGAAGTGATTTATTATTCGAAGAGGAAGTTAAATTAGATGTTTATTATATTGAAAATTGGTCTTTGTTATTAGATTTTTCTATTCTTCTTAAAACACCCTTGGCTGTTCTTAAAAATCGTCAAGCGGAATAAATAAATACATGAAAGTTGCCTTAATCCATGATCATTTAGCGCAAGACGGTGGTGCTGAAAAAGTTTTAAAAATATTTGCTGAAATGTTTCCTGATGCGGTTATTTACGCTTTGCTGGCTGATAAAGTTAAGACTGAAAAATATCTAAAGGGGCGTCGAATAGATACCTCGATTATTCAAAAACTACCTGGCGGCGTTCGTCACTATAAATGGTATTTACCACTTATGCCAATGGCGGTGGAATTTTTTGATTTGCGTGAATATGATTTAGTAATTTCTGATACTAGCTCGTTTGCTAAAGGCGTGATTACTAGTCCTGACATTCCTCATATTTGTTATTGTCACACTCCTACACGTTATTTGTGGAGCGATGCCCATCAATATTTAAATGAACTTAAATATAATAAATGGTTAAAGAAAGTAATCTCTACTATTTTAGTGAGACTTAGAATGTGGGATTTTTTAGCAGCGGCGCGAGTAGATTATTTTATTGCTAATTCTAAAACAGTTCAAAAAAGAATTACCAAATATTATCGTCGCGATTCTCAAGTAATTTATCCGCCGGTTGAAACGGAACATTTTTTTATTAGTGATTTAAAAAATCAAGCACCAGAAGAAAAATATTTTTTAATTGGTTGTCGTTTAGTGCCATATAAAAGAGTCGATATCGTTGTTGAAGCTTTTAAAAAATTAGGCGCTGAATATAAATTAAAAGTTTTTGGTGATGGTTTAGATTTAGATCATCTTAAGGATATTACTGGTGAAGCAACTAATATTGAATTCTTAGGTCGCATTAGTGATGATGAAAAAGCGGTGTTATATAGTCGAGCTCAAGCCTTTATTAATCCTCAGGAAGAAGATTTCGGTATTACTCCTGTTGAATCAATGGCTTCTGGCCGACCAGTTATTGCTTATAATAAAGGTGGCGTTACAGAAACGGTTATTGAAGGTAAAACCGGCTTGTTTTTTAATGAACAAACAGCTGATGCAATAGTTGGGATTGTGAAGAAATTTAGTAGTTATGATTTTAATTCTGAAGAAATTCGCGCACATGCCGAAAAATTTTCCGTTAATCGTTTTAAAGAAGAAATTACAAAATTTATAAATGTTGTAAAAAATAATCAGTAAACATGAAAATAGGCGTTGACATCAGGGTTTTAATGGACAGACAATATAGTGGTATTTCGGAATACACCCATTATTTACTTAAAGAACTTTTAGCTCGTGATGACGGGAATGAGTATATTTTTTATTACAATTCTTTTAAGAAATTAGATCGGCATTTTTTAGATTGGTGTGGTCCAAGAGTTAGCTTTAAAAATACTAGTTGGCCAAATAAAATTTTTAACTATGTTTTACAAAAGTTTTTCGCTTGGCCCAAATTAGATTCAATTACTGGACCGGTTGATGTTTTTTGGTCGCCACATCTTAACTTTTCTTGTTTTGGAGCTTCGGCTGGTAAAAAGATTTTAACAATTCATGATTTATCATTTTTACGTTATCCGGAATTTTTTAGTGCTCGTAAAAATTTTTGGCACAAAGGACTTAACATTAAACAATTAGTAAAAAAATATGATGTAATTGTGGCTATATCAGAAAATACCAAGATCGATTTAATGGAACTCTTACAAATTCCCGAAGAAAAAATAGTAGTTATTTATTCCGGTTTAAATAAAGAAAAAGACCGTTTAACGGAAATAGAGGCAAAAAAATTTAAAGATAAAAATAAGATAAGCGAACGTTTTATTCTTTATCTTGGTGCCATTGAACCCCGAAAAAATGTATCTGGTTTAATCGAGGCTTACGATTTAATGCGTGATAGACATTTTCCTTTAACGGAATATCAATTAGTTTTAGCAGGCGCTAGTGGTTGGAAAAATAAACATATTTACAGAAAAGCGGCCGCCTCTTTATATCGCGATGATATTCTTTTTTTAGGCTATGTTAGTCGTACTGAGCGTGATTGGCTTTATTCTAATGCTTCCTTATTTGTTTACCCTTCTTATTATGAAGGTTTTGGTTTTCCGCCGCTTGAAGCTATGGCTCACGGACTTGCTACTATTACTTCTGATGTTTCATCTCTACCAGAAGTAACTGGGGCGGCCGCTTTAATAGTAAATCCTTATTCTACTTTAGATTTAGCTAGAGCAATGGAAACATTATTACTTGATACCAAGCTTAGAGAAAGTTATGCGCAAAAAGGCATAGCACGAGCTAAACTTTTTAATTGGAAAAAAACAGTTGATAATTATTTAAATTTATTTAAAAAATAATATGCGTGCGATTGTTCAAGTAGTAAGTAGTGCCAGCGTTAAAGTAGATACAGAGATAGTTAGTCAAATAAATAGAGGTTTTTTAGTTTTACTGGCCATTCATATAGACGATACGGAAGACAAAATAATAAAAATGGTTGATAAAATTACAAATTTACGGATATTTAGCGATGAAAACGATAAAATGAATTTAAGTTTGCAGGATGTCAGTGGCGAAATACTTTTGGTGTCACAATTTACTCTTTACGGTGATACTAAAAAAGGGAATCGCCCAAGTTTTATCGAATCAGCTCGACCTGATAAGGCGGTGCCGTACTATGAAAAAATAGTTGAGTTGTTAAAAAATAAAGGACTCAAAGTTTTAACTGGTAACTTCGGTGCGAAAATGTCTGTTTCTTTAGTTAATGAAGGACCAACTACTATAATTATTGATTTGTAAATGAAAAATAAAAATAAAAAAATAAAAATATTAATGGCAATGTCGGGTGGCGTTGATTCATCCGTTGCGGCTCAACTTTTAAAAAATCAGGGTTATGATGTTACTGGTATTTTTTTACATTTCTGGAAAGATGAAAAGTTAGGTGCTAAAGCGGAAAATAAATGTTGTTCTCTTGAGTCATTGCTTGACGCTAAGGCGGTTGCTAGCAAAATAGGCATACCACTTCATACTTTTAATTTTTCTAAAGAATTTAAGGCAACGGTAGTTGATAATTTTTTATCAGAATATAATAGTGGCCGCACACCGAATCCTTGTGTTTTGTGTAATAAAAAAATTAAGATTGGCTTGCTTTTGGAATATGCTAGAAAATTAGGTTTTGATTATGTATCCACTGGTCACTATTTAAAAATAAAAGATTTTAAAGGAGAACGTCGCTTATATAAAGCTAAGGACACAAAAAAGGATCAGTCTTATTTTTTATATACGTTTAATCAACAACAACTTAAACATTTAATGTTTCCTTTAGGTTTTTATGATAAACCGCGGGTGCGTAAATTAGCTGAAGAATATGGTTTAGTAACGGCGTCTAAACCAGAGAGTCAGGACATCTGTTTTTTATCTGGTCCGCATAATGATTTTTTAAAAAGATATCTTAAATTAAAACCTGGTCCGATAAAATTATTAGATAGCGGGGAAGAAATAGCAACTCATCAGGGTTTGCCACTTTACACTATTGGTCAACGTCGAGGTATTGAAGTTGGGGGTAATGGACCTTTTTATGTTGCAAAAATGGATTATGAAAATAATATTCTTTACGTTGTTCGCCAGTGGAATGAAGACATTTTATTTGCTTCTAGTTTAGTTTGTGAGGCTAATAATTGGTTATCTGGAGAAAAGCCAGCCCTACCTTTAAAATGCCAAGCGGTAATACGTTATGGTCATAAGCCAGTAGTTTGTACTGTTAGTCGTGGAAAAAGTAAAACTGAGTTATTGGTTATTTTTAAAGAGCCGCAGCGAGCTGTCACCTCGGGACAGAGTGTTGTTTTTTATAATAAAAATCGCGTATTAGGCGGTGGAATTATAAAATAAAATATTTTTTTCAACATAAAATAACAAAGGCTGCTTTTTTAAGCAGCCTTTATATTAATTTGAGAGTTTCTTTGGCACCTTCCTTTTGCCTTAGAATAGCTAGAGGGGTTTTTAAAATAATAATTAGATCTTTTATAAAGCAACAATTGTCGCTATACCAGTTATTTAAATAAATAACCTCTTCAATAGTATTGTTGTGGCGACTAATTTGAAATGGTCCGGTCATTCCCGGTTTAACCCTTAGAGATTTATAATAAGAATCATGACTTCTTATTATAGAATTTTTAGTTCTCGGTCTCGGTCCCACCAAGCTCATACTACCTGTAAGTACCAGAAATAATTCCGGTAGTTCATCGAAGTGCCATCTTCTAATAAAAACACCAAAATTAGTTACTTTTTCATCGTCAATAAACATGCTTCTAAATTTAAAATAGTAAAAAGGTTTTGCCTCTTTTCCTATTCTGTAATTAATGAAACCGTTATTTTTACGACAGTAAAAGATAGGGCCGGGAGAATCTATTTTTATAATAATACCTACTACCAACATAAGAGGCCAGGATATTATTATCAGCATAAATGCTACAGTGATATCGAATAATCTTTTCATCTTATGGTTTTTTTGGGATTATTAAATTTTTAAAGGATATGTATTTATAACATATTTTAATGATAAAGTAAATAGATTGTCGAGATTTTGGTTTAAATTTTTTTATTTTTACTTTGTGCTATAATAAATTTTATAATTAAAATATAATTGAAAATAATCTATGTCTCAAAATCTTCACGAAGTTTTTAACAGAATTCAAGTTAGAAAAAAAGAGCAAAGTGAGCTTAAAAAAATGTATCGCGATGCTTTATCTATTAATGGGGGGTATCAAGAACTTATTGAGGAACTGGAATCATTAAAACTTAAAAAGAAAAAAATAGAAGTTGGTGTTCAATCAGATTTTAAAGAAGAGTTCGATAAGATTGAAGGTTTAAAATTAAATATCGCTGGTGACTCCCAAATTTTATCAGATTTAGCTTTAACTCAGTTAACTAGTGGTCAGGAAGTAAAAATTATAGATGAAAATAAGGTAGAATATGAACCAATTTTTACAGTTAGATTTAAAAAAAGTTAAATTTAAGTATAACTATATTTTTATTAAAGAAAAAACGGACATTTTTGTCCGCTTTTTTGTATTAGATTTATTTTTAGTTTAGGCGACATATGGTTTAAACATGTCATCTTTTAAAATAGTGCCTGACTCATTTCTTATTTGTGAGGTTAAATGTTTAAAAAATGAACTATAATCACGCGGGCTATCTTTTTCCATCTTTTCCGTAAAATTATCAAAAAAGAAAATAAATGAATTTTCTGTTTCAATGGCTGGCACCAGATTACTGCTTTTGATGTTAAGAGTAAGATCTATGTAGGCATTACGATAATCTTTTAAGTTAGATTCTTGGTATAAAAAGTTAAGTGAATCTAAGCTTGATGCCGATCTTGAGTATCGCCATAACCAAACGATTCTTCCATTCATTTGATGGGCGCTAATGGCGAGTTCATTTAACATTTTATTATACTGCCTTTCAAAAGGGCAGTCAGAGAGATTAACATTAACGGAGGCCTTTATTCTCCCCCTAGAAGCCATTTCGCGAAATGAACATGAGGCGGCGGAAAATAGAGAGTTGGGATGTTTGGCGCGATTTTCTTCCCACTCTTTTTTTATTCTCTTGTTTTCGGCAACTATTCTTCTGTCTGCGACAAACATAGCAATTATTAAACAGAGAAGAACTAAAAAAGATAAACTGATTAAAGCTGCCAACGTTAAGATTCCGCAAATTACCGCGATGAATATCAGCCGGTAATTATAACTACTCTTTGGTATTGACGAACAAAATTCCGGACTCACCTGGATATAGGTTTGACCCTCATCGTTAATTGGTCTAAAGATTAAAAAACCGCCGATTAAATCAAGGGAGTTGAGCAGAAAATTTTTCTCAATTACTACCTTATTAGGGTCTTCCTTGAATCGACGCCAATCTTTAGAGTGATCGTCCACATTTTGCATTATTTTTCGGTATTCCGTAAATGAAACACCTCCTTCAATACCGCGAATTGTGGCTCCAGAAATTTTGCCGATTAAGGCGGGGTCTTTTTTCTTAAATCTGTTAATACATTGATCTTGAATGCCCTGGATTCTTTCTAAAAAATTTTTCATTGTTAAAGAATTTGATTTTTTCCTACTCCTATATTTATCGTCCCGTTCGGTTTTGGACTTTGGAAAGAATCTAACATTTTTGTTTAGTAAAGTCAATTATTAAAATAAAAAACAAGCCTTTTAAAGCTTGCTCTTCAGTGGAAATAACCATCACAACAATATAATCAAGATTGTTACTAAGTTTCTTAATTTTAAAAAGTGCCCAAGGCGGGAATCGAACCCGCATGGCCTCTCGGCCGCACGATTTTGAATCGTGTTCGTCTACCAGTTCCGACACTCGGGCATCAAATTCCTTCTTATTATAATATAAAAACTCAAGTTGTCAAATTAAAATTAAATATTTTTAATAATTTTGTTTAATTTTATCACTTGTTAGCATAAGCTTTTTCCGTTATAATCAAACTAGTAACAAAATCAGTTTTTATGGGTAAAATCATTGCCGTTGTTAATCAAAAGGGGGGAGTTGGTAAAACAACCACCTCTGTTAATTTAGGAGCTTATTTAGCCAGTTTAGGTAAACAGGTTCTTTTAGTTGACCTTGACCCTCAAGCTAATGCCACTTCTGGCCTAGGAATCGAACATAGTAAATTAGAAATGGGAATTTATGAGGCTTTAATTGGTGAAAAAGAGATTTTTAATATTATTAAACGGACTAAACAAAAAGGTTACTCAATTGCTCCGGCTACCGTCAGTCTTGCTGGCGCTGGCATTGAACTGGTGTCAATGGAAAATAGAGAATATCGTTTATCACAAATTTTAGAGAGTATAAGAGGGGAGTATGATTATATAATTGTTGATGGTCCGCCATCTTTAGGACTTTTAACTATTAATAGTTTAGTGGCCGCTGATGAAATTTTAATTCCTACTCAAAGCGAATATTATGCTTTAGAGGGCTTAGGTCAATTACTGCAAACCATTAATTTGATACAAGAAAATTTAAAACCAGAACTTAAAATAATGGGAACGGTAGTTACGATGTTTGATCGTCGTAATAAATTATCTACTTCGGTTATGGAAGAGCTTAAAAAACATTTCCCCGGACGTGTTTTTGAAACAGTTATTCCTCGTAGCGTAAGGTTGGCCGAGGCGCCTAGTTATGGTCGCAGCATTTTACAGTATGAACCCAAATCAACCGGTGCCCATGCTTATGAGGCGTTAGCCCAAGAAGTTATTTCTTTAGAAAAAATAAAATAAATTTTTACATATTATGACAAACGGTTTAGGTCGCGGGCTTGATTCACTCATCCCTAAAAAAATAATTACCACGGTTCCACTTGATGCTTTATCAGAGGCTGGTTCAGCTTTATTACTTAATGATTTTGATAGAATTATTAAAGTTGCTCCGGAAAAAATTGCGATTAATCCTTGGCAACCTCGTCAGCATTTTGCTGATAATGCTTTAAATGAATTAGTAGAATCAATTAGAGAGCATGGCATTATTCAACCACTGATTGTTACTAAAACTGATGGTAAATATGAACTTATTGCTGGCGAACGTCGTCTGCGCAGTGCTAAAGTTTTAGGATTAAAAGAGGTTCCAGTGATTGTTCGTGAAGCTAGTGAACAAAAAAAGTTAGAATTCGCGATTATTGAAAATTTACAACGGGAGAACTTAAACCCTTTAGAAACTGCTTGGGCTTATCAAAAATTAATTGATGAATTTAATATTTCTCAAGAAGATGCGGCGAAAAGAGTTGGTAAAGCCCGTTCAACTATAGCTAATTGTTTGCGTCTGTTATTATTACCTGATGAAATTAAAATCGCTTTAGGCGAAAAGAAGATTAGTGAAGCTCATGCTAAATATTTATTAGGCTTAGACAGCGAAGCTAAACAAATTAATGTTTTTCGTAAAATTCTAAGAAATAACATGACGGTAGCGGAAACTGATCGTGAAATAAAACGATTAGGTGGAACCAAGGAAGCTAGAATTAAAGATTTTGCTGATGAAGATAAAGAGAAACGATTAGCTCAGAGTTTAGGTACTAAAATAAATATTAAAAGGCAGGGGCGTGGCGGTAAGATTATTATCGATTTTTATAGTGAAGGAGAGTTAAGTGACATTTTTGACAAAATAGTAAATTAATTGTATAATATATATTCTAAAGTTCTTTTTACTAATTAATTTAAAAAAAGGGGGTTAAGGTGGAAGTAAAAAATCAAGCTAAATTAGTTCGCCGAACTAAAGTAATGTCCTCTCTTGTTGGACTTGGAGTGTTTATCTACGTTTTAAAAACCACACCCGGGTTTTCTTTACTCGAGCTGGGTAAAGGTTTACTTCTTGGCACCATAGCCGGTTTTGCTTTCGCCTTTGTTATTTATTTAACTATGTCCGAAAGATATCGTGCCGAAGAATAATTAACGCCTTAAAAGAAAAAGGAAATAAAAAAGTGTCACAACCAGGGCACTTTTTTTCTTTTTAAGCAAGATTGATAAGCTCCGTTAAACTTGTTATAGTTGAGTTAAGATTAACTCAAGAAATTTTAAACTTTTTATGTCTTTTGTTCACCTCCATAACCATACCCACTATTCTTTGCTTGACGGTTTAACTCAACTTGATGAGTTGATTAATCGTGCTAAAAGTGAAGGTTCTCCGGCTGTAGCAATTACTGATCACGGAACAATGTATGGCGTAATTGAGTTTTACCAAAAATGTAAAAAAGCAGGGATTAAGCCGATTATTGGAGTAGAGACTTATTTGGCCCCTAAAAGTCGCTTTGATAAACTAAATCGCGTTGATGCTAAAAATTATCATCTTTTATTACTTGTTAAAAATGAAATTGGTTATAAAAATTTAATAAAACTAATATCAGCTGCTCATCTAGAAGGTTTTTATTATAAACCGCGAATCGATTGGGATTTACTTAAAGAACACCATGAGGGCTTAATTGCTTCAACCGCTTGTTTAGGTGGAGAAATTTCCCAGTATATTTTAGCTGGTGACTTAGTGGGTGCAAAAAAAAGAATCTTAGAATATAATGAACTTTTTGGTCAGGATAATTTTTATTTAGAGATTATGGACCACCCTGAACTTGAAGGACAAAGTCGGGTAAATAATGCTTTAATTAATTTTTCCAAAGAGTTAAATATTCCGTTAGTAGCTACTAATGATGTTCATTATTTAAAAAAAGAAGATGCTGAGGCTCAAGATATTCTTCTTTGTTTACAGAATAAAAAGAAAATTCATGATACTGACCGCATGTCTATGATTGGACATGGCGATTATTCGATGCGTTCAAATGTGGAAATGATCGAGGCCTTTAAAGATACCCCTGAGGCTATTTCTAATACCTTGAAAATTGCGGAAAAATGTAATTTAGAAATTGAACTTGGGCAAATTCAATTACCTCATTTTGAAGTGCCAGCCGGTTATAGTGGTGATTCGTATTTACGTCATCAATGTGAAGTTGGTATTAAATTACGTTATCCAGATTTAGATTTAAAAAGTGAAGAAGCCAAAATAATTCTTGATCGCATGGATTTTGAATTATCAGTGGTAGAAAAAATGGGTTGGCCTGATTATTTTTTAATTGTGGCTGATTTTGTTAATTGGGCTAAAGACGCTGGCGTTGTTGTTGGCCCAGGTCGTGGTAGCGCTGCGGGGTCTCTGCTTTGTTATTTAACCGGGATTACTAATCTTGATCCCTTGAAATATGATTTACTTTTTGAACGTTTTTTAAACCCAGAAAGAGTCTCAATGCCTGATATTGATATGGACTTTTCTGATATTCGTCGTAATGATGTTTTAAATTATGTTGCGAAAAAATATGGTGAAGATCATGTTTCTCAAATTATTACTTTTGGAACTATGGCGGCTCGAGCGGCCGTGCGTGATGTTGGTCGCGTTTTAGATTATCCTTATGATTTTTGTGATAGTTTAGCAAAAGATATTCCAATGTTTACTAAACTAAATGATGCCATTAAAACAGTTCCTGAACTGAAAGAAAAATATGCTAAAAATCCAGATGCCAAAAGAGTTTTAGATTACGCTTTACGTTTAGAAGGAGTTGCTAGACACGCTTCTACTCATGCTTGTGGCGTGCTTATTACTAAAAATCCTTTAACTGACTATACGCCAATTCAGTATGCCTCTTCGGCTGATAAAACAATTGTTTCTCAGTATTCCGCCCACCCGATTGAAGATTTAGGATTACTTAAAATGGATTTTTTAGGTTTAAAAAATTTAACGATTATTGAAGCAGCGTTAAAGATTATTAAAAATGTCAGAGGACTTAAGATTAATATTAATGATATTCCGATGGACGATAAGTCGGCTTATGAATTATTCCAAAGAGGTGAGACAACAGGAGTTTTTCAATTTGAATCTTCAGGGATGAAACGCTATTTACGCGATTTAAAGCCAACTGAATTCGAAGATATTATTGCCATGGTAGCTCTGTATCGCCCTGGTCCAATGGAGTGGATTCCTGATTATATCAGTGGCAAACATGGTGAGAAAAAGGTTGTTTATTTACATCCTAAACTAGAACCAATTTTAGCAAAAACTTATGGCGTCGCCATTTACCAAGAGCAAGTTATGCAAATAGCTCGTGACTTGGCTGGTTTTTCTATGGGGCAAGCCGATGTGCTTAGAAAAGCCATGGGTAAAAAAATTGTTAGTTTACTCGCTGAACAAAAAGAAAAGTTTACCGATGGTTGTGTTAAAAATGGAATTTATAAAGAATTAGCGGAAAAAATATTTTCTTTTATTGAACCCTTTGCTGGTTATGGCTTTAATCGTTCGCATGCTGCTTGCTACGCTCTTATTGGTTACCAAACCGCTTATCTTAAGGCTCATTGGCCAGTAGAGTTTATGGCGGCGCTGCTGACAGCCGATCAACATGATACTGATCGAATCTCAATTGAAATTGAGGAATGTCGTAACATGGGTATAAAAATTATGCCTCCAGATGTTAATGAATCTTTTGATTCTTTTACAGTAGTAACCGCGGGAACAGCGGAACATAAAATTGTTAGTGAAGATGAGGTAGTTGATACCATTCGTTTTGGTTTAAATGCTATTAAAAATATTGGCGAACATATTGTTTCCGTAATAATTAAAGAACGAAAATCTGGCGGCGCTTATTTAGATTTATTTAATTTTTTAGAAAGAATTACTGATCGAGATTTAAATAAAAAATCTTTAGAGAGTTTAATAAAATGTGGTGCTTTAGAACATTGGGGTGAACGTGGCAGTCTTTTAGTTAATTCGGAAAAATTACTTCTTTTAAATAAAGAGATTAGTAAAAATAAAGAAAGTCGCCAAAGTAGTTTATTTTCTGGGGCCACCGAAGTTTCTTATCAGCCAAAGGTTACTTTGGAAATTGTTGAGCCAACACCACAAGCAGAAAAACTAGCCTGGGAAAAAGAACTTCTAGGTTTGTATATTAGTGAGCACCCTTTTAATGGCTATAAAAAATATTTATCAGAGTATGCCGTTCCTTTAGTTGATTTACATCGTCATAAAGGAGCAAATTCAGTAGTGACCGCTGGTATTATTGGCTCAATTAAAAAAATTATTACTAAAAAAAATGAATCAATGTTGTTTGTTAAGATTGAAGATGCGACTTCTTCGGTAGAACTTTTAATTTTCCCCAGGTTACTTAAAGAAACTCTAGTTATCTGGCAAGAAGGCAGAGCCATTATTTGCGAAGGTGGTGTCTCTGAAAAAGACCAGGACGTTAAATTGCTTATTAATCAAGTCATGATACTAGATGCAGTGTCCCCGCAAAATTCTGTAGATGATTTTAAAAAATTAATGATGGCTGCTAGAGAAAAAAATGGTAATGGTAATTCTTGGCAAAAAAATAAATATAATCGTCCCGGTAATGACAAGTTAACTGCTTACAGTAGTAATGCTAATAAAATTGTTAGTGCAAATAAAATAAGTAATAATTTAAATAAAACTGAATCAGGCGAGTCAAAAAAAAATGATGACACGACACCTCTTAAAATAATTTTTGAAAGGGATTTATTAGCCGAAGAGTTGCAGGTTTTAAGAGAGCTATTAATTGCTCATCCTGGTACCAGTGATACTTATTTTAAAATAAAACAAGCCAGTAAAGATACTATTATGAAGACTGGCTTCAAGGTAAATAATTCTAAAAACTTAGTAATTGCTCTTCAAGGACTTTTTTCTGGAGCTTTAAAAATTGTTGAGAATTAATATTTTTGGTATACTTAATTTAAGTAAAAATCAGCCAACATAAAAATCTTTTTTTTCGCATTTTCTGCGTGATAAAAAGTAAAAAAATCCTATGCCAAAAATAAGTAAGAAACTTAAACCTAAAACTAAAATTAAATCAGTTACTCCTAAAAAGAAAAAAGTAGTTATCAAAAGTAAACCAGTAATTACCAAGAAAAAAGTTATAAAAAAAGTGGTTACCAAAAAAACAAATAAAGTAACCCCTGTTATATCTAATAAGATTGCAATTGATGTTATCTCTGATGAAGATGTTTTTTCTCAACCAACTAGTTCTAAGGAATCTATCCCGGTTTTTTCTTCTTGGCCTGATTTTAAAAAAACTGAACCTAAAAATGAATTAGAAAATAAATTAGAGCCAGAAGATATTTACAGCGAAGATGAAACAGAAGAATCAAGTGATGAGTCAAAAAATAAGATTAATAATGAAATCGGTTTAGACGATAGAGAAGATTTTGATAAACAAAAGAAATTTTTTTCTGAATGGGCCTCTCAAGTAAAACCAAAAGAAGGTGAAGAAAAGCCAACTCTGGCGCCTAATAAAAAATCAATTGGACTTTATAGACGCCAAGCTTTATTTTATTTAGGGGCTACAGCAATTTTACTATTAGCCGTGTTTTATATATTTTTTTCAAAATTAACAATTTTAATTTCACCGCAAGGCGAAACATTAAACGATTCTTTAACTTTTAATATTTCTAGTTCCAGTACTACCTCGCCTTTAACTGACATTAACTCTAATTCTGAGGCTAAGTATAATAAAAATATTTATGGTGAGGCCCAAGTTATTGAGGTTAGTTCGGAAAAAATATATCAAACTAGTGGCGAGGAAGTTTTAGGAGAAGAGGTGATCGGTAAAGTTACCCTAATTAATAAATATAATAAAAATCAACCATTAGTTGTAAATACCAGATT
Source organism: uncultured Gammaproteobacteria bacterium (assembly GCA_964355275.1). Taxonomy (GTDB): domain Bacteria; phylum Patescibacteriota; class Patescibacteriia; order Patescibacteriales; family UBA12465; genus JAEZRQ01. Next base: position 16,940 of record CAYHCB010000006.1, on the reverse strand, counting down.
ACTTTCCGCGGACGGTAAATTATTTCGCTTAAAAGAAGCCACTAATGTGCCAGCTGGCGGACAAGTTACAATTAATGTTTACGCTGACAAGCCTAGTGCTGAGATGGCCATAACTAATCCTAGTCATTTTACTATCCCGGGTTTATGGGCGGGTATACAGGACCAAATTTATGGTGAAAGTGAAGAATCTTTTACTTATCAAACTCAAGTTAAGAAATATATAAAACAACGTGATTTAGATTCGGCTAAAAAAGATATCAGTGAAGTTTTAGATTTAAAGGTTAAAAATGATTTAAAGATTACTGGCACTGATAAGGTAGTAATTTACGGTATTAATGGCGACGCCACTGACGACAACATTACTATTGAATATAATGCCAAGCTAGGGGAATCCAAGGAAGAATTTATTGTTAAGGCTAAAAAGAAGGTGGTCGTAGTTACTTTTCCAAAAGAAAAAGCAATTAGTTTAGCTCAGGCGCGCCTTTCCTTATTAGTTCCTGATGACAAAGAATTGTCCAATTTTAATAAAGAACAAATTACTTATACTTTAGAAAGTTTTGATGAAAATACTAAAACGGCAGTTATTAAAGCTTATTTTAGTGGTTCAATGTCCTTAAAATCTAATTCATCACTGTTTGATCGTAAGAAATTAGTTGGTCTAAACCGTGAACAAATATCTGAGTATCTTGATAGCTTTCCAGAAATAAAAAGTTATGAATTAAATTTCTCACCGTCATTTATTTCTACCGCGCCAACTATCCCAGATAAAATAAATATAAAAATTCAAAACTAAAAAGTATAAAATAAAAAACTAGATTTTAAAATCTAGTTTTTTATTTGCTTAGTTTATTTTTTAGAACAAACCAATGAAATTTGAATTTTTTTGTCTTTCTATTTTCTTTTTCTCTAGATAAACATCCAAAGCATCTTCTAGACCGGCATCGTGATTAATTATTAGCGCTAAGGCGGTGCTTAGTTTTATGGCATCACTTAAAGTTCTTTGATGTAAATTTCTACCGATAGCCAAACCGGATGTTCCGGAAATATTTTTTTGATTCCAAGCGTAAGTAATTAAATCTTTAGCTTCCTGCTTACTGCCACCTACGCAAATGACCTGAGTTCGACCAGCCGCACGAGTTACTTCTTGATAATTTTCCGCGGTTATTTTTATTTTTTTATCATATGGATATTTAACTTTTACAAAATCAGCCCCTAGTGCAGCCGCTACACCAGCGCCGCCGGCAATCGTATGAATATCATCTTCTTTTATATTTTTCCCTCGGGGATACATCCAAATAACCGCTAAGAGCCCATTCTTATGAGCTTCACGAACTATTTGAGCGGCTTCTTTTAACATTTTACTTTCCTTCGTGCCGCCTAAATAAACAGTATAACCAACTCCTAAAATATTTAAATTAGATTGTCTTTTAAATTCTACAACGTCCGCTACTTTTAACCAGGCTCGACTTATTAAGTCTTCAGTGTTTTCACATAGATTTGTTCGTCCGTTTAATTTTACTAAATAGGGAACCTTTGGATAACTGGCGCCATAATGAGCAATTAAACCTAAATGAGTTGCAAAAACGCCTATCGGGGCCACGGCCGCAATTTGAAATAGATGTTCTGGGCCGGCATTTTCTAAGGGAATATTAGGACCAAAAAAATCGTCATTTAAGTGTTCAACTTTTTGATCTCCAGCAAAAAGAAATAAAGAACCACTCCCGGCAGTGGCTAATTGCCAATTTTTACGATATTCACGATGTTTTGCGCTAGGGACACTAAGAGGAATTTTTATTTCAATCATAAATTTAAAAAGTTTATAAAGTTATTAAGATATGGTATTATATAGATATTAAAAACAATTTTATTATATCATTTTATGAATGAGGATAAAAGACCAAAAAATATCATTGATTTAAATAAATACGATGACCCCACCGGTTTAGCCGCTAAAAATTTAGATTTTGGCTTATGGTTGGCGCGGAATAAACATAACTTTACTAAAACAACTATAATTATTTTATTTGTTTTGGCGGCTAGTTTTTTGCTTTACTCTGGCTATGGATATTTTTATTACTTTGTTTTCGGTAGGGAACAGGATAAAATTTTAGCTCAAGATGCTTCGGGGCTTGATTTAGCTAACTATCGTTTACAGAGTAAGCCCCTAGATTTACAGGCCGGAAACGCTAAAGTAATTGCGACTAATGTTGGTTCTGATTTTGTAGTTAATTTAAAAAATCCCAATGCTAAACAATTAGCTAATTTTAATTTTTGTTTTTTGGTAAACACTGAAAAAGTTTGTGGCTCTAGTTTTATTTTACCAAATGAAGAAAAGAATATTTTAGTGGTAAATAGTCAGGTTAAAGTACCAAGTGGTCCAGCTAACTTCGAATTAACTAGTATTAATTGGCAAAAACTTAATGCTCGTATTATTCCTGATTGGAATATTTATAAATCAGATCGCTTAGATATCGATATTATTGATCCTAAACTGAATGCTTATAGTGATAATGTTAGCTATTTAGAATTTGATATTATCAATAATTCGGCTTATGGTTATTTTGAGGTTCCTCTAAATATTACAATTAACCGTGGCAGTGAAGTCTTGGCAGTTAATCGTTACGTTATTCAGGGTTTAAATAGTTTGGAGAAAAAATCGGTTCGTCTAGCCTGGCCTGAAGCCAGTAATTTAGGAGGAACTATTAAAATTGTCCCCGATTTAAATATTGCTAACTCCAGTATTTATAAGCCTTACCGCAGTAATTAATTTATGTACTATCAGCTTAAGCTATATTTAAAGAATTTTGATTGGATTATTTTTTCAGCCGTTATTTTATTATCGGCTTTTGGTTTAATGGAGGTCTATAGTGTGGCGCTTGGTTTAGGTAGTCATGATTTAGTTAATTTTTATAAGCAATCTTTCTTTATCGGACTAGGTGTAATTTTAATGTTTATTTTTACTTTTATAGATTATCGTTTTTTAAAAAGTTTAAATCGTTATCTTTATTGGTTCGGTATTATTATTTTAATTTTAGTTTTATTGTTTGGTCAAACTATAAACGGAACTAAGGGCTGGTTTAATATTTTAGGTTTTGGTGTCCAGCCAGTTGAGTTTATTAAAATTATTTTAATTATATTTTTAGCTAGTTATTTTTCTAATCTGGCTACTAAAGTAAAAACCCTTCGTCATTTTATAGTTTCCGCTCTTAGTACAATACTTTTAACCGGATTAATCATTTTACAACCAGATTTTGGTTCAGCTTTAGTTTTATTAGCTATTTGGCTTATTATGGTAACAATGGCGGGCTTTAATAAAAGATATTTTTTCATAATTGCTTTAGCAGCTATTATTTTATCAGGTGCTGCTTGGCTAACATTTAAGGATTATCAGAAACAACGAATTACCACCTTTCTAAATCCATCATTTGAATCTTGTTCCCAAAAAGAGTGTTATAATAGCTTTCAGGCGATTATTGCCGTTGGTTCTGGCGGTTTAACCGGAAAGGGTGTAGGCTTTGGTTCTCAGTCACAACTTAAGTTTTTACCAGAAGCCCAAACCGATTTTATTTTTTCGGTAGTGGCAGAAGAAATGGGTTTTCTGGGTATTATGCTTATTTTAAGTTTTTTTAGTATTTTATACTTTAGATCACTGGCAGCCTTAAAAAAAGTTAATAATGATTTCGGTATTTACTTTATACTCGGGGTAACTGGTCTTATTTTAACCCATATGTTTATAAACATGGGCATGAATATTGGCTTGTTGCCAATTGTGGGATTACCCTTACCTTTTATTAGTTATGGTGGCAGTGCCACTCTTTCATTATTTATTTCGATTGGAATTATGCAAAATATTATTATTAAATCAAAAATTAATTATTAAAAAATTAATTATAAAAGCTGAACAACTTAAATTGCAAAATTTAAGTATAATAGGCCAAAAAATATGGATATTATATTGACATCTGAAGTTCGTGAACAAAAAGAAAAGCTGACCGTTGATTTTGTTCCAGCGGTTCTTTATGGACGCGGCGTTGCTAGTACTAGTTTAAAATTAAAACGAGGCGATTTAGAGAAAGTAGTACAGCGAGCCGGAGAATCTAATTTAATTGATTTAAAACTTGGCGATAAAAGTATTAAGGTGCTTATAAAAGAGGTTCAAAGAAGTGGATTAAATAGTAGTTTATTGCACGTTGATTTGTTTCAGGTAAATATGTCTGATAAAATTAATACTGAAATTCCTTTACATTTTGTTGGTGAATCTAAGGCTGTTAGAGAAATGTCTGGTTCTTTAATTAAAGATCTTGATTCTTTAGAAATAGAATGCTTACCAGCCGATTTAGTTGATCATATTGATGTTGATATTTCAGTGCTAAATAATTATCACGATGAAATTTCTACTGATGATTTAATCTTACCTAAAGGATTGAAATTAGAGAACGAAGTAAGCAGAATAATTGTCAGTGTAATTCCGCCTAGAGTTCAAGAAGAAGAGGTAGTTGAAGCAGTCGCTGCTCCAGAAACCGCAGCTTCCGCTAAAGAAGACGAAAAGAATGAAAAAAACGATAAAAAATAAATGAGTCAAAAAAATAGTAACAAGTTATCGCCGAAATTACTATATACCACTAAATTAGCTTTAGTGGTATTAGTTTTTTCGTTTTTTGGTCTATTTCTATATTTTTTTCAACCAAATTGGTTAAAATTTAATTTTAAAAAAGACACACCGCTTGAAGTTGTAAAAGTTGCAGAAATTGCTAGCACTTCGCCGGCTTGTCTTAATTGTGTAAGGCGTTGGTTAGACGGAGTAATGGTTAAACCAGAATTAGCGGAATTACGCCCCTATGCAGTGATGATTGATAACTTTCCGACTGCTAGACCGCAATCTGGTTTAAGTTCCGCCTCGTTGGTCTATGAGGCTCCAGCTGAGGGGGGTATTACGCGTTATCTAGCCTTTTTCTCTCCCGATCAAGCACCTAGTGAAATAGGACCGATAAGATCAGCTCGTAATTACTTCTTAAATTGGGCTAAAGATGCCGGGGCTACTTATGTTCATTCTGGCGGTAGCCCAGAAGCTCTAGAATCTGCTAAAAATTTAGGTAAAAGCGATTTAAATGAATTTTATAAAGGCTCTTATTTTTGGCGAAGTGATACGCGAACAGCCCCCCATAATGTCTTAATTTCTGGTGATAATTTAAATAATTATCGAACCGAAAATAATGAGTCCGGTTTAAAATCGGATAGTTGGAAGTTTAAAGATGGAGCTACTACCAGTATTGCTGTTATATCTCGAGTTGATATTAAATATCCCGGCAGTTATTCGGTCTATTGGAAATATCAAAAAGAGACTAATCAATATGAGCGTTATTTAGATAACTCCTTACATTTAGATTTTCAGGGAGGCAAGATAATTGCTAATAATATTGTCGTTCATTTAACCTCTTTTAAGGTTACTGATGAAAAATTACGTTTAGAAATGTCTGCTGCGCTATCAGGTAAAGCCTTACTGTGTCAGGATGGCAACTGTCAGATGGGAACTTGGAAAAAAACTAACATTACTAGCCGCGTTAAATATTATAATAATAATGAGGAGTTTATTTTTAATGCTGGTAACACTTGGATAGAAGTAATAGATAATTTGCTTTATCTAGAGTATTAAAATTCTAAAATAAAAAAACGGGGACGGTTGGTGTAATCATTTTTCAAAGACATTTTTGCCTTTGGAAAATTTATTTTAGCTATTTTTTTTATTTGTAAAGCTTGTTCTGGGTTAATTTCGCAAATTAAAAAAATATTTATTAAATCTTTGTCATTGTTTATAAATTTTTTTAACTGGGAAAATAAGCGTTTATAATGCCATAAGCCGTCAGACCCGGAAAGTAGAGCCATTTTAGGCTCTTTTTTAATACTTAATTCATGCATTTCCGCTGGCTTTAAGTAGGGAAGATTAGCCGTTATAATAATATTTTTGGGTTTAATTTTTTTAAAAATTGGTAAAAATGGTTGCAGTAAATCGCCACTCAAAAAATTAATTGTAGCTTTATATTTTTTAGCATTATAGTGAGCCACGTTTAAAGCTTTGAGAGATTTATCGGAAGCATAAAAACTTAGTTTTTTTTCTGGGTTATGTAAATTTTTAAACAGGGATATAATAATTGCTCCTGAACCAGTGCCAATATCCATTATTAAAGTTTTTTTATCTGATATAACTTGTTTTAAAATAGTATCGACTAATATTTCAGTTTCGGGGCGTGGTATTAAAACATTTTTATTTACCAAAAAATTTAAACTAAAGAATTCTTTATTTTTTAATAATAATGCGCTTGACCAACCGGCTAGTCTTTTTTTTACTAAAGTAATAAATTTGGCGGCTGTTTTAGCATTTATATTTTTTTCTTGCTTGGTTAATAAAAAAAGCCTATCCTTTTTTAAAATATAAGATAGTAATAACTCTGCTTCCAGCTCAGGTTTTTCTAAGTTTTTAGCTTTAAAAAGATAAACGGCCTCCTGAAGAAGACCGGATATTTTAATTTTATTTTTTTCTTTGTTCTTCTTTGGCAGCATTTTTTAGAGCACTAAATATATTATCTAAACCACCTTCCATGATAAGAGGTATGCTATGCCATGATTCATTAATACGATGATCAGTAACTCTATCTTGAGGAAAATTATAAGTTCTTATTTTTTCGCTTCGATCACCAATTCCAATTTGGGTCTTACGAGCGCTAGATTCTTTGGCAATTCTTTCGTCCTCTTGTTTAGCTAGTAAACGAGAGCGTAAAACCTGTAAAGCTTTTTCTTTATTTTGGTGTTGTGATTTTTGGTCTTGGCAACTGACAGTTGTACCAGTAGGAAGATGAACAATCCGAATAGCTGAATAGGTGGTGTTAACACACTGACCGCCTGGTCCGCTAGAACAAAAAGTATCAATACGTAAATCACTCATTTTTATTTCTAAGTCGACTTCTTCGGCTTCTGGCAAAACTACTACCGTAGCAGTTGAAGTATGAACTCGGCCTTGTTTTTCTGTTTCAGGAACACGTTGAACACGATGAGTACCAGCTTCATATTTTAATACACCATAAGCACCTGGCCCACTAACAGAAAAAATAACTTCTTTATAACCACCAATACCAATTACACTTGAATCTAGTACTTCTATTTTTAAACCTTTTTTTTCACAGTACTTAATGTACATTCTAAATAAATCCCCAGCAAATAAAGCGGCTTCATCGCCACCAGCGCCACCCCTTATTTCAATGATGGCATTTTTTTTATCATTAGGATTATCAGGATGCAATTCTTCTTCAATTTTTTCGTATAACTTTATTTTATTATTTTCTAACTCAGACAACTCAGCACTAGCTAAAGCTTTTAATTCGGGGTCATTTTCACCTTCGATAATATCTTTATTTTCCTGGATATTTGTTAGAATTCTTTCATAAGCTTGAATTTGCGCTACCACATCACGTAAACCAGCGTGTTCTTGTGATACTTTAACCATTGCTTTTTGGTCGTTCATTAAAACAGGGTCGCTTAAACGACTTTCTAAATCTGAAAATTTTTGTTTTATATCTTCGTACATATATTTTTTACTTTTTTTTGGTATCTAAATATTAAGGGTGGCTATTGACTTTATTTTAAAATAATATTATATTTTTTTAAACATCAAAAAGGTGTTAGCGTATTACAGCCATTAAGTTTACTTAATTCTTTCTTAGACCCCTCCCTAAGATTAGAAATTTGGTAACTTAGTGGCTTTTTTTTAAAAAAATAATCAGCCACTTTATTACTCGACTCTAACTCAAGTTAAAGCACAGGTAATGGCTGATTACTTTTAATAAAATCCGGCTATTTTTTACCCAAGGTAACTTGAGCGATTTTTTTAATATCTTTTGTTTTAATAACTACTTCCTTTTTAGAACGAGCTACAGCGCGGGCAGCAGATTTAACTTTTTTACCTTTGCGTACAGCTGATATTTTAGCAGTAGAGGCAGTTTTAGCACTAAACTTCTCAACACGACGAGCCGTATCAACCAGTTTTTGCTTACCAGTATAAAAAGGGTGACAAGCTGAACAAAGTTCAACTTTAATTTCTGGTTCAGTTGAGCCAGTTGTAAAAGTATTGCCGCAAACGCAGCTTACCTTACTATCAGTGTAATACTTTGGGTGAATTTCATTTTTCATACTAAAAAATTATCATTATTTATTTACATTTACGTGTTAATGCTATCATAACTTCAAAAATTAATCAAGAGCTGTTATAATTAATTTCATGACTAAAATATTTAATATTGCGAGAAACACTTCCTATTTAACTTTGGCCCTTATTTTGCAAAAAATCATTTCTTTTACCTATTTCATTATACTTACTAGAGCTTTAGGAATAGAAATGATGGGTCAATACTATGCGGCCTTATCCTTTACTACAATTTTTGCTATTTTTATCGATCTTGGTTTTGCTAACACTTTAACCAGGGAAGTAGCTAAACATCAAGAACAGGCAGAAACTTGGCTGGGTAATGTTATTTCTCTTAAAATACCTTTAACCTTTTTGACCTTATTACTCGCACTTGGTACTGCTTTTATTTTTGGCTATGATACCCTAAGTTTTCAGTTAATTATGATTTCTTCTGTTTGTATGGTGCTTGATTCCTATACAACGACTTTTTTTGCTTCCGTTCGTGGTTTTCATAATTTAAAATATGAAAGTATCTCTTCGGTTATTTTTCAATTAATTGTTTTAATTTTAGGATATTTAGCTTTATTTTATGGCTTTGGCGTTAGAGCGGCGATGGCCGTGTTAGCCATTGCTAGTATTTTTAACTTTACTTATAGCTTTCTAATAGTTCGTTATCGCTTGAATTTAAAATGGCAACTACTTTTCCAAAAAGAGTTTATTTTAAATATTTTTAAAATCAGTTGGCCGTTTGCTTTATTTGCCATTTCGCAAAGACTTTATTTATATTTAGATTCGGTAATGATTAGTATTCTCGCTAATTATCATCAGGTCGGCGTTTATCAAATCGCTTTTAAAATTATTTTTGCTTTACAATTTTTACCGATGGCCTTTACGGCCTCACTTTATCCGGCGATGAGTTCTTATTGGTTACATAATAGAGAACAATTAGTTTCTTCTTTTGAAAGAGCGGTTAATTACTTAATAATAATATCCTTGCCAATTATTGGCGGGGTTATTGCCTTAGATGATAAAATCGTTGATTTATTTAAGGCCGGCGATGAGGCTATCTGGCCGCTGAGAATTTCTATTTTAGCTTTGTTTTTTATCTTTGTTAATTTTCCAATCGGTTCCTTGCTTAATGCTTGCGACAGGCAACGTCGCAATCTATCTTTTATGGTGATAGTGACAGTCATTAGTGTCTCGGTTAATTTTTTATTAATTCCTCGTTGGGGGGCCATTGGTGCTAGTATGACAGTGCTTTTGACCAACGCTATTATGTTTTTACTAGGAATATCTGAGGTTAAAAGAATAATTACTTATAATCCTCGCAAAAATCTTATCACTCTAGGTAAATCTTTATGGGCAGCTGCGGTTATGGGTACGATTGTTTATTATGGTAAAAATTATTTACCAGTTATAGTGGCTACAGTCTTGGGAGCCATACTTTATTTTATTTTTCTTTATTTAGTGGGTGGTTTTAAAAAACAAGATATAAAAAGTGTTTATTTATCTTTTAAAAGATAAGCTATGAAAAGTATTTTACTGACATTAGAGTATCCACCATTTAAAGGTGGAGTCGCCAATTATTATGGTCATTTAGTTAAACATTGGCCAGATAAAGATGGTCTTGAGGTTTTATTTCACAAAAATGGTCATTGGCTTTTGGCTTTATGGCGCCTTAGAAAGGCTCTTAAAAAAGATCCTAAAGCGATTGTTTTAATTGGTCATATTCTACCACTTGGCACAGTTGCTTATTTTCAGTATTTACTTAAACCATATAATTTTAACATTTTTATTCATGGTATGGATTTTTCTTTTGCTAAAAAAAGATTTAGAAAAAGATATTTGATGTTTTTAATTTTTAAAAAAGCAAAAAAGATTATTTGTGCCAACTCATATGTCGCTCAACTGATAAAAGACTGGAAACCAGAATTAGCTAGTAAGATAATAATAGTTAATCCAGGAATCGATGAATCCTCAGTTAATCGTTTAGAAAATAGTACCTTATCTTTGCAAGATAAATATCAAACAAAAGATAAGGTAGCCTTGCTTAGTTTAGGGCGCTTAGTTAAACGTAAAGGGGTTGATATGGTAATTCGCGCGATTGCTTCTTTAGATGAAGAAACTAAATCTAAAATTTGTTATTTAGTTGTTGGGGCCGGCGAGGCCGATTATTATTTAAAAGATTTAGCCTCTCAGGAAAAAGTAAAAGTGATTTTTACTGGTGAGGTAAGTGATTTGGATAAATGGTCGTTTTTAGATTTGTGTGATATATTCGTAATGCCAGCCCGTGATGTAAACGGCGATTTTGAAGGTTTTGGGATAGTTTATTTAGAGGCTAATTTATATGAAAAACCAGTAATTGCTGGGCGCTCTGGTGGTGTTGGTGATGCCGTGCTTAATCACGAAACTGGTCTACTTGTTGATCCACTAAGTATTATAGATATAGCGGCAGCCATAAAATTATTAGTAAATAATCCAAGTGAGAGAGTAAGTCTGGGAAAATTTGGCAGGGAACGAGCGCTTAGAGATTTTTCGTGGATTAACCAAATTAAAAAATTATATAACAACTTATGATTTCCGTAATTCTACCAGTTTATAATCAGGCCGATAAATTAAATAAAACTTTGATAGGATTAAATAATCAAACATATCGTGACTTTGAAGTTATTATTGTTAATGACGGATCACATGATAATCCCGATAAAATTTTTACTGATTTTTTAAAACATAATAAAACTGAACTTCATTTTTATTTTTTAAATCAAAAAAATCAAGGTGCTCCGTCAGCTAGAAATCGTGGCGCCTCTGAGGCTAAAGGTGAATTTCTTTTTTTCTGTGACGCTGATGCAGTTTTAGAACCTCAAGCTTTTGAAGTTTTGCTTTCTGCTTTATCTATTAATCCTTTAATTAGCTATGCCTATTCTTCTTTTAAGTGGGGTAAAAAATTATTTAAAGGGACTCCTTTTGATGCTGAAAAATTACGTATAAAACCATATATTCATACCATGTCATTAATTCGGAGTATTGATTTTCCTCCAGCGGGTTGGGATGAAAGTATTAAAAAATTCCAGGATTGGGATTTATGGCTTACGATGTTAGAAAATAATAAAGTTGGTATTTTCGTTGACCAAGTTTTATTTACAGTAGCGCCTGGTGGAACAATTAGTTCTTGGCTACCTTCTTTTGCTTATAAAGCATTTCCATTTTTACCAGCGGTAAAAAAATATAAAGCGGCGATGGCCGTAATTTATAATAAACATAGATTATAATGAAGTTGTTAAATAAAAATATTTGGCTTCTACTGGGAATCATTACTATTATTGAACTGGTTTCATTTTTAGGTTATTTTTATTTACCATTAAAAATAATTAGTGCCATTGTAATTTCTCTTATTATTTTTATTGTATGTTTAAAAAATTTAGAAAATGGCTTACTCATTTTATTTACTGAACTTATAATTGGATCTAAGGGGCATTTATTTGAACTTGGCCCAGTCTCTATTCGGATGATAATTTTTGCAGCGATTATTTTAAGTTATTTAATTAAATTAAGAAAGTCAGAAGAACGTTTAAAAATTATTAGTTATTTAAAAGAATTTAAAGAATGGCTATATTTTATAGTACTCGCCATTTTTATATCCTTAGCTTTAGTAGTGGCTTTAGTTAAGGGTAATAATTTGAGCAATATTTTTTCTGATTTTAATGCTTGGCCATTTTTCTTATTATTATTTCCAGTTTTGGCTATTTATTTTAAAGCTAATAAGGAAACATACGAAAAACTTATCCAAGTTTTAATTGGCGCTTTTTTATGGCTAGGCGTGGAAACACTAACTATCTTATATATTTTTACTCATAATATATCAGTGATGCCTGATTTGTATTATTTTTTAAGACGAACCGGAGTGGCAGAAATTACGCCAACTTTAGGCTCTTGGCCACGAATTTTTTTACAATCACAAATTTATGCAACTATAGCTCTTGTAATGATGCCTTTTATTTTAAAAATAAAAAAATGGCAGACTTGGGCGCTCATGACTTTAGCTTGGAGTATTTGTTTTTTATCGATGTCTCGCAGTTTTTGGTTAGCCATAGTTATAGTTTTTGCTTTAGGGGTATTTACTCGGTTGATATTAAAGGGTTGGCGAAAAATAGGAAAGTCCACATTTTTAATAACGGGTAGCGCTTTAGCTTCCGTTTTACTTATTTTATTTATTAGTCTATTTCCGATTCCTAAACCTGGTAATTTTTCAGCTAATTCTTTTATAAATCGGATTAGTTTTGATGCTAGTGAGGCGGCTGTAGCCTCTCGCTGGTCTTTACTGCCAGTTTTATGGCAAGAAATAAAAGAAAGTGTATTTATTGGTTCAGGGTTTGGTAAAACCATTACTTATAAAAGTAGCGACCCAAGAGTTTTAGAAAATAATCCTAGCGGAGAATATACGACTTATGCCTTTGAGTGGGGTTATTTAGCCTTATGGTTAAAGTTTGGTTTATTTGGTTTAATAGCTTATCTTTCCTTATTAGGGATAATAATTTATCGGGGAATTTTAAGATGGCGAAACGGAGATAACTTAGCTGGCGCCTTAGCTTTAGGTTTATTGGTTTTAGCTTTTGTTCACTTTTTCACACCGTATCTCGACCACCCCTTAGGCATTGCTTATTTAATACTAGCCGTTGTTTTAATGGAATCCAGGCCTCGTTTAGAAAAATCTGCCTTATCATGAATATTTTTTAAAAATATGTCCTTGCCTTAAATTGAAAAATGAAGTATATTAAATTGCATAAATTCATATTTATAAGCATATTAAATGAGGAAATTATTTAATATTTTCTATTTAATATTTAAACTATTTGTATGCCAGAACAAATCATTACCCAAGAAGGGTACAACAAATTAAAAGAAGAGCACGACTTTCTTTCTTTAGTTAAACGAAAAGAAATCGCGGAACGAATTGAGCGCGCCAAAGAATTGGGTGATTTATCGGAAAATGCTGAATACAGCGAAGCAAAAGATGCCCAAGCTTTAAATGAAGGAAGAATTATAGAGCTTTCAGCTACTTTAAAAAATGTGACTATTGTTAACAGTGTTTCTGATGGTGACCATATCGTTATGGGCTCCACCGTTACCGCTAAGGTTGATGGTAAAGAAAAAGAATATACAATTGTTAGTTTTAATGAAGCGGATCCGCTTAATGGTTTTATCTCTAATGAATCTCCATTAGGGGTTGCTTTTATTGGCAAAAGAAAAGGGGAGAGTGTTGACGTAGAAACACCAAGAGGTATAGTGCATTATAAAATAGTAAAAGTAGTGTAATAATATTTGCCCAAAAATATGGAAAACACTAATCAACCCGAGAACACTTTTAGTGAACGAGATGATCGTTTACATAAATTAGAAGAACTCAAAAAATTAGGTATTGCCACTTATCCAGCAAAAGTAAAACGTGATCGAAATATCAGTGAACTTTTTGCTGACTTTGATTCTTTGGTTGAGAGTAAACGGGAATTCTATATTGCTGGTCGTCTACGATCTAAACGAGAGCACGGAAATTTATCATTTGCTAATTTAGAAGATGCCTCTGGAAATATTCAATTGGCTTTTTCTAAAAAAGATCTAGGCGTAGATAGTTATAAAACATTTATCAAATTAATTGATATTGCTGATTTTATACAAGTCAAAGGTTATGTTTTTCTAACTCATAAAGGAGAAAAAAGTCTTTTTGTAACAGAATGGACCTTACTTACTAAGGCTCTACGTCCAATTCCTGACGCTTGGTATGGGCTGAAAGATGAAGAGGATAGATTACGTAAAAGATATTTAGATTTATTACTTAATCCAGAATTACGAGAGTTATTTTACAAAAAATCTCTTTTTTGGGAAGTTACTCGTGACTTTATGAAAAGTCATGGTTTTTTTGAAGTAGAAACACCCACTATTGAAGTAAGTACTGGCGGCGCAGAAGCTAATCCTTTTAAGACGCATCATGATGATTTTGACATGGATGTTTTTATGAGAATTTCCGTTGGTGAGTTATGGCAAAAACGCCTCATGGCCGCTGGTTATGAAAAAGTTTTTGAAGTTGGCCGGGTTTATCGTAACGAAGGGTCCAGTCCTGACCACTTACAAGAATTTACTAACATGGAATTTTATTGGGCTTATGCTGATTATGAAATGGGCATGAAATTTACCCAAGAATTGTATCAAGAGATTGCTAAAAAAGTTTTTAATCGTACTAAATTTACCACTAAAAGTTTTTCTTATGATTTAGCTGGACAGTGGCCTAAAATTGATTACCGAGAAACGGTGCTTGAAAAAACTGGTATTGATGTATTATTGGCATCAGAAGTTGAGATGAAAGCAAAACTAGAAGAATTACAAGTTAAATATGAAGGCGCTAATCGTGAACGATTAATTGATACTCTTTGGAAATATTGTCGTAAGAGTATCGCTGGTCCAGTTTTTTTAGTTAATCATCCTAAATTAGTTTCTCCATTGTCTAAAGCTAAAGTAGACAACCCAGAGTTAACTGAAAGATTCCAGATTATTATTGCTGGCTCTGAAGTCGGTAATGGTTTTTCGGAATTAAATGATCCAATTGATCAAAGAGAACGTTTCATTGAACAGGAAAAATTAATCGATCGTGGAGATAAAGAGGCTATGATGCCTGATTTTGAATTTGTAGAGATGTTAGAACACGGTATGCCACCTACTTGTGGTTTTGGTTTTGGTGAAAGATTATTTGCTTTTTTAGTTGATAAGCCAATCAGAGAAGTGACTCTTTTTCCTCTCATGAGACCTAAGGTAGAATAAAATATAAAGATACTTTAGAAAATATTCGGGGATCGTCTAATGGTAGGACTCAAGCCTCTGAAGTTTGCTATCTTGGTTCGAATCCAAGTCCCCGAGCATCGATGAACTAACAGGTTGTAAAAGGCCTGTTTTTTCATAATCTTCGCCAAATTTTGCTGGTCCGAAACTGCTATTTACACGAGGCATCCATTCGGCAAGAAATCCACCTCCTAAAGTGTGTTTTACCCTTATTTTATCGCCCTTTAATTCAAAGTCCGAAAATAATTGTGATAAAACTAAACGCTTAGTTTCAACTTCCTCTTCGGTGTTATCAATTAGGTCTGGCGCTTCATAAGCTAAGCGATGAAGCTTGATGCCTTTTTCAA
Source organism: uncultured Gammaproteobacteria bacterium (assembly GCA_964355275.1). Lineage (GTDB taxonomy): Bacteria > Patescibacteriota > Patescibacteriia > Patescibacteriales > UBA12465 > JAEZRQ01. The sequence continues at coordinate 1,586 of CAYHCB010000006.1, read as the reverse complement.
AATCGCTTATCTGATTAGCCGGGCTAAATTGTTTTATTTTCTTCTCTAAATCTATTTTTTCCGCATTAAATTCATTGTATTTTTTAGTATAAAAATCATCAGTGATTTTGCCGTCCAACTTATCGTTATAAAGAAGGTCTAATCTATTCTCAATTCGCTTTAAACTCTCCTCTAAAGCCTGTTTCTGGCTTTCCAGAAGGTTATTATTGGTGGGCGCTACTTCTTTCATTGTATTTTCTAACCAGTCAATTAAGTCTGTTGTAGCAGCCTGCATCTGCTTTAGATAAACCATTAATTGATCAATAATATCTTGTTCTCTAACCCTAGAATTTTGTGAACAAGAACGATAATGATTACAAGTTCCGTAAACATGACCCTTTCTTTGGCTCCAACTAATAATGCCACCACATTCAGCGCAGCGCATGTTACCTTTGAAAATAAAGAGATGCTTTTTAAATTGAGCCGCCGATAATTTGCGCTTAATCCTAATTTGCACTTTATCAAATAAATCTTGAGAAACTATTGGTTCGTGATTTCCTGGGTATACTTTTTTGTTCCAAACAATTTGTCCGGCATAAAATGGATTAGTCAGCATGTTGTGCAAAGTATTTTTGGCTAGCATTTTTCCCGACGGTGCTTTAAGACCTTCATCAAACATCACTTCCGCTAAAAAGTTTAGAGAATAATTACCGCTCGCATATAATTCAAAAGCTTGTCCAATTAAGGGAGCGATTTTCTCGTCAATAATTTGCGTTTTATGTCCTTTGTCGCCAATTGTTTTATATCCCAAACAAGGACGTTGAGGCATCCACCCAGATTCAAGTTTTGCTTTCTGTCCTTTCTTTACCTCTTCACTTAAATTGTTAGTATAGAATCTAGCAATGGCTACTTTCATATCCCAAACTAAATTTTCGTGAGCCCTGGTATTTCGATTAACAATAAAATTTTCTTTTACAAAATGAATCTCGTGTTTTTCATCTTCATTTATCCAGTCGCTAATTATTGCCGCATCTCTTAGATTGCGAGTTAGCCTATCTATTTTTTCAACTAGAATAAGATTAAGTTTATTCTTTTTAGTATAAACCAACATTTCCGAAAAAGTCTTCCTGATCAGCTTGCCGCTGGCGGATTCGGAAATCTTATAGGTTTTTACAATACTAAAATCATTACGCCTAGCGTAATCTTTGAGTAGATTCTCCTGGGCTTCTAAAGAATAACCTTTTTCTTCCTGTTCTTTAGAGGAAACCCGGCAATATAAGATGCATTTTTTGTCCGTATTTTTCATATTTTTGGTAACTAAAAGGGAGCGGCTCCGTGCACACAAACCAATATCACTAAAAGCAATACTTGTCTGTCAGAACCGCCCCCTTTTAGGGGACAAGTATAAAAAAAGCTCTTAGCGTTATGTTTGATTTGTGTGCTTCTTCATATTAGCAAAATGCCTAGATAATTTCAACTTTTTTAAACCGCTATAATAAGCGACTAATTGGTGACCAAGTTCAAACGCCTCGGAATCAGTCAGATCTCGTCCATAATCATTTTTAATGATTATCTTCAGTTGTTCTAGTCTGAACTTGCTAATCATA
>CAYHCB010000005.1:0-83228 GCA_964355275.1 uncultured Gammaproteobacteria bacterium | reverse complement strand
ACGAAATTCGGCGGCGGAAAAAATTGGAATTGGAATTTCTCCAAAACAAAAAGAGGAGCAAGCGGAGGATTCCTCCCCAGACCCCTCCTCCTCCGCTTGCGACATCCGAATTCAGAAAAAAGGAATCAGCCGAAGTTTTGCGGAATCCTTTCCCCAGAAAATTGTTTCCGCAAAACTTCGTCCGCATTGTTTCAGATTTCCTCGTCGGGATTGCTTTCAAAAAAGGTTCGAATTTTGTACAATGAATACCGCAATTTTAAATAGCCCTGTTTATGGGCTATTTTTTGTGGAAGGGTTACACTTTGTTAAGTGCTCTGTTATAATTAATTTATAAATAATAATCACTATTTTATGAAATTAAAATCAAGTTGGTTTATAGTCGTTTGTTTTGTAATTATTTTAATTTCTTTATTGTTGATGGGGGCAACAAAAACTGGTTATATAAATAATTATTTAAATATCGATTTTTTAAACAATAAAAACTCGGAAAGTATTGTTAAAAAGATTATGACTTCTGAGGCCGAGATCAAGTATGTTATTGAAAATAATGATGAAACCGTAAGCGTAAAAAAGAAATCTATGGACGCCGTTGATTGTCCATTTCCTATTTCTGATTATGAGGCTTTATCTCAAGATGAAAAGAATAAATTATCTTTGAATTTGGCTGGATTTATGAATTTGATTTCAACGCAAAGGGAAAAATGTTCAGATTATTTTTTTATAATAGATCCTTTACTTCCTAAAGATGGGTATACTGGAAGGATTTTGTATTATTTTAACGCTAATAAAATTATTTTTCGCGTTAAAGCCGTTTCAAATAGATTGGTTACCTCAACATCAACTCCTCCCACTTTTCTTGGTCATGTCGCGATTAAAGTGCCGGCTAGCTTTGGCGCTAAAAATAGTATATATCTTTTTTATTATCTTAAGCTTAATCCTAAAGAATTTATTGAATTAATAAAAAATACTGAAATTGTATCTATAGATTTTATGCCGGTTGAGTCAACTCAGGTGGAGACTTTTTAAAATTTTTTAAAACATCAATCTATTAGTTAAAATCGTTCCAACTACATCCCATTCTCCCCGCACTAACAAAAATAAGCTAGTAATAGCTTATTTTTTGTTGGATAGAGTAAACAAAAATATTGCTAAATAGTAGTATGTTTTATCTAATATTTATATAAATAGTTAGTGTTCCAAAGCAAGTTATTTTATTGATAAATTATTATTAAGTATATAACTTCGAAATGATGTGATATTATATCAGTATTAAAATGTAAGAAAATAAAATTATGGAAAATTTTTCTCAAATTACCCCTAATACCGAAAATGAAAAAAAACCAGAAACAGAGCCTTTGTTTTTAAATGAATGGGATAAAAAATATTTAGAAAAAGGGGCGCTTGGAATGATAAGTAAAATGTATAATGATTTTAAAAATAATTTTCCCGATATAATTGTTTTACCTGAGAGAGGGGCAAGGCCACTATATTATTTATTAAACCCAATCTTCAATAAACTTAACATTGAAAAGAAAACAAAAATTCCTAAATTTCTTTATTTTAGTGTAGGGCAAAAAGCCGGAACTAATCTAACAATTCAAGAACAATACGCTGATATAAAAACCAGCGATGAACTTAAGAAAATGCTAGAGGAAGGTTACCCCGATCTTCCAATAGACAGCATTCAACGTTTAGTTGATGGGGAAGAAGTTGAAAAAGTAATAACCGCTAGAGAAAATATGAAAAATAGAGCTGAGGAAATAAAAGAATTGAATAAAAATGATTTAAAAATGGTAATAGTTGACGAAGTTTTATCTAATGGAGGCACTATTAGAGAAATAAAAAGGGCTTTTAATAACGAAGAAATGCCTGCTTACACCTTAATTGCGTTTAGTAGCTCTGATAATTCTGCTACCCCTGGATATACTTTTAACGATGAAGATGATGGTAAAAATCCTGGTGTAAATGGTTATTCTTTTAGCTTTGAGCATTCCGAGGACGCTATTGGTGTAAAAAAATCATTTGACCAAAAATACTCTACCATTATTAAAAAAGATTCCCCAGATGAACAAGAAAAATTAGTAAAAGATAAAAAGTTACTTCGTGCGGAAATGAAAGCTTTTGGAAATGAATTAGCTGATAAAATATCCGAGGTTATTTAATTAGTTTAAATTAACTAATATTTTTGGCACATTGCCATTCCAACTACGTCCCACTCTCCCCTCACTTTTAAATAGCCTTGGATAGGGGCTATTTTTTTCGGTAGTTTATAGCTTCGGAACGCTATGTTATACTTAATTCCGTAGCATCAATATATATGTATAATAAAATTAAAATTAAGAACGCTTTAGTCTGGATAACTAACATTTTAAACGGTAAATCAATTCCTTTTCAGATTAGTGGCGGTTTAGCGGCTAAAATATATGGCTCATCTCGGCCTTTAAATGATATAGATATAGATATTCCTGAAGAAGATTTTATTAATATTTATGAAGATATAAAATCATATATTATCTATGGACCTGGTCAGTATAAGGATAAAAAGTGGGACTGTTATTTAATGACTTTAAATTATTTTGGGCAAGAAATAGATATTTGCGGAGCTTATAATACAAAAATTACCACAAAAGACAATAAACGCTGGATGAAATTACCTACTAATTTGGGGAACATAAATTATCAAGAATATCTTGGGGTCACATTACCAGTGATGCCCAAACAGGCGTTAATAGATTATAAACAACAATTAGATGGTGATCACCAGTTAGTTGATATTAACTCTATTATTTAGTAAAACCATTCCAACTACATCCCACCCTCTCCGCATATTAAAAAATAGCCTTGTTTTGAGGCTATTTTTTATAGGGAGTTTATCGCCCTGGAAAGTATGATATAATTATTACATAAATTATTATTATTAATATCTCTCATATAGCATTAGTGTTAAATTTTGGGAAAAAAGTATGAATAACGATGCACAAAATAAATTAGAAAAACAAATTCAGTGTGGTGATAAATTCAAAAAATGGGGTAATTTTAATAGTTCAGAAGCTAAAAAAATATTTATTACACCTGTTGATGCCGAAGTAAAAATTTTAATCAAAAACATAAAAAGGCAGGTGATTACAAAAAAACATATTTCATTAGCTGATGTCGGTGGGGCTAATGGGTGGATTATTAGAAAAATATTAAAAAATGTAGATAGTAAGTTAATAGATACTGCCGTCGTGGATCTTGATAAGAGTAAATTTACTGATCAGGCTAATAGTAAAATTAAGTTTGTACATCATGACGCCAGATTGTCATTTAAAAATAAATATGATATTTGCTATTCAAGACTTCTTTTGCACTATTTACCAAAAAAGGAGCAGAAATTAGTATCTAAAAACATAATTAATTCAATAAATTCTGGTGGATTCTGTTTAATTATAGATATTTGTCCGCTGGACGACAGTAATGCAAAAATTATGCACTCCGTTGGCAATTATATGAAAAAAATACGAGGAGCCAACGCAAGATATTTTTTGCTTAAAGAAGAATATAAAAAATTAATTAATACTTCTTCTGATATAAAATTATCATTCAGGGAAAGTGGAATAATTACCCTTTCTGCAAATAATTTTTATAGAGAAAGGTATAATTTAACCAATATTGAAGAAGAAAGGCTAAATAAAATTATGGGTTATAAACCCGCAAAAGTAAGAATGATTTCTATTTTTGTAAAGAAATTAAATATTGATTAAATATTTGTTATAGTTTATCTCAATACATTTAAAATTTTACTCATGACCATTTCAAGCGCACCCCCTCCGTAATTTTTAAATAGCCCTAAATAGTGGCTATTTTTGATATGAATAATTGAATTTTTGAACTAGTGGTGCTAATATTAAGGCAAATGTAAAAATATGATGGAAAAATTTTATAACAACATTTCACAAAATGCCGAGCAAAAAGAAAACAAAATTGAAAAACCTCAAATAAAGGAAGGGGTTGATTTTGTTTTTGAGCAAAATCCTAAATTAGCTAATATCGGAACAATGGAGCAATATTCGGAATACTTAAATACTATTTTTATTGATAGTAAAGTAAGAGATATTGTTTATCATAGAGCTGCTGAAAAATTTGATGTTTTTGATAAATCTAAGACAAAGAAAACAAACGGAGATAGATTTTATTTTAGTCCTATTAATACAGGAAGATATGGCCAACATGTTATACAAGCTATTTTAAACATAAAAAATCTAGCCACGCCTTATAATTATAATTTTATTGATGATGTGAATAGAGAACATCCTGAATATACTAAAGGGAAAAGTGAATACTTTCATTTACCAGCTCAAATCTATGTTAATGCAAATAAATATGGATACGATGGAGTATATGCCTTTGAAGGTACAAATGATGATGAATACAGTGTTTATTTTCCAGAGCAAATATATATATTAGGCAATCAAATAGATGTAGAAAACTTTAAAAAATTTTTGGCGAATGAAAATAAAATCTAGATTCTTTTATTATTCAAAACCATTCCAACTACATCCAACTTTCCCCACAAGTACCATAAAAATAGTCTTTTTGACGATTTTTTGTTATTATTTATAATAGTTAAAAGAATAATATTTATGAAGAAAAGTATAGTAAAAATAATTTTAGTGCTAGTTCTAATAATTTCTGCATATCTAGTTTTTGTTATTTTTAATCCTACTATTATTGAAAAGTGTTCTGATAAGAGAGGAAATAAGTCTGATTGTAATAGCTCGAGATGCAAACTAATTGAGAGCGCTCCTTGTACTGGAGAAGGTGGAATAATTTCTTGTCAAGATGTGATTATTACGACATGTGAATCAAAATTTTAACTAAAACCATTTCAAGTTTACCCCTTCTCCTCCGCAGATTGTAAATAGCCCTTAATAAGGGCTATTTTTGATAGATAATTTTATCACTTTAAAATGATGTGGTATAATTTATAAATAATAAAGATTAATTATCAAGTATATGCCAAAAATAATTATTGCATCAGGACCTGTTATTGTTGAAAACAATAAGGTTTTACTGAGTAAGCATGGGGATGATAATTTTTGGAAATTTTGTGGTGGAAGAATTGAAGAAGATGAAATTAATTTGAAAAATGTAGCCCAAAGAGAGGTTAAAGAAGAAATGGGAATTGAAATAGAGGTATTAAGTAATACGCCTTATTTTTTCTACACAGAGAAAAAAATTGGAGAATCGCTTGTCAGTGTTATCCTTGCTCATTTTTTAGCTAAAAGAATCGGAGAAATTACTCCAGGTGAGGACATAAAAGAGTGGCGCTGGATAGATATAAATGATTTAGATAAAGAAACTTTAGCTCCAAATATTAAACCAGTTTTGGAATATTTTGGTTTTTAAATAATATTACTGTTTCAACTACGTTCCAGCCTCTCTTCATATTGACAAAAGTATATCAATATGTTATATTTTTTTTATTAAAAGTTTTATAAATACATTAACAATCTAAATGGTATAAAAATGGCAACACACCGAAAGAGAGAGTCAAATGATTATTATCAGCTAATTGTTGCATGGATCAAGGGGCATGGTAAAACTAAATCATTTTCCGCTAAACAAATAGCAGATGACCTTGCTATAGAGAATAACCTTGTTACGGTTTTTCTCCGCAGAAAAATAAAAAAGGGGTATATCAGAAAAGTTAGTTTTGGCCAATTCGCCGTGGTTGACTCAAGTATCCCATTACAACTTTCTAAGGGAGAGCTGCCAGATTTAGTGTTTGCCATCTTAAAGGAACTTAACACTAAACACCCTAAAGGTTATGTGCGTGAGTTGCTTATCAAGGAAATAATAGATGATCAAAAAATTTCCTTGAATAGTATTCACTCAGTTATACAGCGTTGGCACGATCAAGGGATTGTAACGCGCAATAAGATGGGAAAGGGATTTCGGTTAAATGATGAATATCGTTTGTCTGATATCCGACCATTAGTTAGTGGGACTAAAAAATAATAAAAGATAGACTTTATTAAAAAACGTAAACAGTAAAAACAAGAAAACGTATCATCCTTTGGTTTGTCGTTGCAGTTCTTTCTCTCTGTAACATTTGGAGCGTGGTCGACACTTTTATTGTCGATTTCTGATTATGGAGTTGCTGTGATCAATAATTGATCGTAAAAAAGGAATAATGGAGGCTCATTGCAAATAAGAGCCTCTTTTTTAATTGCCTAAAGCCGTTTCAGCTGTGTTACTCGCTTTCCACACTCATAAAAATAAGTTATTACTTGCTTATTTTTTGTCGCATGTTAACCTAGGAGCTAAAATTAAGATTCTTTAAATTAGTATTGACGTTAATTAAAATTTGTTTTAAAATTATTAATTCAAAGAACATTAAAAATTAAAAAATAAGGAGGTAAAAATGAAAAAGAAAACACTTAAGCATTGTTGTGTTTGTGCTAATCCAAACATCAATGACTACAGAAATTCTGCTGGTTTGAAATTAACTTTTCACAAAAAAGCAGGTGGGGTTATTTGTAATGACTGTGAAGATTTTTTAACTAATCACAGTTATTTTAGCAAAGACTACTTTAATAATGAGTTGGAAAACTTTTTCTTAGAAAATAGGCGAATTTTATTTGCTTATTCTGGTGGATTAGATAGTACAGCTGTTTTATTTAAGTTGTCTAACGAGTGTAAACTGAGAAATATCGAATTAGAAGTATTTACAGTTGACACTGGCTTCAAAGGCTTAAAAACTATTAATAACGTTAACCAAGTTATTGATTTTTTAGGGCTTACCGATAAACATTCCTGGACGCAAAGGGCTAATGTTTTAAATTATAGCTCTCCCATTGTGGATTTAATTGGACACGAAGAAACAACGGCTAATGTTTACAGACATTGTTGGAAAAATAGTATTTTACCTTGCGGCAAAGTATGTAATTCAATTATGGAGGCTGCATATCAAGAAATCATGCAAGATAAGGGCTATAATATTTTATTCACTGGCGGCGATACGCCTAAGATTAACAGTGATAATAAGTATTCAATCTTTTGGCATGATGGTAAAACTCTAACTGTTCGCGGTGGTTATGCTTTTGGTCTTTCTAAAAAAATGAATGACCAGCTTATAAGAAGTAATAATATTCCCTGGGCTAATCCAAGGTGTGGGGGTTATGACACGGATTGTTTAGTTCCTGGCGCTTTTTTCGCTAAACAACTTAATGGTAATAATATTGTAGACGTTGAAAATCTCTATAAGATTTATCCAATTATTTTTTATTATTTAACAGAAAGAACTCGTTTTAATATTATTAACCGAAAAGACTCTCTTAAGATGATGAAAGTAGTTGATGTTAGCGATTTAAGTTCTTACATTGAGCTAAACGGAATAATGTAATTTTAAAACTGATAAACAAAGGGCCATTTTCTAAAGAAATGGCTTTTTAATATTCTTTAAAGTTTGTTATAATAAGGCTATGTCTTGCAATAGTTTATACAATTTAGTGGTGCCATGTAAAGGCACAGTAAAAGAAAAAGGTACTGAAATTTTTAATGTTCGAGATTTTTTTTATTTTAATAAAAAATGCATATCGAGATTAGAACCGAATGGGATTGTTGTTATTTCCCCCGGAATGATGACCGATTTTTTTTATTTGGATAATAGTTTTAAAAAAATATTTAAAAAAAATAGCTTTTCTTTGTATGGTTGCTTAAAAGATGATGTAGAACTACTTATTAAGAATAAAATAATTTTAAAAAAACCAAATAAAAATAATAAATTCGATCGTACACCATTAATTGTTGAAACTGATGGTTTACCTGTACACGCTTTATTGGATATAACAGCCGATTGTAATTGTAATTGTTTATCATGTTATCATCTTGGTGATTTAAATAGTTTTTATCCAGAATTACAGGATTTAAAAAATCGCATCGACAAATTAAAAGAGCTTGGAATTTTAATTATCGAGGTTACCGGTGGAGAGCCATTTTTAAGAAAAGATTTGCCAGAAATATTAAACTATATTAAACAAAAAGGGCTACTGTTCTACATCGTTACTAACGGAGAGTTTTTAGCAAATTCAAGTAATTCTTTAATTAAATCTTTAAAAAACGGAAATGGTTTAGCGATAAGCTTGGATGGTTATGGCGCGGTTCATGATAAAATTAGACGTCGCAAAGGTTTATTTAAAAAAATATTAAAAGGCTTGGATCTGTGTTTAGCTAATAATATTTTTGTTCTTTTGGTGTCAACTTTAAATAAGGAAAACATTAATTCAGTGCCTAAGATGTTAAATTTAGCAAAAAAATATCAATGTATTTTGCATTTACGTCCAACTATTGTAACTGGCGCTGCTTTAATCAACGATGTTCAGGGGCATTATCCAGTTGAAAAAATAAAAAAATTTTTAAATAATAATTTGGTTAGAAATGGTTTTTTAGGGGAAAAAAGAAATTTATTAACATCATGTGTTTATTACGGTTGCGGCCTAAGAAGACGTATTTCAGTTGATGTTTATGGCAACGTTTTTCCGTGTGTTATGGATCGCTCCAGAAATATTGGTAATCTTTTTAATTTTACCCAAGATTCTATTTTTAAAGGTTTAGCTAAAGAGGCGATTTATTTTTTAAAGCAACATAAGGATTGTATTAATTGCGAAAAATTTACAAAAAACAAGAAAGATCCAATTTGTTCTGGTTTTTGTAGATTTTCTAAATCTTATAAAAATAATCTATTATGAAAAAAAGACAACCATATAGTATCTTAGCTAAATATTACGATGATTTTGCTGGCGCTAAAAGATACAAAGAGTGGCATTCATTTTTAAAAGAAATAATTAAGAAATATAAAATTGATTCCGATTTTGCCATTGATTTAGCTTGTGGAACTGGCACAAATTCAGAAACATTAAAGAATCTAGGATTTGCGCAGGTTTTTGGGGTAGATAAGTCTCAGGCAATGCTAGATCAAGCTAAAATTAAACATAAAAATATTTCTTTTTTTAAGAAAGATTTTTTAAATTTTTATGGAAAAAGATTTAAAGAGGCTTCTTTGGTTACTTGTTTTTATGACTCTTTAAACTATTTATTAGAAGAGTCTGAACTAGAAAAAGCTTTTATTAACGTCTATAAATCTCTAAAGAATGGCGGTGTATTTGTTTTTGATCTTAACACCCCGGAGCATGTTAAGGGAATCGCTGGCAATAAACCGGCTTTATTTACAAATGGCGATTTATCTGTTAGGATGGAAAGTAGTTGTAGGGATGATTTCTGGTTTCTTGATTTATCTATTTCGACTAAAGATAAGGATGATATTTTTAAAGAAAGGCATATTGAAAAGGCTTATAGTGAAAAAGTAGTTAAAATATTGATTAAACGTTCTGGCCTTAAACTTTTAGATATTAAGAGGGAACAAAAGAAGTATCAGGATGGGAAATATTATAATAATAGAATTTATTATATAGTAAAAAAATAAATTTATGAAAAAACAAACAAAAATTGCAAAAAAAGGCGTAGTTATTAAAGTTAAGTCTCAAAATTCTCCAGTAAAAGCAAAAAAAGCGGCTGAATGGATTATGAGTGTCAAAAGTTTTGAGAAGAATGGTTGCATGATTAATAATAACTAATCGTCGTGATTCTTCGTCTTAATAAGTCTGCTAGTTTTTTAGTAAAAAATAATTTTTTTGTAGTCTATTATAACTACAATTTTTATTTTTTTAAGAAAGAGACAAAAAAATGGCTAGAACTAATTATTTCTGGTAACACCAAAGAAATACCGCTTGATTTTATTGATTATTTAAAAGATAGGGATCTTATTATATGAAAATTAGCGGCTTCTCCTATCAAGAATTATTTAATTTAGCTATCCAAAAGCCTATTTTGGCTCAGTTGGAGATTACCCAAAACTGCAATCAAGAATGCAGTTTTTGTTTTAAAGATTGTTCTTATAAAAAAATTTATAAAGATCTTTCATTAGTTACTTGGAAAAAAATTATTAAAAAGTTAGCAGATTTTGGTGTATCAAGTTTAAATTTTACTGGCGGGGAGGTTTTTCTGTATAATAATTTTTTAGATTTAATTAGTTACTCTAAGAAACAGGGGATAAAAAGTATTGTGGTAAATACTAATGGAACTATACCATTATATGGTAAAGACTTATCTAATATTGACTCGCTAGTTTTTTCTGTTCATGGCTTAAAAAAAGAACATGATTCTATAGTTGGCAGGAAGGGCTCTTTTAATAATTTAGTTAGCAATTTAAAGATAATAAAAGTTAAGGCGGCTATTAATGTTGTTGTGACTCCTGAAAATATTGATATTTTAGATGATATTTTAAATTATTTTAAAAAATATAATTTAGAGTTTTTTTCTTTTAATTTAGCTGGTAATATAAATGGAGATACAAAAATTACTGAAAGTTTTTTTATAAAATATTCATTATTTTTGAAAAGATTAGAAAAAGTGGTTGGTGATAAAATATTACTTCGTCATGGTATGCAGAATATTGCCATTAATGATAAGAGTTTTTTTAAGGCTAAAATTCCTTTACCACACTGTGCGGCTGGTAAATATAAATTACTAATAAATTATCAGGGAGATATTTTTCCTTGTTCATTTTTCCAAAATAAAGATTTTTATTGTGGCAATATTATCAAAGATGATTTGTTAAAAATTTGGCGCGACGGAAAGGGTTTTTCTTTTTTTAGGAAACAGTACTTAAAACCAACTAATTTACCAACTAAATGTAAAAATTGTTTTAAAAGATATAAATGTGGGGGTGGTTGTTTTGTTTGGAGAAGCTTAAATAAAAAAACAAAAAAATATGAAAAAGACATCAGATGTGATTTTGGGCATGCATATTCTGGAACTCGAAATAACTAGTCGTTGTAATTTAAATTGTCTCCATTGTTATAATCGTCCAGAAAAAAACCATGACTTACCATTAAGTAAAATTAAAAGTTTTTTTCTTTTTGCTAAAAAATATAAAGTTTCTACTTTTGTTATTTCCGGTGGAGAGGCGAAGATGCATCCAAATTTTAAAAGAATATGTTCTTTTTTAAAAAAACAAAATAAAAAAGGAATTAGATTAGTTTTGCAAACCAATGGAACCATGATTGATGATAATTTTTTTGAGATAGCTAAAATATTTGACGCTATCCATGTTAGTTTTGACTCTAGCGACTTAGTTAGAGTTGATAGTTCTTCCAATTTATTGCTAGCTAAAGAATTAATAAAACGCGGTATTGATAGTTATTTATTTACTACATTGCACCGAGGGAATTATAAAGATTTATCTAAGATTGTTAATCTAGCTAATAAAAATAAAGTACCGATTGGTTTTAATGTTTGTTTGCCAACGGAAAAACAAGGTAATAAATTAGCTATTCCGGTGTCAGATTTTTTATCATTAGAAAAAAAACTGTTTAATCTTTCTAAAAATAATAAAATTTTAAGATACTCAAGCCCTCTGACAGCAGTTTTTAGTCCAGAAAAGAAAGTCGGTTATGTGGGTAATCGTGGTGGCTGCGTGGCCGGTATCGCTGCCTGCGTAATTAGTTTTAATGGAGATGTATTATCTTGTCCATTTTTTAGAGTTGCGGCTGGTAATATTTTTAAATCTAGCTTATTAAGTATTTGGAAAAAATCAGAGTTATTTAATTTAATTAGAAATAGAAAAAATTATAATGATCCTTGTGGAAAATGTTCTTATTTGTCTTATTGTGGTGGTTGTAGAAATAGGGCTTTAAAATTAAATGGAAATGTCTTGGCAGTTGATCCTTTTTGCCATTTAATAAAAAAGTAACTTTTATAAATACTTTAGTTGTGGTAGCACTAGAGTATTCCCGAATTAAAAAAATAGGCTAATTTTAGTCTATTTTTTTGTGAAATTTCTTTTATTAGGGATATTTTTTAATAGGAATAATTTAATTTTGGAACGTGATATAATAAGATAAAGTAGATAAAGCTTGAAATAATATGATTAAAAAAATTGAAGAAAAAGATTTAGTAATTTGTGCTAGACTTTTGCAAGCAGCTTACAGCTGTCCGCCCTACAACGAATCATTTGTAGGCGACAATGCCTATAAGTATGTCGTAGAAAAATATAATAGTTGTAAAAATAGTAGTTTTACGTTTTTAGATGATAATTTGGAAATACAAGGTTTTATATTTTTAAGAATTTCAACTTGGAGTCATTGGCCTCAAGCTATTTTAGAAGAAATAGTGGTTAATCCTCTAAAACAAAATATTGGCATCGGCAAAGAGCTTATGAAGTACTCTTACAATTATTTAGACTCTTTAGGTGTTAAATCGTCTATGCTTTGGGTTAAGAACGATGAGCGTTTATTAAGTTTTTATAAAAAACAAGGATTTGATATAGCAAATGATTTTTTACTTATGTTTAAAAATAATAAGTAAATATTATAAAGTACGTCTCACTATCTCTACCGCTTTGTTCTCTTATTTAATAGATAAATTATAATATGAAACATCTTTATAAAATTTTATTTAGTTTTCTAATTCTATTCTTATGGCAAGCACCAGTACAGGCCAGGGATAATGTAATTGACTGGTATATTAAAGATTTTCAAATTTTAATTAATGTTAATCAAGATTCTAGTTTAGATATTACTGAAAAAATCTTGGCAGATTGTGGAACGGCTACTGATAAGCACGGTATTTTTCGAATATTTCCTAAAGAATACAAAACGGTCGATGGTAATTTTATTTTACCGCTGGAACTAATTAGTATCACTGACGGTAAAGGTAATAAGTTAAAATATTCAGTGATATCTGATAGCGGCACGATTACTTATAAGATTGGCGATTCTAATATTTATGTTCAGGGTGAAAATAATTATGAAATTAAGTATCGAATAAAAAATACTATTAGAACGGGTAATAAAGATTTTGATGAATTATACTGGAATGTTTTGGGAAATTACTGGGATTTAGAAATTGATAAATTTACCGCACAAATTAATTTTCCTACGGAAATAAATAAGGATAATGCAAAAATTAGTTATTATACGGGAATCCTGGGATCTAAAGAATCAAATTTAGTCACCTATAAATGGAGTAGTAATAATATTTTAAATATTATAAACTCGCGGACTATTTTAAGAAATGAAGGTGTTACGATATCGGTAACATTTCCTAAAAATATAATCACCCAATATAATTTAACTTTTAAAGATAAATATGGCTTTTCTTTTGGAGATATTATTATATTTTTATTTTTTCCACTTTTAGCTTTTTTTATTTCTTTAAAATTTTGGAAAAAATATGGTCGCGATCCTCATTTTAAAAAAACAATTATACCAGAGTTTGAAATTCCCGAAAATTTAACGCCAATTGAAATGGGCGGATTAATGGATAAGGGTGGCTTACATAATAATGCGACGACGGCCACAATAATTCGTTTGGGAGTCTTGGGTTATTTGAAGATTGAAAAAGTAGAAAAGAAAATTGTTTTTATTGACATGTCCGATTTTAAATTGATTCGAACCGACAAGCAGGATAGTGGTGATTTGTATGAAGCTGAAAAATATATTTTGAATAAATTATTTATAACTGGATTAGAGGTGAATCTAAAGGATATGAAGACTTCCTTTTACAAAGAAAAACCAAAAATTTCTCAAATTATTTTAAATGATTTTGAAGATCGGGAGTTTGTAAGTAAAGCTGGGCAAAAATATCAAAAAATAATGTTTGTAGTTGGTAGTGTTTTATTTCTTGTTTGTTTTCTGTTTTCTTATATCCCGGTTATATTATATAGTATTATTTTTGCTGCAGGAATTGTTATAATATTTGCTTGTTATATGGGTAGCCTAACTCTTAAGGGGGCTGAAGTTAATTGGCGAATTAAAGGTTTTAAACTATACATGAATACGGCGGAAAAATACCGCTCACGATTTCAAGAGCAAGAGGGAACTTTGGATAAGTTATTACCTTATGCAATTTTATTTGGTATAACAAAAAGATGGTTGGAGAAAATGAAAGATATATATGGTGATAAATATTTTGAAAATTATCATCCCGCTTATTTAGTGGGAGTTGCCGGTCTGACTGATTTTGGTAATTTTACTAGCATGATAAGCGAAATGTCTAGGAGTATTAGTTCTAATACTTCAGCGTCTTCATCTGGCGCCGGTGGTGGCGGGAGTGTTGGCGGAGGTGGCGGTGGCGGTGGTGGTGGAGGTTGGTAATTAATTTATTTTTAATTAGCCTTTTTACAAACTCCAATTTAGAAAAATCCTTCTCTCTAAAAATAAAAAACAGCATTAATTGGCTGTTTTTTTATATATAAAATTAGATATTAAATTGTAAAACAGTTATTTATTAATTAAATAGTTCATTTTTTTTAAATCTTGATAAGGCGCAAATAGTTGGTTTTTCAAATGATTCTTGTCTATCTATTAAATTATCAGTAAAATAACCAACACAACCATCGTGTTGTTTGGTGTTTTGTAAACCCCTAATTTCATCCATCACGTCTCCTAACTCGCGACCACTATCTTTTACCATTTTAACTATTTTTTCCGGCATAAATAAACCTTCTCCTCTGGAATAGCCCCAAACCCCTTGTTTATCGACAATTGCCACAAAACCTATTAAGAAAGTGCCTAAATCAGTATCATCAAAACCACCCTCTAGGCCCACTCCATAATCAGCTCCAATTAATTCCAGGGCCGCTTTAGCTCTGTTTTTAGAACCATTTATTATCTGATTAAAATTTAGGGGCATAGCCGGAACACCAGATGGTACCGACACGCTAATTATTTCACACTCCCCAATCATTTTTTTAAAAGCTAGGGCAACAGCGCTGACTTTAATTGGATTTTTAGAACCAACAGCTACTTTTATCATATATTTTTATACTAATTTTTATTTTAGGCTTAGTCTATGCTTATTATATCTTATAAATTGTTTTTTCAAAAATAAGACAAAAATTGTTTTTTATTGGTGTTTAAAATCAAGTATTAACGGTAGACTGTAAATAGTCTATAAATCTTAGGCCATTTTAATAGACGCAGAGTATCATGTATAATTATCAGATTTATTGTTATAATGAGTATATAAATAACATTAAGGTATTTTTATATGATTAGTAATAAACCATTAAAAAAAGTTTTTATTTTTGCCGTAAGCCTATTTCTTGTTATAGCTTTAACTATTATTTTTCTTACTTTATTTCTCAAAATATCTAAATCAGACGATATAGGGAAAGAAAAAATTGTTATTTCTAATCCCGCACTTACTTCTTTTGATAAATCAGGTAATAATTTTCCTTTTCCTCTTTCACTGGAACAAATAGATAAAAGTCTAATGCAAGGCCAAGAAATAGTCATCATGCCAGTAAAATTTAACTGGCCGGAGGAGATTAATGATTCTTTATTAAAAAATGGTTGGAAATTAATTGGCTTAAGCCATTTTAATGATGGCGGCAGTGTTATTTATTATTATTTTAAGACAAAAGATAAAGATGCTCTATCTCTTATTTATCATTGGGACATGTCTAAGGGGGGATTTCAGAGTTTAAGTCTTAATTTCATCCATCCAGCTAGAATCGGTGCCTGGTTAATTAATAATAAACCATATTTTGAAAATAAAGATGTTGATATTGAAGGTTTAATGGAGTGTTCAGGTATTCTTTACGAAACGTACCCTGGTGTAAGCGAGTGTATTAAAAAATAGGATGTCAGTTTATTAAATTTTATTCTAATTAAGTCTCCTTATGTTTTGTAAATAGTCCTAAGTTGGGACTATTTTTTGTAGAGAGTGTATCACTTTTTACTGTCATGTTATAATTAATAAACTATGAATATTTTTTACCCCATACAATGGTTAGCCGATTTTGTTAGCTATAATTTAATTGGTTTAGCTAAAGATTCTTTTTTAGCAAGTAGTATAAATTTTTTCATCTATGATACGATAAAAATTGGCCTACTCCTTTTGGTTATTAATTATGTAATGGCGATGACTCGTTATTATTTCCCCATGGAAAGAGCTAGAGATATTTTAACTAAAAAACGTTGGTTTGGGTTAAATTATTTAATGGCTGCTTTATTAGGTATTGTTACTCCATTTTGTTCTTGTTCTTCCATTCCTCTTTTTGTTGGTTTTATGGGAGCAGGTATACCACTAGGGATCACTTTTGCATTTTTAATAAGTTCACCTCTTATAAATGAATCATCTTTATATCTTTTTCCGGCAATGTTTGGCATGAAAGTTACTATTCTCTATAATTTATTTGGATTAGTAATAGCAGTATCAGGCGGCATGCTAATCCAGAAATTAAAATTAGAAAAATATGTATTACCGGTATTATTAAAATATAAATCGAAAGTTCAGGTGGAGAGTGACAATGGAGGAAAAAGTGTTCCATTTAAAAAACTTATTAAGTATTTTTGGCAAGATGGTCTAAAAATAACTAAACAAATTTTTCCGTATGTAATTTTAGGTGTTGGCGTGGGCGCAATAATTCATGGATTTATTCCAGCTAGCCTTATTGAATATTATTTGTCAGCTAAAGCTTGGTGGACGGTTCCGATGGCTGTTATTTTAGGAGCTCCACTTTACGCGAACTCTGTTACTGTCCTTCCAATATTAGAGGCTTTAGTAAGTAAAGGAGCTCCGTTGGGTACAGTTTTAGCTTTTATGACCGCTATTGTGACATTATCACTTCCTGAGGCCTTAATTCTAAAGAAAGTTATGCGTTGGCAGTTGCTAACAATATTTTTTGGTATTACTATTATTGGCATCATACTAATGGGGTATTTATTTAACATGATTTTATAAAATTACTATTTTAACTGCATATGAGCATATTACTGAACAATCAAAAATTAAATTTTGGATTAGATAGTTTTCCGATGCTAATTTCTGGAGCTTGCAAAACCGGGTCTTCATTTTTTAGTATATATTTATTAGTTAAGTTACTGGAAAGTGGCTATAAAGTTTTATTTTTTTCTGCTTATCCGGCCGCTAAAGAAGAATTTAGAAAACAGCTTGGCGGTAACACAGAAGATGCTATTATTATTGAATCAGGTGAAGAAGATGCTTTTCTTGAGACAATAAAAAGTATTCCAGATTTAGCAGAGAGAATAATTTTAATAAAAAATATTGATAATTATAGTCAAAAAATATTTGAAGCTGTAAAAGATTTAAAATTAGTTATTTTTTCAGGTGATTTAGATGAATGTCAATTTTTCGACAAGCTAATAGAAAAAGACTTTGTCTCTAAAATATTCTTTTCCCAGTCAGAAAAATATCAACAACCAGGATTAAGTGATTTACAAAAATATACCGGTAAAATTTTTAGCAAACAATATAACGGTGAAATAAATTTAGACACCAAAAGCAGTCCTGTTTAAGGGCTGTTTTCATATAAGAATTTTAGTGTTTTAAAATGGCGTGTTATTATTAATACTATAATAGAGTTTAAAATAATAAAATATGAAAGAAGTTTTAAATATAGTTAATGAAAATGATGAAGTAATTGGCTCTTAAGATAAAAGCCGTTTAACATATTTTTATAAAAATACAAAAAATAAAAATTAAAATATGAATTTAAAAAATAAAATAATTGTGATAACTGGGGCAAGCGCTGGTATCGGGAAACAAATATCACTTAGACTTTCAAGGGAAGGTGTTAGTTTAGCTTTAATAGGTCGAAATAAAAAAAGACTAAAAGAGGTGGCGGATGAATCTAAAAAATTAGGGGCTATTAAAGTGGAAACCTATGTTTGTGATATTTTAAAAAATGAAGATTTAGAAAAAACCGTAAAACTTATTGTTTCTGATTTTAAGATAATTGATATTCTTATTAATAACGCTGGGATTTGGCAAAAATTTGCACCAGTTGAAAAAATAGATAAAAAAATTATTGATAGTGTTATTGGCACTAATCTAATTGCCCTTATTAATGTTACCAGGTTATTTGTCCCTATTTTAAAAAAAAGGAAAGAAGCGGCCATTATAAATATTGTTTCAAAATCTGGAGTAGTTGCGCAGGCAGGGCAATCTGTTTATACAGCCAGTAAGTATGGAGCTAGAGGGTTTACCGAGGTTCTTCGTTTAGATTTAAAGGATACTAAGGTCAAAGTCGCTGGTTTATATCAAGGCGGTATTGACACTGATATGTTTAAAAAAGCTGGTGACAATTTTTCCACTAAAGATTTTACCGACCCAGCTGATTTAGCGGATGTCGTTGCTTTTATGCTTAGACAGCCAGATAAAATTTGGTTGCAAGATATTTTTGTTAGTCACTAAATAAATGTATGAGGATGCAAAATAGCCTTTAATATTGCTTATTTTTTTTTAAAGGATTATATAAGCTGATAGCTATATAGTATAATTAAAATATCAATTTAAAATTAATAATATAAAAATATGAAGAATGCTATAAAAAATATTACTGAAGATCCCACCATTATGATCGAGGTGCTAAAAAATCTCTCTGAAGGCGTTTATATTATTAATCAGGAGGATGGCCTTATTATTTATGCGAACGAAAAATTTGAAAAAATGTTTGGCTATAATCCCGGAGAAATGATTGGTAAAGACGTATCTATGGTGAATGCTCCAACGGATAAAACATCAGCCGAGATAAAAAATGCTATCGTGGATATCCTTAAAAAAAATAAAAAATGGAGCGGTGAAGTGGAAAATATAAAAAAAGACGGAACGCATTTTTGGTGCCACGCTAATGTTTCGATGTTTAATTATCTTGAATATGGAAAAATTATAGTTTCGGTCCACACTGATATCACCGAACAAAGGAATAAAATTAATGAGTTAAAGAAAAGTGAGTCTCGTTTTCGTAGTTATTTTAATATGCCGCTACATGGTATCGCTATTACCTCTCCAAAAAAGATTTGGATTGAAGTTAACGATAAAATATGTTCAATGTTTGGTTATACTCGTGAGGAACTCCTAAAGATGACCTGGACGGAAATAACACATCCTGATGATATTCTAAAAGATGAAGAGCAATTTGATAGAATGATTGCTGGTGAAATAGATGACTATTATCTAGAAAAACGTTTTATTTGTAAAGATAAAACAATTATTTGGGTAAATTTAGAAGTGGGCTGCGTTAAACAAGCGGATGGTATTATTGATTATATGGTTGCCACGCTAGAAAATATTTCCGATCGAAAAAAGACAGAAGATAATTTAAAAGAAAAATTAGCCGAGTTAGAAAAGATGAATAAGCTTATGATAGACAGGGAACTTAAGATGGTGGAACTTAAAGAAGAAATTTTAAAGCAAAAAAAATCCTCAAATTTATAAAGTTAGCGAAAATTAAAGATGGTTATTTGGCCATCTTTTTTGTTTTATAAAGAAAAAACCCGTCTCTTGTGAAACGGGCTCTAAGTGGCTAAATATTAATTTAATCTTTAATCTAGATAACGTGGTTGAGAAACGAACGGGCATCTTTTGTTGAAGAAGTCCCATAAGTCTTTTAAGGTGCAAAAGAATTGTTTTATTTTTCTGCACACCCAGGAAATAGCCTCATAAATTTTAACAAACGGATAAATTATTCCGTCAATTACAATCTCGGCACGATGGGAAAACTCCCGGTAAGCGCTTCTTCTGGCTGAAATAGCCACGAAAGCTTGTTGAATCGTGAAACCTTCAACAATCATTTTAACCGTTTTAAAAGTTTCTTTTTCATTGTAAGAGTTTATCTCTATATTTTCGCGGCTCAAAGAAAGAGTCTTAACTAAAGCTATGCTCCCTTTACTTATCATTAAATCGATAAAACTGGTGCGGTAGCTCCGGCTTTCTTTAAAAAGATCGAAGGCGATTGCTTCAATTTGATAAATCATTTGCCATCTTTCTTCTTTTGCCAGCGGCAGTAACCATTTACTCCCCATAATTTTAGAGATGTAACCTTTATAGGATAGGCCAGTGATTTTGCTATTTATCTTATTTATAAACTCTGAAGCCATCATTCTTTCATCGATGTTATCAGGGGTTACTTGTTCTAGCATTAACAGGGAAAAACCAAATGCTAGAAAAATAAGAGAAGCTGCTAAGGCGGGAATTATGCCAAATTCAACAAAATCAACGTTTCCTGATTTTAGAAATAGGGAGACAAAAACAATCACTGTTAATGACAGAAACCCTCTGCTAAGCCAGGTAAATGTTTTCCGAAAACCAGTAAATCTTTTTTCATCGGTTAGGAACATGTTGTAAAAATACATGAATAACCCAAAAAATCCGATAGCCAAGATAAACCAATTAGACAGTAGTAAGTCAGATGTGTACCAACCCCAAAATCCTTGAGCGACAAAAATGATAGCGCTGATAACATGCTCAGCTAAGAATTTATCAAACATCACTACCGCGAAACTGAAAACAGCTAGGTGTAGTAAGGCGCGCATGAATTTTGGAACATCATTATACTCAAATGCCGGGTCGGAAGTTATTACACAGGTAAAGAAAAATATAATGTAGAAAATGGCAGCCAGTATAAACAAAACGGCTAACAGTGATCCACAAATTGGAGCCAAGTAAACAACGCAGGCCCACAGGAAGGTGGAAACGTAGTAAATAATTACTCCAACCAGGCAGATTAGGAAAGTTACCAGAATTGTAATAACGAATACCTTTACTATTTTACTTTTAACTATTAATTTGTTGGAAAAGTTCGCTATTGTCCGAATAACTGCGATCACACTCCAGATAATCATGGTAAAGGCGAAAGCGGCCGGAATTAAAGCCAGTGGAGTAAGTCCATTTTCGGCGATAACTATTCCAGTAGCAACTAAAGCAATCGGTGAGACAATCCAAAATAAGAAATGCAAAATAAGTGTTAACCAGAAACCGGGGCAAACATGATCTCTCATTTTAACTTCATTTCCGGGGTTGATCGCATAATTTGATCTCGCTGTTTTGTAGAGCCACCAATATTTTCCGTCTTCTTTGTTTACGATGAAATCGTTGATGTGTTCTTTTACCGAGAAAAACCGGGTGTATTTTTTGTTGGTTATTTTGGTATCATTGTTGTCTCCTTTGGGGTACAAACTGAATCCGAAATCGAGGCCGAGCAAACTGAAGGCATAAGCGCCTTTACTCTGTTTACGCTCCTGCTCTTGGTAGTCACTCTCCAGGATTTTTTTTACGGATATGATGCCAAAAAATAATTTGATACGGTCGCGCCATGATTTTTTTAAAACTCGTGGCGTCATTGGGTATTCGTTGGAAAATAGATCGTGATAATTGTTTTCGATTTCTTTTCTTTGCTCTTCGCTGAGTCGTCTGAGGCAGGGTTCGTAATCTGAAAAATCAATGTTTTCCCGCCAAAGAAGCTTGCGCCAGATAAGGGTCGGTAAAGATTCAATCATGGCTACAGTTTTGGCAAGCCGGTTTTCTTTAATTAACGGACTTTCAGCCATAAAGGCAGCGATGAATTTTCTTTTTTCTTTTTGGGTGTAAGTGTAATGGGGCATATTTTCCGAAAGCTTCCGCAGAAATTTCCAGAAAATGAGGGCCACGGTCATCGCCATTTTTTCTTTTTGGCTTGCTTCATCTTTGCCATAAGGGAAGGAGGTTAGTTCCACTTTGGAAGTTTCAACCTCTCTCAACCTGGTAGCCAGAAATTCCTGAAATTTCTTGGCCGTTTTTTGGTGTTTCTCTGTCATTTGCTATTATTTATTGGTTTCTAATAAAATGAATAATTACTGGATTATCTCTGCCTTTATAAAAAAACAAAGAAAATCCAATAATTTATTAATTTTTAGAAATTACTTGTCAACGAACGGGAACTATAAATAATAACAGTTTTATGATAAAAAGTCAATAGATAATATAAACCCTAGAAAACATCTAAAAATATAAAATAAGATTAGCGGTGGATATCTTGAGGTGGCTATGTTATTCTATAAATATAAATAAAAATAAAATAATTTAAAAATCTATGCGCAAAAATTTTGTTTTATCAATTCTAAATATTATAACTCTTTGCATCGTTATTGCGGCTGTTAGTATTTCATTTGTGGAGGACGATAAGTGGATGGGCCTTGTTTTAATTGGTTTATCTTTTCTTTGTCTGGCCTCTCTTATCCCCTTTAAAGTTAATTTAAAGTCAGTTTTACCAGACATTTTTTTTGGTATAATAGACAACGGAATTTTAGCTATTCTAGCTATCTTTGGTGGCCATTTTGCGGGTGTAACCGGGGCTATTATCGGCGGAGTAGTCGGTAATGCGATAACCGATGGCATTGCTGGTATATTTGAAGGGCATATGGCGGAGAAATTAAGAATAAAATTGGTAGTGGAAGAAAGAACCATGCTTAAATCAGCGGTGGGGAAAATGGCTGGTTGTCTTTTGGGGGCAGGGGCGGTTTTAGCAGTAAACAGTATTATTCAGTTTTAAAAATTTTTCTTTTTTTATTAATCCTAGTATAGAAATATCCTAGTGTTTTTTTTATCTTTTGCTATTGACAATAGTAGTAATTTCGTGATATATTAAATTCTTCTTAGAGCAAACAGACGTAGATAGTCTCAGCGCTTATTTTTAAGAAAAACCCCACCCTGGGATTGGGTGTCCATTAAAAACTAAAAGATCGTGAAAAAAATCATTAAACATTCCGGCACAGTTATTGTGCCGATGGTTGTTTCGGTCACCGTTATTTCGGCCGTAATCCTGATAATTATCGGGATAAACAACTTGTCAGTCATCTTTAGCTGGCTGGAGACTTCCTGGAACTGGGCTACCGATTTTGCGCCCTTAATTTTTATTGCATCCCTGTTTATTTTCTTATCCGGCTTTTCATTGTTTGTTCACCGTTCAGTTTTCCGCGAACATTGGTGGTATAAAATACCGCCTTTTAAATGGATAGCTAATTGGGCGATTAAACTTAAAGCCAGATTCATCCCGCAGTATCTCCATGGTCGACTTTTCGATGTTAGTAAAAAAATCATGGTACTCGGTCAGGCCTTAGTTCTAATTAGTATTTTTCCTTTGATGAATTATCTGGGGCTCATTTATCCCTGGTTAGTCATATTTGGTGGAGCGGCCATGAGCATTATTGGCGTATTACTAATTATGAAAATAAAAAAACAGAAATACTCTTTAAATATCGGCGCTGTTATGTTAGTTGCGGTGCCTTATTATTTTGATGGTTTCTTGTGGGGCTGGAACAGACCTTGGATTAGTGGCGTTATTTTTGTACTTTTAAGCATTCTTTTTATCATTGATTTGATGCAAAAGAAAATAACGCTAAGAAAAAAGAAAAAAGCTATGGAACGGGCTGAAGAAGAAAAACTTTTAGCTCGCGAAAAACAAGACCAAGCTTTACTAGATTTAGGTCTTTACGGTTTAGCCATTAAATACATTGATAGCAAAAAGGAGCGCAGCCAGGATAACGATAAGCTTTCAAAGTCTTGTCTGGTAATTTATTCTCGTCTTAAAAAAGACGGAAAAGTTATGACTGAAGATGAAAAAAGCTTGTTGCTTAAAAAAATCTCCTATGTAAACTTTAAGTTAGATTCCGAATTTTTGGATTTTGTAACCAGGGAGTTTGCTTGTGATGATATTGAGGCAATGCTTTTTACCAATATGGCGCAATCAAGTAGCACCGGAATGCCAATTTTATTTCAGCATAGCCCTTGTAAAAAGGAGATCATCGCTAATTATTTCATGAAGCTTAAGCTTAATGAAAATTCTATTGTTGATCGAAAATTTTTATTTAACACTGTTAAAAAAGAGTTTTCCCTGACTAACTTTTTAGGATTAATAAACGCCTTAACTTTCTCCTACAAAAAAGAGTGGAGTGAAGACGAGCTAAGATTGTTAATCTTGAAAATCGAAGAAGTTCTAAATTTTGCCGCCGAATGCGTGAATGAAGTTTGGAACAAAGAAGAAGCGAATAAAATCGTGGACACGCTACGTGATATAAAACAAAAATATGAGGAAAACGGAATTCAGGTAAAAGTACCGAAAGTTACTCGAATTTCTTAATTTCTTAACACTACTACCTAGTAAAAGCCCTGCACAAAAAGCGGGGCTTCTTTTTTTACCTAATAATAAAGCAAGCTATGCTATTGACATTATATTATAAAAATGTTATAATTTCTTTATAGTTAGAACATTAAAAAAATCAAGTTTAAGCGGCCAGTTTAGTTATTTACCAAGGTTCTAAGATATTAGAGCTTTAGTAAATAACCAAACTAATCCTAACCTAAATCCTTGATAAAATGAAAAAAGCAATTGTTGTCCTTATTTCCGTGATTATTTTCAGCCTTTCGAGCTCAGCTCAGGTGTCCGTATTCGGTAAATTAACTGGCAATACAGTTTCCCCTTGCATCACCGTGTTCGGTACCAAAAAAATCAGTGAAAAATTCGTATTTACTTATTTTGCTCTGGTTAATCAAAAATGGGCTGAATCTCAAATCGGCATCGCTTATTCGCCGGTAGAAGGTGTAACCATTGGTTTAAGCGGCGGAATTGAGCATCATGAAGCGCTGTATCGTCTTGGTAGCTTCCTGTACTTAGGAAAAGGCAAGATATCTTTCCTCACTTTAGTGGAAAAGGGGGACGGTCCGGATAACTACTGGTACAAATCTACCTTAACCTATAAGGCCACCGAAAACCTCAATGTAGCAGTTAGAGCCTGGCGCTTTACCGGTATTGGTCCAGTATTGGAGTACAAAATCAAAAAAATTGACTCCAAATTATGGACAATGTTCGCGGTTGACTCTAAAAGTCACACCAACAGTTTATTACTCGGAATTGATATAAATCTCTAAACCGAAAATAACAGATAGCAAGAAGGGAGTAGTTTACAAAAACTGCTCCTTTTTTCTTGCCCAAAATTAATTATTCATCGCTTTATTAGGCTGACTATAAAGATTGAACTAAATTAAAAGTTTTGCTATACTAATATTCAACAAATTGTAATTTACAATTTATTATTTATTATTAAAACCTTTTGAATATATGGGAAGAAATTTAAAGACGACGCTTAAACAGCGTCAGAGATTTGGTTTAGCTTCGGAAAGTGAAAGCATTAGACGCAGAAATCAAATAAAACCAAGAAAGTCAGCTTATGGAGAGAGATTAGAACAAAAACAGAAACTTAAATTTATTTATGGAATCATGGAGCGTCAGATGAAACGTTACGCTCGTGAAGCTTTTAACGGTCAAGGCGATGCTCAGGTTGAGCTACTTAGAAAACTAGAGACTAGGCTAGATAACGTTGTTTATCGTTTGGGTTTTGGTAAAACTAGGGAACAGGCCAGGCAACTGGTCAATCACGGACACATTTTAGTTGACGGTAAAAAGGTAGATATTCCTTCTTATAGTTTAAAGCAAGGACAAACTATTAGTTTAAGGGCCAAGACTTTAAGCAGTAAAATATTTTCTAGCCAGATCGAGATAAACAGAAAAGATATGACTCCAGTTAGTTATTTAGAATATCAAACAAATGCTGGTCGCTTTTTAAGTTTGCCAACGCAAATTGATTTTGCGCAAAATGTTGATATTTCTAAAGTTTTAGAATTCTACCGTAAATTATTGTAAATTGGTTTTCGTTTTTACTAAACAGGCTGTTTTAGAAATAAAACAGTCTTTGTTTTTTTATCTAGGTATTTGCTGTATAATTAAAGTATTAATCTAACATTAAATTTAAAAAATATGATAATTACAATTTGTGCTAGCATTGATTTCTCACCAAAAATAATTGAAGTAAAAAAGGCTTTAGAAGATTTAGGTCATCAGGTTAATATCCCCTATTTTACCGAAAAAATAATAAATAGTGTTATTTTATATGAAGATTTTATAGCGGAAAAAGAAGAAAATGGCGACATTCTTCTGCGACAAGGTGCCAAAATTGATATGATTAAAAGATATTGGGAGTTTATTAAAAACTCTGATGGAATTTTAGTTTTAAATATTAATAAAAAGGGAACAGAAAGTTATATCGGCGGCAGCACTTTAATGGAAATGGGCTTTGCTTATGGGCATAATAAGAAAATATTTTTGTTTAACAAAATACCAAGTAAGAGTGAGCGAATTCATTACGTTGACGAAATAATTGATATGAAGCCTTGTGTTATAAATCAAGACTTAAGCCAGATTAAATTATGATTCGTAATTTTAACAAAACTTATATTTTATGGGGTTTATTTGCCTTAACCATTATAATTCCGTTGCTTGATATTATTTTAAACTCCTATGGTTTATATTTTTTAACTCTGACAATTTTAAAGTTTAGTTTACCAATTGTACTTTTACTGTGGCATGCTCGCCTGATATTTGGAATAAAAAGAAGTGTTATATTGCTACTACCACCTTTTATTATTGGTTTTATTTTTGAGGTCTTGGGAGTTAACTTGGGAGTAATTTTTGGTGGGGCCTATTCTTATAACCCTAGTAGTTTGGGCCCAATTATTTTAGGAGTACCAATTTTAATTCCATTTTTTTGGTCTTTTTTTGTTTATACTGCTTATTTAATTACTACTTCATCCTTAGTTTGGCTAAATCTCGGTAATCCTAAAAAAAGCAATAAAAACTTTTTATTGCTGTTGCCACTCATTATAGTTGATAGTTTAATCGTGGTGATAATTGATCTTTTTATGGATCCGGTCATGGTTGCTTCCGGTAATTGGACTTGGGCAAGCGGTGGTTTTTATTTTGGCATCCCATTTGGTAATTTTGTGGGTTGGTTTTTGGTGGCGTTTATATCACTAGCTATTTTCCGAACTTATGAATACTTTTTTCCGCCTCTTACGCCTAATTATTCTCCATCATTACTACTTATTCCCGTTGTCGGTTATGGTTTACTATGTTTAATTTTTACAGTTTTAGCCCTTAATTTAGGGATTACCAGAGTTGCCGGAATAGGGGCTTCTTTAATGCTACCGATTTCTTTAATTAATTTATTGCTTTATCTTAAATCCAGTCAAAGATTAAAGTTAAAACAGCTAAGACACTTAAAAGGATAAAGCTAATCACCGAGAAATATAATTTAAGTTGGGCTGACTTACTAATAAAGAATTCACTAATAGCCGGGTATCGTTTTTCCATTTTTTGAATAAACTGATAACTTTCTATATTTTTAGTAAAGATAGCACTTTGATCTTTGATATATTGTTTAAATGACTGGCCGTGATGCTTGATGAGCCAATATAAAATAGGGAATAAGGTTAGTAGTAGTAAGAACCAATTCAATTTATGGCTCCAGCGTTTTAGAATAACGGCCACTAAATTACCGGAGAAATGACCGAGCAGGACGTAAAAAAATCCCCACATTATTCCACCAATAATATTCCAGGTCCAGAATGTTTTGGGTCGAAGTTTAGCTAGTCCTGCTAGAAAGGGAATAATGGCTCTAATTGGTCCAATAAAACGTCCCCAAAGTAAACTTTGATTACCATATTTAAGAAAGAAAGCCTCGCCTTTTAGTAAAATACTTGGGCTAATAATATTTTTCCGTCTTATATAATCACCGCCGTGAGCCCCCACATAATAGCTAATTGCATCACCAACGATAGCGCCACTAATTGAAAAAGCAATAACTTTCCATAACACAAAATAACCTTGAGCAGAAGCAAAACCGCCAAGAGTCACAATTGTGGCTCCGGGTAAGAAGGTGCCAATTAAAGGCAAGGCTTCGACCATAGCGCCGATGAAGAAAAACCAGGCGCCCAGTGAGGCAAATTGATTAGTGAAAAATTCTAAAATCATAGAAATATTATAGCACAATATTTAAATAGCAGAAGGTCGTTTTATTTTAAAATTGACCTCCAGTGACACTTATTGACCTATTAATCATTAAACAGCTATAATGATATTATGAATGAAGAAATAAAACCAAATGCTGTTTACACAACTAGTGAAACAGAAAAAATTTTAAAGATTAGTAATAGCACTTTAAAGCGCTTGCTTAAAAAAGGTCTGCTTCGCGCTAATAAGGTGGGGAAGCAATATCGTATTTTGGGTTTAGAAATTTTAAAATTAGTTTCTCCGGTTGTGGAGCAAAAAGCCGTTGAAGCTTATCTGGACTTAAAAAAGAAAGTCGTGAGTAAGATTGAAAAGTGGTAATTATTATAATTTAAAATGCTAGACAAATTTTTTAAGATAATTGAAAAAATAACTCCGCAAAAATGGCGCTGGATTTTAAACCACGAAGGTTTTAAGCGTTATTTTGCTAATACCGGGTGGATGTTTGGGGGGCAGATGTTTTCTCTATTAGTCTCTTTTTTTATTGGGGCTTGGATTGCTAGATATTTAGGCCCGGAAAATTATGGGGTTTTAAGCTATGCTGTTGCTTTTGTGGGATTATTTTGGTTTATTGCCGATTTTGGTTCAGGATCAATCTTAAATAGGGAATTAATAGAATTTCCTGAAAAAAGAGATAAATTAATGGGAACCGTTTTTCGTCTGAAATTAATAGGTGGGGTCGTTGCTTTTTTATTAACTGTTGCTAGTACTTATCTTTTCCAAATAAATTCAGCTATCAGGTTATTAATAATTTTATTTTCTCTCTCTCTTATTTTGCAGGCTATTAATGTTATTAGTATCTATTTCCAGTCTGAAGTAAAATCAAAAAATAATGTTAAGGCTCTTTTCTTTTCCACAATTATATCTTCCTGTTTAAAGGTGTTGGTTATTTTGTTCGATAAAGGCATCACTTGGATCGTGATTGTTTTCGTTTTAGATTTTTTATGGCAGGGCCTGGGTTTCATGAGTGCTTATAAAAAACAAGGATTAAAAATGAAAAATTGGTCATATGATAAAAAATTATCAAGAACAATATTAAAGAAATCTTTGTTTTTAATGATTGCCGCAGCCGCTGGTTTTATTTATATAAAGATAGATCAAGTTATGATTGGATATATGCTAGGCAGTTATGAGGTTGGCATTTATGCGGCTGCAGTAAAGTTGGTTGAAATTTGGTATTTTATTCCTGGTATTATTTGTGCTTCGCTTTTTCCAGCTATTGTGAATGCTAAAAAAACCAATCCGGATGTATACAAAAGGAGACTAAAAGCATTATATTTGTTAATGTTTTTGACTGCTTTAGTTATATCGATTTTTTCCACTATTTTAGCACCATGGATTATTTTTATTTTGTTTGGAAGTAAATATGCGGCAGCGGTAGTTATTCTACAAATATACGTTTGGTCTGGAATAGGGCTCTTTATTGGAACGGCTATTAATAGATATTTTTTATCAGAAAATCGTAATAATTATATATTGTGGTATAGTGTATGCTCAATGATATTAAATGTAGTTTTTAACATTATTTTTATTCCAACTATTGGGTTAAATGGTGCGGCTTGGGCCACTCTTTTGTCTTATTCTGCTGGACCGTTGGTTGTTTTTTTGGTAAGTAAATTTAATTATTTTAAAAAATAAATTATTAGTAAAATATAATTAGTAAATTAGTATAAAAATATGCTTAACGGTAAATCAATCTTAATAACAGGGGGAACTGGCTCGTTTGGTAAAATGTTTGTTAAAACAATTTTAGAACGATACCCAGATGTTAAAAGATTAGTAATCTATTCTAGAGATGAGTTAAAGCAATATGAGATGGCTCAAGTCTATCCTGAAAATGAATTTCCTCAAGTAAGATTTTTTATTGGAGATGTTCGTGATTTACCTCGTTTAAAGAGAGCTTGCGAAGATATTGATGTTATTATTCATGCTGCAGCTTTAAAACATGTGCCGATTGCTGAATATAATCCTGATGAATTTATTAAAACTAATATCGGTGGAGCACAAAATATAGTTGATGCCGCTTTGGCCACTGACGTTAAGGTGGTTGTAGCTTTATCAACCGATAAAGCGGCTGCACCTATTAATCTTTACGGAGCTACTAAATTAGTGTCAGATAAACTTTTTATTGCTGCTAATAATATTAAAGGAAAGCGTGATTTGCGTTTTTCTGTTGTTCGTTATGGTAATGTGATGGGATCGAGAGGATCTGTAATACCATTTTTTATTAAAAAGGCTAAAGAGGGGGGTGAATTGCCAATTACGCACATGGAAATGACTAGATTTAATATTTCCCTAGAAGATGGCGTAGAAATGGTTTTATGGGCAATTGAAAATGCCTTAGGTGGAGAAATATTTGTACCAAAAATAGCCTCTTACAAAATTGAAACAGTGGCGTTAGCAATTTCTCCTAATATAAAATTAGTAGAAACTGGTATTAGGCCAGGAGAAAAACTTCATGAGGAGATGATTACGGCTAGTGATTCTTATAATACTATTGAGTTTGATAAATATTACGCTATTTTACCTTCTGACGCCAAAAAAGATAAGTATTTAGAACACTTTAAGGCCGTGGAAGTAGAAAAAGGCTTTCAATTTAATTCTGGTACTAATGATAAATGGGAAACAGTGGAGAGCATGAGAGAATTAATTAAAAAATATGTCGATAAAAATTTCGAACCAATTGGATAATGTTTTTATTCCATATGGAAGACAACATATCACAGAAGACGATATAGAATTAATGTCATCGGTTCTTCGGAGTGATTATTTAACTCAAGGTCCTTGGGTTGCTAAATTTGAAGAAGAATTTGCTAAATATGTGGGAGCTAAATATGCCGTAGCAGTAACTAATGGCACAGCGGCTTTGCATTTAGGCGCTTTGGCTTTGAATGTGAATAGCGCTAGTAAAATAATTACTACTCCAATTACTTTTGCTGCCTCAGCTAATTGTATTCGCTATTGTGATGGTGAGGTTATTTTTTCTGATATAAATTCTTCCACTGCTACTATTGATATTGAAGCACTTAAAAAACTTTTAGAATTAAGCCCTCGTGGTAGTTATCGAGGTATTATTCCAGTTGATATGGCTGGCTATCCTGTTAATGTTGAGGAACTCAGAAAGATTGCTGATAAATATGGTCTTTGGATAATGGAAGATGCTTGTCATTCTCCAGGTGGCTATTTTACTGATAGCAATGGTGTCAAACAGTTGTGTGGTAATGGCGTGTATTCTGATTTAACAGTTTTTTCTTTCCATCCCGTTAAACATATTACTACTGGTGAGGGTGGAATGATTACAACTAATAATGAAGAATTATATAAAAAACTTTTGTCTTTGAGAACTCATGGAATAACCAAAAATCCAGATAGCCTTAAAGAAAATCATGGTAGTTGGTATTATGAAATGCAGGAATTAGGTTATAATTATAGACTTCCTGATATTCTTTGTGCCTTAGGTTTTTCTCAACTACAAAGAGCAGCTGATGGTATAAAAAAACGTAGAGAAATAGCAGATATTTATGACCAGGCTTTTAAAAATACTTCTGATATAGAAATTGTCTCTGGCAGTAATGAAAAATTAATAAGTAAAGGAATTGGTCACGCTTACCATCTTTATATTATTAGAACTAAAAAACGTAAAGAATTATATGATTATTTACGTAGTAATAATATTTTAGCTCAAGTTCATTATATCCCTGTTAATGCCATGCCATATTATCAATCACTTGGTAATAAAAAAGAATATACACCGATTTCTGAAAAGTATTATGAGGAATGTTTAAGTTTGCCAATGTATCCATCTCTAAAAAAAGAAGAACAAAAATTTGTAATTGAAAAAGTATTAGAATTTATTAAAAAATAAAATGTCCAATCTTGCCATTATAACTGCCAGAGGTGGAAGTAAGCGAATTCCAAAAAAAAATATTCGCCTATTCTTAGGTAAACCAATTATTGCTTATTCGATAGAAGCAGCTCTAAATAGCGATGTTTTTGATGAGATAATGGTGTCTACTGATAGCCAAGAGATAGCTGACATCGCAATTAAGTGTGGAGCTAAAGTGCCATTTCTTCGTTCGGAAAAAAATTCTGATGATTTTTCTGTTACAGTAGATGTTATAGAAGAAGTTTTACTACAATATAAAAAAAATGGGATTGAATTTAATTATGTATGTTGTATATATCCAACTGCTCCTTTTGTTACCCCAGAAAAATTAAAAAATGCCATGAATATTCTAAAAGAATCAAAGGCTTACTCGGTTGTGCCAGTTGTTATTTATGGTCACCCAATCCAAAGAAGTTTTAAAATAAATAATAATAAGTTAGAAATTAATTGGCCGGAAAATATTAATAGTAGATCTCAGGATTTAGTTTCAAATTATCACGATTGCGGCCAATTTTATTGTCTTGCTGTTGAAAAATTTTTAATTATTAAGAAATTGTTTACAAGTAATACTTTGCCCTTGATTATTTCTGAAAAAGAAGTTCAGGATATTGATAGCGAAGATGATTGGGTGCTGGCGGAGTTAAAATATAAGATTATTCAACGCCTTAAAAATAGTATGTTAGAATTTAAAAAGTTATACAATTTAATAATTAAAGACCCCCCTCAATCTGCTGATGCTATTTTATGGTTACAGGGGGATCGGTATGATAGAGCTTCTAAAGTTATTTGGTTATATAAAAATAGTTATTCAAAAAAAATAATTATTTCCGGGAATAATGTATTAATAGGTAAAAAATTACGAGTAGGAGAAAATAATATTTCTTTA
Organism: uncultured Gammaproteobacteria bacterium; assembly: GCA_964355275.1. Lineage (GTDB taxonomy): Bacteria > Patescibacteriota > Patescibacteriia > Patescibacteriales > UBA12465 > JAEZRQ01. The sequence goes on along the minus strand of CAYHCB010000005.1, from coordinate 50,729 downwards.
CTTAAAATGAAAAATTATTTATTAAAAAGGGGGGTAGATGAAAGGAATATCATAATTGACAATGGGGCGATGAATACAAAGGACCAGGCAGAACACATTTTAAAGATCGCTAAAGATAAAAAATGGTCAAAATTGCTTTTAGTTGGGTCTTCTTATTATCAACCTCGTGCTTTTTTAACTTTTTTAAAAGCCGGTAAAAAAATGAACTGGTTAGGCAAAATTATTAATCAACCGTTCGTTATCGATTGGGACAAAAAACCGGCCGGTCGAGATAAGACGGCAAAATCCCTTTTTAATCAAGAATTCAAGAAAATAGAAAAATATAAAAAAGATGTGATTACAATTTATCGAGGAATAAAGCATCTCGAGCGTAATAATAAATAATTGTTGTATAAATAATTTTTAATTTAATTATCTATGACTATTTCTATACTAGTAGACAATATAAATAGTTGGGCGGTGCCTTATGCTAATAAATTATTTGAACAAATAAAAATTAAGCACGTTGTTTTTTTGATTCATGATCAAAAAGAAATTAAAAATGGTGATATCGCGATATTTTTAAGTTGCGAAAAGATTGTTAAAAGGGATGTTTTAGATAGGAATAGGCATAATTTAGTTGTTCATGCTAGTCCCTTGCCTCAAGGTAAAGGTTTTTCCCCACTAACCTGGCAGATTTTAGAGGGCAAGAATGATATAACTTTAACTTTGTTTGAGGCCGTAGAAGCAGTCGACGCGGGTTTAATATATGATCGAGCCGTTATTAATTTTTCCGGTCATGAATTAATGGAAGAAATGCGCTCATCCCTAGGAGATAAAATTAATGGTTTAATTGTAAATTTCTTAGACAATTACCCCGATATCAAAGGAATAGAGTCGGTTGGGCAAGAATCTTTTTATAGACGACGTACTAAGGGCGATAGCGAACTTAAGCCAGAAAAAACAATTGCAGAGCAATTTAATATTCTAAGGGTTGTTGATAACGAGCGTTATCCAGCCTTCTTTCTATATCGTGGTCATAAATATATATTAAAAATTTTTAAGTCCGAATAATATGAACAAAAAACCTTTTATTGTGGCTGAAATGTCTGGTAATCATAATCAATCTTTAGAAAGAGCTTTGGCGATTGTTGACGCGGTTGCTGATGCTGGCGCTCACGCACTGAAGCTACAAACATATACCCCGGACACAATAACCATGAAAGACGTTTATACAATTAAAGATGAAAAGTCGTTATGGTTTGGGCGCGATTTGTATGATCTTTATAGCGAAGCCTATACTCCATGGGAATGGCATGAAGCTATATTTAAGAGAGCAAAAGAACGTGGCATAATTTGTTTTTCTACTCCTTTTGACGAAAGCGCTGTGGACTTTTTGGAGAATCTTGGAAATCCAATTTATAAAATTGCTTCTTTTGAGGTTAATCATATTCCTTTATTGAAATATATCGCTAAAACCGAAAAGCCAATCATTATTTCTGTTGGTGCATCAACTTTAGCTGAGATAGAGTTGGCCGTTAAAACCCTTAAAGAAAATGGATGTGAAGATTTAACTTTACTTAAATGTACGAGTACTTATCCAGCTAGTCCGGAAGATACAAATTTATTAACTATGCCCGACATGGCAAGATTATTTGATTGTAATGTTGGTTTATCGGATCACACTATGGGCATAGGTGTCTCAGTCGCCGCAATTGCTCTTGGTGCTCAAGTAATAGAAAAACATTTTTGTCTTAGTCGCGCTGAAGGAGGCGTTGATAGCGCTTTTTCTCTCGAACCAACCGAATTTAAAATGTTAGTTGAAGAATCGGAACGAGCTCGCTTATCTTTGGGAAAAATAAATTATGAAATCACGAAAGCCGAAGAAAATAGTCGTATTTTTAAAAGATCTATTTATGCATCCAAATATATAAATATTGGTGACGAGTTTACTAAAGATAATATGAAAGTCATTAGACCATCGTTTGGTTTAGATCCTAAGTATTTTGAGTCTCAAATCGGAAAAAAAGCAAAAAGGGATTTTAAAAAAGGGGAGCCGATTATGGAATAATTAATTTTATTAACTAAAATCTTAATATGATAGGCATTATTAATATCGGAATTGGAAACATTCAATCCGTAAAAAATTCGTTAGATTATTTAAAAATAGAAAATAAAATAATAACCGATTGCAAAGAGGTATGTTCTTGCCAGAAAATAATTTTACCAGGGGTGGGTGCGTTTAGTCAGGCCATGGAAAGGTTGAATAATACTGGATTTTCTGAGGCAATTAGGAAATTTTCTAAATCAGGAGGTGCTATTCTAGGTATATGTCTTGGTATGCAACTTCTACTTGATTCAAGCGAGGAGCATGGCTATCATGAGGGCCTTGGTTTGGTTGGTGGAAAGGTTTTGCCTTTTAGAGAGGCTATAAAAGATTTACCAATACCTCACGTAGGATGGAATAGCTTGGATATCAAAAACAATTTTTCTTTATTAGAGAACATAGAACAAGGAGCTTCGTATTATTTTGTTCATAGCTATTACTGCAGCCTGACTAATCGTAGTGCGGTGTCAGCCTCTACAAACTATGGCATTGATTTTGACTCAGTTTTTGAAGAGGGAAAAATTTTTGGATGCCAATTTCATCCCGAGAAAAGCCAGCGTGACGGTTTGAAAATTTTGGAAAATTTCAATAAAATAATATGATAAAGACGAGATTAATTCCAGTTCTATATATAAAGAATGGATTGATTGTTAGAAGTGAGGATTTTGTTTATCATCAAAATATTGGTAATGTTATTGATGAGGCCAAGCGTTATAATGATTGGAATGTTGATGAGTTGATTTATATAGACATTAGTCGTGATAAATTTTACGATTTACGTCGCGATGATCATAATATTAAATCCTTAAATTCAATTGAAGAAATTATAAAGTGTATATCTAGAGTTTGCTTTATGCCATTAGCTTTTGGTGGCGGTGTTAGAACAATGGAGGATGTTGGCTATATAATTCAAAATGGTGCTGATAAGGTTGTTTTAAATACTGGTGCCTTTTTGTCACCGAATTTGATTTCTGATGTTGCAGAAAAATATGGTTCTCAGGCTGTTGTTGTTTCAATTGATTATAAAATAATTGATAATCATCCGATCGTTTTTACTGATTTCGGTAAGAATAATACTGGCGTTAGTGTTTTTGAATGGGTAAAAAAATGCGAGGAATTAGGTGCTGGAGAAATTTTTATAAATACAATTGATTATGATGGTCATGGAACTGGTTACGATATTGAAACAATAAAAAAGGTTGTTGAATTTTGCAAGATTCCTGTCGTAGCTTGCGGTGGAGCCGGAAAATTAGAACATTTTTTGGATTTAGCTGATGCCACTAATGTATCCGGCATAGCTGCTGGTAATTTGTTTCATTTTACTGAACTAAGCTACCCAAGAGCAAAAAAGTTATTAAAAAATGGAGGGTATAATTTTAGATAAATATTATGATAAAGATTAATTATTGCAAAAAATGTGTTTATCCATCTAGCTCTGCTGCGCCACTGGCTTTTGATGAAAATGGAATGTGTTCTGGTTGTAGGGTTTGTGGTCAAAAATCGGAGATTGATTGGAATGAAAAAAGAAAGCAATTTTTAGAATTAGTAGATGAATATAAAAATAAAGATGGAGATGGCTACGATTGTATTATTCCTGTTAGCGGTGGAAAGGATAGCTATTTTCAGATCCACATTATTAAGAATATTTGTGGGCTTAACCCTTTATTAGTTACATACAATGGTAATAACTATACAGCCACAGGAATGAAAAATCTGCTTAACATGCGCGAGGCATTTGGAGTCGATCATATATTTTTTACACCAAACATAAATGTGTTAAAAAAAATGAATAGACTGGGAATGAGGATGATGGGGGACATGAATTGGCATTGTCATTCTGGAATATTTACTTATCCAATTAGAGTGGCAGTTGAAACAAAAACTCCTTTAATGATTTGGGGCGAACACGGCTTTATGGACTTAGGAGGCATGCATTCATATTCAGATATGGTTGAATTTACTTATAGATTTAGACACGAACACGGTCTAAGGGGGTACGAATGGTATGATTTTATTGAACGTGCTTCTGGGTATGGGGAAAAATTAGAAAAAAAAGAACTCATACCATGGATGTATCCTGGCGATAAGGCTATAGATGAAATTGGGGTGAGAGGTATTTATATCTCGAACTATTTTAAATGGGATGCAAACGATCATGGGCCTTTGATGATTGAAAAATATGGCTTCAAGGAGTCAGAGGAGCCATTTGAGAGAACTTATAGACTTATGTCCAATCTTGATGATATGCATGAAAACGGAATTCATGACTATATGAAATTTATTAAATTTGGTTATGGTCGCGCGACAGATCATACTTGTAAAGATATAAGATCAGGAAAGATGACGCGAGAGGAAGCGATCGAGATAGTAAAAAAAATGGATCACATTAAATCAAAAGATCTTTATCGTTGGCTTGAGTATATTGACTGGACTGAAGAAGAATTTGACTCAGTGGCTGATACGTTTAGAGATCCGAGGGTTTGGTGGATTGAAAATGAAAAATGGTGGAAAGATAATTTATGGGGAAAGCCTTCTTCTTATGGAGATGTCCATTTAGAAGAAAGTCTTAGGGTGAAATATTTAAGAAATAATAATTAATCGATAATTAAATTATAGATCAATATGGAAAAAACCTACTGGGATAACTACTATAATTCAAATATTGCCGTATCGCAACCATCTTTATTTGCTCAATTTGTTTTGAAAGAATATGTAAAAGAAAGAAGTTCATTATTAGAAATTGGTTGTGGGAATGGCAGAGATGCAATATTTTTTGCCTTGAATAATATAAATGTTTTAGCCGTGGATCAATGTGATAGGGAAATATTGCTTTTGTCTGAAAATAATCATTTAAAAAATTTGAAATTTAATAGTGACGACTTTACTAATCTTGGTGAAATTGGTTTTTTTGATAATATTTATTCTCGTCTTACTCTGCATTCTATTAAAAAGGATGAGGAGGACAGGGTTATTAAGTGGTCATTCAATCATCTGAATTTAAATGGGAAAATATTAATAGAAGCCAGAGGACTCAAAAATGAATTATTTCAATTAGGCGAGAAAGTTAAAGGGGAAGAGAATGCTTTTATATACGAAAATCATTATAGAAGATTTATCAATATCGATGGACTTCGTTCCAAATTGGAAAATAGTGGTTTTACAATTATCTCAGTCGAAGAAAAATCCGGATTTGCGCCTTTTAAAGAAACTGATTATGTATTTATTAGAATTATTGCAGTTAAGAAATAATAGAGATTATAATTTAAATTAATATGAGATAATATGAGAATAATTTGGTATGTATTAGACGGTTTAACCCCCTGCATGATAAGGGCATTAAACGATAATGATAATAACATTGATGATTTAGCACCAGTAAATTTTATCGACAGTCTATCTAAAAATTCATTTATCATTAAAAATTGTTATGGGCACGGAGAAACAATGGCTTCGCTTTCGGCAATGGTTACTGGTTTGGATGTTCAATCCGTTAAATCTGATATGCCATTACATCCAAATGCCTATAATGCAAAAATGACATTGGCGAGCTATTTAAAAAATAATGGATATTTTGGCATTTTTTATAGAAGTTTTCCTCCGGATGGGCTCAGAAGAAATGGGGCATATAAAAGATATAATCTTCTTGAATCTTATGGTTTTGATAGAGTTTGTTTAGAGGATGAAACCGTTCCATTTCAAGAATCTACATTTCTCAAGCAGCATGAAGATTTCTTTCTGCTAAATGACAACAGACCGACATATATTTTTATTCACGATCTTTGTTTGCATGATCATCCACTTGTTCAAAGACATGGAACAAAAGAGGGTTTATCTAAGGCAATTGTGGAATGTAGCAATCAAGTAAGGATGAATCTTGAGTATCTTAAGTATAACGAAGATAATGATTTATTGATTTTTAGTAGTGACCACGGGATGACTTTAAGTCCTTATGATGATTTGTTTTTTGATAAAAATATTTCAGATGAAACAATAAGTAGATATTGGCCAAAGTTAGTAGCCGACTTCAAATTAAAAACCTGCTTCTTTATTAAGGGTCCGGACATTGTGCCGGGTGAAGCTAACGGTATTTTTGAAATAAGAGATATGTTCGCGACAGTTTTAGATTTTTTACATGTTGATCATGTTGCTACCGGAGCAGTTTCAGCAAAAAATGAAGTTAGAAGTGCCGCACTCATCTCTTTATCGAAGTCTACTTTTGAAAAATTTGGCAGTAAAAGTTTGAGTCCATGGTTTCATTCATATCTTGTTTATATAGAAAATTCTAAAAAGTGGATTTATAGAAAATCTATAAACGCTGAATGTTATTGCATAAATTTAACATCTTATACAATCGAAAGTGAGCCTGTTGTAGTCGAGTTTTCTAGTTTTCCACTTGATTTTAGAGAATATATTAAAGATTATTTCTCAATGGAGAGAAGTCTATATAGGCTATTTTATGCATATCATCCAAGAAGAATTATCGCATATCTTTTTAAGAAAATTTATTCATGGTTTAAGTAGTATAAAAGATTTAATGTAAATTTGTGTTTATGAAAATAATTTTTTTTAGTCCATTCTCAGGAGTACTACCTCATATAAAATCTGAAGTTCTCTTGGCCAATGGTCTTAGCAAGGCAGGCCATGATATTTTATTTGTTAATTGTGACGGAGCTTTTGATAGTTTTTGTATCTGTATGGCGGCTAATGGGCTAAATGAATTTTCAAATAACAAACTCAAGGCAGACCAATGTTCCTCGTGCCAATATATTAGAAATTGTAATAACTCTCATTTTAAGTTTAAGCACAAATATATTCATGATAATTTATTGGAAGAAGAAAAAATACAGATAAAAAAAATTATCAATGGTATAAATAAAAATAATTGGTCTGTATTTACATATGATGATTTTGAAATTGGTAAAATTTCATCCTATGAAGTTTTAATCAATTATAAAAAAAATGATTATGAATTTTTTGAAGAAGAGTGGCAAGCTTATTTAATAGCCCTTGAAAACACTTTAATAACATATTTTGTTTTTAAAAAAATACTTGAAAAAGAAAAACCAGATGCAGTTATGTATTATGATGCCGGCTATTCTGTCAATGGTATAGTAAAAGCGCTTGCAATAAGAAGTGGTATTTTAGCCTATGATTATTTCGGCAATTTTAATATTTCGGATCGATGTTCAAGGCTCATGATAGCTAAAGAAGATTCAAATAAGTTATTCAATTATCTTAAAAAAAATGCATGGGATAAATATAAAAATACGGCAAGTAGTCGAAAAGAAATTATAAATACTAGAAAACATTTTGAGGCGCTATTTAAAGCGAGAGATGTTTTTGCATATTCTAGCGCAAGAGATAATAATCATAAAGATATCCGTTCTTTTTTTGGTGTGCCAGCTGACAAAAAACTGTTAGTTGCAACTTTAAGCAGTCATGATGAAAGGTTTGCCGAAGAAGTTTTAGGAAGAACTACTAAAGAGAGTGAAACTATTTTCTCGTCTCAGGTTGATTGGTGCTCTGCGCTGGTTAAATGGGTCGAGGATAAGAATAATTATTTTTTAATAATAAGAGTCCATCCTCGTGAATTCCCCAATAAAAGAGAGAATCGAAAATCTATCCATGCCGATAAATTGCAATTATTTTTTAACAAATTACCAAATAATGTAAAAATCAATTGGCCAACTGATAATGTTTCTATCTATAATTTAGCAGAGGAGGCTGATGTATTTTTAAATGCTTGGTCAAGTGTTGGCGCTGAAATGAGTTTGCTGGGGCTACCAGTTGTTGTTTACTCCGAAAAATTATTATACTACCCCGGAGAGTTGAACTATTATGGATCAACTCGAGAAGAATATTTTAGCAAAATTGATGAGGCTAGTTTAAGCGGATGGGATTTTGAAAGAATCCGCTTGGCATATCGTTGGTACGCTATAATTTTTTCCCTTTCTAGTATTAAAATTGATGAAAATTTTCAACCATTACGTGACTTTCTTAGGAGAGGGTTTGGTCTATTGCGAAAGATAACTAGACTGCAATTTTTTAATAGATTGTCGCATTTCTTTTATATTTATGGATCCCGTTTTTCTAAAAAAAATGTTAAATTAGTCGAAAAAATGATTATAAATAGAAGCCAGTCATTAGTTGATGTTTGCGATAAAGATATAAATAAAGTTGTTGATAAAAATTTGGAGACTTTTTATATAAAGGAGGAAATGGAAAAACTGTATAAAGGAATTGATAGTGGTATTATTAAAAAAATTAGAGCACATAATAATAAATAATTATGAAATTAAATTTATTTTTCTTAAATCAAAAGCAAAAATTTATCGATAAAACTAATAATAATGAAGATCGCGAAGTTCTTAATTTTTTGGAAAATTTAAGCAAAGAAAATCAATTTAAATATTTAGAAGTTGGCTCTGGTCTCGGTCGTTTTCCCGTAAATATAAAAGAATTGTTTACTAATTTGAATATTGAATGCTTAGAAATTAATTCTGATCTAGCAAAAATAACAGAAGATAGGGGATTAAAAACTACAATTAGCGATGCCGTTAAGTTTCCATTTAATGATGAAAATTTTGATATTTTGCATTGCTCTCATATTATCGAACACTTTAAATACCCAGATGTTGCTAATTTTCTCGATGAGATAATTAGAATTACTAAAAATAATGGATATATAATTATTAGAAGTCCATTGATGTATCCAGACTTCTATTTAGATATTGATCATATTCGTCCTTATCCACCAGAAACTATCTTAAATTATTTTAATAATGTTCAACAACAAAAAGTTGGCGCAGGTAATGTAAAAGTTATAAAATGTTGGTATAGAAAAGAAAATCTAAAATTACATAATATTGGTTCATCTAAAATTAAGTATTTTATTAATGCAATCCTTGCGTTATTGTGGGTATATATTAATTTTCCATGTGCTAAAAAGAATGGCTACGTTTTAATTCTTCAAAAAATTAACTAATAAATAATATGCAAAAACAAAAAGTTGGAATACTGGGCTATGGCGAAATTGGCCAAGCCACTGCTAAATTCTATAAGAAACCACTGATTAGAGATTTAGATATTAATACTTTTGAAGAAAATTTAGATGTTCTTCATGTTTGCTTACCGTATTTAAAAGATTTTCAGAAAATTATTTCAAGTAATATTACTAAATATAAACCAAAGTTAGTTATTATACATTCTACTATCGGTTTGGGCAGCACTTTAGATTTATATAAAAAATTTGGTAACGTTGTTCATTCTCCAGTTAGAGGTGTTCATCCTAATTTATACAAAGGTATAAAGACCTTTGTTAAATATATTGGTGCGGACGATAAGCGTTTAGGTTTAAAAGCCGCTAAACATCTTAAATCCTTAGGAATTAAGAATGTTAAAGTTTTAGAGAGTTCTAAAACTAGTGAGTTAGGGAAATTATTAGACACTACATATTATGGCGTTTGCATCGCTTTTCATGATTATGCGAATAAGATTTGCGCAAAGCAGAAAATTAATTTTACTGATGTAATGACTGATTTTAACGAGACTTATAATGAGGGTTATAAAAAATTAGGCATGTCTAATGTTATTCGTCCTGTTTTGTTTTCACCAAAAAATAGTAAAATTGGTGGACATTGCGTAGTTCCTAATGCTGAAATTTTAAAGAGCTTGTTCGGTGAAGATCCTCTTTTAAAATCAATTATTAGACATAAATAATGCTGTATGAAGATTCTTATTCTTAATTCTGATTACCCAGCTTTCATTGAAAGCGTTGTAAAAAATAATAAAGATTGGTCGTCTCTTAGTTATAATGAGAGGGCTAAATTTTATTTTTCTCAATTTTTTGGTACCGCGGATTACTATTCAAAAAATTTGAATCTTCTAGGGCACGAAGCGCAAGATGTAGTTATTAATAATCATTATCTTCAGAAGCAATGGTTGAAAGAAAGAAATATTATATATTGCCATCTCTTAGACTATTTTGATAATAATAAAATTTTGCGAACAGTAAAAAGAAAGTTATATATATCTAATGATTGGTATTATCGTGCTATGCTAGCACAAATTAAAGAATATAAACCAGATGTTGTTTATGTTCAGTTAATGGCACACATTTCGCCAGTTTTTTTGAGAAAGATAAAAAAACATTGTAAATTATTAGTTGGACAAATTGCTTGCCCCTTACCAGCCATGAGTAATTTTAAAGAATATGATTTGATTCTTTCTTCTTTGCCAAATTTTGTTGAAAAATTTAAAGCCGTCGGAATTAAGAGTGAATATTTTAAATTAGGCTTTGAGGAGGAAATATTAAATCATTTGAATAAGAGAGAAAATTCATTTCCAGTGGTTCATATTGGCGGTTACGGCCAGGTTCATCAAGAGAGGAACATTTTATTAGAGAGTGCTAATGAAGTTACGCCTATAGATTTTTTTGGTTATGGTTTTAGTGAATTAGCTCCAGAAAGTAAAATTAGAAATAATTTTCATGGTGAAGCTTGGGGATTAGAGATGTTTAACATTCTATACAATTCTAAAATAACCATGACTAAGCATATTCAGGCTGTCGCCAACGATTATGCAAATAATATGACTCTTTATGAAGCAACCGGTGTTGGTACGCTACTTATAACCGATGAAAAAAAGAATCTAGGTGACATTTTTAAAGTTGGCGAAGAAGTTGTTACATATAAAGATGCTGATGATTTAGCTGGGAAAATAAAGTATTATTTAGAGCATGAAGAAGAGAGAAAATTGATTGCTGCCGCCGGGCAGAAGAGAACCTTAGAAACTCATAACTATAAAGTTAGAATGAAAGAACTTTTAATTATACTTAATAAATATTTATAATATGATAGATAATCCAGAAACAAATGATAATCGAGACTATGATTTTAGTAGTGAAGACTTTTATATTAGAAATGAATTTCAAATAATAAATGATTGGATAAAAAACAATTCAAAAGTTATTGATCTTGGTTGTGGCAACGGCTCTTTAATGAAATATTTGAAAGATAAAAAGGATGTAATTATTGAAGGCTTAGAAATTTCTCAATCAGGTGTAGATTTTTGTTTAAAAAATGATTTGGAGGTGAAGCGTGGAGAGATTGATAAAACAGAAACTTATATTGATTACAATAATGGCCAGTTTGATTATGCTATTTGTAACGTAACCATTCAAATGCTTGTTTATCCTGAAGTAACGTTAAGAGAGATGTCACGTATCTCCAAATACCAAATTATTTCTTTTCCTAATTTTGCCTATTTTGAAAATCGTTTGGATCTTTTGTTTAATGGTGTTATGCCAAGACCAATGCTTCATAAATATTCTTGGTTTAATACTGGGCATATTCATCAATTAAGTAATCGTGATTTTAAAATTTTTTGTAAAAACAATAGTATAAAAATTATTAAACAAGCACATTTGGGTTGTTTTAAAAAAATAGCTAATTTAATTTGGCCAAACTTTTTTTCTAAAGAATCTATTTTTTTGTGTGAAAAATATGACTTATAATTTCTGCACTCTTTTTGACAAGAACTATGCCTTTAGAGGTTTAGCTCTTTATGATTCTATAGTTAAATGCTGTCCAGACTTTAAGTTATGGATTTTATGTTTAGATATGGAGTGTTACGATCTTTTATTGGCTATGGCTTTAAAAAATACAGTTTTAATTAAATTATACGAAGTTGAAGATAAAGAATTATTAGAAGCTAAGGCCAATCGAAGTCATGGAGAGTATTGCTGGACTTTAGGTTCAATTTTTACTAATTTTGTTATTAAAAATAATATAGAATTAGATCATATTACTTATTTAGATAGTGATATTTATTTTTATTCCTCTCCGCAAGTTCTTTATGATGAGCTCGCCTCTGATTCAGTTTTAATAATTAAGCACAACTATGAGCCTAACTTGAAGTATCTAGAAGCGCGCTCCGGTATTTACAATGTTGCTTTTGTTATTTTTAAAAATAATGAACTAGGCTTAGCTGTTTTAGATAAGTGGAGTAAAGATTGTCTTAATTGGTGTTATAATAGATATGAGGACGGTAAATTTGGGGATCAAATGTATTTAGACACTTGGCCTAAAGATTTTAAAGGTGTTTGTGTATCTAAAAATGTTGGCGCTGATCTAGCCCCTTGGAATATTGGTAATTATAAAATTACTGAAAGTAGTGGTCAGATTTTAGTGGATAATACGCCTTTGGTTTTTTATCACACCCATACCTTGAAAGTTATAACTTCAGAAAAATTTGAGTTATATTCATCTTTTTATAAAATTTCTTCAGAGATCGAAAAAATAATTTATGGCCCGTATGTAGATAATATTACTAATTTAATAAATAAAGTAAAATTAATTGACCCGAGTTTTAATTATGGATATAGATCACTCGAAACTTTTAAGGATAAAATTAAACAACAAATAAAAAGATTAATCGTTTTATTTTATTATTCTCACAAAAAATATGACTAAACAAAAAGTTAAGTTACCTAAAATTAAGGTTAAAAATTCTGGCATTATTAATATGCAATTTTATGATGATTTTCCTGACGGTAATCTAGTGATTGGCGAAGCGTTAAAAAATATTCCTTTTTCTATAAAAAGAATTTATTTTATTAACAATCTTTTTAACAAAGAAGCTGTCCGTGGTTTTCATGCTCATAAAAAATTAGAACAAGTAATTTTTTGTATTAATGGTTCTTTCAATCTTAATTTGGATGATGGAAAAACAAAACAAAGTATTAAAATGAATAGTCCATATTATGGCGTAAGATTAGGTGCAACTTTATGGCACACGATGTCTAAATTTTCTGCTGACTGTGTTATTTTAGTAGTGGCCGCTGATTATTATAAAAAAGATGATTATATTAGAGACTATGATGAATTTAAAAAATTTATAAAAAAATAATATGCATGTGCCTTTTACGGAACTAACTAGAGAATGGAATTATTTTGAAAAACATTTTTTAAAAGCGTTTAAAGATTTTGGCCGTTCTGGTATGTATATTCTCGGTCCGCTTACTGAAAACTTTGAACATAATTTTGCAGTTTATAATAATTATAAATATGCCATTGCTGTATCTACCGGTTTATCAGCTTTAGAAATAGCTCTTTTGGCTTATAACGTAAAACCTGGCGATGAAGTTATAACAGTCTCAAACAGCGCTGTGGCTACTAGCTTAGCAATATCTAATGTTGGTGCTATCCCAGTTTTTTGTGACATAAAAGATGATTTTTTAATTGATGAAAATAAAATTGAAAGCTTAATTACCGAAAAAACAAAAGCTATTTTACCAGTTCATTTATTTGGTCAGATTTGTAATATGGCGGTTATTAACACTATTGCAAAAAAACATAATTTAATTATTTTAGAGGATGCTTGCCAGGCTCATGGAGCTGGTTTTAAAGATGAGTCAGCCTTGAATACAAAAGCTTTTAGTTTTTATCCAACAAAAAATTTAGGTGCCTTAGGGGAGGGTGGTTTAATTCTAACAAACGATGAAAAGGTCCGTGATTTTTCCAGTTCTTATAGAAATTATGGGCAACAGGGGCGTTACAACCATGTTATAAAAGGTAATAATTGTCGACCAGATGCTTTACAGTGTGCCTTTCTAGATATAAAACTTAAAAAACTTCCTAAGTTTATTGATAAACGAAGAAAAATTGCCAAAAAATATACTAGTGAGTTAAAAAATATTCCAGATTTAGTTATTTCTAAATTTTCTAAAAATAATTCTTATCATTTATTTGTTATTAGAGTTTTAAATGGTAAACGAGATGGACTTAAAAATTATTTATACGAAAAAGGAGTTGAAACTTTAATTCATTATCCTACAACGATTCATCATCAACTTTGTTATTCTAAAGAATATGATACTATTTTTTTAGAAAAAACTGACTCTTTTCAATTAGAAATTTTATCACTACCTTGTTATCCATTTTTAAAGACTGAAGAACAGGATCAAATTATTTTGGAAATTAAAAAATATTTTTCATGAAATTATCTCTAATTACTCCATCATATAATTCTGCTGCCACTATAGCTCGCACCATTGAAAGTGTAATTGCTCAAAATTACGCTGATTTAGAATATATTATTATTGATGGCGCATCATCTGATAATACGGCGGAAATTGTAGCTAGTTATCAAGATAAGATTAAGATTAATTTTATTTCAGAATCAGATAAGGGAATTTATGACGCCATGAATAAAGGAGTTAAATTAGCCACTGGGGAGATTGTTGGAATTTTAAATTCAGATGATTTCTTTGATAATGATAAAGTACTATTAACTATTAGTGACGCTTTTAAAGATAAAACTATTGACGCTGTCTATGGTGATATTAAGTATTTTTCTGATGATATAAATAAAATTAGTAGGTATTGGCAAAGCGGGAAATATAAAGAAAGTAAATTAAAAAATGGTTGGATAATTCCGCATCCAGCGCTATTTCTTCGCAAAGCAGTTTATGATAAGTGCGGTATTTTTAATATTGATTTTAAAATAGCTGGAGATTATGAGTTTATTTTAAGACTTTTAAAAATATATAAGATAAATGTTAAATATATTCCATCAGTATTTGTAAGAATGTATGACGGTGGAACATCTGCTAGTAATTTAGAGCAAAGAAGAAAAGGTTGGGAAGAATTAAAGAGATCCTGGACAGTTAATAATTTAAAAATCCCCTCACTTTATATTATTAGGAGATTATTATTTAAGTTATCTCAATATATAATGTGGTCCAAATAAAAAAGACCCACGAAGGGTCTTTTTACTATCTTCTAATATTTTCTTGGTTATCTAAGAACCATCTATAGGTATTTTCTATGCCATCTTTTAGATTTGTCTTATATTTCCACCCGAGAGAATTTATTAAACTGACATCTAATAATTTTCTCGGAGTGCCGTCTGGTTTACTGTCATCCCAAATAATGTCTCCCGTAAAACCTACAATTTCTTTTATTGTTTCCGCTAATTCTTTAATAGACAAATCTTCGCCGGTGCCGATGTTTAGAATATTTTCTCCGTTATAGTTATTCATTAAGAATATTGTTGCTTCGGCTAAATCATCAACGTGTAAAAATTCTCGTTTTGGTGAGCCACTGCCCCAAAGAGTCAGGTTCTGGTCGTTATTTATTTTAGCTTCATGAAACTTTCTAATCATAGCTGGTAAAACATGGGAATTCTCTAAATTGAAATTATCATTTGGGCCATAAAGATTAGTTGGCATCACTGCGATATATTGTGTGCCATATTGTTTATTGTAGTATTCACATAGCTTTAGACCAGCAATCTTAGCAATGGCATAAGCCTCATTACTCTTTTCCAGCGGGGAGGTAAGTAGGTATTCTTCTTTAATTGGTTGGGGCGCTAACTTAGGATAGATGCAGGAACTGCCCAAGAATAATAATTTTTTTACTTTATTATTATAAGCAGAGTGAATTATATTATTTTGAACCATCAGGTTCTCGTAAATAAACTCAGCCGGGTATTTACTATTAGCTATTATGCCACCAACTTTGGCGGCGGCCAAAAAAACATAATCTGGTTTTTCTGTTTCAAAAAAATTAGCCACCTCTTGTTGGTTTAAAAGATTAAGCTCTTGTCTAGTCTTTAAAATTAAATTAGTATAGCCATTTTTTATTAAGTTGCGAGTAATAGCTGACCCCACTAAACCAAGATGACCGGCAACATAAATTTTATCGTTTTTTTCCATATATTTAATTTTTGCCTTCTTTTTTAAAATCAGCTTCTGTCATTATCTTTACTAACTCCTTAAATTTAACTTGAGGTTCCCAGCCTAGTTCAGTTTTAGCCTTTTTATAATCACCAAGCAAAACGTCCACTTCAGCCGGTCTAAAATATTTAGGATCGATTTCAATAATTGTTTTACCGCTATTTTTATCAATTCCTTTTTCATTTAACCCTTCGCCTTCCCAAATTAAATCAAAGCCTAATATTTTGGCGCTTTCTTCAGCAAACTCTCTGATGCTGTGAGTCTCACCGGTTGCTAATACATAATCATCTGGTTTATCTTGTTGAAGCATTAAATACATGCCGTAGACAAAATCTTTAGCATAGCCCCAATCACGTTTAGCATCTAAGTTACCTAAATATAATTTTTCTTCTTTGTCTAGTTTAATTCTAGATAAACCACGAGATATTTTTCTAGTTACAAAAGTTTCACCACGGCGAGGTGATTCATGATTAAAGAGAATACCGTTAACTGCAAATAAATTATAACTTTCTCGATAATTTTTAGTAATCCAATAAGCGTAGACTTTAGCGCAACCATATGGTGATCTAGGATAAAAAACTGTTTTTTCCGTAATTGGTAAATCTTTTTCTTCAACTTTACCAAACATTTCACTTGATGAAGCTTGATAAAATTTAGTTTTAATTCCTGACTCTCTAATAGCATCTAGTAATCTAAGTGTTCCTAGGCCAGTGACATCGGCAGTATACTCTGGTAGGTCAAAACTGACTCGGACATGACTTTGCGCGGCCAAGTGGTATATTTCATCAGGTTGAATTTTTTCTAGTAGGCGGTTGATATTACTACTATCAGCGACATCGCCATAATGCAGAAATAATTTTGTGCCATCTAAATGTGGGTCTTGATAAATATTTTCAATTCTTTCGGTATTAAAAGTACTAGCCCTTCTAATGAGCCCATGAACTTCATAACCTTTTTCAAGTAATAACTCCGCTAAATATGAGCCATCTTGCCCGGTAATTCCAGTAATAAATGCTTTTTTCATAATATTAATTTATTCCTATCTTCCGCCCCTACTAAGCACGGTCGCTACTGTCTTTAAAAATATAGCGATGTCAAAATAAATTGAACGGTGTTTTAAATAATATAAATCATATTGTAATTTTTCCATAGTATCCTCTATTGATGGTGAGTGATAAATTCCCGATACTTGGTCCCAGCCACTAACGCCTGGTTTAATAAGGAGTCGAGTTTTATAAAAGGGAATTTTACTGGCTAGTTCTAAAACATATTCTGGTCTTTCTGGTCGCGGTCCAATAAAACTCATTTCACCTCGTAATATATTTAGCATCTGGGGAATTTCATCCAGTCGACTCTTACGTAAAAAATTACCAACTTTAGTTATCCGGTTATCTTTTTCTTGAGTCATTGAGCCGTCGTTACCACTTACTTTCATGCTTCGAAACTTAATCATATCAAAGGTTTCTTCGTTCTCACCAACTCTTTTTTGTTTAAAGAAAATTGGCCCAGCGCTCTCTAGTTTAATTGCCAGGGCAATAGGTAACCAAAAGATTAAACTAATTAGTAACACGGTGCCGCTTAAAATAACATCAAAGGCACGTTTAAATAAATTAAAGTAACGCTTATTACTTTCATTTAAGTTATCAATAAACCAGGACTCATCAATAGCCTCTAGCGGTATTTTACCGTTAATACTTTCATAAAAGTCAACTAAATTATAAAAAGCGATATTTAAAGATAAACAACTAAATAAAGCTTCAATTAGTTGAGGGTCACCAGCCAGTTCAGCACTTAACACAATCGTGTGAATATTTTTCTCTTTTATTATTTGTGGCAGATTATTAATTTCTTCTTTAGTTTTAAAAACTAGAGCCGTTTCATAGCCATGGTGTGGTTGGTTTTTAATATCATCTAAGAGACTGGCTACGGCGTCATTCCAACCAATAAAGGCTAGGTTATTTTTTGGTAGATATGATTTAACGAAAAAATTAAAAATGGATCGCCAAGCTAGGAATAATAATCCAAAAACTATCACAAAAATAAATAAAATTGTCTTAGGCGAGACCTCGGATTGATTGAGATAGAAATAGATAATAGAGAGCAGGGCAGAAAAAACAATGGAATTGATGGCTGTTAATTTAAATTGTCTTGACTTGTAAGCTAAATTTAAATTATAAGCACCGCCAATGTACAAAACTAGAAGCCAAATTCCAAAAACAGGCAAAAAGTAAGGCCAGTTGTTTTGCCATAGAGTGCTAAGCGATTCACTAAAAGAGCGCAGGAAGAGAGAAATAAGCAGCGCTAAGTGTAAAATGGCGACATCACCTAAAAGTAAGACTATTTGTTTTAGACGTTTATTCATATATTTATAGCTAAACTATATCAATTTAAGTCTTAAAAATCAATTTTAATAATTGGGTCTAAGGGCCCAATTTTTTTATTCTGTCAAAAATGACTCTAAAATATAGATAAAATAGTGATTCTTATTCAGAGTTTTTTGATGTTTTCTTAATCTTGGATTAGGAGTCTTTTTGCTATGATTAAAGAATAATAATTAATAAATACATCCTATGAAAAATCAAAATGAGCTTGAAAAAGTGGCCTTGTTTAATGGGCAAAAAATTAGACGAGTGCTATTAAACAATGAGTGGTGGTTTTCGGTGGTGGACGTAGTGCAAGTTTTAATTAATCAGCTAAACAATACTACGGCCAGAAAATATTGGAATAAACTCGCTCAACGTTTAAAAGAAGAAGGAAGTGAGTTGGTGACAATTTGTCACCAACTGAAATTAACTGCTTCTGACGGAAAAAAATATGAAACGGATTGCGCCAACACTGAAGGCATATTTCGCATCATCCAATCAATTCCGTCGCCTAAAGCTGAGCCATTTAAGCGCTGGCTAGCTAAAGTTGGCTATGAACGTGTTCAAGAAATTGAAGATCCAGAACTTGCCACCACGAGAACTAGGGAGCTCTACAAACTAAAAGGTTATAGTGATTCTTGGATTGAAAAAAGAATGAGGGGAATTGTTATTCGTGAAGAATTAACCGATGAGTGGAAAAATAGAGGGGCTAAAGATAAAACGGATTATGAGATTTTAACAGCCGAAATATCTAAAGCTACTTTTGGCTTAACTCCAGTGGAATATAAAAAAGTTAAAGGTTTAGAAAAAGAGAATTTACGAGATCATATGGATGATTTAGAACTAATTTTTAATATGTTGGGCGAGCGTGCGACTACCGAAATACACCGCGTTGAAGATTCTAAAGGTTTTAGTAAATTAAAATCTGATTCTCAAGCTGGTGGAGATATCGCCGGAAATGCCAGAAAAGCTTTAGAAAAAAGACTTAAAAGACCAATTATAAATAAAGAAAACTTTTTAACAAACCCAGAGAATAAGAAAAAATTAACTAAATAATGACATTGTTGTAATTAGTTACTACACATAATGTAGCTAATTACAACAATAATAAGTGACATTCTTTGGCTTATATCCGCTCTATGATATAATAAAAACATGTCAGTTAGTGTTAAGCCCTACCAAAAACAATTCGAGTGGCCCCAAATCGGCAATGATAATCTGATTGAATTTCTCGATCGGAGTTTAACCTTGCAAAAGTTAGCCCAAACTTACGTGTTTGCCGGCCCCGAGGATTTGGGCAAAAGTACTATTGCTTTAGCTTTTGCTCGTAATTTAATCCTGTCTGACGTAAAAGAGCTGAGAGATTTTTCTAGCGTAAACAGTGATTTACATATTTTAAGTCGTGAACCTGGCAAAAAAAATATTTCTATTGAAGCGGTTCGTGATTTTATTAAAATGTTGTCTCTTAGTTCTTTTTTAAATTCTTATAAAATAGGAATCATTAAAGGCGCGGAAAATTTAAGTAATGAGGCCGCTAACGCCTTACTTAAAACTTTAGAAGAACCTCGTGACAAAGTAATTATTATACTTCTGGCTTCATCGGTTGATTTACTAACCCCCACAATTGTTTCTCGTTCTCAAGTTTTATATTTTTATCCAGTACCTTACGATATTGTTTATGATTATCTCTCTAAAGAATTAGATTTAAAACGGAGTGAGGCTAAAGATATGGCGTCACTGGCGGCCGGCAGGCCATTGTTAGCAGTTAAATTTGCCGAAAATGAAGCGGTCTACCAGCGCCACTTAGAAATTGCTTTACTTTTTTTAAGTTTCTTTAAATCTAGTATTCCTGAGCGTTTAAAAAAATTAAATATTTTTTTAACTAAGGACGAAGGATCTCTAACAGTTGATAAGAGTTTAGATATTTTAGAAATTTGGCAGCGAGTAGTTCGTGACTTAACTCTTAGTTCCATGAATTGTCCAGAACTTGTTCAGCACACCGCTCTTACTAAAGAATTAAATGAGGTAAATGCTACTTTTTCTTTAGCAAATAATGAAGAAACTTTGCGTTATTATTGTAAAATATTAGAATTATTAAATATGCTTAAGCGTTACTTGGCAGCCAATGTTGTCCCTAGTACCGTTCTTGAGCAGGTGATTTATAATCTTTAGACTATATGAAAAGTAGCAAAATTGGATTTTTAATTTTACTTATCGGGCTTAGTTTTGTGTTGTCAGCTTGTTCGCTTTCACTGAACTCTAATTCCTCTAATCCTACTTCGGCGGGTCCGGATTTAGGCGGTGTTTTTTTATCTTTAGATGGTGGTGTTAGTTTTCGGCAACAAGCTTCAGTGCCCTCAATTTCAGGCATGCCTGGTAGTATCAGCAGTTTAAATGTCCGATCCTTAGTGCTCGATCCCAGCGACAGTGCGGCTGTTTATTTAGCTAGCTATAATCAGGGTTTATATTATTCCTATAATATTTCCACTGGTTGGAATGAGGTAAAAACTTTTCCTAAAGTAACCGTTAATAGTTTAGCCATTAATCCTGATAATAAATGTGATATTTATGCCACTTTTAGTAATCGCCTTTATCGCTCGGTTGATTGTACACGGACCTGGAAACAGATTTATTTAGATTCAGATCCAACTTCTGTCTTTACGGCTTTAGTAATTGATTTTTATAATCCTGACAATATTTATTTAGGCACTTCTCAGGGGGATATCTTAAAGAGCATAGATAGTGGTGCTTCTTGGCGAGTACTAAAACGATTAGATACAGGTATCGCTAAATTAGCTTTGTCACCAAAAGATAGTCGTCAGGTTTATGCGGTAACTAAAACCGCTAAACTTTATACATTTTTAACAAATACTAATACTAACCCAAATAACTCAGCTAATATTGAGGCTAACTTTGCCGTTGATAATTGGACCGATTTAAATATAGTTTTAAAAGATTTACAAATTGGTGATAATTATCGTGGTTTTGTAATTATTCCTAGCGATGGTTCTATGTTTTTGACTACGGACCACGTGATTGCCAGGTCGCCAGATCATGGCATAACCTGGGAAAAGTTAAACTTGCTTCCTTCGGAAAAAGACAGTATCATAAGGACCATGGCGGTTAACCCATTAGATTCTAAACAAATCTATTATGCCACTAATTTAACCTTTTTTAGATCAATTGACGGTGGTGCAACTTGGTCTAATAAGAAGTTGCCAACTAGTCGTGGCGCTTTATTTATTACAATTGATTATAAAAACCCTAGCAATATTTATTTAGGAGTTAATGAAATTGGTAATTAAAAATATATGAGTAATTTTTTAGATGAACATCAAGAAGAATTTGTAAGTGTTGTAGATTTCTTTAAACGGGATATTTCTAGTTTGCGTACCGGTCGAGCTAATCCGATTATGCTAGATGGTGTGCAGGTAGAAGCTTACGGCGTAATGAATCCACTAAATGCGGTGGCTAATATTACTGTATCTGATTCCCGTAGTTTTGTTATTATGCCTTGGGACAAGTCAGTGACCAAAGCTGTAGAGAAGGGTATTGTGGAAGCTAACTTAGGTTTAGGTATCGTTAATGAAGGGGATAAAATAAGACTTAGTATCCCGCCACTGACTGAGGAAAATCGCCGTGAACTGGTTAAAAAATTAAATGAACGTTTAGAAAAAGCAAGAATTTCGATGCGTCAAGTTCGTGAGGACGTTAAAAGTGGCATCGAAGAAGCTTTTGACGCTAAAGAACTTTCCGAAGACGAAAGATTTAGAGATGAAAAAGAATTAGACGAATATATTGCCAAGCGCAACGATGAGCTTAAAGATTTAAGAGATAAAAAAGAAAAAGATATAATGGAAATATAATAAAATGATTACTACAATAATAATTTTTGTTTTGGTTTTATCCGTTTTAGTGTTTGTTCACGAATTTGGACATTTTTTCTCTGCCCGTAAATTTGGTGTTAAGGCGGATGAATTTGGCTTAGGTTTTCCGCCACGAGCTTTGGGTGTTTATAAAGATATTAAGGGGAAATGGCGCAAATTACTGGGCAATAAAAGTATTGAAGAATTAACTGGTGATGAAACTCCAGCTGACACTGTTTATTCACTTAATTGGTTACCCATTGGCGGTTTTGTAAAAATTAAAGGAGAAAATGGTGATAGTCGTGATGAAAAGGATAGTTTTGGCGCTAAACCAATTTGGAAGCGGGCTATTATTTTAGCCGCCGGTGTGTTTATGAATATTGTTTTAGCCTTTGTTTTATTCTCTTTGTGTTTTATGATTGGTGCGCCGCAATCAGTCGATACGGGCGGTAAAATTCAAATTACCGAAGTATTAAAAGGTTCGCCAGCTCAAGTAGCCGGAGTGTTAAGTGGAGATGTTGTTTTAGGAGCCGATGAACAAATTTTTGCCAACGTTCCAGAGGTGCAACAGTATATTGGCGCTAAGGGCAGTAATGAGTTAGCTTTAAATATAAAGCGCGGTGGCGAGTCTTTAATTATTAAAATAACGCCAGAGATTAAGGAAGGTAAGGCGATTATTGGTATTGGGCTTGATCAATTAGATACTGTTTCTTATCCATTTTTTCAAGCTATTTGGGAAGGCTTAAAACATACCGCCATTTTATTGTGGCTTATTATTGTTGCTTTCTTTGGTTTAATCCGTAACTTGTTTATGGGTATTGGCGCTGGTGATGCTGTTGGCGGCCCTATTCGGATTGCTCAGATGACCGGTGAAGTTGCTCGTTTTGGTTTAGTTAATCTACTTAATTTTACAGCTATTTTATCACTTAATTTAGCGGTTATTAATTTTCTTCCTTTTCCCGCTTTAGACGGTGGTCGCATTCTATTTTTGATAATCGAAAAAATTAAAGGCAAAGCAGTTAAACGGGAAACCGAAGCTATTATTCATAACCTTGGTTTCATGATTTTGATCGCTTTAATTATTTTAGTTACCTATAAAGATATTGCTAGAATGTTTTAAATAATTATTTATTTAAGCTAAGAATCGGGGTAATTTTCACCTCGATTTTTTGTTGCAAAAATGCTATAATTTAGGTGTTAGATTTAGTTATTTAGAGATAATAAAAATGCTTAAAGTAGTTAGAGGAAATAAGGCTTCTTCTATTTGTAAGCTAAACTCTTATGAAAATTAATTTAAAAGCAACCAAATTTGAGATGACAACAGCGATCGAAAACTATGTCCAAGATAAAATGGATATGCTGGAAAAATATTTAGGGAATATTGATGTGATAAACTTTGATGTCGAGTTAGAAAGAATTATTGGTGGTCAAAATAAAGGTGAAGTATTCCGCGTTGAAGTTAATATCCAGGTCCCTCATGATTTACTAAGAGTAGAAAAAACCGAAGAAGATTTATATAAAGCCATTGATAAGGTAAAGGATCACTTAGAGGGCGTTATCGTAAAATATAAAGAGAAAACTCGGGACAAAAAAAGAGGTAAATAAATAGCTAAATAAAAAATCGACTCTTAGTAAGAGCCGATTTTTATTAGACTATATGGCTTATTATTACTTTAAAGTTTCTCCTAAATCCAAGCTACCATCTTCAATCATTATTTCAGAGGAGCTGGCAGTAGTTGAGCAAGCTTTTAAGCTGGTAGTGTAAACTTTCCAAATTTCATTTTGCGCTTTTTTAGCTTTTTCTCTAGCTACCTTAGCAGCTTCTTGAAAAGTTTTATTGCAACTTCCCAGAGCGTCTTGTCTTTTCTCAGTTAATAGTAGAGCAGCTTTTTGACAAGTACCACGAGCGGTAATGGCAGTTGAAATTTCAGTTGCTGTTGTATTTAATACTTCAATTAATTTAAGGTCTTTAGCGTCAATAGCGGCTGAGACACATGCTATAAGTTCAGTCGACATACTTGGTAAAACATAAGTACCTTTTTTTCTTAAACCAAATAATTCATCGCCGATTTTGGTTATTTTGTCGTAAAACTTAACCTGGTCTAAAGAAACAATTTTTTCTAAACTACCCCTAGCATCTGAACTGAAAGCATTATTGTTATTAGAAGCATTATTGTTATCTTCTGACTTTTCAGTTTTTCTAACTCCGAATAAATCTTGACCAACTTTTTTTATTTTTTCAAATAAATTAATTTGTGATGGGGAAGGGATTCTTTCTAAACTACTAGTACCTGAGGCGCTAGTTCCGTCCGCATTCTTTACGCCATCTTCTTTTTTTAATTTATTAACTTCGGATTCAGATTTTCTAACTCCGAATAAATCTTGGCCTACTTTTCTAATTTTTTCAAAATATTTAATATAAGCTGGGGCTGGGATTCTTTCTAAATTAGAAGTGTCCCCCTCCATGTTTCCTCGAGGTTCTATTTTAGGTCTTTCATTTGAAAATTCTGTTGAAGTCGCTGATCTTAGTTCTGGATTAACATTATTGTCATCTTCGGCTAAAACGGGCATAATGGCCGCTAGTGAGAAGAAGAACAAAAAAACCAACACTAAAGAAATAATTTTTTTCATATTTTTTTAGTTATTCTTGCTAAAAGTAGCAAGATTTTATTAATTATTAATTATTTATAATTATAGCAAAAAGCGCTATCTTACTCAAATTAATGTTAAAAAAAATAAAGGTTGAAAAAAAACCGTATTTACGGTATAATTTTTTATTGATACTGTAAAAATTTCCATATTTAACTTAAATATCTATAAAATTACAAATAATCTATGAATTTCCTAGACAAACTTTTAGGCGATCCTAATGAAAAAATCATTAAAACCTTAAATCCTATAATTGCGCAAATTAATAGTTTTGAGGAATCGTTGCTTAATTTATCAGCCACCGATTTAAAAAATAAAACTGTATTGTTTAAAGAGCGTCTGGCTAAAGGTGAAACTTTAGATGAAATTTTGCCAGAGGCTTATGCTGTAGTTAGAGAAGTTTCCAAGCGTCTGCTTGATAAACGTCATTATGATGTTCAGTTAGTTGGTGGCATTATTTTACATCGCGGTGAAATTGCTGAAATGAAAACCGGTGAAGGTAAAACCTTGGTGGCCACCTTACCTCTTTATCTTAATGCTTTAGAAGAAAAAGGTGTTCATTTAATTACCGTTAATGATTATTTAGCCAGAATTGGTGCTGGTTGGATGGCTCCAGTTTATTATGCCCTAGGCTTATCGGTGAGTGTTATTGTTCACGACACCGCTTATACTTATGATCCAGAATATACTGATGACGAACAATATGACGACCGCTTAAAACATTTTAAAAGAATTTCTCGTCGCGAAGCTTATTATTGTGATATCACTTATGGTACCAATAATGAATTTGGTTTTGATTTCTTGCGCGATAATATGGTGGGCACTTTAAGTCAAACAGTGCAGAGAACTCTGCGTTATGCCATTGTTGATGAAATCGATTCAATTTTAATCGATGAAGCCAGAACGCCGCTTATTATTAGTTCCGCCGCCGAAGAATCAACTGATAAATATTTCAAATTTTCTGAATTAGTTCAGCGTTTAGTTGAGAATGAAGATTATAATGTTGATGAAAAATTACGCAGTGCTACTTTATCTGAAGGTGGCATGACTAAAATGGAAAAAATGTTAGGGGTAGAGAATATTTATGTCGCTGGTGGTATTAAAGACGTGCATCACATTGAGCAAGCTTTAAAAGCTAGAGTATTATTTAAACGTGATCGCGATTACGTTGTTAAAGATGATGAAATTATTATTGTTGATGAATTTACTGGAAGAATGATGCCTGGTCGTCGTTATAGCGAGGGTCTTCATCAAGCAATTGAAGCTAAAGAGAATGTAAAAGTTCAAAAAGAATCTCAGACTATGGCGACTATTACCTTTCAAAATTTATTTCGTATGTATGATAAGTTATGCGGTATGACCGGAACAGCTGTTACTGAAGCTGAAGAATTTCATAAAATTTATAAGTTAGAAACAATTGTTATCCCGACTAATCGGCCTAATATCCGAAAAGATTTAAACGATTTAATTTATCGGACCGAAGAGGATAAGTTTAATGCCGTTATTGCTGATGTCAAAGAACGTCATGCTTTAGGTCAGCCAATTTTAATTGGTACCATTTCTATCGAAAAGAATGAGGTGTTAGCTGATATGATGGAGCGAGAAGGTTTGCATCCAGCAATGTTAAACGCTAAGAACCATCAAAAAGAAGCAGAAATTATTTCTCAGGCTGGTCGCTTAGGCGGTATTACACTAGCCACTAATATGGCTGGTCGTGGAGTTGATATTTTACTTGGTGGTACACCAGATAACAATAATCCGGAAGATATAATTAGAGCCAAAGCAGAGCAGGCTAAAATTTGTGAACTCGGCGGTCTTCACGTGATTGGTACCGAGCGACATGAATCACGACGTATTGATAATCAGTTGCGCGGTCGCGCTGGTCGTCAGGGTGATCCTGGTTCGTCTCGTTTTTATGTTTCAACTGATGATGATTTAATGAGAATTTTTGGTGGTGATCGGATGAAAAATACTATGAAAATGTTAAATGTTCCCGCTGACATGCCAATTGAAAGTGGAATTATTTCTAAGTCAGTTGAATCCGCTCAAAAAAAAGTTGAAGGCAACAACTTTGATATGCGAAAACATTTAGTAGAATATGATGATGTTATTAATAAACATCGTGAGGCGATTTATCGACGTCGTCGTGAAATTTTAGAAATTGCTGAAGATCCTACTAGCCACGGAGATAAAACTCTAGGGGATATTATTTTAGAATATGTTCGCCTGGAAATAGGAAGAGTAGTTGAACTTAATTGTTTAGGCGATCTTCGTGATTGGAATCTCAAAGAAATTATTGAAACCGTTGGCACAATATTTACTTTAAACACTGAAGAAAAAAATAAAATTGAAGAAACAAACAAATCAATAGCTCATGACCCTGGCCATGATTTGATTACTTATTTAAATGATTTAGCTAAAAGTAAATACGATGCTTTAGCTTTAGCTTTTAAAGAGTTAAATATTGAATCTTCGGAAATCGAAAAAGGAATTTTGATTCGTTCAATTGATCAATTATGGATTGAGCATTTAGAAACGATGGATTATTTACGTTCTAGTATTGGTCTTCGTGGTTATGGCCAAAGAGATCCTTTAGTTGAGTATAAAAAAGAATCCTTTAGATTGTATCAAGAACTTAATGATTTAATTCGTCAGCAAGTTGTTTATTCAATTTATAAAACTGGCGATGCTATTGAAATGGCCCCAGAAATAATTAGAAGTTTGCAACTGGAAGAGCAACCTAAAAATTTAAAATTTGCCGGAGCAATAAAAGAGGCATCCGATAATCCTCATGGTGAAACTTTTGATTTAGTTAATGAAAAAATGAAAGGTGCTGATGGCCAAGCTGTCGGACGAAATGAATTATGCCCATGTGGTAGCGGCAAGAAGTTTAAGAAATGCCACGGGAAATAGAAATTAAAATTTATGAAATTTGAGACCTTTAATTCTCTATTTTCCAAAAAAGAGATACCAGATGTTAGTCAGCTTGATAATAAGAGGCTTTTTCGTACCGAACTGTTGTCAGACAAAAGTAAAAAGAAGCTTAGCAAGATGATTGATAAAGGTAAAATTTCAAATTTTCATGATAGTAATAGCAAAATTGCTGAAACTATTGGCAGAAAAGAATATTCTCGAATGAGACAAGAGTCTATCGCAGCTGATAAAAATGATTTAATTGAGGAAGGGGCCAAAAGAAAAAATGAGCTACTGTCTCTTGGAAAAGAAAAAGACCCTTTTATATTAGATACTCCTATTAATATTTTTAGTATTCATAGTAGACATGGCGATTCTTTGGAAGATATTAGTACTCATCTTTCTCAGAGTATTAATAGAAATTTAATCGAAGTTGGTTATCAGGAAAATACTGATAATAAAACAGTTAATTCTTCATCTGAAGATGATAAAACTTTTAGATTAGTAGATTCTAGCGGCAAGATAGATAAAAGTTTAATTAATAATTTAATTAGTAACCAAGAAAAAGCTTCTTTTACTATGTTTGGCGGTAATCTTCGCGGTTGTTTTTTAAGTGCTCTAGATAGCGTAATAATAAACCCCGATGTTAAAGAAAAGCTAAAAAAATTAGATATTCATATCCCTTTAGATAAATGTTATGACGACGATGTTTATAAAAAAATAACTGGTTATGATGATATTAAATCAGCCATACAAGACAGGATGCTGAAAGAGAACTCGGAGCTTTATGAAGACAAAAAATTAATTTCAGTTACTGGTAATTCAGAAGATTTAGAATCAAAATATCGTTTTTATCTCTGGAGCGAATCTGAAATTATGGAGAATGAGATGAATAATCAAGTTGAATTAGAAAATTTAAGAAAAAATCTTTCCAATCCAAGTTAATTTTTTATTAAAAATATGGAAGATTTAGAACAGAGAATTAAACAAATAGAAGACAGAAACTCTCGAGTGGAGTCGGATAAAGATTGGGAAAAAAGTTGGACTCGCCGAGTTTTGCTAGCGGTCTTTACTTATTTAGCTATTGGCTTGTATTTGGGGGCGATAGAAGTATCTAAACCCTGGATAAATGCAATTGTTCCAACGACCGGTTTTATGATTTCCACTCTAACTATGCCATTTTTTAAGAAGGTTTGGTTAAAGAGTAGAAATAATGATTTGAAAAAATAATATGAAAGTAATTATTGAAATGCCAAAAGGGGACACGAGACGTAGGCATTTTAAATTTGATAAAACTGGTTTTATTGACTTAGGTCCGATTAAAGATATTATTCCAATAAATGATGGTGTTATGCCAGTTAATTATGGTTATATTTGTAATACCTTAAATATTAAAGAGGGTGATGAGATTGACGTTTTAATTATTTCAGAAAATATTTTAAGTGTTGGTCAGGAACTCGAGGTTGAACCGATTGCTTTAATCAATCGAGCTGATGGCGACGATAAGGTTGTGGCTATAGATAGCAGTATTAAAAATATTAAAATTTGGGAAGATATTTTAGAAAGTGAGCGAAAACTTATTTCAGAATTTTTTTCTTATCATCATAAGTTTAAATCAATTGAAAACGCCAAGCTGGCTAAAGAATATATTGAACAAGGATATAAACAATTTTTAGTATGATTAAATTAGGAAAATATAAGCACTATAAAGGTGATGAATATGAAGTAATTGGTTTAGCTCATCACAGTGAAACCTTAGAAGACTTAGTAGTTTATCGCGCTCTTTATGGCGACTACGATTTATGGGTTAGACCGCTAGCTATGTTTTTAGAAAATGTCGAAATAAATGGTGTAATAATGCCAAGGTTTAAATATCTTGGAGAATAATTATTTATAAAAATATGAAATTAATTTATCCTGCTTTTTCGAAACATTTATTTTATTTTAGAATGCATATCTCTAAATATATTTTAGAGCATGACGGGGCACCACTTAATCCGTTTATGATTCATGAGTATTTTTTATTAGATACAATCTCCCGTGATAAAATTAGAGAGTCAAATAATGCTATTGTGGAAAAATGTAATGAAATATGGGTTTTTGGTAAAATTAGTAATGGTGTTGAGGCTAAGATAAAATTAGCTAAAAGTAATGGCAAAGTTGTAAAATATTTTGAGATTATAGACTCTAAAGAGATTAAAGAAATTTTTGAAGAGCAGGTAGAGATTGAAAAAGAATATTAGATTTATATATGATTTATAAAACCGAGCCCGAAAATTTTATCCCTCGCTTTGAAGTTGTTAGTTGTTATTTAGAATATAGGGGTGAAGTTTTGATTTTGCATCGTCAAGATCATAAGCCTGAAGGAAATACTTGGGGTCTTCCGGCTGGCAAAATTGATGCTGACGAAAATGAAATTAAGGCAATAAGTCGTGAAATTTTTGAAGAGACCGGGCTTAGTGTCGAGTTAGGAGAATTAAAGTATTTAGAAAAATTATATGTTGTGTATCCCACGTATCAATTTATTTTTCATATGTTTAAAGTGGTCTTAACCGAAAGACCGGTGATAAAAATTAATGACGGTGAACATAAAAATTATAAGTGGGCTAAGCCAGCAGACATCCTGGACTTAGATTTAATAAGAGATTTAGACGAGTGTTTAAAAATTTCTTATAAGCTTTAAAACATTGATAAAATATTAAAGTTTTCTTCATAGTCAATTTGTTATAGTGATTAATGTAATAATTAATCATTAAAAGTATGAAAAAAGAAGAACAAAAACAAAATATTTCTTTATTTCAAAACAAAGAGATTAGAAAAATTTGGGATGACGGCCAAGAGAAATGGTATTTTTCAGTTGTTGATGTAGTTGGGGTGCTTTCCCGAAGCTCTATATCTAAACGTTATTGGTCGGATTTAAAAGATAAACTTAATAAAGAGGGCAGTCAGGTGTACGATTTTATCGTACAACTGAAATTTTTATCTAAAGATGGTAAATATTACTTATCAGATGCCGCTGACACAGAAACAGTTTTTCGTATTATTCAATCAATCCCATCACCTCATGCCGAACCATTTAAACTTTGGTTAGCTCGGGTTGGTTATGAGAGAGTTGAGGAAATAGAAGATCCAGAAAAAGCGATCCAAAGAGCGATGACTATTTATTTACAGAAAGGGTATTCTAAAGATTGGATTGATTTGAGACTAAAAAGTATTGAAATTAGAAAAAGTTTAACTAATGAATGGACGGGACGAGGAGTTAAAGCACAAAATGAATTTGCTATTTTGACTGATGATATTACTTTTGCTTGGGCTGGTTTAAAGGTTAAAGATTATAAAAAAGTTAAAGAACTTAAAAAAGAAAATTTGCGAGATAATATGACTAACTTAGAATTAGTTTTAAATATGTTAGCTGAAGCTTCAACGACAGAGATTTCTAAAGTTGAAGAACCGCAAAATTTTATTGAAAATAGGCAAGTAGCTCAAAAAGGAGGCGGAGTATCAAAAAAGGCTAGAGAAGAGTTAGAAAAAAGAGTTGGTCGATCTATAATTTCCAAAGATAATTTTTTAAATAAAAAACAAAAAGAATTAAAATAATTTTATAGATCAACTGTTTTAGATTGTGGCAGCGCACTGACAAATACTGTTAATTTTGCTTTTAATGTTATAAAGATTAAACTTTCATTTTTTATGGAATTTATTGACCCTAAAATTTATTATAAAACACTACCGCAAAAAAGAATGGCGGTCGGCGCTTTATTTTTTAATGAGCAGGGTCAAATTTTAATTTTAAGAGCAAGCTATAAAAAATATTGGACTTTGCCCGGTGGCGTGGTGGAAAAAGATGAATCTTTAGATATGGCGCTACGTCGTGAAGTTAAAGAAGAGCTAGATATCGATTTTGCTGTTGCTAAATTAGCTGTATTAGATTATTGCTTTCCCAAAGTGGTAAATAATGTACAAAATACTGAATCTCTGCAAATCTTGTTTGATTGCGGCGTTATAACTAAAAAAATAGCAGCCTTAATTAAAATTGATGGTGAAGAAATTTTAGAATTTCGTTTTTGTTCTTTAGAGGAGGCTTTAAAGTTATTAGGTCTACCCCTTAAAAAGAGAATTAAATCTTATTTAGACGGAAAGAATGTTGTATATTTAGAAAACGGTTATAAAATTTAATTTACATAATAAAAATAAAGGATTAAAATATAATAAATAATTTTTTAATAAAAATTTTAAGTAAATTATATGAGTAAAGCTATTTTTGATCGCGAGACGGCTATTTGCCGAGACTTGCACAACAATAATGGCGGGCAATGTAATTGGGGGGTTTGCAATCAGTGCGGTGTCTTACCGATGATGTATAAAATTTTTAAAAATGAGTACTATGAAAATAGTGAACAGGTTGAGCGCATAAAAAATGAAGTTTTTAATCAAAAAGTTGAAGATGATAAGTTATTGTAACTAATAAATATATGATTAAGTTTATCACTGGTAACATTAATAAATTTGCGGAAGTAAAAGCCGTTTTACCGGATATTGAACAATTAGATATTGATTTACCAGAAATCCAGAGTTTAGATCCTCAAGAAATTGTTGCTTTTAAATTAAAAGCAGCGCTTGACCATGTTCCTGGTAATTTTATTGTTGAAGATACCTCTTTATATTTAGATGGCCTTCATGGCTTACCGGGCCCATTTATTAGATGGTTTATGAAAGCTATTGGCCGCGAGGGTTTAGCTAAGTTAGCGCTGTCTTCCGGTAATGATCGAGCAGAAGCTAAAACTATTATTGGTTATGTCGACGGTCAAGGGGAGATATCTTATTTTGAGGGTACAATTTCCGGACGAATTGTTATGCCACTAGGTGAAACTTCTTTTGGTTGGGACCCTATCTTTCAACCAGATGGTTATGACAACACCTTTGCCGAAATGGGTATTCATGAAAAAAATAAGATCAGTATGCGTCGTCAGGCAGCTCAGAAATTAGCTGATTTTATTGGTAATTAAAAAATAATTATATTGCTTTAAGAAAATCCCCACTGGCTGGGGGTTTTTTGTTTTTCTTGATTTTTAGGGGTTTATATGATATTTTTCTATTATATTATCTAGCAACTTACTTAGAAAATAAAAATTAAAATATGAGTGAACAAAATAATAAAGAGGACGGCGGTCAAGAAAGAACTTCTTTTCCTGCTATGGAAGAAAATGTTTTAAAATTTTGGAATGAAGCTGACATTTTTAATAAATCTTTAACTAAAGAGTCACCTTTGGGTGAATATGTTTTTTATGATGGACCACCATTTGCCACTGGTACACCGCATTATGGTCACTTAGTAGGTAGTATCATGAAAGATATGGT
This sequence comes from uncultured Gammaproteobacteria bacterium, assembly GCA_964355275.1. Classification (GTDB taxonomy): domain Bacteria; phylum Patescibacteriota; class Patescibacteriia; order Patescibacteriales; family UBA12465; genus JAEZRQ01. The sequence goes on along the minus strand of CAYHCB010000005.1, from coordinate 17,756 downwards.
GCCACGTTATCAAACGATGCGCGGTTATCATGTAGAACGTAAATGGGGTTGGGATTGCCACGGGCTACCAATCGAAAATATTGTGGAAAAAGAATTAGGCACAAAATCTAAAAAAGATATTGAAGAATTAGGCGTGGCAAAATTTAATGACCTGTGCCGGGCTCAAGTAGCAACTTATATCGATGATTGGAAGCAAATTATTAATCGAATGGGTCGTTGGGCTGACATGGATAATGCTTATCGCACGATGGATTTAGATTATATGGAAACCGTTTGGTGGGCTTTTAAGGAACTCTGGAACCGAGATTTAATCTATAAAGATTATCGTTCCATGCATATTTGTCCGCGTTGCGAAACAACTCTGTCACAATCAGAAGTTAGTGAAGGGTATAAGGATATAAAAGATTTATCAGCGATTGCTAAATTTGAATTAATAGATGAGCCAGGAACTTTTGTCTTGGCTTGGACAACCACTCCTTGGACTTTAATTGGTAATGTCGCTTTAGCTATCGGTGCGGAAATTGATTATGTAAAAGTAAAAATAGAAGATGCTAAATATATTTTAGCTAAAAGCCGCCTAGTCGATATCATGAAAGATAAAGCTTATGAGCCTATTTCAGAGTTTAAGGGCACCGATTTAATCGGAAAAAAATATCAACCTTTATTTAATTATTACGCCCAAGATAATGAACTAGCTAATTTAGAAAATGGTTGGCAAATTTATGATGCCGAATTTGTTACTACAGAAGACGGCACCGGTGTTGTTCATATTGCCCCTGCTTTTGGTGAAGATGATATGGCGCTCGGTCGTGATAAAAAGTTACCTTTTATTCAACACGTTGGGATGGATGGTTTGTTTAAACAAGAGGTAACAGATTTAGCCGGTTTGCATGTTAAACCAATTGAAGATCACATGGCCACTGATATTGAAATTATTAAATATTTAGCTGGTCACGGCACTCTTTTTCATAAAGAAAAATATGAGCATAGTTATCCTCATTGTTGGCGTTGCGATACTCCTTTAATTAATTATGCTACTTCTTCATGGTTTGTTGGGGTAACTAAAATTAAACCAGATCTTTTAGAGTATGCTAAAAATATAAATTGGTCACCCGATTATATTAAAAATGGCCGTTTTGGTAATTGGTTAGATGGTGCTCGTGATTGGTCAATTTCTCGTCAACGTTTTTGGGCAAGCGCTATTCCAATTTGGGAGTGTGAGTGTGGTAATTTGCATGTTGTCGGTAGCGTTGCCGAGCTTGAAGAATTGTCTGGTAAAAAAATTACCGATATTCATAAAGATAAAGTTGATCCTATTACTTTTGCTTGTCAAAAATGCGGCAAACAAATGAAACGAATTTCCGATGTACTTGATTGTTGGTTCGAATCTGGTTCAATGCCTTATGCTCAATTACATTATCCTTTTGAAAATAAAGACAAGTTTGAAGCTAATTTTCCGGCCCAGTTTATCGCTGAAGGGGCTGATCAAACAAGAACTTGGTTTTATTATACTCATGTCCTTGCCGGTGGCTTAAAAAAGACCCACGGCTTTAACAATGTAATTGTAAATGGCATCGTGTTAGCCGAAGATGGTAAAAAAATGTCAAAAAAATTAAAAAATTATCCTGACCCAACAGTTGTGATGGATAAATATGGCGCCGATGCTTTACGTTCTTATCTTTTAGCATCACCAGTGATGTTGGCCGAGAATTTGAGTTTTTCGGAAAAAGGGGTGGAAGAATCTCTTCGTAAAAATTTAATGATTTTATGGAATGTTTATAAGTTTTACGAAATGTATGCCACAGATAACTCCGAAGACACAAAGTACCCTAGCAGTCCTAATGTTTTAGATAAATGGATATTAGCGAAGTTTAATTTATTCCATCAAGAGGTCACTGAGGCGATGGAAGCCTATAATTTACCCAAAGCGATGCGGCCAGTGTCAGAATTTGTTAATGAATTTTCCACTTGGTATTTACGTCGTAGTCGTGACCGTTTTAAAGATGAGGGTGATGATAAAAATTTAGTATTAGCCACTACTAAATATATTTTAGTAGAGGTCTCTAAACTTATTGCTCCAGCTATGCCGTTTATAGCGGAAAGTCTTTGGCAAAAAGTTACTGGCCTTAATTTTACCGATAAAAATAAATCAGTCCATTTAGAAACCTGGTCTAGTATTAAAGAGTTAAGCGCTGACCAAAAAAATGATTTAGAAAAAATGACTTTGGTTCGTAAGGTGGTGGAATTAGGTTTAGCTTGTCGCGATGAAGCGGGTATTAAGATTCGCCAAATGTTAAATTCAATTACTATTAAAGCTAAAGACGAAGCCTTCGTATCAGATTATCTAAATTTAATTTCTGATGAACTTAATATTAAACAAGTTAAATGGGAAAAGGCTGAGGTAGAATACGCTGAAGTGACTCTTGATACTGAAATTACCCCCGAACTTAAAATTGAAGGTTTAAAAAGAGAATTGGTTCGTTTTATAAATATGTTGCGTAAAGATGCTGGCTTTGATTTATCAGATACTGCTAGTGTTTATGTGCTTGGTGCCAGTGCTGAGATTACTGCTGTTATTCTTGCTAAAATGGATGACCTTAAAAAAGACACTTTAAGCGAGTCTATTTTAGTTGTTGAAACAATGCCAGAAGTAGACGGTGCTAAAGAGATTAAAATTGATAATGAGAAATTTAGTTTAGGCCTAAAAAGATTTTAATCTTGATTTTTTTGCTATTTTGTGACATAATATTCTTATATAATTAATTAAAAAACTATGATTACTTGGATTATTATCGGGGTTATTGTTATTTTAGCGATAGTTATCGTGTCTATGTACAATGGACTAATTACTCTTAAAAATAGAGTAGAAGAAGCGATGAGTGATATTGATGTGCAACTTAAGCGTCGTTATGATTTAATTCCTAATTTAATTGAAACAGTTAAGGGTTATGCTATTCATGAGCAGGGAACTTTAGAAAAAGTGGTTGCCGCTCGTAATTCTGCTATGGCCGTAGCTAATTCAGATATTGAAAATAAAATAAAAGCAGAAAATGAATTGTCGGCTACTTTAAAATCAATCTTCGCTTTATCAGAAAATTATCCTGATTTAAAAGCTAATCAAAACTTCTTAGAATTACAACGTGAATTATCTGATACCGAAGATAAAATTATGGCTTCTCGCCGCTTTTACAATGGTAATGTTCGTGACTTTAATACTAAATTACAAGTATTTCCAACTAATGTAATAAATGGTTTATTACATTTTACCAGTTATAAATTCTATGAGTTAGCTGACGCTAGCCAGAGAGAAAATATTAGTGTTAAATTCTAGTTTATAAAATAATTTTATAATTTATGTTTTGGACAATTATTGGAGTTATTGTTTTCTTAGTCTTAGTTTGTTTAAAGCAGGTAAATCAATGGGAGCGTGGTGTCGTTTTTACCATGGGTCGTTATTCTTATATCATGGAACCAGGTTGGCGGTTACTTGTTCCAGTTTTTCAGACTTTTAAAAAAGTTGATATTCGTATTAAAGCTGTAGATGTTCCTGATCAAAAAGCGATTACTCGTGACAATGTTTCAGTTACTGTTAATGCTGTTATTTATTATAAAGTATCTGATGCCGCTAAAGCGGTGATTGAAGTTGAAAATTTTTATTATGCGGTTTCTCAATATGCTCAAACTACTATGAGAAATATTGTTGGCGAGGTATCTTTGGATGAGCTTTTAGGCCAACGTGATAAAATTGCCGAACGGATTAAAGAAATTGTTGATAAAGAAACTGATGAGTGGGGTATTAAAGTTAATAATGTAGAGCTTAAAGATGTCTCTCTTCCTGAATCAATGGAACGAACTATCGCTAAACAAGCGGAAGCCGAACGTGAAAAGAGAGCCGTTATTATTAACTCTGAAGGTGAGGTTGCTGCCGCAGAAAATATTGCTAAAGCCGCTAAAATACTGGCAGCCTCTGACGGCGCTTTGCATTTACGCACTTTGCAGTCAATTAATGATATATCTAGCGACCAATCTAATACTGTCGTATTTGTGACTCCAGTTGAAATACTTAAAGCTTTTGCTGGGGGATTTAAAAAGGATCAACAGTAAGTTATGACTTTATATAATGATAGTGCACTCAACAAAAGAAAAACCTGGTTTCTAATGACCGGGTTTTTCATCCTAGTCATGATAATTGGCTATATTGTTTCTTGGTATTTTAATAATCCTGGAATTTTAGTATTAGCTGTTTTATTTAGTATTGTTTCTAGTTTTGTAAGTTATTGGTGGAGCGATAAAATTGTGCTATCTATGTCTGGAGCCAAATTAGTGGACCATGATAATGGTAGAGAAATTTATCATTTAGTAGAGAATTTATGTATTACTGCTGGTCTACCTTTTCCTAAAATTTATATTATTGAAGACAGTGCTCCTAATGCTTTTGCTACTGGACGCGATCCAGAACACGCCGCTATTGCGCTTACTTCTGGTATTTTAGCTAAGTTAGATAAAGCTGAACTCGAGGGCGTTATTGCTCACGAATTATCTCATATTGGTAATCGGGATATTTTAATTTCTACTATTGCGACTGTCTTAGTGGGGACTATAATTTTAATTGTTGACTGGTCATCGCGTTCCGCTTTTTTTGGGCGTCGCGGTAATAATGAAAATGGCGGCGGGGGTATAGGTTTAATTATAATAATTTTATTATCAATTTTAGCACCTATATCAGCGCAACTATTACAAATGGCAGTTTCTCGAAAAAGAGAATTTTTAGCTGATGCTAGTGGCGCCTTACTTACTCGCTATCCAGAGGGATTAGCTAGGGCACTGGAGAAAATTAGTGCTGACCCCGATGAACTGGAAGTGGCTAATCGAGCGACGGCCCATATGTATATTATTTCACCGCTTAAAGGTAATGAAAATAAAAAAGCCTCTTGGTTAGCTAAGGCTTTTATGACTCATCCACCAATTGAAGAGAGAATTAAAAGGTTAAGAGATAGTGAGATAAGATAGTAATTATTTGCTAAATAAATACAAGCTGCCCCTCTGGGGCAGCTTTTTTGTGATTAATTTAAAAGTAATAAGTATTGACAATTTTTTTTATGCGTGGTATAAAAAATTACCAATTATCTTTTTACTAAAAAAATAAAAACATAATTTAATCGTCCTTTAGTATAAACAATCTAAACCCCCGTACCCATGAAACCATCTGCAAAGTTAATCAAGGCAGTCGCTAAAGTAAATAAATTTTCATTAAGCGACCTGGAGGCTTGGTCAAAATTTTTAAGAAGTTTGCCAATTTTTTCAGTCGGATTTACCAGCAACGAAGACCTGCGCTATGATAGCGAAGACGGTTTAGTTCTGGATTGCGAAAATGAAGACCCCGAAAATATTTTTACTCTTCATTTGGATATTGAGCCTTTTACGTCCGGCCAGTACGCCTTGCTAAGTGTTGAATTTTTTCTGGGGAATCGTGCCGTAATTGCCAAAACTACTTTTAATAAAGATCTTCCTAAATATCTGGAAAAAACCCAGAAAGAGGAAACCATCTTTGGGTTTACCGGCACTTGGGAGGAGGTATCTCTTAAGTTAATTAGATTGTCGCATATTGTCGGTAGTCAGATTCCTCCGGCACCAACAACTGAATAATAATTGTTCTCTCCCGATGAGCTCCGCTAATAAAGTGGAGCTTAATTTTTAATAAAAAAACCTTAATCAGCTTTACGCTAATTAAGGTTATAAAAACAGAAACAATTATTAAGATCTATTTTTTTTGACTTTTAATAATAAGGGCAGGTTGGTCAGTTCTAAACTTTTCATCAAGACAGCGAGTCAGCCAATTCCAGCTTCTGCCGTCCCAAACAAGACCTCTTACCTGTAGTTCGTTTCGCTGATTGCGATAAAGAGTTCCCCAGAAAAATACATAAAACTCTTTCCAGGGTTCGGGAATAAGGTTAGGATGATCGATTAAGAAATCGAGTACGTTGGCGTTAAGGAGTAAGCGGCCAACAAGATTAATTCGTAGGTCGTGCCCACCAATAAGGCTTTCGTTTTTTTGCTTTTCATCCCGGTAAAGGCTTACGGTATTTATATCAAATGGCCATTTACCAAACTGTAAGTGTTCATCGACCACCCAACCTCTGGGCGTAAATGGTTTAAGATTGAAATCAATGATGTTTTCTCGGTCGACAATTTCAGCTAAACCATTGATAGCATTTTTAAGACCTGATAAATTTTTAAACTGTTTTAATTTAGCTAGGTCTTCGCCGGAAAAACCTGCTTGTTCGAGAGCGTCCGCCAACTGGTTCATCGCTTCGATTGAATAAATTCTTGACATGTTTACTCCTCCATTTTAGCAACTTAGTTCTCTTGGTAAGAATTTGTTGTGAGTTAATACTGGGCGAATCATCGTGATTTTGCCATAGCCGACAAGAGCCTAATGACGTTATTAAGCTATTTTCGGCTAAGATAAAATATTTTTTAAAGTAGTTTTATTATTACCAGATTACTCATTATGTTTTGTTCTGTCAATATTTATTTAAATCAAATTTTACGCTATACTTATTTTGATTAAATAAAATGGCTAATTTTATGAAAAAAATAGAACTATTGGCGCCAGCTGGCAATATTTTAAAAATGAGAACAGCCTTTTCGGCGGGAGCTGATGCGGTGTATTTAGGTATTCCAGATTTTTCGCTACGAGTGCGTATTAATGATTTCGATTTAAAGACTGTGGCTTTAGCAATTAAAGAGGCTCATTTAGCTAATAAAAAAGTTTATGTTACTTTAAATATTTTTGCGCACAATAAACATTTAGTTAAATTACCAGATTATGTTAAGAAGATAAAAGTAATGAAGCCAGATGCTTTAATTATTTCTGATCCAGGAATAATGGCTATTGTAAAAGAGCATTGGCCGCAAGCAGAAATTCATTTATCTACACAAGCTAATTGCACTAATGCGGCGGCGACTAAATTTTGGTATAAAAATGGGGTAACGCGAATTGTTTTAGGCCGAGAAGTGACTTTAAAAGAGATTAAAGAAATTCATAAAGCTGTTCCCAAAATGGAGCTAGAGTATTTTGTACACGGAGCAATGTGTATGGCTTATTCGGGTCGCTGTTTTTTGTCTAAAGAATTAGTGGATCGTAGTGGTAATTTAGGTGATTGCGCTCAACCGTGCCGTTGGGAGTATAGTATTAAAGCTCGTAATCACGAAGAAGAATTTGATTTAGTTAGCGAGGAACATGGCACTTATTTACTTAACTCTAAAGATCTTTGTTTGCTGGAATATTTACCAGAGTTAATCTCAGCTGGCGTGGTTTCTTTAAAGATTGAAGGTCGCGCTAAAAGCGTTTATTATCAAGCGGTAGTTTCCGGAATTTATGCTAGAGCTTTAACTTTTTTAGCTAAAAAACCCAGTGCGCTAGAATGGAAAAAAGAATTAAAATATTTAAAAAATGAACTGGTAGAAAAATTAGTACACAGGGGGTATACTTCTGGTTTTTTACTAGGCACTAAAGCGGAACAAAATTTAACTAGCGCTAATTCTCAAAGTGATTGGGAATTTTGTGGTCAGGTAATTAAATCTGAAACTAACTTTTTTAAACCAAAGTTAAAAGCTAATGAGCATACTCTTTATTTTCAGGTTCATAATACCCTTAAAGTTGGTGATGTCGTAGAAATTATTGGTTCTAGATATGATATAATAAAAATAAGCCCCTCAAAAATATTTGATGCTAAAACGGGTGAGCAATTAAGTGAAGTTCACGGTGGTGGTGGCAGTCGTACGGCTTTAATTATTGTAAATAAAGAAATTCCGGTTTTAAGTGTTTTAAGAAGAAAAAATATATGATAGCTTATCTTAAAGGAAAAATAATTACTAAAAATAATAATTATATTATTTTAGAAACAAATGGTATCGGTTATCAAATTTTTGTTGGTGAAAATTTTTCAGCTAACCTTAAACTGGGTGATATTTCGGAAATTTACACTCATCATCGGGTGCGTGAAGATGTTAGCGATCTCTATGGTTTTAACAGTTTAGAAGAATTAGAATTATTTGAATTATTATTATCTGTTTCTGGTGTTGGTCCAAAATCAGCTTTAGCAGTCATATCGCTGGCTACTCCAACTGACATTATCGAAGCAATTATTCGTGGAGATGCTAATTTGCTGACTAAAGTTTCTGGTATCGGTAAAAAAACTGCGGAACGTTTAGTTTTAGAACTTAAAAGTAAGGTTGCCCGTATTTCTGGTAGCAATATTTCAATTGGCAATACTTATAGTGGCACTAGTGATGAATTAGATGCTCTTATATCCTTAGGTTATTCAGTCGGTGAGGCCAGAGAAGCTTTAAATCAAGTAGAACCAGCAATTACCAGCAGTGGTGGTCGGGTTAAAGCCGCTTTAAAACAATTAGGACGATAAAATAAAGTTAAAAAGACTAATAATAATCAAGCAATTAGTCATTTTTATTTTAAATTTTTTCTTTGACTTTGTCGTTTTTATACGTTAAAATAGACTAAAATACACAAAAAATATATGGCTAAAAATAATATAACTAAACAAAGCGAAAATTTTCCTGAGTGGTATCAGGATGTTATTAAAGAAGCGGAATTAGCCGATAATTCTGAGGTCCGTGGTTGTGGTATTGTCAGGCCTTATGGTTTAAAGATTTGGGAATTAATAAAAGCAGAACTTAGTCGCCTGTTAGAAGATGATGGCGTAGAGAATGTTTATTTTCCAATTTTTGTACCAATGGAAAATTTAATGGCTGAAAAGGATCACATCGAAGGCTTTGCGCCAGAACTAGCAGTTGTGACTCATGCTGGTGGGGAAGAGTTAGTTAATAAATTGGCAATTCGTCCAACTAGTGAAGCAGCAATGTATAAAACTTATGCTCGCTGGATTCAAAGTTATAAAGATTTACCATTACGTTTAAATCAGTGGGCCAATGTTGTTCGTTGGGAGAAACGTCCACGTGCTTTTTTACGTTGGAGTGAATTTTTATGGCAAGAAGGTCATACTGTTTTTGCCAGCGAAGAAGAGGCCAGATTAGAAGTTGATAAGATTTTAGGATTCTATGCTGATACTTATGAGTTTATGGCCCTACCATCTTTTACTGGTCGTAAGTCAGAGAGTGAAAAATTTGCTGGAGCGGTAATGACTAAAACAGCTGAAGTTATGTCTAAGGACGGCAAAGCTATCCAAGGTGGTACTAGTCATTATTTAGGTACTAATTTTGCTAAAGTTTTTAATGTAAAATATTTAGGCGCTGATGGTGAAATGCATTATGGTCACCAAAATAGTTGGGGATTTGCATGGCGCGCGGTTGGAGCTTTAATTATGGGGCATGGTGATGATAATGGTTTACGCTTACCACCTAATGTTGCTCCAATTCAAATAATTATTGTTCCTATTTATAAAGATGATGAAACTAAGGCTAAAGTTCTAGCTTATTGTGAAAGTATCAAAAAAGATTTAGCTAAAATTTATCGCATTAAAATTGACGAGCGAGATGGTCTAACTCCTGGTTTTAAATTTAATCATTGGGAGGTTCGCGGTGTGCCAGTTCGTTTAGAAATTGGTCCAAAAGAAGTTGAAGAGGGTTTGGTTTCTGTTTACCGCCGTGATACCTTAGAAAAAACTGGTGCTTCTTTATGTGAGTTATCTAATTTTCTAGAAAAATTAATGATAAGTATTCACAAAAATTTATATGATCAAGCTTTAGAATTTACCAAAAATCATATTTATCGGATTGAAAATATGGATGAAATTGATGATAGACAAGGCTGGTTTGAAGCCAGTTGGAGTGAAGATCCAGAAAGCGAAAAAATTCTTAAAGAGAAATATCAAATGGTTTCTCGAGTTCTGCCTACTGCCAATGAAGGACAAGCTCCAAAAAATAAAAAATGTTTTATTACCGGTGGTGAAGCTAAGCATGATTGGTATTTTGCCAAAAGTTATTAACTAATTTTACTACTATATGTTTGCCAAACTTTTAGGAAGATTCAGCCATGACTTAGGCATTGACCTTGGCACTAAAAATACTCTAGTTTACGTGACTGATAAAGGAGTCGTTATTAACGAACCATCAGTCGTAGCTATTAATAAAAGAACTAACGAGATTTTAGAAGTTGGTGAGGCAGCTAACCGAATGGTTGGTAAGACTCCCGGCCATATTGAAGCGATAAAACCATTAGTTGATGGCGTTATTTCTGATTTTGAAGTGACAGAAAAAATGTTAAAATATTTTATTACGAAAGTTCATAATGAAAACTTTGCTTTAATTCCTCGACCGAGAGTAGTAATTGGGATTCCTCTAGATTTAACTGAGGTGGAAAGAAAAGCGGTGGAAGACGCTGCTCGTTCGGCGGGAGCTCGTAAAGTTTATTTAATTGAAGAGGCGATGGCCGCTGCTATCGGTGCTCATTTACCAGTTACTGAGGCAACCGCTACTATGGTTGTAGATATCGGTGGCGGTACTACGGAAATAGCTGTTATTTCTTTAGGTGGTGTCGTAACTTGGAAGTCACTTCGTTTAGCTGGTAATGAATTTGATAATAATATTATTGAATATATTCGTGAAGAGTTTAATATTTTAATTGGTGAACAAATTGCTGAAAGTATTAAAGTAAAAATTGGATCGGCTATGCCACTGGATGAACCGAAAGAAATGGAAGTCCGTGGTCGTGATTTAATTACTGGTTTGCCTAAAGCAATTATGGTAAATGATATTCAAATTCGTGAAGCTATTTCGCGCACAATTGTTAAAATTGTAGACAATATTAAAACTATTTTAGAAACAACACCACCAGAATTAGTTTCTGATATTTATGAGCGAGGCATATTTTTATCTGGCGGTGGAGCTTTACTCCAGGGATTAGATCGAGCAATTTCTCTCGCTGCTAAAATTCCTGTTAAGATTGCCGAAGACCCTTTAACCTGCGTGGTGCGGGGAACTGGATATTTACTTGGTAATAAGGAGTTACTAGAAAAAGTGGTGCTGCCAAGCTCTAGTGGTAAATAATTAAAATTAGCCCTATGGCTTTTTATAGTAAAAAAAATAAAAATTGGATGTGGGGATTTATCTTTATTTTAATTGTAGTTTTACATTTTACTAAAGTGTTATCCCCCTTAGAAAACTTAGCCGTTTCGGTGGTTAAACCGATGGCTGGTTTTTTTTATGGCGCTGGATCGGGAATTAGTAATTCTTATGAAGATAGTCAAAAGCAAAAAGATATTTTTTCTCATGCCGCTATTTTAGAGCAAGAGGTTGTTAGATTAACAGTTGATAATGCTAAATTTAAAGAACTTGAACAAGATAATATTAAGTTAAGGGAACAGCTTTCTTTTTTGTCAGCTAATAAGTATAAAAATATTCTAGCTAATGTAATTTCACAAAATTTAGTTTTTGATATTAAAGAAGGTGATCAAGATATCGTAATTGATAGGGGCTCTAAAGATGGTATTAAAGAAGGTTTAGGAGTGATTGATGAAAATGGTGTTATTATCGGAAAGATTTCCGAGGTCCGTGATAATTTATCTAAAATTTGTTTAACCACTAATCGTAGTTGTAAGTTTGCTGCTACTATTCAAAGCCAAGATAGAACCATGGGGATCACTGAAGGAGATTTAGGTTTAACTATAAAAATGAATTTTATTCCGCAGTCGGAAAAAATAAATATTGGCGATACTGTTATTACTTCTGGTTTAGGTGGCAATATTTCTCGGGGATTAGTTATTGGTAAAGTTAGTCAGATTAATAATCGCAGTAATGAAATCTGGCAGGATGTAAACATCGAACCTTTATTCAATTTAAACACCTTAACTATTGTTACCATTTTAACACCTTAAATATGTCACATTTTAAAAAATATTTAGAGTGGTTTATTTGTTTTTTAGTTTTTTCTGTAATAGCAATTATTCAAGCAACTTTTATTTCTTCTTTGCCACCAATTTATTTTGCCATAAATTTAGTAATAATTTCCTTACTTTTTAGTCTGATATTTTTTAAATTAGAAACCACCATTATTTTAGCAATTCTTATGGGTTTCTGGTTAGATATTTTAAGTTTTAATTTATTTGGTTTAAATATTTTAGTTTTTTTGATTACCATTTTTATTATCGATTTCATGTTAAGTAATTGGTTAACTAATCGCTCTCTGTATTCTTTCCTTGTTTTATCGGTAACTAGTGTTTTTATTTATAATATTTTACTCTACTCAATATTAGCAATTTGGCAGAGTGGACAAAATGATTTTAGTTTTTTCTTACTGCAGTCTCGTTTTTGGACTCAGCTTATTTGGCAAATGATTTGGAGCGCTGGTTTTATGTTATTATTTTTTAATTTGGCTAATTCTTTATCTAAAAGATTAAAGCCCTTCTTTTTGGAAAAGAAGTAAAATTATGTTAATATACAGGCATATGAAATATGATTTTATAACTATTGGTGGAACAACTCGTGATATCGCTTTTTTTACTGATGAGGGAATTTTAATAAATGACAAGAGCGATACTTTTAATCTTCACAGAAAATTATTAGCCTTTGAATATGGCGCTAAGCTTAGAATAGACAAGTTTATTAATTTGTTTGGTGGTGGCGCTTCTAATGCCGCTGTTAACTTAGCCGGCTTAGGTTTTAAAACTGCTGCCCTAGTAGAAACTGGTAACGATGAGAATGGTCGGGCGATTATAAAAAATATTAAAGATCATGGAGTAATTTCTTCTTTAGCTTATGTTAATGATCGGGCTGATTCCGGGTCATCATTTATTTTAATTACTAAAGGAGAAAGAATTATTTTTACAACTCGTGGTGTTAATGACTTTCTAGCCTTAGATGCTAAACGAATTGAAGAACTCAATAAAACAGAAAATATTTATATTTCCTCGCTAACCGGTAATTGGCTTAAATGTTTACGCCAAATTTTTGCTACCCGTCATAAGAAAATTTTTTGGAATCCCGGTTCTAAACAATACAATAGTGGCATCAAAACTTTAGCCCCCTTTCTTAAAAGAACTTATTGTTTGATGTTAAATCATGAAGAAGCTTTAGCTTTAGCTTTAAGTGATTTAGCTAACACCAAGAAGCCCAATCTTTTTTTCAGTGATATAAAAAATTTATTAAAGATTATAAAATCATACGGTCCAGAAATAGTAGTTATTACAGACGGGGCAGATGGTGCTAATTTTTATGATGGTGTTAATTTTTATCATCAAAAAGTAATTAAAGAAAAGAAACATTTAGATACGACCGGTATTGGCGATGTTTATAATTCTACTTTTGCGGCTGGTTTATTATTGTGCTCCGGTGACATCGCTAAAGCGGCTTATTTAGCTAGCAAGAATGCAGCTCATAAAATTGCCTATTTGGGGGCACAAAATGGATTGCTAACAAAAAAAGAATTATTTTTTAATTCTAAATTAAAAATATGATAAATGGTGTAATTATTTCTGAATTAAAAAAATACGAAGATGATAGAGGTTACTTGATTGAGCTTTATCGTCGTGATGAAGTTGATTTGGGCGTTGCAATGTCGTATCTTAGTGTAACTTTGCCTGGTGTAGCTCGTGGACCACATGAACATGTTTATCAAACTGATTATTTTATTTTTCCTGGGTCCGGTGATTTCACTTTGTATCTTTGGGACAGACGAAAGGACTCGGCTACTTATGGTGAGAAAATAGAAATGACTGTTGGTGAATCTTATCCTTGCACTGTTGTCGTGCCACCTGGAGTAGTTCATGGCTATAAATGCATTTCTAATGGTTCAGCATTATCTATAAATTTTCCCGATAAACTATATAAAGGTGTAGCTAAAAAAGATGAAATAGATGAAATACGTTGGGAAAAAGATGCCAATTCACCTTATAAAATAGATTAATTATATGGTGGTTGAAGAAGGTATAAAAAAAATAATAGAAGATAATGCTTTGTCACTATCAACTATCAACAAAGAAGGAACTCCTCATTCTATTGCTATAGCTGATTGTAAAGTGTTGGATGATAAGATAATTATTACTAACAATCACATCACCCAAACTATTTCTAACTTAGAAATTAATAATAATGTTTCTTTAGCTGTTTGGCATAAAGATTGGGAAAATATTTGTATCGGTTTTGAACTTTGTGGGACAGCGGTAAATTATAATGATGGTGAGTGGCTAGATTACGTAAAAAATTTACCAGACAACAAAAATTGCAAAGTTAAAAGTGCTATTATTGTAAAAGTTAATTATATAAAAAAATTACTATCTTGATATGAAATTACTTGTTACTGGCGGAGCCGGATTTATTGGCTCCAACTTTATTCGTTATTGGTTAAATAAATATTCTAATGATTATATAATTAATTTGGATCTTTTAACTTACGCCGGGAACTTAGATAATTTAAAAGATATAGAAAGTAATCCTAATTATAAATTTATTAAAGGTGATATCTGTGATGTTGTTTTAGTAAATGAATTAGTTAAAGGGATTGATACGATTGTTCATTTTGCTGCCGAAAGTCACGTGGATCGTTCTATTTTAAATAGCGCTGATTTTATTAAAACAAATGTTGAGGGAACTAGAGTATTACTTGAGGCTGCTAAAAATAATGGAAATATTCGTTTTCATCATATTTCTACCGATGAAGTTTTTGGTGCTTTGTCACTTGATTCACCTAAATTTAATGAAAACACCCCCTATGATCCACGCTCTCCTTACAGTGCTTCAAAAGCCGCTTCCGATCATTTAGTGAGGGCTTATTTTCATACTCATGGTTTACCGATAACTATCTCTAATTGTTCAAATAATTACGGACCTTATCAATACCCTGAAAAACTTATACCTTTATTTATTACAAATTTATTAAGTGATAAAAAAATTCCAGTTTATGGCGAAGGAAAAAATATTAGAGATTGGATTCATGTTGATGATCATAATCGTGGCGTTGATTTAATTTTACATCAGGGAAAAATTGGCGACACTTATTGTTTGGGTGGTAACAGTGAACAAAGCAATTTACAAATTACTCATAATATTCTAAATTTAATGGGTAAGGGGGAAGAGTCTATTTTGTATGTTAGTGATCGTTTAGGCCATGATTTCCGTTACGCTATTGATTACTCAAAAGCGGAAAGAGAATTAGGTTTTAAACCACTAGTTTCTTTAGTAGATGGTTTAGCCTCTACAATTGATTGGTATAAAAATAATTATACTTGGTGGGAAAAAATAAAAAAATAACTAATTTATTATGGAAAAAAAAATCTTTATCATCGAAGATGATACTAACATTCTTTACAGCTTAGAAGCTAATTTTAGTGCCGAAGGTCTTGATACTGAAACTAGTGAGGGTGAAGAAGAAATGGATGAAGTAATGGATAATATTCGTGATTTTAATCCCGATTATTTAATATTAGATGTGATTTTACCTAAATTAGATGGTTTTGAAATTATTAAAAAAGTTAAAGAGGACAGTGAACTATCTGATTTACCTATTTTTGTTTTTTCAGATATTTCTGATGAGGATAGTCGCAGTCGCAGTTTAGAAATTGGTGCTGATTATTTTTTCCCTAAAGATGAGTTTGATACTTATGAGTTTACTGAAAAAGTAAAGAAAATTATGGCTAACCAGGAGCGTTTAGACGAAGATACTGATAAAGGATGGGAGAGCGATGAAGAAAATGGTATTATTGACTAAACCCTCTATACTCGCTAAGATAAATAGGATTTAAGATAATTTTTCGCAGTTGTCGATATTGTTTTTTTACGTAATTTATCCCAATTTTTTAATATATGTTTATAAAAAGGATAGGAATTGATCTGGGAACAACTTACACCTTAGTATACTTACCTAAACGGGGCATTGTAATTAATGAGCCGTCAGTTGTGGCTATTTCTATTGCTGATAATAAAATTTTAGCGGTCGGTAATGAAGCTAAAGATATGTTGGGTCGGACACCTGACACTATTCGAGCTGTTAGACCGTTAAAGGATGGGGTAATTGCTGATTATCGAACTACGGAAGCAATGATTCGTTACTTTATTAATAAAACTTTGGGCGGCATTCGTTTTTTTAGACCAGAAGTTATGGTTGCTGTTCCGGCCGGTATTTCTTCGACTGAACGGCGCGCTGTTATTGAGGCCACTATTTCTGCCGGCGCTAAAGCTGCTTATATTATTAAAGAGCCAGTAGCAGCAGCTATTGGTGCTGATATCCCAATCGGTTCGGCTACCGGACACATGGTGATTGATATTGGCGGTGGCACCGCTGAAATGGCAGTTATTTCTTTAGGAGGAATTGTGTCATCTACTTCAGTCAGAGTTGGTGGCAATAAATTCGATGCGGCTATTTTAGAATTTATTCGTAAAAAATATAATTTAGCTATCGGCGAAAGAACAGCCGAAGAAATAAAAATAAACATTGGGTCAGCTTTGTTTATGGAAGATAAACTTTATATGGAAATTCGTGGTCGTGACATTGTCACTGGTTTACCAAGGAGTATTACTGTTTCTAGCGATGATGTAACTGAGGCTATTCAAAATGAATTAGAAGCTATTATGTCAGCTGCTAAAAGAGTTTTATATACTACTCCACCGGAATTATCAGCTGATATTATGGATAAAGGAATAGTTTTAACTGGTGGCAGTTCATTGCTTAGAAATATTGATCAATTAATTTCTCGAACAACCGGTGTCCCCGCTTATGTGGCCGACGATGCTTTGCTTTGTGTGGCTAAAGGAACGGGCATTGCACTCGACAACTTAGATTCTTATAAGAGGAGTATTTTAGCGACTAAATAGTCGCTCTTTTGTTATTTTAGAATTAATATCATATAGCGATATGATTATTGGAATTGATGCATCGCGAGCTAATCGAAAAAATAAAACTGGTACCGAATGGTATTCTTTTTATTTAATTAAGAATTTGGTAAAAATAGATGCTATTAATAAATATATTTTATATTTAGATAAGGAGCCCTCTTTTGATTTGCAAAAAATAATTAAAGATCAGACAAATCTCTCTTATAAAGTTTTAACTTGGCCATTTACCTCCTTTTGGACTTTAGGCAGATTATCACTGGAGATGTTATTTTACCCCCCTCATGTTTTATTTGTTCCCGCTCATGGCATTCCCCTAATTCACCCTAGAAGAACTATAAATACCATTCATGATGTTGCTTTTGCTCGTGAGCGAAGTATCTATCGTTCGGAGGGGCCAAAAGCTAGCACTAAATTACGTCGTCGTCTTTTAAAATATATAATTAGATTAGCAACCTTTGGTCGCTATGACGGTAATTCTTTAGACTATTTAGATTGGTCCACCTCTTTTGCTTTAAAGCATGCCTATAAAGTTATTACGGTTTCTAATTTTACTAAAGAAGAAGTTTTAAAATATTATCCAAAAACAAAAGCTAGTAAAATTAAGGTGGTTCATAATGGTTTTGCTACTGAATTATTTAACGAAATACGGGATCAAGAAAAAATTAAAGAGGTTTTAGATAAATATAATTTAGTCAGTCCTTATTATCTTTACGTCGGCCGTTTGGAAAGAAAAAAAAATACTTCTTTTTTAATTGAAGCTTTATCTATTTTACGTAGTGATTATCCGGAAATCAAAGAAAAATTAGTTCTAATTGGTAATGCCAGTTATGGTTATGACGAGGTTAAGTACGCTATTGAGGAATTTAATTTAGGCCATGATGTATTTATGCCGGGCTGGGTTGAAGAAAATGATTTACCAAATATTTTTAAAGAAGCCTCAGCTTTTGTTT
>CAYHCB010000004.1:0-89666 GCA_964355275.1 uncultured Gammaproteobacteria bacterium | reverse complement strand
AGTTTGATCCTGGCTCAGGATGAATGCTGGCGGCGTGTCTAAGGCATGCAAGTCGAATGTCTAGTTTACTAGGCATGGCAAACGGGAGAGTAACACATTGATAACCTACCCTGAAGACGGGGATAACCTTGCGAAAGCGAGAATAATACCCGATAGTATAAAATGACATCAGTTGTTTTATTAAAGCTACGACGCTTCAGGAGGGGTCTATGGCCTATCAGCTTGTTGGTGAGGTAATGGCTCACCAAGGCAACGACGGGTATCGGGCGCGAGAGCGTGACCCGACTCACTGGGACTGAGAAACTACCCAGACTCCTACGGGAGGCTGCAGTCAAGAATCTTCCTCAATGGACGAAAGTCTGAAGGAGCGACGCCGCGTGTATGAAGAAGCCTTTCGGGGTGTAAAGTACTTTTAACTGTGACGAAACAATGACGGTAGCAGTTGAATAAGGGGCTGCTAACCTCGTGCCAGCAGCAGCGGTAATACGAGGGCCCCAAGCATTATCCGGATTTATTGGGCGTAAAGCGTCCGTAGGTGGTTTATCGCATCTCCTGTTAAATCTCGAGGCTCAACCTCGAGTCCGCGGGAGAGATGGACAAACTAGAGATTGGAAGAGGCAAACGGAATTGCTGGTGTAGGGGTTAAATCCATTAATATCAGCAAGAACACCAAATGCGAAGGCAGTTTGCTAGGACAATTCTGACACTCAGTGGACGAAAGCGTGGGGAGCGAATGGGATTAGATACCCCAGTAGTCCACGCCGTAAACGATGGATACTAAGCATTGGAAGTATCGACCCTTCCAGTGCTGCTATTTTAAGTTAACACGTTAAGTATCCCGCCTGGGGAGTACGGCCGCAAGGCTAAAACTCAAAGGAATAGACGGGGACCCGCACAAGCGGTGGAGCATGTGGTTTAATTCGACGGTAAGCGAGGAACCTCACCAAGGTTTGACATGTAGCTGCAAGGTCTGGAAACAGATCCGCCTTCGAGGGTGCTACACAGATGCTGCATGGTTGTCGTCAGCTCGTGTCGTGAGATGTACCGTTAAGTCGGGAAACGAGCGCAACCCTTTTCTTATGTTTTATATGTCATAAGATACTGCCCGTTTTAAATGGGAGGAAGGTGGGATGACGTCAAATCAGCATGGTTCTTACACCTTGGGCAACACACGTGCTACAATGGGAGGTACAAAGGGACGCCAAAGCGCGAGCTGGAGCAAATCCCTAAAAACCTTTCTCAGTTCGGATTGGAGTCTGCAACTCGACTCCATGAAGCTGGAATCGCTAGTAATCGTGGATCAGCTATGCCACGGTGAATACGTTCTCGGGTCTTGTACTCACCGCCCGTCACGTCAAGGGAGTTGGTAGCGCCCAAAGGCTCATTTATGGGACTAAGGCGAGACTGATGACAGGGACGAAGTCGTAACAAGGCATCCGTAGCGGAAGCTGTGGATGGATCACCTCCTTTCTAGGGAGAAATAATAGTTCATATTATTGAGTCAAATCATTAATTTTGAACTATCAGTCGATCCGAATTGGTGCCAATTAGACTTAAAACTTCACAAACACAAAAATTGAAATTGTTAATAAAAAAGACCTTTTTTAGGGTCTTTTTTGTATGCTTTATCTATTATTGACAAAAACTAAGTATTTATGCTATATTTATTTTTCACTTTAAAAACTAAATATTAATTAAAAAAAAGGAAAAATGACCGGTAAAATACCAGTAACCGCAAAAATGGTGCTCGAAAGCGAAGAATCTCAATGGAGGCTTTTGATAAACGGCTTAATTAATGAGCTAAACACCACAGCTATAATAGAAAGAGCCCCCGGTAGTCGAGTGCGCATCCAAATAGTAATAAAAACCATTATCCCTCCCGAGAATTTGTATGGCAAAAATAAATGCCAGATATCAAGTAACTTAGAAAAAGAATTATCCAACGGACTAGCGCGATCATATGAATTCTTTGATGATTTTTTAAGAAAGAGCACCTGGTTGTTTGTCGGCTTAATTAACGGCAAAGAAACATCGCCAATTCTGATAACTTACTATGCGGTTATAAATATTTTTATTTACACACAAAAACTTAAAGAAGAAGAAAAGGAAAACTTTTTTCCTTCTGCTGGCCTAAACTAATTTACCGTAACGATAAAAAGACACAAAAAAAAGAGACTCTTACAATAAGGTCTCTTTTTTCTTATAATTATTTTATTTTAGCTTACTCCAATCGCCTTTTTTACTTTATCTAAAGTCTCATTAGCAATTAAATCGGCTTTTTTTCTCCCCTCCTCTAAAATATCTAAAACTTGACCGTCAGAAATAGCATAATATTTATCTTGAAAGTTTTGTAAAAAATCAACTAATAGCTCAGTTAAGCCTTTTTTTAAATTACCATAATTGCTATCTTCATATTCTTTTTCTAAAGCTTTAATGGTCTTGCCGCTTAAATAAGAATAGATAGTAAGTAAATTAGAAATTGCCGGTTTAGCTATTAAATCATATTTAATTTCATTACCAGAATCAGTAACTGCTCGAGTTATTTTTTTCTTTACCTCTTCAATATCATCTAATAGACCGATACAATTATTTTGGTTAGCATCACTTTTGCTCATTTTTTTACTAGCATCAAGTAAGGCCATAATTCTGGCGCCCTCTTTTCTTACCACGGCTTGAGGTATCTTAAAAATATCACCAAATTGACTATTAAAACGACGAGCCACGTCCCGAGCTAGCTCAACATGTTGTTTCTGGTCTTCTCCTACAGGAACTATTTCAGTATTATAAAGTAAAATATCAGCCGCCATTAATACCGGATAATCATACAAACCAACACTAACCGCTTCTTGGTTCTTCCCAGCTTTATCCTTAAACTGAGTCATTTTATTTAAATCTGAAATATAGGTTCCATAACAATTTAAAATCCAAGCCAACTCTGTATGAGCCGGAACAGTTGACTGTTGAAAGATAATTGATTTTTTAGGATCAATTCCACAAGCTAAATAAATTTTAGTAATTTCAATAATTCTTTTTTTTAAAATTTCCGGATCCTGCTTAACAGTAATGGCGTGATAGTCAACTACACAAAAAGTACAATCAAAGGTCGCTTGCATTTCTGCCCACTGAGAAATTGCCCCAATATAATTACCAATATTCAGCCTGCCACTAGGTTGAATTCCCGAAAAAATTATTTTTTTATCAGTCATATTATTTATATTATACATCTATATTATGATAAATTAGAATTTTAAGCAACAAAAAAAGACCCCTTTTAAGGGTCCCGTCTAGCTAATTAGCATAAATTACCTACAAGCATATTAACGCGTCTTTTAAACTTAGTCAAGTTTTTTTGACAAAAAATACAAATCAAATTAAGATTAAGAAAAAAATAAGCACCCAGTAATAAAAAATAAATAATTTCGGGCTGTAGTATAATGGTAGTACGCGTGCATGGGGTGCATGTAGCCCCGGTCCGATTCCGGGCAGCCCGACCATTTGTAATATTTAGATTAGTGACTTTAATTAAAGCATCACACCCCTGCTGTTGTACTAAATTTCTCAACTTTCAGCTTTAAAAAAGTAAAAACGGGTTGTGGTATAGTGGTATTACGCACGATTCGGGTTCGTGTAATCCCGGTTCGATTCCGGGCAGCCCGACCATTATAAAAAAATATCCTAAATAGGGGTATTTTTGCTAATATTTAGCTATTGCCAAAAAGCAAAAAAGATTATATACTAGCCTGAGTAATTGTAATAAATTAGCTACCACACCCCAGTAATTCAATAATGCTCCTGTTATTGAATTATTTTTATTATATATGATAGACTTTAAAGAAGGCATAGAGCCAGAAATCGGCGTTCCTTTGGAATATAAGAGTAAAAAAAGAAAAAAATTATTTTTTTATTCAGGGA
The DNA here is from genome assembly GCA_964355275.1 of uncultured Gammaproteobacteria bacterium. Taxonomy (GTDB): domain Bacteria; phylum Patescibacteriota; class Patescibacteriia; order Patescibacteriales; family UBA12465; genus JAEZRQ01. Next base: position 85,754 of record CAYHCB010000004.1, on the reverse strand, counting down.
TAATTATAATTATTGGTCTAATTTTTACCGGACAAGTTTTAATCGCTGGTCCTAGTAGTGATTCCTGGTTTAACCCGGTTAATATTTTTAATAGATTGGCTCACATTAGTATTATTCCAAATAAAGCTTTAATCGGGGAAGAAAATGACCGGATTAATGTTTTACTAATTGGAATGGGCGGGAAAAATCATGATGGTGGTTATCTAGCAGATACTATTATGCTAGTTAGTCTTAAACCATCAACTAAGCAGGTTTCCATGATTTCTATCCCTCGTGATATGACTGTTCCACTTGAAAACGGTTCTTGGCGAAAAATAAATTCAATTAACGCTAACGCGGAAGTGGTTCAGTCTGGCAGCGGTGGAGAGGCAATGACTAAAGCTTTAAGCGAGATTTTAGGCACCCCGATAACTTATTATGTAAGAGCTGATTTCGATGGTTTTGTTAATATAGTGGATGAAATGGATGGGGTCACCGTTAATGTAGAGAATACTTTAGATGACTACTCATATCCTGTTTTAGGACAAGAAGATAACCCTAGTTATTATTCAAGATACGAACATTTACATGTTGATACTGGGTCGCAAAACATGGATGGCAGTTTAGCTCTTAAATTTGCTCGTAGTCGCCATGGAATAAATGGCGAAGGCTCAGATTTTGCTAGAGCTAAAAGACAACAACTTATTTTACAAGCAGTAAAAGATAAATTATTGTCCAAGAGCACTTTACTTAAACCAGCGATGATTGTGCGTATTTCTAATCAATTAAGCGAACACATTGATACAAATATTTCTATAACCGACATGTTGGCTTTATGGGATAATTACAAGAATCTAGATCATGCAAATTTAATTAATAAAGTTATTGATAATAGCGCAGATGGTTTATTAGTTGATCAAACTGGTTTAGATGGTGCCTACTTACTAATGCCACGCCTCGGAAGTTATGATGCTGTAAAATATTTTGTCCAAAATATTTTTAATGATGCTCCTAAAATTATAGAAGTTGACCCTCTTAAAGAATCTGTTAGTTTACAGATTATAAACAATACTTGGGTAACCGGACTGGCTAGTAAAATTTCTGAAGATTTAAAAGTTTATAATTTTGACACTATCAAAATAAGTAATGGTGTGGAGCGTAATTCTAATAAGAGTGCTATCTACGACCTATCATACGGTCGCAACGATAAGGCGATACAAAGCTTAACTAATTTAACTGGAGCTACTCTAAGTTATGATAATCCGTCATGGTTAGCAGATTTAAAAAATAACACCTCTACCCCTAACTTAATTTTAATATTAGGAACTGATGCGGAAAAGTGGAACCTCAAAAGACCATAAAAAAATAAAATGAATAATATAAAACACAACCTACCTTTAGTTGCTTTACTCGGACGAGCCAATGTTGGCAAGTCAACTCTTTTTAATTGTTTAACCGAGAAACAGCAAGCTTTAGTTTCTGATATCGCCGGTACAACCCGCGATAGTAATTTTGGATATGTTTCTTGGAATAATCGAGACTTTGAACTAGTCGACACTGCTGGTATTTTTGATGCTAAACATTTAAATAATGAATTTAAAAAATCCGAAGATACTATTGATTTTTTAGCACAACAACAAGTACGTCAAATTTTAGACGATTCAGCTCTTATTGTCTTTATGGTAGATAACCGCGCTGGGCTTCTAACGGAAGATAGACATTTAGCGGCCGCTCTTAAAAAAAATCCAGACTTACTTAAAAAAACTATTGTCGTTGTTAATAAGGTAGACAGCCAAAAGCATGCTATTGAAGCTGAGGGTTTTGTTAAATTAGGATTAGGTAAACCACAACTCATTTCAGCTACCACTGGATCAGGAACTGGAGACTTGCTTGATGATATTGTTATTCGACTAAAATCATTTGCCGATGAAAAAATTATTGAAGAGGATAGACGTGATGAAATAAAAGTGTGTATTATCGGAAAACCTAACGTTGGCAAGTCCTCACTACTTAACTCTATTTTAGGTTACGAAAGAGTAATTGTTAGTCAGGAGCCACACACCACTCGCGAGCCACAAGACACTGTTATAAATTGGCAGGGACAAAAAATTCGCTTTGTCGATACCGCCGGAATATCTAGACAAGGCCATAAAGGTGACGGTATTCAAAAATTAGGAATTGGCAAATCGCTACACGTACTTGATAAAGCTGATATCGCCTTATTAGTCTTTGATGTCAGTGAACCTTTAACTCATCAAGACGCCAAGATAGTTGGTGAAGTAATTGAGCGTCATAAAAGCTTGATACTAATTGCTAATAAATGGGATAAGATAGAGTTAAAAGATACTAAAAAATGGACACAAGATATTTATCACGAATTACCTTTCGCTTCCTGGGCGCCGCTACAATTTCTATCAGCTAAAACCGGGCTAAAGGTTAATAAGATTATGGATTTGGTTATTTCTATATCAGCTGCGCGTAAAACCGAAATAACTGATTCTCAATTACAGAAATTCTTAATGAAGATTGTAAAGATTCATCTACCGGCCAAAGGAAAGGGATTAAAGGCGCCGAGAATTTATGAATTTACCCAAATTCGTAGCAACCCACCAATGTTTGATATAAGAATCGGCTCAAAAGATAATTTACATTTTTCTTATGTCAGGTTTATGGAAAATAGATTACGCGAAAAATATGAATTTACTGGCACGCCAATTAAAATGACTGTAGTAAAAAATAGAAAAGTACACGGCGTTGCTTCTTAATAAAAAATCTCCATTAATTTGGAGATTTTTTAAAAAATACAAAAATATTTTTCCACAGAATCATCAAAAAGAGTTAAAAGCGCTTATCTAAAAATAAAAAAAATAAACAAATAGAAAAAAATATAACAATTAACTGTAAAGGACTTCAGTTTAATTTTATTTCATCTTTACTAATTAAATAACCAATTCTAATCGTATTTTAATGGTTCCTGTTGTATAATAAAAATATTAATAAGAAAAAAAATATGCATATCATTGTTGGACTTGGTAACCCCGGTGAACAATACGAAAAAAATCGTCACAACATCGGCTTCATGGCTCTAGACCTATTACTTGGTGAAGTAAAATGGCAAGTAAGCAAAAAATTTAAAGCACTTATCTATGAAACGTCTGATTGTCTTTATATTAAACCTCAGACTTTTATGAATAATTCCGGACAAGCGGTTCAGAATATTATGTCTTATTACGGACTGCTTCCTAAGTCATTAGGTATATTTTCCAAGAAGGATGCCGACCTAACTGACGTTTTAACAGTTATCCACGATGACATTGATATAGAAATTGGCAAATGGAAAATAGCTAGTGATTCCAGAAGTGGCGGCAATAATGGAGTACAATCAATTATTGATCATCTGAAAACAAAAAAATTTAAAAGAATAAAAATAGGTGTTAAAAATGAACTTCTAAGAATTAGAATTCCAGCCGATAAATTTGTTTTACAAAACTTTAATACCGAAGAAAAAGAAATTATAAAAAATGTTATAGCTAGTATCCCAAAAAATATTTAAAAAATAGTGCTCGCAGTTTTGCCTAAAAAATCAATTTTAAGCCAAGGAGGGGCGGCTTAATCCTGATAAGTTTTAGGCAAGATTTCGAGCACTACTAAATAAGATTTCTAATATCTTAATATAAAAAAAGCTAATTTGCAATAATACCCAGATTATTTAACAGTCTGGGTATTATATTTAAATTTTATATGTCCGTTTATGACATTAAAAGTGTAAAAATAAGTGACCAGCTTTACCCAGCACTTTTGAAGAATATTACTGATCCACCTAAAATATTATACTATTGCGGTTCTTTCCCGCCCGACAATCTTTTCCCTTTAGCTGTGGTCGGTAGCAGACAATCGGATGATTACGGAGAAAGAGTTATAAAAAATATTTTAAATACCGATATTCTAGAAAAAACTGTAATTATAAGTGGGTTAGCTTTAGGTGCCGACACGGCAGCTCATTTAAGAGCTAAATATACCATTGCCGTTTTAGGAACCGGTTTAGATAAGGCTAGTTTTTACCCAAAAAATAATTGGCCACTTTACCAAAAAATAATCGAAAATGGCGGCCTAATTATTTCTGAATACCTAATAGGAACAAGAGCTCAATCGCAAAATTTTCCCCGAAGAAATCGCCTTATTGCTGGACTCAGCTTAGCAACTCTAGTTATTCAGGCTAAAATAAGATCAGGGGCTTTAATTACAGCCCGATTAGCTCTAGAAAACGGTCGAGATGTTTTAACGATCCCCGGTTCAATATTTAATGATCTAAGTCAAGGGCCGCACCTTTTAATTGCTCAAGGCGCTACTCCAATTACCAGTTCATATGAACTAAAAGAAGCCTTAGGTTTAAATTAAGCTTATCTTTTGAGTTGACATGTTACGAGTAAATAGTACACTGTTTATGATAGATTAAAAAATTTAGCAAAATTTATGACCCTAATTATCGTTGAGTCACCAACTAAAGCGCGCACTATTTCCAAATTTTTAGACAAAAAATATACCGTGGAATCTTCTTTCGGTCACATTCGCGACCTTCCAAAAAGTGATATGGGTATTGATATTGAAAATGGTTTTATACCTAAATATATAATTCCTACTTCTGCTAAAAAAACTGTAAGCAATCTTAAAAAACAAGCAGCCTTAGCGGATACTATCATTCTCGCGTCCGATGAAGACCGAGAAGGGGAGGCTATTGCTTGGCATTTAGCGGAGGCTTTAAAAATTAACCCGACTAATGCTAAAAGAATTGTTTTTCATGAAATCACTAAAGAGGCAATTTTAGCAGCCCTAGAACATCCTCGTAACTTAGATATGAAAATGGTTGACGCGCAACAAGCACGTCGTATTTTGGATCGTTTAGTTGGCTATGAGCTATCACCATTTCTATGGAAGAAAGTTGCTAAAGGACTATCAGCTGGTCGAGTACAAAGTGTTGCTATGCGTCTAGTAGTTGAACGTGAGAAAGAAATAAAAGCTTTTAAAAGCGATGAATATTGGAGCGTCACGGCCGACCTTGAAACAAACAAAAAAGAAAAGTTTAGCGCCGAATTATATAAAATAAATGATAAGTCTCTAGATAAACTAGAAATTGACGCCACTAGCGCCGAAATTTATAAAAAAGAATTAGAGGCTGCCAGCTATACAGTAGAAAAAGTTGAAAAAAAGAAAGTAAACAAAAGTGCGCCGAATCCTTTTACAACCTCAACTTTGCAACAAAGTGCTAATCGTCAGTTAGGTTTTTCCGCCAAACAAACTATGACTTTAGCTCAAAAGTTATATGAACAGGGTTATATAACTTACATGCGTACCGACTCTTTAAACTTATCTGATAAGTTTTTAGGTGAGGCAGCTCTATGGTTAAAAAATAATTTAGGAGCAGAGTATACCTTAAGTGCACCTCGTATTTTTAAAAATAAAAATAAAAATGCTCAAGAGGCTCACGAAGCAATTCGTCCGACTGAAGTACAAAATACTCCGGAAAATTTAAAGGAAAAACTAGAAAAAGGTTTATATCGCTTATATAAATTGATTTGGGAAAGATCCGTTGCCAGCCAAATGCCGGCCGCTATACTTAGTGCTACCACTATTTATGTGAGCGCCAGTAAATACAGTTTAAGGGCTTCCGGGCAAATTTTAGACTTTCCTGGATATCTAAAAATATACCATGAAAAAACTAGTGAGCAGGAATTACCGATGGTTATAAAAAGTGAAATTTTAAAATTACTAGCTATAAAAAGTGAACAACATTTTACTAAAGCTCCTGGTAGATATTCTGACGCCAGTTTAGTAAAAGAATTAGAAAAACATGGCATCGGACGACCATCAACTTATGCACCGACAATTAATACAATAATTACTCGCGGTTATGTAAATCGTGATGATAATAAAAAATTAGAACCCACCGATATTGCCTTTGTAGTTAGCGACTTACTTATCGCCCATTTTCCAGAAATAATTGATTATAAATTTACCGCTAAAATGGAAGATGATTTAGATAAAGTGGCCACCGGAGAAGAAGACTGGCAACCGGTAATTAAAAATTTTTATGATAAATTTCATGAAAATTTAGAAGCTAAATACGCTGAAATTAATAAAAATGATATTATGCCCGAAGAAACAAGCGAGGAAAAATGTGATAAGTGCGGCGTTAACATGATAATAAAAACTGGTCGCTACGGAAAATTTTTAGCTTGCAGTGGTTTTCCTAATTGTCGCAATATTAAACCACTGGCCGGAAAAACAAAAGAAGGTGCACCGGAAAATTCAAAATTAGTGGAACTTTCTGCTAAATTTAACGGCGAAAAGTGTGACAAATGCGGCGCCGATATGGCAGTCAAAAATGGGAAGTATGGCCCCTTTCTCGCTTGCACCGCCTACCCTAAATGTAAAAATATAAAAAATATAAAAACTGATAACGCTCCAGATGTAAAATGTCCAATTTGTAATCACGGCAACATCGTTAAAAAATTTAGTAAACGTGGAGCTTTTTATGCCTGCGATAATTATCCGACCTGCAAAAATGCTTACTACGGAGAGCCAACCGGAGAAAAATGTCCAAAATGTGACGGCTTGATTATAAAAGATCTAAAAACAGAAACTGTTAAATGTAGTAATCGCGAATGCACCTACAAAGAAAAAAATAAAACAACAACTAAAAAAACTAAAGAAAAAATTGTAAAATAAATTTACCAAAGAAAGTATACTTATCATAAAAAAACCCGCCTCATGGCGGGATTTTTTTTATTTCTTCTTTTTCACTGATTTAGATTTAGATTTTGATTTTGTATTTTCTTTCTTCTCGCTCCTTTCCTCTTTTTTTTCTTTTACATATTCAAAAACCCTCTTAGCAACATCTCCTAAAGTAAGAAGATAAGCGGCGCTACCATGGAGCTTTTCTTTCACAGTTAAAATAATCTCTTCTACATCATTTACACCTTTTTCTACTTGTCTAGTAATTTTATACCATTTCTGAACAGCAACTACAAAATAATAAATCCCCCAACAAAGAAAAAAAGTTAAGGCAACAATACAAACTGACAAAACTAAATTTAATATATCACTTGAAGTTTCAAACATAATAATATTATAATTAAATTAAATCTAAAAATTTCTAATTTGAGCGCCAAATTTTTTTTCTAATCTTAAAATTAAGTCTGACTGGATAGCATCAACTTCTTCCGTTCGCAGAGTTCTGTCAATCGACTGATAAACAATATGAAAAGCTAAACTTTTTTTATCATCCCCTAATTTATCCCCCTGATAACTATCGAACAACTCGACATTAATAATTAAATCATTAAATAATTTCATCTCTCTTCTTAAATCATTATACAGCATTCCACTATCAACTACAAAAGCTAAATCACGAGAAACAGCTGGATATTTAGGAACGGACTCATATTTATATTCTTTACATGTTTTAAATAAAATAAATATTTCCGCTAAATTAAGTTCAGCAAAAACTGTTTTATTTTTTAAACCATATTTACCAGCCACTTCGGAATTAATTGTGGAAATCAACCCTATATCATGATTACCAACCCTCACTCTAACGGATTCATTGTTATCGCTATAGGCAGGGAAATCTTCCACAACTACAAATTCTGTTTCCCAAGTACTGTGAAAAATATTTTTAAACATATTTTCTATCAAGCCCTTAGCTTCAGAAAAATATTCTCCTTTTTTTCCTGATAAAACAAAAGCGACTCTCTTTTCTTGATAAGGCAGTCTCTCGTTATCTTCACCAATCTTATCATATGAGCCGGGGGCATCTAAATAAACCCTACCTAACTCAAATAAACTTATTTCATCATAATTAAACTGATTAATTTTAACATCGCTAAGCAATCCAACGATTAAACTTTGACGTAAGATTGTTTGTTGGTCGGATATCGGATTTACTAATTTAAGATAATTATTAAAATCTACATTTAATTTTTTAAGTTGGCTCTCTCCAATAAAAGAATAATTGTAAGTTTCAGTTAAAGATAAACTGCCTGATAAAATTTCTTTAATCTTTTTCTCTAGTGTTCTCTCCGGTAGCATAATTGGTGGATCTAAAGAAATAAATGGAGCAGAAGAAATAATATTATCATAACCATAAATACGTAAGATTTCCTCTAAAATATCCTCTGGAATAGAGATATCTTTGGCGGCGCGCCAACTAGGAATTATTATTTGTAAATTATCAGATTCCTCTTTAATAGAAAAACCTAATCTTTCTAAAATAGTAATTATTTGTTTTTTTGGTATTTCTTGACCAATTTTTTCATAAACCCACTCTAGACTTAAAGTTACTGGCTCAGTATTTAAAGAAAAATTACTAATATCAGTAATAGCGCTACTTATTTCAACATTTTTACAAATACTTTTAAGTAAAGCGTGAGCACGGCGTAAACCAGTTTCTACTAAATTTGGGTCTAGAGATTTTTCGTATCTAATTGAAGCGTCGGTACGTAAACCCAGTTTTCCCGCTGTTTTTCTAATAGAGACGGCCTCAAAATTGGCGGCTTCTATAATAATTTCTGTAGTTTCTTTTGTTATGGCACTATTTATTCCACCCATTACGCCGGCAATAGCAATTGGTCCATCTGGTGAAGCGATAACCAACATATCTTCGCTTAATTCTCGTTCTTTGCCATCTAAAGTTTCGATGTGTTCATTTTTATCGGCCAGTCGAACTGTAATTTTTTCTACTTTATTTTGAGAAAAAGCGTGTAAGGGTTGTCCTGTTTCAAACATTACATAATTAGTAATATCAACAATATTATTAATTGGTTTAAGCCCAATTGCAACTAACCTATCTTTTAGCCAATTAGGGGACTCTTCAATCTTTAAGCCCTTAAAAGCAAGAGCCATATAACGAGGACATAATTTTTTTTCTTCCACCTTAACTTCTATTTTTTCTGCCCCTTCTATAATTGCTGGTTCTAAAAAACTAGCATAACTTTTTAAATCTAAATTATAGAAGGCTCCGATTTCACGAGCCATACCATAATGCCCCCATAAATCAGAACGATTGGATAATGACTTATTATCAATTTCTAAAATAATATCATTTAAATTCAAATATTCTGCTAAAGGTTGACCAATTTTAGCTTTTTTATTTAAAACCATTATTCCTTCATGATTACTGCCTAAACTAAGCTCATCCTCAGCGCAAATCATACCAAAAGATTTTTCGCCTCTAATTTCTGAATCTTTAATTTCCAAACCATTTGGCAAAATAGTTCCGACTGTAGCCACGGGAACAAATTGTCCAATCGCGACATTAGGCGCGCCACAAACTATAGATAGAATTTCTTTTTTTATATCTACTTTAGTAATTCTTAATCTATCGGCATTTGGATGTTTCTCTACCTCAATAACTTTACCAACAACAACACCTTTAAAATTAATTGCCTGATCTATCCAACCCTCCACTTCAACGGTGTGCATTGATAATCTTAAGGCTAAATCCTCAGGACTAAAATTATGTGATAATTTTACAAAATCTTTTAACCAATTAAGGGATAATAACATAATATTAAAAATTAGAATTGTTCAAGAAAACGTTGGTCGCCGGACATAAGCAGACGAACATCATCGATTCCATATTTAAGCATAGCCAAGCGAGTAAGACCGAAACCAAAAGCTAAACCAGAGTATTTATCAGGGTCTATTCCGCCAGCACGTAAAACATCTGGATGAATTAATCCGCAACCTAATATTTCTAACCAACCAGTGTGCTTACAAACTCGACACCCCTTACCTTGGCATAAAAAACAGGTATATTCACCATTAGAGCCTGGTTCAACAAAAGGATAATATTTGGGTCGCATACGAAATTTTGTTTCCGGTCCATAAAGTTTTTGGCCAACAATTTCACATAATCCTTTTAGATGCGAAAAGTTTATTTTTTCATCAATCATAATTCCTTCTAACTGATAAAAAGTATGTTCGTGTCTAGCGTCAGTTGCCTCGCAACGAAAAACTCGTCCGGGAATAATAGCTTTAAGCGGCGCACCATATTTTTTCATTGCCCTAACCTGAACATTAGAAGTTTGGGTGCGCATGAGCAGATCATATTTATCGTCTTTATTTTTTAAATCAACATAAAAAGTATCTTGCATGTCGCGAGCCGGATGATGAAGCGGTAAATTAAGAGCTTCAAAATTATAGTAATCACTTTCCAGTTCTGGACCGTCAAGTACCATAAAACCCATCGAAGTAAATAAATCCTCAACTTCATTTTGTACTAGCGTCAGTGGGTGAAGATGACCACTTTCTATTTTTTTACCAGGCAAAGTAACGTCACTCAAGGAATTATCTAATTTTTTATTTTCAAAAGTCTTTTTAATATTTTCAAACTGGGTTTGTAATTCTGTTTTAACCTCATTAGTTAAGGCGCCAAACTCACGACGAGCATCCTCACTTAAATCTTTTAAAGAGCCGACCACCTTAGCTAATTCGCCTTTGCGGGATAAAAATTTCAGCTCGAATTCTTTTAGTTCATCTGAGCTGCTAATATTTTCTAATTGTTTTAAAAATTCTTCTTTTAATTTTTGTAACTTTATTTTCATATTTTTAACATTATCTGGTTTTTTGAGAATTTATCATAAATGTTTCTGCAATAACAAATACAGCAACCAACATAAATAAATTAAGCCAAGTAAATAAACTGTAGGACAGCAAAATTAAAATTGCAATAATAAATAATGCAAATAAAAATGATTGCCTAAAGGCTATTTTAACAGCATAAAAAGCTAGCTCATGTTTTAGGGCGACAAATCTAACTAAAAAACCAAAAAGCGAGGCGGTACCAGAAATTGCTAAAAACAATGACAAATAAAACAACAAAAATCCTAACCAACTAGTAAGCTCTGGATTAACGACGCTAGAAATAAATAAGAAGACCGTCCAACATATCGCCGTCGCTATAGCGGTCAACATTAAATACTTTTTTAGGGTCATATATTTATTAATTTATTTACTTTTTCTAAGTCCAGAATATAATCATTTAACTTTTTAGTTTCCGCGTCAACAATATTCTTTGGCGCTTTAGCTACAAATTCATTATTATTTAGTCTAACTTTTAAATTAGCTATCATTTTTTCTAAATTTTCTTTTTCCTTTACTAAACGCTCCTTTTCCTTAGCCTCATCTACGGCACCGAGCAGATAAATATATAAATCTCGCATGGCAATCGTAATTGCTCCAAGCGGAACATCGCCATTCTCTTTTATTTCTAAATCACTAAGTCCAGTTTTAAGGCCACTAATTAATTCTTTAGAATCATTTAAAAATTCCTGATTTATACTAGTATAAATTAAAGCTTTAATTTTACGTCCCGGTTCTATTTTATTTTCACTTCTAGCATTACGAATAGGAATAATTATCTCCTGTAAGCTAATAAATTTTTTAACAGCTTCATCGTCAGAATTTAAATCATCATCTTTGGGCCACTGCTTAACTATTAATAATCCATCACCTAATTGGCTCCAAATTGTTTCCGTAACATACGGAATAAAAGGGTGCCACATAATTAAAATATTTTTAAGAAGATAAATTAAAATATCATCTTTATTTTTTTCTATCTTTGCTATTTCTAAATACCAATCAGCTAGTTTATTCCAAGTAAAATCGGTTAACTCTTCAGCGGCTAAAGAAAACTCAAATTCTTCCAAACGATTTTTTATTTTTTTTCTAGTACTAACTAACTCACTTAAAATCCAACGATCAGCTAAAGTTTTTGACTCAGGAATAACATCTCCTGAGATTGCACTGATATCTGTTTCTAAATTACTTAAAATATATCGAGAAATATTCCATAATTTATTTATAAAATTTCTCTTAGCTTCTATCTTGTCTTCACTATAGCGACTATCGTTGCCTGGAGTAGAGCCTGTAAGAAGAGATAAGCGCAAAGCATCGGCGCCATATTCCGAAATTGCATCTAGGGGGTCAACTCCATTCCCCTTACTTTTACTCATTTTCTTCCCATTTTTATCTAAAATCGTTCCATGTAAATAAACCTTCTCAAAAGGAATTTCTCCTAAAGCAAAAAAAGACATCATTATCATGCGAGACACCCATAAAGTTAAAATCTCATATCCAGTTTCAAGTATTTGAGTAGGATGAAACTTAGCTAAATCACCAGTTTTCACTCCATTGTTAAAAGTATCCGGCCAACCAAGGGTAGAAAAAGTCCACATTCCAGAAGAAAACCAAGTATCTAATGTGTCGTCATCTTTTACCCAATCGTTTCCTGTGGGGGCAATTTCGCCACAATAGATTTCCTCGCCACGATACCAAACAGGGATACTGTGACCAAACCAAATTTGCCGAGAAATACACCAATCATGTAAATTTTCCATCCAATCCTGATAACGCTTATCAAAGCGCTCAGGGATAAAGGTAATTTTTTTGCTTCTAGCGGATTCAAGCGCCTTTTCTTTCATAGACTGTCCATCAAGGCGTTCTAATTTTTTATTAACACTTACAAACCATTGTTTAGATGGCATAGGTTCAATTGGCGTATCACAACGATAACAAACTGATAAATTATTAATTAAATCTTCTTCTTTTTCCATCAACCCCTGATTTCTTAATTCTTCTAAAATAATTTCTCTCGCTTGTTCCGTTTTTAATCCAGAAAATTTATCAAAACCGCCGTAAATCAAGCCATCCTCATTAATTACTTTAATAATTGGTAAATTATTAGACCCCGCCATTTGCCAATCAACCATCGAGTGTGCCGGAGTAACACCTAGCGCGCCAGTACCATATTCTGAGTCTACATTTCGATCAGCAATAATTTTTATTAACAGTTTTTGACCACAAAAATTAACGACATACTCTTTGCCAATATATTTTTGATATTTTAAATCATGAGGATTAACAGCCACAGCGGTATCCCCCAGTTTAGTCTCCGGTCGAGTAGTAGAAATTGAAATCGGAAAATCTTTATCGTACTTAAAAGTATATAATTTAGCGTTTTGCTCTTTATATTCAACCTCGTCATCAGCTAAAGTAGAGTGACAATGAGGACACCAATTAACAATACGTTCCCCGCGATAAATTACTCCTTCTTGATACATTTCAACAAACATTCGATTAACCGCTTTTTGTCTTAAATCATCAAAAGTAAAAGCTTCGCGAGACCAATCGAGTGATGAGCCCATTTTTTTAGTTTGATGTAAAATAGTTGCCTGAGTGCTCCTTAAAAATTTCCAAATTTCTTCAAGTAACTTTTCACGACCTAAATCGTGTCTAGTTTTACCAGTTTCTTGAAATATTTTTTTCTCAACCACCATTTGAGTCGCAATCGCGGCGTGATCAGTTCCTGGCAACCAAAGAGTACGGTAACCATTCATTCTTTTATAGCGAATAAGCATGTCTTCAATTGCTATCATAAAACTGTGCCCAATATGTAAATTGGCGGTAATATTTGGTGGCGGTAAAACAATAGTATAAGAAGGAGCGTCTTCTTTTAGGTCTAGATTATCGGGATTAAAAAAACCAGAATCTTCCCAAATTTTATAAATTTTATCCTCATTATCTTGAGGGACATAAGTCTTTTCTAGCTCTTGTTTCATATCATCTAAATTAACAAAAAAAAGCCTAATAGTCAACTAAAAAACAGATATTTTAAGACCTTGACTTAAGCCTAAAATAAATATATATTTATAAGTTAAACCACCGATAAACTTAAAATATAATGTTTGATACTCAACAACAAATATTTAAACAAATAGAAAAATCAGAGCGCCCACTCATCATATTTCCAGCCGATTGGAATGGTGACGCCGTTGCATCGTCTCTGGCCTTTTATCTATTTTTAAAAAAATTAAAAAAAACCCCAGATATTATTGCTATTAATTCAGCAAAGAGTTTAGTTTGGTCTTTTTTGCCAGCTCATAATGAAATAAAAAATTCGCTAGAACACCTTCGTAAATTTATTATTTCGCTCGACATTAGCCAAACAAAAATAAGCCAAGTAAAATATACTATTGCTGATGAAAAAATTAATTTTATAATCTCCCCAGAAGATGGTTGGCCAAAAGATAGTGACATAACAACCTCAGCGACTATTTTTAAATATGATTTAATAATTGTAATTGGTGCCACTGACCTGGAGTCTCTCGGGAAACTTTATGATAATAATATTGAATTTTTCTATAAGACAACAATTATTAATATTGACAACCAGGTTGGCAATGAAGAGTTCGGCCAAATAAATTTAATTGATGTTAACTCGGCGGCAAATTCAGAAATTTTATTTGATTTACTGCAAAACCAAAAACCAGAGTTGCTAGATGAAGATATTACAACCTGCTTACTAACTGGAATAATTGTTAGCACTAGAAATTTTAAAACCACAAATTTAACACCAAGAACATTACTATCAACTTCTAAATTAATAAGTCTGGGGGCTAGAAGAGAGCAAATAATCGATAAATTATACCGCTCACGAGATTTTAAAACTTTAAAATTATGGGGAAAGGTTTTAAATAACCTAAAATCATCTTTAAACGGCCAATTAATCTGGTCTATTGTAAAGCGAGATGATTTTAAGGATACCGAAACGCTAGAAGATAGTTTATCGGATATAATTGATGAATTAATTGTAAATATTCCTGAAGCAAAAGCAATTACTATTATTTTTGAAAATCCCAAAAATGAAAATAATAAAATATTGCTTTATGCTGTAAAAAATATAAACGCCCTTGAGATACTAAAAGATTATTCACCAGAAGGTGGTCCTAAAACTGCGCAAGCCGAATTACCGGGCAAGTTAGAAGAAATTAGTCAAAAATATTTAGCTGACTTAGAAACTAAACTAAACTCTCTGATAAAATAATTATAAGACAATCTTGCGCTCTATTGTTTCTAGTGGTATATATAAAGGAGATTAATAAAAATAACTAAGAGCGCCCATGGCTCAGCGGTTAGAGCACCGCTCTTATAAAGCGGGGGTCGATGGTTCGATTCCATCTGGGCGCACAAAAAAATGACTGACAAAATCGGGCATTTTTTATTATTTACTTTTAGAGATAAAGCTGATACCATTATAAATATTGATTAAATTGTGGTGAGCTCTAATGGGCTCGTAGCTCAGTTGGTTAGAGCGCTACGTTGACATCGTAGAGGTCTGCAGTTCGAGTCTGCACGGGCCCACATCAAATACTCATACTATTATGCTTAACAACTTATTTGCCAAAAAAAATCAAACTGAAATGGATAATGATAACTCTCCGTCTATTAGTCAGTGGACTGGTGAAAAAGATTTAGAGGGTCAACTATCAGTTGATGTTTATCAAACTCCTCAAGAAATTATTATAAAATCTACTATCGCTGGAGTTAAACCAGAAGATTTAAAAATATCTCTTCATAACGATTTATTAACCATTAAAGGTAGTCGTCAAGAAAATAACAGCGTAAGAGAAGAAGATTATTTTTATAAAGAGTGTTATTTTGGATCATTTTCTCGTTCAATTATTTTACCGGCCGAAGTTGATAACCATCAGGTAGATGCTATTTTAGAAAATGGCATATTAACCATTACCCTTCAAAAAGTTCGCGGTAGTCAGATCGAAATAAAAACCAAAAATTAATTTATGGAATACCCTTTAATTATAAAAGATTTAACTAGCCAACAAGCTATTTTACAGGACAACGAAAGTAATCTTGTATATTTACCTAAAAATAAATTACCAGAAAATTTAACAAT
The DNA here is from genome assembly GCA_964355275.1 of uncultured Gammaproteobacteria bacterium. GTDB lineage: Bacteria > Patescibacteriota > Patescibacteriia > Patescibacteriales > UBA12465 > JAEZRQ01. Next base: position 70,021 of record CAYHCB010000004.1, on the reverse strand, counting down.
CGGGCAAATACTAAATTTACAAATTAATTTTGAATCAGCTAGATCAGAAAATATTATTGCTAAAGAAATATTAAATGAAATTTTAGGTGATAAAAATTAAGTTCCTCAAGGGAAGCTTATGAATAAAATAATAAACAAAAAAAAGACCATTACATTTTCAGTGGCTTTTTTATTAATTTGTATAATTTTAGGACTATTATATATTAACTGGGATAGAAATTATCGTAACCGAATTAATCCAGGAATAAAAATTGGTCAAATTAATCTAAGCGGATTAACAAGTAAACAGGCCGAAGATAAAATTAATTCTGAATCTATTCGTTTAGAATCCGAGGGCGTTCCTATCGTCTACAACGATAAACAAATAATTCTACCATCTATAATTTCAATTAATACAGACCTCTCTTTCCCTGTATTTACTTATAATCAAGAAGAAACTTTAAAAGAATTATTTCAAGCTAGTTCAAAAAATTCTTTTTTTTCTTATCTATTTAGTAGTATAAAAGGGGCTTTTTCCGAAAAAAATATAGCAATGGTTTATTCTTTTGACGAAGAAAGAGCTAAATCATTTATTAGAGAAAATTTAAAAGATATAGAAATAGCACCCCTAAACGCAACTTTTAATGTTGATAAAAAAGATAAAAATGAAATAACTTTTATAATCGAGCCCGAAAGAGTGGGTAGGCAAATTGACTTTGAAGCAGCTTTTAATACAATAAAAGAACAACTTAAAAATTTAGAAAACACAACAATCACTCTTAGAACAATGACTGCTCGGCCTTATGTTTATGTTAGCGATTTAGAAACTTTAAAACCAGAAGCCGAATCTCTAATTTCACAAGGTGATTTAAAAATAATAATAGCTAACACAAGTAGCGATTGGATAATTAAAAAAGAAGTTATCGCCTCTTGGATAATCAGTGAGGGTGACTCAGAAAATCAACGAATATCTCTTGATATCGCTAAAATATCTAACTACTTAAAAGATATAATTTCCCCTAGTGTTGATTTAGAGCCAAAAAGACAGCGTTATGAAATAATTAACGGAAAAATGTCTAGTTGGCAAGCGGGGTCTGATGGAAAAAAAATAAATTTAGAAAATAGCGCAAATAAAATAAAAGAACAATATTTAATAAATAAACAAAACGAAGCGGAGTTAGTAGTTGAAATTGTAAAAAGTGATATATCAGAAAATACTGATACCTTTAATATCCAAGAAATAATAGGCACCGGTCAATCAAAATTTTCTGGTTCCCCGGCCAATAGAAGACATAATATTAAAGTGGGGGCTGACGCTGTTAACGGTATTTTGATAGCACCAGGAGAAGAGTTTTCTTTAGTTACCGCTCTTGGCGAAATTGACGCTGCTTCTGGATACTTGCAAGAACTAGTAATTAAGAATAACCGAACTATCCCTGAATATGGCGGTGGTTTATGTCAGGTTGGTACAACAATTTTTAGATCAGCTTTAATGTCTGGACTACCAATAACTGCCCGACAAAATCATTCTTATAGAGTGTCTTATTATGAGCCGGCCGGAACTGATGCCGCTATCTATGATCCTTGGCCGGATGTTCGTTTTTTAAATGATTCGGGAAATTATATTTTAATTCAATCACGTATTGTTGGTGATTATCTATATTTTGACTTTTGGGGAAAGAATGATGGACGAATAGCCTCATCAACGGCACCGGTAATATATAATATAACCAAACCGGCGGCCACTAAAATAATAGAAAGTACTGATTTAAAACCAGGAGAAAAAAAATGTACTGAAAAAGCTCATAACGGTGCCGACGCCTACTTCGATTACACGGTCACCTACTTAAATGGAGATACTAAAACTAATCGCTTTAAATCTCATTACGTCCCTTGGCAAGAGGTCTGCTTAATTGGTGTCGCTACTTCCACTCCAATTACTACAACTTCTACATCAATTACTACCACCTCAACACAAGTTATTCAAAATTAAAAACTGGCTATAACTAAATTAAAAAACCGTTCAAATAATTGAACGGTTTTTTAATAAAAAAAAGACCAACTTAAACGGGTAGGCAAGAAAATATCTCCTAGGAATTCCAGAGCCCACAAAAAATGATAATAACTTTTATTATTAATCAACTTTTGTAGGCCCAAAAAACCCTAGTGAGAACATCCCCATGCTTGTCGTGCCTGACCCGTTTAAAATGGCCTTGATTTTTATTCACTTGTTAACGATTAACTATATCACATGAGCAAATCTTTGTCAAGGGTTTTCTCTAATGCTTATTTTTTAACTAATTAACCAATTTTATTACACTATAACTGGCCAAAAACTCTATCAAGCCGAGTTTAGCTGTTTGATATAAATTGATATTTAATTTACTTAATCTTTCTAATATAAGCGGAGATGGGTGATTAAATCTATTATTTACCCCCACAGAAACAACGGCTATTTTAGGTTTTATGCTAATTAAAAATTCCTGAGAACTAGCGCTTATCGACCCATGATGAGAAATTTTAAGAATGTCAGTTTTTATATTACTATTATTTTCTAATAACTTTTTTTCAACCTCAGTTCCCGCATCACCGCTAAGTAAAACCATTTTGTTTAAACAACTTAGCATAGTTACTATAGAGCGATCATTTTCATTAACCTTCAGGTTTTTATCAGACGCTAATACAGATAAATTACAATCATTTCCGAGTTTAAAAAACATACCGACCTCACTATTTATTAAGGTAATTTTATTTTTTTTAAAAGATTTTAATAAATCACTCAGCACTGGGGTGTTAAAATTTAAATTATTATGTAAAACCTTTAAAATACGATATCTTTTACTAACCTCCACTAAACCAGTAACATGATCGTCGTGAGAGTGAGTTACAACAAGTAGATCAATTTTGCGTCGCCAAAAAGGTAAAACCTTTCCTAACCCACGTAAGACTTTTGTATCCGGTCCACCGTCTACTAAAATAGTTAAACCTTTCGGGGCAATAATTAAAATAGAGTCTCCTTGCCCAACATCAAAAAATATTAATCTAAAAGAATCTGAAAAATACCATACACGGTAAGTCCAAAAAAAATAAATAGTCAAAACTATAAAAATTGATGAAATTAAAATATTTTTCATGTTAAAAAACTACCATAAACGAACTGAATTTTTCTTAAATTTTTTATTTACAAAAACCACCCTATTCCTAGGTTGGTTTCTGTATAATTTTTAAATCAATAAACATTATTGATTTTATATAAAAAGTTAGTATTCTAAATACTATTTCTTTTTAGCAGTTTTTTTAACGGCCTTTTTAGGGGCAGCTTTTTTTACCACCTTTTTAGCAGTTTTTTTAACGGCCTTTTTAGGGGCAGCTTTTTTTACCACTTTTTTTGGAGCAATTTTTTTAGCTGGCATAATCTCACCTCCCTTCTTAAATGATGTCTAAAAAAATTTTAAATTAAAACTTTTTTAAACAATCGTTTTTAAAAATTTCGACCGAGAAACTTATACATATAATTATACATTCAAGGACATATATTAGCAATACTTTTTAGACAAAAAAGATTAATTTACTTTTTTGCAAAATATTTTTATTAAAAATAAAACTTATCAACTTTTATATTTTAATAAAAAAAATAATTAGCCTTATATAATATAGTTAATATGCATTATAATAAATTTTATATTTTTTATAAAAAATAAACAATTGAAAAATATTTTACAAAAATAATAAAAAAAAGAAGAAAAAATTTCTCCTTTTTTAAAATATAAAAATATTTTACAAAAAATTTTAAAACTTACTACTAAAAAAGTTTTTTAATTCTTCAATTTTAATTCTTGGTTGATCCATGGTATCTCGATCACGAACGGTAACGCAAAAATCTTCGAGGGTATCAAAATCAACGGTTATACAATATGGTGTTCCAATTTCGTCTTGTCTCCTATAGCGTTTCCCTACATTACCATTATCATCAAACTCGCAACGATAATCTAAGCGCAACATATTATAAATTTCCCTAGCGCGAGATACGAGCTCTGGCTTATTTTTAAGTAGAGGAAACACCGCGATAGATACTGGGGCTATTTTAGGGGGAAATTTCATAACCACCCGAATATCTTCACCAATTACTTCCTCATGATAAGCGGACAGTAATGTTAATAAGATAGCTCTATCTAAACCAAAGGTAGGCTCTAACACATGAGGGGTAAAGCGACGGTTACTTAAAGTGTCAAAATATTCCAACTTTTCATTGGAAAATTCGCTGTGCTGCTTTAAATCAAAGTCTCCACGGTGAGCTAAGCCAAATAATTCTTTAAAGCCACCAAAAGGAGAATCAAACTCAATATCTACGGTTTTACGAGAGTAATGAGAAAGTTTTTCTTTGGGATGCTCAAAGCGACGCAATTTATCTTTAGGCGCTCCAAGCTCATAAGCAAACTCTTCCTGTTTAACTAAGAAATCTTCAAAAATAGGCTCCCATGCAATTTCTGGGTCGATAAAATATTCTATCTCCATCTGTTCAAATTCGCGAGTTCGAAAAATAAAATTACCAACAACTATTTCGTTACGGAAAGCCTTGCCAATTTGAGCAATACCAAAAGGAAGTTTTGGTCGCATTACATCAATAACATTTTTAAATTCTACAAAAATAGCGCCAGCTGTTTCCGGGCGAAGATAAACAGGTTCACTGACTCCGTTCATCTCCGTTTTAAACATCATGTTAAAAAATCTTACTTCAGTCCAATTATTGGCCCCGCAAATTGGGCATTTTATATTCTTTAAAGCTTCATCCATTTTAGATAAATCCCCTTCTAAGTCTTGGCCGGTAGCTTCTTCAACTAAATGATCAGCTCTAAATCTTTTCTTACATTTTTTACAATCAACCATAGCGTCGTTAAAACCGCCAATATGACCAGAGGCTACCCAAACTTTTGGGTGAAGTAAAATAGGCCCGTCAATTCCATAAAGATCATCTCTATCTTCAACAAATTTCTTCCACCACAAACGCTTTATATTATTTTTAAGAGTTACCCCATAAGGGCCATAACTATAACTACCGGTTAATCCGCCATAAATCTCACAAGCAGAAAATACAAAGCCACGACGCTTAGACAAAGACACAATCTTATCCATTAAATCATTTTTTAGATTATTCATATTTATTTAAATTACATCTCTGTTAAGAAGGTTAGCCCTAATAAATTAAAACCATTTTCTAAAACCTGTTTGATTGCAGTAACTAAAAACAAACGAGACGTTCTTATTTCTTCTTCGGCTTTTATAATATTTATCTCATGATAATAATCATTAAAATCTTGAGATAACTCAAATAAATATCTCGCAACAATTGAAGGGTCCCTATCTAGTCCGGCTTTAAAAACTATTTCCCCGTACTGTTCTAATTTAAAAGCTAATCTGAATTCTTTAGATTCTACTAGATTATTTGGGTCATAAGAAACTTTTTCAAAATCCTTTCCTTTGTTTAATAAGCTACAAATTCTAGCCCCCGTATATTGCAAATAAGCGGCCGTAAAGCCTTCAAATTTTAAAGCATCGTTCATGTCAAAGGTAATTACCTTGTCAGATGATACTTTAATCATTTCGAATTTCATCGCCGAAATAGATAAACCACGCGACACCAAAGAAACTTTTATCTCATCCCAGTCTTCGTGACGTTTTTTAATTTCACTACTTGTCTTAGTTAAAGCTTCATCTAATAAATCTTTATAAGTAACCACGTTACCGGTACGAGAGGCCATCATTCCATTTTTAGTAGTTAAAAATTCATAAGACAAGTGAGTCATCTTTTCTTTATAACCTAAGAGCTCAATTACTTTAAATAACTGACTAAAATAAAGACTCTGTCTAACATCAACTATATATATAGATTCTTTTAATTTATATTTTTTAAATTTAGCAGAAGCGAGAGCTAAGTCAGCTACTGGATATAAAGCCGTGCCGTCCGATCTAACTATTGGTAAAACACCTAAATTATAAGGCTCTAAATCAGCTATAATAGCCCCCTCACTTAATTTTAAAATACCGGAAGAAACAAGCTCATCTTTTATTTTTAAACCATCATCTATAAAATCACTTTCGTAAAACGTTTCCTGAAATTTAATACCTAAATCCCGATAAACATCATTAAAGTAATCGATGCTCCACTGTCTTGATTCTTGCCATAAACTATAACCAGCGCCACTTCGGCTTTCAATCTCTTTCATAATAAGACTAACTTCTTCTTTAGCTTTAGAATCGTCACCAATTTTTGCCGCCGCTTCACTGTAACACTTGCCCAGTAAATAGCCCTTAGGCGCCGTTGACTTACTATAAGAATTATCATTTTGCCAATTCCAAATAGTCTTAGCGGTGTGAATACCAAAATCATTGATATATGAAACAGGAATAGCATTGTATCCGTTAGCCGCTAAAATTTTATAGATAGCATCACCATAAGAAATATTACGTAAATGACCAATATGACATTCTTTATGAGTATTACCATTAGAGTATTCAATCATCACTCCCTCTTTAGCCCCACTATCATTATTTCCAAAACCAGAATTAAGTCTAATAACTTCTTCTAGAGAGTGACTTATAAAACTAACAGGCTCTAAATAAAAATTTAAATAAGGACCGACAGCTCTCACTTCTTTAACTAATTCTGACCCTGCAAAATTATCAACCATTTTTTTAGCTGCTTCAATCGGACTAATTCCTAAACTCTTTGATAATTCAAACATTGGTAAACTTAAGTCTCCCATGTCTAATTTAGGTGGATAAACAAATGACTTAGGATCACAGTTCAGCGCTTGGCCTAATTGTTTTTTTATATTATCTAAATAAACCATAATATTTATTTTACAATTTTCATAAATTGACGCTTACCACGCTGTATAATTAAGCCATTTTGTATAGTAATTTGCGTCTTATAGTCAGAAATTGTTATTAAATTTTCAGTAGTTCCAATTTTTACCCCGCCTTGTTCAACCAAACGCCGGGCCTCTGTTTTACTGGTTGCCATTTCTAAAAGAATTAATAAATCAATAATATTTATTATTTCTAAATCAACTCGACGTTCTTCGATTTCATCTGGAACCTCTTTATTTTGAACGGTTTTTATAAAATAATCTTGAGCTTCTTGAGCGCCGACATCACCATGATTAATTTTAGTGATTTCGTAAGCTAGACGCATTTTTAAATCACGTGGATTAAGTTTCCCCATCTCCATATTATTTATCATCTGAGAAACCTCACTCATTTCTACCTCAGTACAAAGTTCAAAAGCTGAAGCGATAACACCATCAGCCCAAGACATTACTTTGCCATACATATCATTTGCTGTGTCATCTAAGAAAAAAGCATTACCCTCACTTTTGCCCATTTTTTTACCGTTATTATCAGATAACAATTTCATAGTTAGGACTGATTTATCTTTACCCTTTAAAGTTTTAAGTAAATCACGGCCACACATCATATTAAACATTTGATCATTTCCGCCAACCTCTAAATCAACATCCATAAAAACACTATCATAAGCTTGTGCCAGTGGATACAAAAATTCATGCAAAAATATTGGCTTTTCTTCGGCTAATCTTTTTTGGAACATATCTCTTTGAATCATTTGCTGAACAGTAAAGTTAGAGGCAAGTTCAATTAAATCTTTGAAAGAAAGTTTATCGTTCCAATCATTATTATATTTTACTTCAGCTGGATTATTGCCCTCAAAAGACAAATAAGCAGAGGCTTGTTGTTTAAAATTAGTAGCATTTAACATCACCTCTTCTCTGGTCAGTTTACTACGAGCGGCCATTTTGTCTGTCGGGTCACCAATCATGCCAGTAAAACCACCTATTAAAAAAATAACTTCATGGCCTAATTTTTGAAATTGACCTAATTTAGAAATTAAAATAGCATTCCCGACATGTAGTGAGGCCGCGCTTGGATCAAAACCACAATAAAGACGAATCCGATCGCCGGACATAAGTTTTTTCTTAAGTTCTTCACGGTTTGGATAAACCCTTTCAACACCTCTGCTTAAGATTTCATCCACTAACTTCTCATCGGTAATTACTTGGCTCATAATGATTTGGAGATTATTTCATAAATATGATATAATATTAACAAAGATTTTATTTTTTTTCAATCTATTTAAAATAGGTTTATTTAATAAAAAACTATAAAAAATTAGCAAAAAAATTATGTTTTCTTACCGATCAGTCTTAAATTCTGCTTGGACAATTACCAAGCAACATAAAAAATTATGGATATTTGGCTTTTTAGCCTTCTTATTATCCGCTGGCGGTGAATATCAAATTCTGACAAAACTTCTTAACGAAGACTACGGTGCCGGAGTTTATCAAAAAATGGAATCAGGCTCAGTTTTAATGAATACTTCTTTTTGGTTAGATTTATGTCGAGTATGCGTTTCTAACCCACAAACAGGTTTAGGGTTATTTCTCTTACTTATATTAATGGCCATTATTGTGCTAGCTGTCTTATGGGTTTGTATAAAATCTCAAATAGCCTTAGTAAGTTGGACTAAAGTTTATTTAAATAATAAAAATAAAGAAAAACAAGCAAGTGTTTGGACGGAGATTTCCACCCCTGATGTAAATTTCTGGCCAGTTTTAGGATTAAATATCAGTCTTAAAATATTAATTACAGCGCTTTTCTTTCTACTAAGTCTACCTCTTATTTTTTTATTTTTTAGAGATTCCAGTTTAGCTATTTTAGTTTACACAATATTTTTTATAATATTCTTACCGATAGCTATTTCCCTGTCTTTAATTATAAAATATTCTATTGCTGGTGTTATCTTAGAAAAACAAACATTTGTTCAAGCCTTTGAATCTGGTTATAAACTATTTTATAAAAATTGGTTAGTCAGTTTAGAAATGGCTATTTTACTATTTCTTTTTAACTTCCTAATTGGTTTACTTGTCGCTTTTGTCTTGTCAGTTATTTTATTACCAATCATGCTAACTTTAATTATATTTAATTTAGTGTTTCCTCTTTACGTGATCACTGGTTTTTCTTTTTTACTACTTGTAACTGCTGCCGCTGTTTTAATGGTTTTTCAAACATCCGCCTGGACTATTCTATTTTTAGAACTAAAAGAAACTGGTGTAAAAGCTAAACTGGAGAGAATATTTAATAAAAGTAAAAACCGCAAATCAAAAAAATAATCATAAATTTCTGACTATGAGTGATTTAGCCTCTATTGATAATTTAATTCATGATGATTTACCTGAGGAGGGCTCAATTTTAGATAAATTTTCTAAAAAGCAAGCCGAAATAAAGGCTAAAGAAATTGAAAGATCAACTGAATCTAAGGCAAGAGCGCAAAACTTGCCTTATATTAGTTTAGTTGGCTTTCCTATCAGCCCTGAAGCCTTAGGTTTAATTGACGAAGAAACAGCCAATGATTTAAAATTGGTTTGTTTTTATTATGATGGCACCGGGATTCAATTTGGAGCCACCGTCATAAACCAAACTGTTATAGATTTAACCGACGAATTAGCTGACAGATATTTTGCCAAAGGATCAGTTTTTTTAATTTCCGAAGAGAGTCTTAATCATGCTTTTGATCTTTATAAGACGCTACCTAAAGTTAAGCAATATAAAGGTTTAGTAGAAATAAGCGAAGAAAAATTAAACCAATTTAAAGAGGAGTTAACTGATTATCACTTACTTAATCAAAAAATTAATGAGGTAAGTATTTCTGATGTGGTTACTTTAATGCTGGCTACGGCGATTAAAGTTGGCGCTAGTGATATCCATATTGAAGCTGAAGAAAAAGGAGCTGTCATCCGTTTACGAATTGATGGCGTACTTCAGGAGGCAGCCGTTATAACTGGCGGTAAGTGGCAAAAGATTGCCACTCGTATAAAAATATTAGCTAAGGTAAAAATTAATATAACCGATAAACCTCAAGATGGTCGTTATAGCATTGCTTTGTCTGATAGAAAGCTTGATGTTCGTTCCTCTTTTTTACCCACCGCCTATGGTGAAAGTGTAGTAATGCGTCTGCTTGACTCATCAGCCGCTTCTTTAGAATTTGAAAAATTAGGAATTAGAAATGAAGTTTTTGAAATTTTAAAAAGAGAAATAGCTAAACCAAATGGTTTAATTTTAACAACTGGGCCAACTGGATCAGGAAAAACTACCTCGCTATATGCTATTTTAAATAAATTAAATAAACCAGGGACCAAAATTATCACTTTAGAGGATCCAATTGAATATCAGCTTACCGGAATTAATCAAAGTCAAGTTGACACAAAAAAAGGTTACTCTTTTTCTGATGGCTTACGTTCAATTTTACGTCAAGATCCTAATGTTTTAATGATCGGTGAAATTCGTGATCTTGAAACTGCCGAAATAGCTGTACAAGCTTCAATAACCGGACACTTGGTACTATCGACTTTACACACTAATGACGCCGCTGGCGTTATTCCTCGCCTTATAGATCTTGGGGTTAAACCTTATTTCTTAGTCCCTTCTATTAACGCTGTTATTGGACAACGTTTAGTGCGTCGTTTATGCACTAATTGCCGCACTACACATATTTTAAATATCGAAGAAAAGGCTCAAGTTGATAAAATATTAGCCGTTGTTTCTCCTAAATCAGGAGTGAATATACCTCATAATTTACCAACTCTTTATCAGGCTGGTCCCGGTTGCCCAAGTTGTAATTATACAAGCTACAAGGGTCGTCTTGGTATTTATGAAATTTTTACGATGGTTGATAATCTAAAACAACTAACGATTGATAAGGCTCCCTCGTTTAAAATTTTACAGCAGGCCATTGAAAATGGCATGATTACTATGTTACAAGATGGCGTTCTTAAGTGTTTTGACGGTATCACGTCACTAGAAGAGGTTTATCGCGTAATTGGTAACTTCGATTATATCAATGAACTTTATGATATTGTGGTTTCCCAAACTATCGGTCGTGGCTTAAATATTAGTAATGAAGATCTAACCAGGGCCGCTACAATAAGCCAAGATGTTAAACAAATGTCTGAGCTAGTAAATAATATCCCGTCTAAAGAAATTATTACCTTAATCATGTCTCTAGCTATTCAAAGTAATGCTGGAGATATTCACATTGAACCAAGTGAATCTGATGTTAAAGTTCGTTTCCGTATTGATGGTGTGTTGCATGATGTCTTAAATCTACCAACAACCGCTTATCTACCAGTTCTCTCGGAAATGAAAATACTAGCCGGTTTTGCCACTAATATAAAAATAGCAACCTTAGATGGTCGTTTTAGTTTACGTTTAGTTGATAAAAAAATGGACTGTCGTTTGTCTATTATTTCTGGTGGCTATGGAGAGACAATCGTTATTCGTTTGCTTAGCACTTCCGCGGCTAATTTAAATATGGAAACGCTAGGTATTACTTCAGTTGCCTTAAAATCTCTTCAAGAGGCTATTAAAAAAACTAAAGGAATTATTATCACTACCGGTCCAACTGGATCAGGAAAAACTACAACCTTATATAGTATTTTAAATAAAATAAATAAACCTGATGTTAAAATAATTACTGTTGAAGATCCTATTGAATATCAATTAGCGGGAGTCATGCAAACTCAAATAGACAGCGAGCACGGCTACACTTTTGCTTCAGCAATGCGTTCTTTACTCCGCCAAAATCCAAATATTATGATGATTGGTGAAATCCGTGATAATGAAACAGCTAAAATTGCGATTGAGGCGGCTTCTACCGGTCACTTGGTGTTATCTACTATTCATGCTAATAGTGCCGCGGGGGCAATTTCTCGTTTTTCTGGATTAGGAGTCGAAAGACAAGCCCTGGCTAATTCTTTAGAATTCTCAATCGGCCAAAGATTAGTTCGTCGTCTCTGTCCTTATTGTAAAAAACCGGCAACCACAGACGAAGAAACAATAAATAAAGTAAAAAATATTTTAAGCCAAATTAATAACCCACTATTAGTTATTCCCAGCGATTTAAATTTCTTTACAAGCACTGGTTGTGATAAGTGTGGCAACATTGGATATAAAGGTAGAGTTGGATTATACGAAACTATTACCGTAACTCCTGAAATACAAAAATTAATACAAAATCCTAATATTACAGATTACGAAATAGAACAAGCGGCCATAAAAAATGGCACCGTTACTATCGTTGCCGATGGGATTCTAAAAGCTTTAGCAGGAGAAACAAGTTTAGACGAAATTTTTCGGGTTATTTAAATTTAAAAATATAATATGATTAATCATAAGTTTATCACCGAACTGAAAAAAAATTATAAAGACCAGGAGGGTCAGCGTAGACAAATTATCTCTCTAGCTAACGATGTATTATTTCATTCTAAAAAAGCTATTTTTGCTTTACACCGTAATGAGATAAAAATTGCTGATGCTAAATTAAAAGAAATGGAAGCAACACTTCTGCAACTTGAAAAAAAATTTAGCTTAAAAAGAATCGAAAAAGAGGGGGCATACCGAGCAGCTGTTGAGGAATATGTTGAAGCTAAATTATTATCTTTTGTTATAAAAGGTGAAAAAATTGATAAAATAAAAAAATTAAAATTAGATAATGATGCCTATTTAGGCGGTATTTGTGATTTACTTGGCGAACTTGTAAGACGTGCGACCAATGAGGCGGCAACTGGAAATTTCGAACAAGTAGAAATTATCAAAAAATTATCTAACGACATAATGGATCAATTAATTGATTTTGATATGACCGGCTATCTTCGAACTAAGTATGATCAAGCCAAAGGGCACCTTCGCAAATTAGAACAAATGGCTTACGAAATAAAATTAAAAACAAGTAAATGAAAATAGCTATTTTTTCTGATCTTCACGACAATATACCTAACCTAAAAATATTTTTATCGTGGGTAAAAAAATATAAAATACCAAAACTTATTTTCTGCGGCGATTTAAGTAACACAGACACCTTAGAATATCTTACTACTAATTTTTCCGGTGAGATATTTTTAGTTGGTGGTAATGCAGACTCATTTCATCTTACAGATACTAAAAAAATTAAGAATTTAATTTACGATAAAGACAAATTGGAAATAGAAATTGATAATCAAAAAATATTAATAATTCACAAACCAAGTGATTTAAAAAAAATATTAGCCATTAATCATAATTTTGATTTTGCTTTCCATGGTCACACTCATAAACCCTGGTTACTAAAAGAAGATGGTTTAATTATTGCTAACCCCGGAACACTAAGTGAAGTTTTTAGTAAATCTTCATTTGCGATACTTAATACTAAAACCGGTGAACTAGAATTAAAAATACTAGAAATTATATAAAAGTATAATTTTTTATTAATAAAAAGTCACCCCAATCGGGGTGACTTTTTTATATTATTTTTTTCAAATACTGACCAGTATAGGATTCCTTTATTTTAGATACTTGAGCTGGCGTACCTTCGGCTACAACTCTTCCGCCGCTATCTCCGCCACCAGGCCCCATATCAATAATCCAATCTACTGCCTTTATAACATCTAAATTATGTTCAATAATTAATACCGAATTACCTTGATCAACTAACAAATTTAAAACATGGAGCAATCTATCAATATCGGCAAAATGTAGTCCGGTCGTTGGTTCATCTAAAATATATAAAGTCTTACCGGTTGCCCGACGTGACAGTTCGGTGGCTAATTTTATTCTTTGAGCTTCGCCACCAGAAAAAGTAGTTGCCGCTTGACCTAACCTAATATAACCCAATCCAACTTGATGAAGTGTTTCCAATTTATGATATAAAGCTGATTGATCCCTAAAAAAAGACATTGCCTCTTTAACTGTCATATTTAATACTTCATAAATATTTTTTCCTTGGTAGGTTACAGCTAAAACACGAGGTTTAAAGCGTTGAGCATTACAAACGTCGCAAGTTAAATAAACATCAGATAAAAATTGCATCTCTACTTTAATAACACCATCGCCTGAACAATTTTCACAACGGCCACCAGGAACATTAAAAGAAAAATGTCCGGCTTCTAAGCCCTTCATCTTGGCTTCCGGCAAACTAGCATATAAGTCTCTAATATAAGTAAATAGGCCAGTGTAGGTGGCTGGATTAGAACGCGGTGTGCGACCAATTGGTGACTGATCAATATCAATTACCTTATCTATATTTTCCAATCCTTTAATTTCTTGATGTTTTCCGGGTTCAAGTTTAGCTCTATAAAACTTTTTATTGAGTGCATTAGCTAAAATATCGCTCATTAAAGTAGATTTACCGGAGCCAGAAACGCCAGTTATTGCGACTAGTTTACCTAGTGGAATATTAACATCAATATTTTTTAAATTATGCTCACAGGCACCAATAATTTTTATTGATCGATTACTGTCTTTTCTAGCAATCCCTCTAATCTTAATAGTTTTTCTTTTAGCTAAATAATCACCAGTTAAAGACTCTGGGCAATTTTTTATCTCTTCAGGTTTCCCAGAAAAAATTACTTCTCCACCATATTCCCCAGCACCCGGACCCATATCAATTAAATGATCAGCTGCCAACATCGTAGTTTCGTCGTGCTCAACAACAATAACCGTATTACCATTATCACGTAAACGCTTAAGCGTTTCAATTAATTTATCGTTATCTCTTTGATGCAAGCCAATAGAAGGTTCATCTAAAACATATAAGACCCCACTTAAAGTAGAGCCAACCTGAGTCGCTAATCTAATACGTTGCGCTTCACCACCAGATAAGCTAGCCGCTCCACGAGACAAAGTAAGATAATCTAATCCCACTTTTGATAAAAATTCTAAATTTTTTACAATCTCTTTTATAATCGGAATAACGACAATCGCCTTACCATTAAAACTTTTATCATTCAACTGCCATTCCTGAAAAATATCTTTTAATTTTAAAATATTTAAATTAGCTAAATCATAAATATTATAATTACATACTTTAACGGCTAAAGCTTCTGGTCGCAGTCTGGTACCATGACAATCTGAACAAACGGATAAATGCATTATTTTTTCAATTTCTTGTTTTACAAAATTAGATTTAGTGGCGCTATATCTAGACATCAAATAATCCACCAAACCATTAAAAAAATCATCACCCCATAATAAAACCTTCTTCTGATTAATATTTAAAGATTTAATAGGAAGGTCTAAATTAAAATCATGACGCTCTGCTAATTTTTTTAAATCGGATAACAAGCAAGATTGATTATTAGAATTGGTGTGAGCTAAAGATTTAATGGCCCCCTGATTAATACTTAAATTGTTATTAAAAATTAATAACTCATCAATTTCTAGTTTAGTCCCCAATCCGCCACAAGAAGAACAGGCGCCATAACTTGAATTAAAGGAGAAATCCCTTGGTTCAAGCTCAGTTCTCTTAAAAGAACAAGAAGAACAAACATAAAAAAGTGTCTTATCTTTTATTTCCTGATTTTTTTTACCATTCTCTGTAGCAATATTTTCTTTTTTTAGTTTACTTTTACAATTTGGGCAATGAGGCACACCAGCCTTAGCATAGAGAAGACGAAAATAATCATAAATTTCGGTAATTGTTCCTACCGTTGAACGGGGATTACTACCTACTGTACGTTGATCGATTGATATAGCCGGAGATAGTCCTTCAATAATATCAACATCTGGCTTATCCATTAAACCAACAAACTGCCGAGCATAAGAAGATAAAGATTCAACATAGCGGCGTTGTCCTTCAGCGTAAATAGTATCAAATGCTAAAGACGATTTACCTGATCCTGATAATCCGGTAATTACCACTAGCTTATTACGAGGAATATCAAGATTTACGTTCTTTAAATTGTTAGCGCGAGCTCCGCGAATTTTTATAAAATCGGATGACATTTTATTTTAAAATAATATAAGTTAGCCTACATAATAGCTTAAAACTATCAAAAAAACAAGCCCCTAATAATTAACTTATTGGGGCTCAAAATAGGCTAAAAAATAGGCTAAAAAATTGGATAGAAGAATTTAAAAATTGAAATTAAAAAACGATCCAAAAAAAGTATCTTTTGGTCCTTCGGTATAAATAAAAATGCTTCATTTTTCCATTTTTCAATCAAATGACTAAGGCTATTTATAATATCCTTTTGTCTAAAAAATATTCCCGCTTCAACATTTAATCCAAAAGAAAGAACATCCAGATTTTGAGATCCAATAACACCCTCTTCTTTATCTACTAACATAAGTTTAGCGTGAGTCATAACTGGCATAAAATAACACTTCACGCCAAGAGCAGATAAACGACAAGAATTTAAATAATTAATTTTATTAAGAGATTTTAGATCGGTAATCCGAGGCATAATAATTTCTACGTTTATTCCGCGACGCACGGCGTTATCAAGCAAAGCTAACAACCAACGTGGTGGCAACAAATAAGGAGTTACTATTTGAATAGATCGTTTAGCCTCAATAATTTTAACTCGGTAGTAATTATTTAAATAATAAGAGTGCTGAGTATTTGACCAATTATCAATTAACCAACTTTTTAGTTTCTTAGTAAAAGAATAACTATTATATTTTAGAATTGAAATTTTTTTACCGCCAGACATTTTATAGGCGTAAGCAAATGACTTAATAATTGGCTTAACAATTTGTCCCTGTAATTTAATTTGGAGATCACGCCAATCACGAATTTTTTCTTCAATATTTACTCCCCCTAAAAAAGCAGTTTTATTATCAATAATTAAAAATTTTCGATGGGTATGGCGTAACCAATGACTAAAAAAAATAAACTCCACCCCAGCTTCTTTAAGTTCATTAATAGCTGCTGTTTTCAAATAATAACTACCATAATAATCAGCAATAATAACGACTTCAATGCCGGCGCGAGCTTTATTTTTTAACATCCCTAAAAAATCATGAGTTATTTTTGTATCATCTAAAAAAATATACATTTCTATATATATTGATTTAGTCGCCTCGGAAATAGACTTAAACATTCCATCCCAAGCTTTTTTTGATGTAGTATAAAAACGATATTTCATAAATTACTGTAATTTCTTTTTAATCGCCTGCATATTTTTCATCGTTTCCTTATAACCAACACTTATCATCTTTTCAATAACCTTTTTATCTAAGTATTTTTTTAAATCATTAACCTGCACAAACGCCGATACATCCGGAGAAATAACAATGTCGGCTGATTTTATAGATGATTGGGCTAAATTATAAAGGACAATACGGGTGCTTCTTAACGCCACTCTGGCTAAATTAAAACGTTTATCTATAAATTCATTTTTGTGATAAAGATTAACTGCAATAACAATATCAGCCCCCAACTCTTTTAAAGTTTCAACTGGCACAGGGTCACTAAGCCCACCATCTACAAAATAATGTCCGTTCATCTTAATCGGCTCAAACAAAACTGGCACCGTGCAACTAGCTCTTACACTAAATGATATTTTTCCATCCTTAAAAACATAAGCCTGCCCATTATTTAAATCTGTAGTCATAACCCTAAGCGGTATTTTTGTCTCAGAAAAAGTGTGTTCACCGATAACTCGGGTTACTAAATTTTCAAATTTATCACCTTTTACAAATCCACCCCTAAAGCCTAAATCAAAAATTGAAGGTAATTTATTTTTAGAGTTACCCACTATATCCTCTTTTAGTAAATCTAAATCTTTAAAAACCGCATAATGGGCCGCCACCAATGAACCAATCGATGCCCCGCTTATAAAATCAATCGGAATCTTATTTTCATCTAAAGCCTGCAAAACACCAATCAAGGCAAAACCTCTAAATCCACCGCTGCCTAAAGCTAAGCCAATTTTTTTTACATTTTTCATATGTTTACTAGTATACCAAAAATGCCTTATCTTTTATAGTTTTTTTATTCAAATAAAAAAATAAACACTAAGGATTAATAAATTAAATGGCTCCTATCTTGACAAATATCAACAATAATAATATAATTTAGGCCAACAAATTAAACAAAGATGGAAGAAAATAGAAAAAAGGAATTGCGCGTTGTCTTTTGGCATAACGACTTTCCAGACGGTTCGCGTAAAAATAATTTTTACGGAATAGACGGCCCGATATTTAAAAAGGCCCAAAAAAAAATTAAGTCGGAGCTTAATCTAAAATGGCATTTCCACGGCGGATTCATCCACGATGAAAGAAAAATGCTTTTAAGGCGACTTAGTCAGGCTGACATTATAATCTGCGGAGGAGCATGGAACATGGATATAAACGATGATAGTATGCACTGGGAAGCCGCCGAACATTCTCTGCTTAAAATCATCGTAAAGTTAAAAGAAGAAAATAAAAATATGAAAGTCTTCTTTTTGCAAAAACCACACCACGACATCAGTCAATTTAAAAAGCTTGGTGATATATTAAGCGACATCCACGACGAAACTCTTTTTGACTACTTTAAAACTAAATAGTTATAAATGAGTAAATCTTCAAAAAACCGTCTTCAAAAGAGACGGTTTAGTTTTAATTAAAACGTAGATAATTACTTATTTATACCTGCTTTAAACAAACAAAGGGTGAGCATTTCATCAAAAGTACCATTTATCTTATCAGCGCCTAATTCACTCGGCGTAGCTTTGTGCATTTTACTCGCACAATCTATTCTTATTTTAGCGGGGCGCCACTCCAGCCAATAAAAAAGGCCCCCGGACATTAAACTTATTAATAAAATTATTACCCAATATTCTTTTAACTTTCGCATACAATTTTTTAATAAAAAATTTTGTAATTAAATCTTTTTTAAATATACTTTCTGCCACCAAAATAAACCTAAGAAGAGCCCACTGGTTGCGCCTAATAATAGAAATAGCATCTGAATAATTGGATGCAAAGCACAGCCGCCATAAAATATTACTATTTTTTCATGAGCCAAAAACCAATATAAATAACTAGTTTCCACTAAAGCATGTAAAATAAAACTTAATAAAATACCTAGAAACACCCAAGTAATTAAATAAACTAATTTTTTTATTTTTGTGGGTTTGCCAACTTTATTTAAAAACATATGATTATTTTTTTATTATCCTTCTTCTATATTTTAGCACAGTATAGTAAAAGTTTTCAAAAAAATAAAAAATAGGTCTTTTGACCTATTTTTTAACTCGTAGTCCCTAGGAGAATCGAACTCCTGTTACCAGGATGAAAACCTGGCGTCCTAACCACTAGACGAAGAGACCATTTCAGAAAACCTGCATGAAAAAATTTAGAACCTCTTATGGAACTAAATTGTTGATTTTATTGTATAAACAAAAACGACTCGTGTCAAGTAAAAAAATATTTGCCTTTTCTTTAAAATCGTCTACAATTAGCTTATGCTTATATTAGGAATTGAATCAAGTTGTGATGAAACGGCAGCCGCAATTGTGGATGTTAATGTTAAAACTGGAAAATCAAAAACTTTATCTAATATTATTTCTTCTCAGATAGAAATTCATAAAAAATATGGAGGTGTTATTCCTGAAGTGGCAGCACGAGAACATGTATTAAACATTCTTCCAGTCGTTCACGAAGCTCTAATTAGAGCCGGGGTTACTCCAAAAAAAATTGCTGCCATAGCTGTAACCAAAGGACCAGGTTTGGTCACTTCTTTAATTACCGGTACTGAGACGGCCAGATCTTTAGCTTATGCCTGGGGCAAACCGTTAATCCCGGTTAATCATATCGCTGGGCATATTTATTCTGATTTTTTAGATCTTAAAAATAAAGTAATTTTTCCTCTGGTTGTTTTAACTGTTTCAGGGGGACACACTAATCTTGTTTTTATGAAAGATCATAATAATTTTAAAATTATTGGGGAAACTCGCGATGATGCGGCTGGTGAGGCTTACGATAAGGGGGCCAAGATGTTAGAACTTGGTTATCCTGGTGGCCCAATTATTTCTAAACATGCCAAAATTTTCTTTGAAAGTGGAGAAAGGAACAATATAACGCTACCTCGCCCAATGTTAAAAAATGGTTTAGATTTTTCTTTCTCTGGATTAAAAACAGCCTTATTATATCAGTTACAAAAGGATAAAAATTGGAGAAATCGCGTAAATGAGTATTGTTTTGCCTACCAAGAAGCTATTATTGACATTTTAAGTCAAAAAACTATTGCCGCCGCTAAAAAATATAAAGCAAAGACAGTTATGCTCTCTGGTGGCGTATCAGCCAATCTAGAACTTAGAGATTATTTAGCAGCTAAAGTAAGCCAAGAATTACCAAAAAATCCCTTAATCGTACCAAAACTTTCTTATACCACAGACAATGCCGCCATGATTGCCTTAGCGGGATACTACGCCATACAATCTAAGGTTGATACCTCTTGGCAGAAATTAAAAGTTGATGTAAACTTTGGTTTATAAAGACTGGTTCGGTGGTGAAGTGGTCTAACACAGCAGTTTGCAAAACTGCGATTCGTGGGTTCGACTCCCACCCGAACCTCAAAAGCAAAAAACGGTCAAAGTTTAAAATCATAACTTTAGATCGTTTTTTTATTTTAAAATTAAGTGCCTAATCTGTGCATAACTTGTGATTTTCTTTTTTAAAAAATAGTTTTTGTCCATAAAAGTGTGGACTTTAGAAAGAAAAAAAAATAAAATTACATATTTGGCAAAATATGTTATTTGTTTAATAATAGCAAAAATTACTAAGTTATTAATAAGTTTTCAACAATTAATTGACAGACTGTTGCTAGCATATTAAAAAAATGTTAAAATATACACAGATAAGTTAGTAAATTTTTCTTATCTGTAATTAAGATCAATGTTCTTTGCTACAATTACAACTAAATAATACAATTTTAATCAGTTCTTTCCGTTCATTTTCCAATAAAATTTCTCAACTAGCCCGAAAAAATACCAAAGTTAGAGTGGTAAAAGCTAATTGGGTATACAGCCAAAAAAATCAAAATTTGATTCTAGATAAAATATCAAAAATTAAACTTTTATTTTAGAACCCTGTTTACCAAGAGTTGGTGAGAAATATGCTTCAAAATCTAACATGAAGCCTAACTTTTTTTGCTTTTTATTTTTGTAAAAAAACTAAAAACAGCAAAAATAAGTGAGGCTCAGACAAGGCCCATAAATAAATTTTTTTATATAATATAAAAAATGGCCCACCTGAGCCTCTTTTTATTTTCCCAAAAACCTGCTTAAATAAAATAGAATAAATTAATTAATCTATATATGTCATTATCCATCGGAATTGTCGGCTTACCTAATGTTGGGAAATCCTCTCTATTTAATATTCTAACAAAAAAGAGTGTCGACGCCTCTAATTACCCATTTTGTACTATTGACCCAAATGTGGGGGTTGTTAAGGTGCCGGACTTTCGTTTAGATAAACTGGCTGAGATATCTAAGCCACTTAAAGTTATTCCAACTTCTATTGAATTTGTAGATATTGCTGGTTTAGTCGCTGGAGCTAGTAAAGGTGAGGGCTTAGGTAATAAATTTTTAGCTCACATTAGAGAATGCGACGCTATTTGTGAGGTAGTTAGAGATTTTAAAGATAAAAATATTATTCATGTTAATAATAAAATAGACCCCGATAGTGACAAAGAGACGATTAATATGGAACTTATTTTCGCCGATCTATCTACGGTTGAAAAACGCTTAGATAAAGTAAAAAGAGAGGAAAAAAGCGGCGATAAAGAAATTATTGCTCAAGCCAGAATACTAAGACTTATTTATGACACCTTAGCTATAGGTAAACCAGTTCGTGATTTGGAGTTTTCCGAAGCTGACTATCCATATGTTAAATCTTTATGCTTACTTACCATTAAGCCAATCATTTACTTACTCAATGTTGACGAAGGGTATGGTGGAGAAGTTATTTTAAAAAATATAAATGAACAAGTAATTGCTGTTAACGTAAAAATGGAAGAAGAAATCACTGCCCTTCCAATTGAAGATCAGGCAGAATATATAAAAGAATTAGGTTTAAATCAAAGCGGATTAGATAAGTTAATTGCCGCTGCTTATAAAATTTTAGGCCTTGATACCTTTTTTACAACTGGCCCAGATGAAAGTCGCGCTTGGACAATCAAATCGGGAACTAAGGCCCCTTATGCCGCTGGCGTGATTCATACCGATTTTATAAAGGGTTTTGTGAGAGCGGAAGTAATTAGATGGGATAAATTCGTCGAAGTAGGAAGCGATGCTAAGGCCAGAGAACTTGGTTTAATTAAAACTGAGGGAAAAGATTATATTGTTACTGATGGCGATATTTGTAACTTCTTAATCAACAAATAATCATTTTTTATAACAAAAAAGCCTTATTTTACTAAGGCTTTTTTATTTTTTCTCAAGTACTACTATTTCTCGGAAAACTTTCTGCCCCGACCTGCCATAAACTACAGTATTTCTTTGAGTTAATTTAATAATTGGATTAGTTTTCCATTCTTCCGGTAAACTACTAATAATTTGAAACTTATAATAATCTGGATTAATTTGTTTATTACCAAAAAACATTGGCCAAATCATAACAACTCGACCGTGTGGTTTCAAAATTTTAGAAAATTCGCGAAGAGATTTAGTATAGAGATCTTCAAGCTCCGCTTTTACTATTTTTAAATCATTCCAACCTCGTTGTGGACCCAGATAAGGTTCGCAAATAATAGCCTCAACACTCTCACTTTTAAAAGATTCTGATAATTTAGTGGCATTTTTTAAAAAAATATTAGTTTTGACTCCGGTTAAATTAAATTTATCCTTTAACCAGCTAATATTCTCCTTAGTATCTTCTACGGCTTTCGGCGATAAATCGGTTCCGGAAACCTGATTAAAGCCCATTAATATTGCTTCCTGCAAAATCGTTCCTGAACCGCAAAAAGGATCTAAAATAAGCCCATCATAATTCTTTATTTGAGCTAAGTTTATCATAATCTGAGACACCTTCGGTGGCAACATGCCAGAGGCGTCATCACGTGCTGGTCTTCCAAAATCACGTTTTGATAAATCTTTAAAGGCTTGAACGGCTATTGTGTGCCCCACTAAAGTACGTCCACCATCAGCTGCTAAAACAATTTCAACGCCCTTAGTGAGTAATTTATTTTGTTCAACAACAACACTTGATAAATTTTTATCTCGACTAGTAACTAGGCGGGAAGCTACCCCTTTTTCGCGGAGTTTTTTCTTAAGTGTTAGCCCAATTGGCGTCAAAGAAAGGGGTTGTTGTCCATAATCAGATATACCAAAATTAAATTTACCAGTTCCATTTTTACTAACTTTAAGACAAATAGCCAACATTGGGTCAGTTAAATCTTGTTTTAAAGGAACTATTTTTTCAAAAACACCAATTTTTATAGTTCCGCCTAAAGTTTTAATTAAATTTTCTGGGACAATTTCATTATCCGTTTCCCAAATAAATAAATCTTTATTAATTAAACGACCATCCTGACAAGGCAAAACAGCCGATAATTCGGCTAAAGAAAGAGTTGGGTTGTTTCCTAAAATAAAGAAATAAATCATACGTTTCTTACGATACCCTAAATTTCTGACTATTGCAATTATTTATAGTTCGTGCTAAATTATCAATACAAAAAAATATTTTTATATATCTTTTCCACGACCCTGCTTAATTGCAAGGCCAGTTATCTCACAGATTTTTCTGAAGCAGATAACTAGAGGTATTCTGTAAACCCTTTAAGTTTTAGAATACTTTAGAGGGTTTTTATTTAAAAACGAGTTAAAAATTATTTTACAAACTATGTAAATATTTTTACTCATTGTATTACATAATTTATGTCAAAAACCAAAGCATCGGGCATGAGCCGTTATGAGATTATGTTCATTGTCCCAAATCAGTACACTGAAGACGAGGCTAAAACAATTATTAGTCGTGTTGAAAAAATGTTAACCGATAGTGAGGGCAAGATTACTTACTCAGAATATTGGGGTAAGAAAAAATTAGCTTATGAAATTAAGCATAATGTTTACGGTTATTATCAGCTATACCAATTTGATTTAAATGGTAAAGATTTAATTAAAATTGATACCGACCTTCGTTTGTCTCATGAAATATTACGTCATCAGATTCTTAAGGTAACCCCAAAAACAGCTGAGGAGTTAGCTAAAGCTAAAGTTTCTCGTGAAAAACTTGACGCTAAAAAAGAGGAAGAGGAAACTATAAAAAAAGAAGCTGCCTCTAAACAAACCACTAAAAAGGTTGTTGTAAAAGAAGAGAATCGTGCTGAGCTTAAAGATTTAGATGAAAAATTAGAAGGTATTCTAAGCGCTAAAGATTTAATCTAAATAATAACAAGCGACCCCCTATCGCTTATATAAAAATATGAATTTAAACAAAGCAATGATCATCGGCAATTTAACCCGTGATCCCGAGATACGCAACACTCCATCAGGGGCGCAAGTTGCATCTTTCAGTGTTGCCACTAGTTTAGTTTGGACCGACCAAGGAGGCCAACAACAAAAGAAGACAGAATTTCATAACATTGTGGCTTGGAGAAAATTAGCAGAAATTTGCGGACAATATTTACGAAAAGGTTCAAAGGTTTACGTTGAAGGACGATTACAAACAACTGAGTGGACTGGTCAAGATAGTATAAAAAGATACCGCACCGAAATCGTTCTAGAGAATATGATTATGCTTGATCGCCAAGGAGCTACGGCTGGTAGCAGTAATAATGAATTTAAAAATGACATACAGGCCGAAGGACCAATGGATAACGGCCAAGAAGAAGAAATTAGAGTTGAAAACATTCCTTTCTAAAAAATAATTAAACAAAAAAATAATAAATATGGCCATTAAAAAAAATAAAGAGTGCTATTTTTGCGCTAACAATTTAGATGTTGATTATAAAGACACTAGATCTTTACGTAAGTTCGTTAACTTCTATGTAAAAATTTTACCAGGAAAAAGAACTGGCGTTTGTGCTTGGCACCAAAGAAAGTTATCAGAAGCAATTAAGAGGGCGCGTATTATGGCGCTTCTTGCCCACACTCATCGCTAATTATTAAATACTGAAATTACTATGCTAAGTATCAGTGAAATCAAGACCGGCAAGGTCATTAAAGTAAACAATCAGCCTTATGTTATCACCAAAACAGACCATCATAAAATGGGTCGTGGTGGAGCAGTGTTGAAAACAAAATTGCGTAATCTAATTGATGGTCGAGTTCTTGAACAAACTTTTCAAGGAGTAGGCCAAGCAGAAGAAGCGGAAACTGAAACTAAAAAAGCTAACTTTCTATACAAAGACGCTGTTGAAGCCTATTTTATGGACAACGGTAATTACGAACAATTTACTTTAGCTTTAGAAGATTTAGGCGACCAAACAAAATTCTTAAAAGATGGAACTGATGTTTCTGTTTTATACTTTGAGGGTAAACCGGTGACGATTCAATTACCAATAAAAATGGATTTTAAAGTTGTCTCTGCTCCGCCAGGAGTGCGTGGTAATTCCGCCGGTAATGTTAATAAACAAGTAGAGATAGAAACCGGTGCCTTAATAAGTGTACCAATGTTTATTGAAGAGGGTGAAGTTATTAGAATAAATACTGACTCCGGCGAATATGTAGAACGAGCTAATTAAATTTAGCCCTAATTATAAAAAAGCCGCCCCTTTACCGGGGCAGTTTTTTTATAAAAAATGCCGTGTTATACTATTATTATATGACCATTATAATTGCCACATTTTTAACTCTATTTACCATTCTAGCTTGGAAGCGTTTAGATTTGGCTACGCTACTTATAATAGCTACTACACCGCTATATTTAATCCGTTTTAATATAATTAGCATCCCGTTTACTGTTTTAGAGGCGATGATTTTAATCGCTTTTACACTTTGGATTTTTATTTATAAAAGTATTAATTTTAAAAATCTTTTTAAAAAAAATAATAATACTAGTTACCCTTATAAATGGGAAGTAATCTCTGTATTATTTATTTCCTGGATAGCTATTATTAGCGCTGGCATTAGCAATGAATCACTAGGAGTATGGAAAGCTTATTTTTTTGAACCATTACTTCTTTTTATATTGATAATAAATTTATTTTCTTCGGCCAGTGGTCGTAAAAAAATTATTTGGTCACTAGCTACCTCTGCTTTAATTGTTTCAATTTTTGCTATTTATCAAAAATTTACTGGATACTTTATTTCTAATCCTTTCTGGGCAATAGAAGAAACCAGGCGAGTAGTTTCTTTCTTTGGCTACCCTAATGCTGTTGGTTTATTTTTAGCACCACTAACCCTGCTCTTTAGCGGCTACTTAATTTCTATTTTAAAAGATAAAGGATGGCAAGAAAAACTTTTTTTAATTATTACAATATTTTTATCTCTTTTAGCTATCATTTTTGCTAAATCAGAAGGCGCCTTAGTTGGTATAATGGTTGCTGGTTTTATTTTTTCTTTATTTATTAATAAAAAAGTGCGAATAGGGGTAATTATCCTAGCAACAATTACAGTTATTATTATCGCTAGCTATAGTCCACTTCGTCAATTTACTTTAGAAAAAATTACTTTAAATGATTTATCTGGACAAATAAGGCGCCAGCAATGGATTGAAACAAAAAAGATGCTAAGCAATAATCTTTTTTTACAGGGCGCCGGTTTAAGCAATTATCAAAAAATGGTTGCCCCTTATCATCAAGAAGGAATATTTGTAAAAAATAATGACCCGAACTGGCTAGAAAAAATAAGAAATTCGGCTGATTACCGTAAACAAATGTGGCAGCCAACAGAAATTTACATGTACCCTCATAATATTTTCCTAAATTTTTGGAGCGAACTCGGAATCTTTGGCGCCTTGTTATTCTTGTGGATTATTGCTAAGTTTCTATGGCAATCTGCTCTATTATTTAACAAAGAAAAAAATGACCCGGAAAGATTTATCGCCTTGGGACTTTTTGGCTTTATGCTTGTATTATTAATACACGGCCTAGTTGACGTTCCATATTTTAAAAATGACTTATCTGTTTTGTTTTGGGTGATTATTGCCTTATTAGGCGGCTTAAGTTTAAAACAAAATATAAAAATAAAATGAAAAGAATCCTACAAAAATTAATTGCTGAATCTGGTTACTGCTCTCGTCGTGCGGCTGAAGACTTAATTCGTCGTGGACAAGTAAAAATTAATGGAGAATTAGCTAAACCGGGAGACATGGCCGACGATAATGACGCCGTTAAAGTTCGCGGACAAATTATTGGCGCCCCTAGAGAAAAGGTTTATATAAAAATGAATAAACCTATAGGCTACACCTGCACTAACCGACAATTTAAAGGAGAAAAAAATATTTTTGAGTTAGCCGAGTCACTTCCTAGTGGCGTTTTTACAGTCGGAAGATTAGATAAAAATAGTCGCGGCCTATTACTTTTAAGTAATGATGGAGATTTAACTTTAAAATTAACTCATCCTAGATTGGCTCATGAAAAAGTTTATGAAGTAAAAGTTAGATCCGATATAAGTGATTTAAGCGCTCAAAAAGCTAAGGCTGCCTTTATAAAAGGTATCCCTTTTAATTTAGATGAAGGAGTAGCTAAAGCTAAAAGAGTAGAATATTTGGGGTCAGGCTTTTTTAAAATTGTTTTATGCGAAGGTAAAAAACGTCAAATACGTCGCATGTTTGATTGGACTGACTTAAGAGTAATTGATTTAAAAAGAGTTAGCTTCGCCGGATTGGAACTAGGTAGTTTACCAGAAGGTAAATGGGGATATTTAAATAAAGCTGAAATCGAAAGATTAAAAAAATTATAATATTTTAATGGAGGAGTCGCATAGCCCGGTTGATTGCGCCGCATTCGAAACGCGGTATACCTGTCATAAGGTATCAAGGGTCCGAATCCCTTCTCCTCCGCCAATTTAAATAACCAATAGTTTGTGATTATTTTTTAAGTAAGTATTACTTTAAAGTGGTGTGTTATAATTTTTATATATGAAATTAATAGAATCAACCCATAAAAACTTATCCGGAGAACAAATAAATGCTCTGCGATTTACTGTCGGTTGGTGCACTAAAAGAAGTGAGGAAAAATGGCGAGAAGTATTAAATAAATCCTCCTTTGTATATAGCATTTTTGACCAAGATAAACTTGTTGGCATGGGACGCATTGTTGAAGATGGAATAATGTGTATGTTTTACGATATTGTTGTCCATAAAGATTATCAAAATAAAGGAATAGGAAAAATGATAATGAATAATTTATTATTATTTACCAAAAATAAAAAATTTAGTTCTATTAGTTTATTCGCTGACCCAGAAAATAAAAAATTTTTAATACCTTTCTATAATAAGTTCGGCTTCGAGCTTTTCGAAACTGGTATGAGACTTAAAAAAATATGTTAAAAAAAATAATGATTAAATTGCCAATTAACTCACGCTGGAAATTAGCTTTAAAAACTATACCTTTTATAGTTATAATTATTTTATTAAAATTTACAGCTCATTATTTAAATTATGAATTTTTAACTTTAAATTCATTGTTTACCGCGATTATATCAGCTAATATTTTTTTAATTGGTTTTTTAATTTCAGGAACTTTAGTCGATTACAAGGAAAGCGAAAAATTGCCAGGCGATTTGTCTTCTAGCCTAGAAACTATGGCCGACGAAGGTTTAATTATTTATAAAAATAAAAAGAGTGCTGAAGCTAAAAATTTTTTACTTAAATTATCACAATTTAATAAAATATTGATTGATTGGTTCTACAAGAAAGAGAGAACTAATATTCTAATGGAAAAATTAAAATCTTTTAATGATGACTTTTTAAATTTTGAAAGCCAAACTCAGGCTAATTTTATTGTCAGACTAAAACAAGAGCAAAATTCTATTAGAAGAATGATTAATCGAGTACACACAATCAGAGAGACCTCATTTTTAGGAACCGGATATGCCATTGCAGAAATAATTACTTTAATTTTAGTGCTCGGTTTAATATTTATAAAAATGGATCCATTTTATGAAAGCATATTTTTTATTTCTTTTGTTAGTTTTATTTTAATTTATATGATTTATTTTATAAAAGATTTAGACAACCCTTTTGGCTATAACGAGAAAGAAAATCTAGTTGAAGAGGTGTCTCTTAAACCGTTAATTGACAGTCAGAAAAGACTAGACTCTTATTGCCAAGAAATACAAATTGGCAGCTAATTTTTATTAATAGTTTATATAAAAAGACCTAATTTTACTTAGGTCTTTTATCTTGGCGGAATGGACGGGACTCGAACCCGCGACCTCCTGCGTGACAGGCAGGCGCTCTAACCAACTGAGCTACCACTCCATAGTGTATTTTTAAAAAATTAATCAATTTTACTTGATTCAACAAGCAAATAATAGCAAAGGCCTTATATCTTGTCAAACATCTTTTTTTATCTTATAATTATAGCAAATGAAACAGATTTTCCGCCAACCGGCGGATTAATTTTTTACCCGAAATTAACACTAAAAGTATGGAAAAAGAACTAACGAAAGAGGCTATTTTAAAGATAAAAACTGAGCTTCTTACAAGAAAAGAACAGCTATTAAACGAACTCACTGAAGTAGCTAAACAAGATAGCCACGACTCTGATAATCTTGGTGCCAAATTTCCGGAATATGGTGATAAACCAGACGAAAACGCTCAAGAAATTAATGATTACACCACCAACCTGCTGACTGAAAAAGTTTTAGAAAAAACTCTTGAGGATATTGATGGTGCCTTAGAAAGAATCAGTAGCGGTACTTATGGTATTTGTAAATATTGTAAAAAACCAATTAACCAAAAAAGATTAATCGCTCGCCCCGTCGCCAGCTCATGCATAGCCTGCAAAACGGAGTTACAGGAAAATGAATAATAATACTTTTAAACTTTCTTTTAAACACATAGCCTGGCTAATTACTATGGCTATGTTTTTTTTATTTGATCGTTATTTAAAATTTTTAGCTATTACTTTTTGGCCAAACAACCAACATGATATAATTAAAAATATTTTAACCTTTAATTTCGTACCTAATTACAAAATTGCCTTTTCCTTGCCACTTAGCGGTGACTGGTTAAAAATTTTTATAACGATTATTCTTTCAGCTATTTTTCTCTACTTACTAATAAATATAAAAAAATTAAGCCGCTTAGAAATTATTTCTTATTTTGGCATCATCCTAGGCTCTCTTAGTAACCTAATAGACCGCCTAAAATATAACTATGTTATTGATTATTTAGATTTAAAATGGTTTACTGTTTTTAACTTAGCTGACTTTTTAATTAG
Source organism: uncultured Gammaproteobacteria bacterium (assembly GCA_964355275.1). GTDB lineage: Bacteria > Patescibacteriota > Patescibacteriia > Patescibacteriales > UBA12465 > JAEZRQ01. Next base: position 39,894 of record CAYHCB010000004.1, on the reverse strand, counting down.
TGTAAATGTTTTTATTTTAATTATTTACCTTCTTAAAACAAAAAAATAACTCCGATTAAAGGAAGTTATTTTTTAAAATATTTTTATCTCTCTGCCATCTTTAATGGTTTTTAGTTTTATTTTTATTTTATTTTTTGGCCAAATACTTTTTACTTTTTCTGCCCACTCAATTACTACCACAGTATCCTTTTTACCTAAATAATCACTAAGCCCGATCATTTCTAAGTCTTGTCCTGAATTTAAACGATAAGCGTCAATGTGACATAAAATACCTATTTTTATTTTATAGATTTTCATTATATTAAATGTCGGACTATTTACTTTAACTCGTACGCCTAATCCTTTTGCTATTCCTTGAGTTAAACAAGTTTTTCCGGCACCTAAAGAGCCTAACAATAAAAAAGTTTCGCCTCCTTGGCAATTTTGACCCAATTCTTTCCCTAAAGAAAATGTCTCTTCTGGATTTTTTGTTTTTTTCTCTTTTATCATAGAATACCTCTAATTGTAAATTTAAAATCACATACTGTAAAGATAGCTACCCATATTTTTACCCATTTAAGCCTAAACTTCGAATTCCTCTATTTGTTGGTAAAAAAAATCCATTTTTGGGGTTTTATTGTTATGTGGGCGCACAAGGATTTACCCCTACGCTAAAGTTCCGGGGCATAAACTTCTCATCCTTGTATAATAATAAAACCCACCTTACAGTGGGTTTTATTGTTATGTGGGCGCACAAGGATTCGAACCCTGGACCCCTTCGGTGTAAACGAAGTGCTCTAACCAGCTGAGCTATGCGCCCTTTAAGGCAGATGACTGCCATTTTTAAGCTTGTGGTGGGCGAAAGAGGATTTGAACCTCCACAGCCTTGCGGCCACAAGCCCCTCAAGCTTGCGTGTCTACCAATTTCACCATTCGCCCAAAAATCCGCAAAACTTATAGATTTTTAAAATAAATCTAGCGGACAACCGTTTCTTTAAGTCTTTTCTTGTAACCTTTCTTTAAGAAGGTAAGTTTAGCTCTTTTTACTTCAGCTTTTTTCTTAACCTCAACTTTAGTAATAGTAGGTAAATTTAAAGGAAATATTTTTTCTACACCAATACCATCGGAAACTTTACGAACAGTAATAGTTGATCCAATTTCTTTATTGTGTTTTCTAGCGATAATCATACCTTCAAAATACTGGATTCGCTCCTTTTCTTCGCCCTTGGAATTCAATTCTTTAATCTTTTGATAAACTCTGACGGTTAGACCAGGCTTGAGTTCCATATCCTTGTCTGTAACCTCTTCGGCCAGAGTAGCTTTTTTTTCGGCCATATTAGTATAAAATTTCATAAACGAGATTTTTCAATCCCGTTACTGCTTAATAAAATATTTTTATTCTTGTTTAATATTATAATTAAATTCTTGGCTTGTCAATGGTCAATTCCTTAGCTAAAGCCTCCTTAATCACTAAATAGGCCTGATTAAAAACTTCTTCGGGGCTAATATTTGTAGTGTCGATGATATGATCATAATTTTTTAAATCATAAGTATCGATATTAAAAAATTTTAAATATCTCTTTTTATCGCTAGTTTTACGTGTTTTTACGCTTCTAAGAACATCCTCTAAGGTTTCCATTGATTTGTCTTCACCTAATCTATTAGCTAAAAAAATGCGTTTAGCCCCCTCTTCATCGCTAACATCTAAATAAAGTTTCAGTGATTTTGGTATAAAATGCCAAGAAGTTCTGCCTTCAATTATAAAATTATCCTCAGTTTCTCCTAACTTTTTTTGATATTCATCAACCTCTAAATCAGTACTAGGATCATCTTCGCCTAATTTATTGTACTCTGCTAAAGTAAGGCCTCTTTTGGTCGCGGCTTCGCGACGCAAGCCACCCATATAATAACGAGGCCAACCCAAAGTTGTTGCTAATCTTTTAGCTAGCATACTTTTACCTGAACCATGATTGCCACCGATAGAAATAATCATTCCATTGTCTTTTAGGTGATAACAGTTTATTATATAGTTATCATAAAGCAATGTTTGCAAAAGTGCAACGCTTTACGACTCTAGATTTATTTTATTTATGTATTTAGAAAAATTAGAAATTCAAGGATTTAAATCCTTCGCTGATAAAAATAAACTTGTTTTTCCTGGCTTAATCGCTGGCGGAAAAAGAGGTTTAACTTCTATAGTTGGCCCAAATGGATCAGGTAAATCAAATATCGCTGATGCTATTCGCTGGGTTTTAGGCGAACAAAGTCTTAAAACACTCCGTGGTAAAAAAAGTGAAGATGTTATTTTTTCTGGATCAGACAAAAAAAATCAATTAAGCTTGGCTGAGGTATCATTAATATTAAATAATCAGGATAAAGAATCTTTACGTTTTTTTGATGATCTGAAACCGGATAACGGGGAGATTCAAGAGGAATTAGATTTTGATAAAATTCGTGAATTTTTAAATGCTGATGAAATTATAATCACCCGCCGTATTTATCGCAGTGGAGATAGCGAGTATTTAATTAATAATAAAAGAGTTCGTTTAGCCGACATTCAAATGCTCCTTGCTAAAGCAAGTGTCGGACAAAAAACATACAGTGTTATCGGACAGGGCATGGTTGAGAATTTTTTAAATACTAACGCCTCGGAGCGTAAAGATTTTTTTGACGAAGCTACCGGAGTTAAACAATTTCAAATAAAAAGAGATTCTTCTTTAAATAAGTTAGAGGGTAGTTATGAGAATTTACAACAAGTGGAAATGCTACTAACAGAAATACGTCCTCGACTTAAAAGTCTCACTCGTCAGGTGGAAAAATTAAAACGCCGGAGCGAAATAGAAAGCGATTTAACGAGTAACCAATTTAATTATTACAATTTTTTATACCAGGAATCTAATACAAAGTTAGAAACTGTTAATAAAAAGTTTTTAGACTTAGAAAAGATAAAAATAGATAGGGATAATAAGTTAGCCAAATTAAGTGAAGAATTAAACCAAATCAGAACAACTAATAATTTTCAAGAAATAAATTCTCTGCAACCACAACTTAAGGAATTAGAGATAGAAAAGAATCAATTACTCAGGCAGCTTGCTAAATTACAAGCCGAATTAGAAGTGCAATTTGAATCCCAAGGGCAATTTGATATTTCTTGGCTTAATAATAAAAATAATGAATTAACTTCTGATTTAGAAAAAATAGAAAGTGAAATTTCTAATTTAGACTACAATCAAAATAATCAAAACGAAAAAATATATCAAGAAGAGCTTACTGACTTAGAAAAAGAAATAAATAAAGCTTACGCCGTTCGCCATGAAATTGAAAAAAAAGAGTTAACTGTTGGCGAGTATCTTAAACAAATAAATAAATTAGAAGCCACTTTAGAGGCTAATCTAGAGGCTCAAGGTCAATTCGACGTATCTTGGCTTAGTAATAAACACGAAGAATTAGGAACCGAACTAACTAATTTAAATTTAGAAATAGAAAAATTACAACAAGAAAATAACCACGAAAAAGAAATTTCTTTGCGAAACAAACTAAGTGATATTTTTAATCAGGTAAGTCTTTTGAGTCGCGAACTTGAAGCTATTAAAAATGAATTAAAAAAACCCGGCAATACAAAAAATAACCGCGAAGAAATAAGTCGCATTATAGAAGAATTTTTAGGTTGTCTGGAATCTATAAAAAAAGAAGCTGATCTAGAAAAAGTAAAAAAAATGATTGAAGAGGCTAAGAATACTTTTCAAGATCAAATAAGAGAGTATTTAGCCGACGAAAACGCCGATAAATTAAATCGAATCAAAGAAATTCAAGATGAAATTATTAGTAAAAGTGAAGATCGTCAAAATTTAAATAATGAACTAAGCAGTGAACTTCTTAGATTGTCGTCTATAAACGAAAGATTAAAATTACTGGAAGATAAAAAAAGACAGAGTGAAAAAGAGATTGCTGAGTTAAAAATTAAACTGGATAAAAGCCAAATAAAATTTGATGCCAGCCAAATAGAAAATGAAAAAACAGATTTATTAAAAATAATAAAATTACTTGAAGAGGAGGTAAAAGTTTTGTGGACTAAGAGCCAGACTCGTGAATTAAAAGAGAAAAAACAGACCACTTTAGATAAATTAAATGAGCATCGTTTAAAAATATCATCTACTAAGGAGCGTTTAAAATTACTTCAGGAAAAGAAAGATCAAACTATCAAAGAAATATCTGAGATAAAAATTAAATTGGCTAAAAGCCAAATTAAAATCGACGTAAGTGCTATAGAAACAGAAAAAAATAGAATAACCATTCTTTTAAAAAACGTTGATTCTAAAATAAAAAATTTAGAAGAAAAAATAAATGAACTTAATTACGCGAAAGAAAAAGAAAAGTCTCAAACTTTTGAAATTCAACATCGTCTTCAAGAATTGCAACAAGAAATAAACTCTCTTTCAGCGGAACTTAGTGATTTAAAAATTGAAGCAACCAGACAAGAAACTAAGTTAGAAGATTTAGAAAATAATATAAGAAATGATGAGTTAAATTTAAACGAAATAAAGGCTCACAAAATAACTGAGGATGTGGTTGATATAACTAAATGGCATAAAAGATTAACGGATTGCAAAAATCAACTAGAATTAATTGGCGGTATTGACCCAGAAACTGAAAAAGAATTTAACGAAACAAAAGAACGATTCAATTTTTTGAGTAACCAAACGAATGATTTAAATAATGCGGTTAAATCACTAGAAAAAATTATTTCAGAACTTGATCTTAATATTAAAGATCGTTTTGACCATGAATTTAAAATTATTTCAGAAAAATTTAGTGAATATTTTAAAATTTTATTTAATGGCGGTAGCGCAAAAATATTTAAATTAAATGAAGAAGAAAAAAATTTGCAATTACCGGGAAACCCGGATGTTATAGAGTTAAACCCCAGTAGTGATAGCTTAAAAAGAGTTAAACTCCTGAAGAAAAGGAATGCTTTGGGTGTTGCTGGAATCGAAATCCAGGCCACCCCACCGGGTAAAAAAATACAAACAATCTCTATGTTATCTGGAGGAGAAAGAGCTCTAACCGCCATTGCTCTTATTTGTGCTATTATTAGTGCCAACCCATCACCATTTGTGGTTTTAGATGAAGTTGATGCCGCCCTAGATGAAGCTAATTCAGAGAGATTGGCTCAAATTTTAGATGATTTATCTAATAAAACTCAATTTATTGTAATTACCCATAACAGAGCTTCAATGAAAAGAGCTAATATTCTTTATGGCGTTACTATGCAATCTGATGGTGTTAGTAAATTGCTAAGTGTAAAACTAGAAGAAATAGAAAATAGACAGGATTTATCTTAAACAAATTTTTCGATCTTTAAAGGCCCGCTGATCTTGGCGGGTTTTTATTTTATTTTTTAAGGTATTTTTGGTATAATAAAAATACTTTATAACTTTCCTGTTTAACAAAATAAGTAACAGGATTTTAAATATTATGACAAAAAAAATAATAATTTTTTCACTTTTACTTATTTTTATTCTAAGTTCTGGTTTTGGTTGTAAAACGGTTAATAACCAAACGCAAGAAGCCACTAAGCCAATAGTTTTAACCTTCTGGCAAGCATTTGATGATTCTGAGGCTTTTGATACTATTATTTCTAAATATCAAGCAATACATCCAAATATAACCATTGAGTTCCGTAAATTACGTTATGAAGAATATGAAAATGAATTGTTAAACGCCTGGGCCGAAGATAGAGGGCCAGATATTTTTGCTATCCATAATACTTGGATAAAAAAATACCAAACAAAAATAACCCCGATGCCGGCCGAAATTACCATGGCTTATATGGTTGAAACTGGTACCATAAAGAAGGAAGTGGTCCCTCAACTGCAAACTGTTAAAAGTTTATCTATAAGGGATTTAAAAAATAATTTCGCCGATGTGGTTTCTAGCGATGTTATTTTAGAAGATGGCCAAATATACGGATTACCTTTGTCGGTTGATACCTTGGCCCTTTTTTACAACCGAGATTTATTAAATAGTGCTGGAATAACTAGTGCCCCTCGTTACTGGAATAAAGAATTTCAACAAAGCGTTAAAAAGTTGAGCAAACAAGATCCTAAAAAAGGTTTAATTCAGTCTGGAATCGCGCTAGGAACTGCTAAAAATATTAGTCGTTTTAGCGATATTCTATCAGTTTTAATGATGCAAAATGGAGCAATTATGAATAACGGTAATCAGGTAACTTTTCATGCCACCCCACCTAATATGTCAAATAATTACAATCCAGGACTTGAGGCTTTACGCTTTTATACTGATTTTGCAAACCCAGCCAAAGAGGTTTATTGCTGGAACAATGACTTACCAAATTCCATGGAAGCTTTTACTAGTGGAAACCTCGCCATGGTGTTTGGTTACTCCTTTAATTTAGAACAAATCCGCGCTCAAGCGCCAAAACTAAATTTTGGAATAGCAAAATTACCACAAATTGAAGGTAATTCTATGGAAATAAATTTTGCTAATTATTGGGTTGAATCAGTATCTAAAAAAAGTAAGAACCCAAATGAAGCCTGGGACTTTATTCAATTCTTAACCAAAGAAGAAAACGCCAAAATATATTTAGAAAAAACCAAAAAACCAACCGCTTTAAAAACATTAATAAATTCTCAGAAAGATAACGAAGATTTAGGAGTTTTTGCTGAACAAATTCTCAGTGCTAAAAGTTGGTATAAAGGAAAAAGCATAAATGACGCCGAAAGTGCGATTGCTGAAATGATAAATTTAGTCCCAACCGTAACCGATAAATTACAGGAAGTATTAACTGATGGCGCCATGAAAGTACAACAGACCGTTTATTAGTCTAAAAATATATTATGAAAAAACTAAAAATTTTAAAAACTTTAAAAATAAGTCTAGTAATTGTCAGTTTTGTTTTATTGTTCAACGCTTACGACTGCTTAGCTATAAGCAGTATTGTAGATACTAGCGGTAATTATGCCAGCGGTAATTACACCCTAAACGACGTCGGAAATTACGCCGTCTACATTATGAAAATTATTTTAAGTTTAGTGGGGACCCTCTCTTTACTAGCTTTTATTTATGGTGGTATAACTTTTTTACTTTCTGCTGGTAGCTCCGAAAAGGTAAAAAAAGGAATGGATATTATAAAGGCGGCTATCGTTGGCCTGATTATCACTTTTGCTAGCGTATTAATTATGAATCTTTTTTTCGGCGGCATCGGTGTAGGCTGGAATGCTGTTACCGGAGAAATTAAAATAAGTGGCTGCGCTCAATTTAGTGATCAGGGTTATAGTTGTATGAATGTCTCTAGTGGAAAAAACTGTAAGACAGGACTTTGCCCCGGAGATGCCACAAATAAATGTTGCCAACCAAAATAATGACCGAATTTACTAAAAAAAATTTAAACGATAACGGTTTAGGCGCTAAATTAAAAGCCGCTAGAGAGCTTAGACAGATAAATCTTGAGGTGGCTGCCCGTCGTCTAAATATTCGTTTAGAATACCTTTTGGCTATTGAGGGTGGACGCTTTGATCGTTTACCAGCGGGACTATATAGTAAAAACTATATAAAAGATTACGCCGCCTTACTTGGTTTTCCAGCGAATGAAACTAAGAAATGGATAGCAGATAATTTAGAAATAACCAACGAAACCATTAATCCTTTTTCACAAAAAATAGTGAGACGCAAGGAATTTATGGTTTTTCCTAAATTAATTAAAAATTTAATTCTAGCGTCTGTTTTTTTAGCCTGTTTACTTTATTTAGCTTTTTATTTTAAAAAAATTATTTTCCCCCCGTTTTTAGAGGTTTATCAGCCCAGTAAAAATATTAAAATATCCGAAAATTTTATTAAAATAAAAGGTATAACCGAACCAGAGGCTGAGCTAAGTATTAATGGTGAAACTATCTTAAATACTAGTCGCGGAGATTTTTCAACCTCTATAAATTTAAAAAAAGGCGTAAATAATATTGTAATAAAGGCTAAAAAGAAATATAGCGGCGAAGCTTTAATTTTAAGACAAATTTTAGTAGAATAATAAAAAAAATATGCCTAAAAACCTAAGAGTTAAACTCTTTGATATAGAGCTTGCTTTAAAAAAAATAGCGGTCAAAGAAAATAATGTGGTGGCCGAACTTGGTTGTGGCCACTTTGGCTATTTTGTTTTTCCTTTAGCTAAAATAATAGGTAAAAATGGAACTCTTTATGCCGTTGATATTCTCCCCGCTGTTCTTGATGAAATAAAAAAAAGAGCCCACACTGATAATTTGCCACAAATTAAGACTGTTTGGAGTAATTTGGAAATTTTTAAAGGAACAAAAATTGAAGCCTCGAGTGTTGATGCCGCCCTACTTATAAACGTTTTACATCAATCCGAAAAAAAGGTTGAAATTTTACGCGAAGCTGTTAGACTAATAAAGCATGGTGGAAAATTATTAATAATCGACTTCAAAAGTGATGCTTTATTATTTGGGCCTAAACCAGAACATCGCCTAAATATTGAGGTTTTAAAACAAACAGCACCTAAATTAAGCTTAACTATTATTGAAGAGTTCGCGGTTGGAGAACAATATCACGCCCTTCTTCTTAAAAAATTATAAAACTATGTCAACATTATTATCACTTGCTTTTTGGTTTAATCTAAGACCGGGGAGTATGAGTGGCACGGCTAGAAATATTTTTATTGGGATTATTATTACCTTAATCATCGGTTCTATTATATTTTTTATTGCTAAAAAGAAAAAAGGTTTATTTCATCATTTTTTTTCAAACATTTACGATTTTTGTATCTCTAACGCTTTTATTGGTCTACTTCTTTTATTTTTTAATTATGAAATAGTTCCATTTTTTTCCGCTCATTTTTGGTATCTAATCTGGTTAATAATAGCTATTTGGTGGGCAACTTATATTATTAAAGGTTTAAAAAAAATTGCCGCCAGAAGAAAACAACAAGGAGAAATTGATCAAATAAAAAAATATCTACCATAAATTATAAAATAAGTTTAAAGAGCACAAAAACCCCTCCTTTGTGAGGGGTTTTTATATGAACAAAAAAATAATTGGAAATTGGGGCGAAAATATCGCGAAAGAGTATTTAAAAAATAAAGGTTATACTATTTTAGAAACAAACTGGCGCTTTCACCACAGCGAGTTAGATATAATTGCCCATAAAAAAATAATAATTGGTATTGAAGTTAAAACTAGAAAAAATAATATCGAGCTAGCTTTTACAGTTTTAAAGGTTAAACAAGTGGCCAGATTGCGTCTAGCACTAAAAGCTTATTGTTCTCTTAACTCTTTTAATTATAATAAATCCAGACTAGATTTAATAATAATAAAGCTAAAAAATAAAAACACAGTCATCTTAAAACATAGTCTTGACATCTAGTAATAGCTCCTTTATACACAATTTAATTTATTTGTCTTGTTACTTCCAATATGCTAAAATAATTACATAAATTATAAAAATATTAAAAACTAGGAAGGTGGTGAATTATGAAAAAAATCGCTAAGAATTTATTATCTTTAGTTTTCGTATTATCTATTTTTGTTATTCCAGCCATGTCTTTGGCCGTAAATCCTACAATTGAGGATTTAGGAACAACCGAAGTACAAAATACCGTTAAATTAGGCAATACATCCCCTTTGAACACTGCAACTAGTTTAATCAACACCGCTATGCTTTTCTTAGGCTTAATCGCTGTTGTTATCGTTCTAGTCGGTGGTTTCAAATGGATGACCGCTATGGGTAACGAAGAAAAAGTTGGAGAAGCAAAAAAATTAATGGTTGCCGGTGTAGTTGGTATAATTATTATACTTTCTGCTTGGGGTATCGCTAATTACGTTCTCAAAACCGCAGTTACTGTTTCCACTGGTGGAGCTGGTACAAACAACTAATTTTTCGAAAATCGATTTTAGAAAAATGGCCCCTCATATTTTATGGGGGGCACCGCCTTGAATCTAAATTTAATTAGCTTTAGGGCAGTGAAAAAATATATGAATTTAATAAAATATTTCTTAGTAATTTTTAGTTTATCTATCAGTCTAACAACTCCTGTTTTTGCGGCCGGCGATACGAGCGCTATTGATGGTTTAAATAGTACTGCTAAAAAAATTCCTGCTTTTAGTGGTCAAACGGGTATGAACGCTAAAGATACAATTCTTGATAGAGTCGGCGGTATAGTTGGCTTAATTCTGTCATTTGTTGGCATAATATTTTTAATACTAACCATTTATGCTGGTTTGATGTGGATGACCGCTCAAGGGAACTCCGCTCAAGTTGATAAAGCTAAAGAATTATTAATTAATGCTCTTATTGGTTTAATAATTGTCACCGCCGCTTACTCGATAACATCGTTTGTTGGTAACCAACTAGTTAAATAGCTTGCTCTATGAGAAAATACTTAATTTTACCGCTACTTAGTATAATATTTATAATGATTTCTTTTTTCTCTGTTAACGCGGCGGCTTCTTATACTTTTAATGAAGGTAGTGGTTTACAGAAAATGGCGGAGAAAACTGGCTTAAGTAATAGCCTGGAACCCGAGGCACATGTTGGCACAGTTTTAATTCTTCTTTTTTCTTTTTTAGGTATTATTTTTTTTATATTAACAATTTATGCCGGTATACAATGGATGACGGCTCAAGGAGATGCTGCCCAAGTAACTAAGGCCAAGGAAACCTTAATTAGAGCCACTGTCGGTTTAATTATCGTAATAGCGGCCTATGGGATAACCTTTTTTATAATGAATATTTTTTATAAAACAAACGTTCCGCCAGTAATACAATAAAAATTACTCTTTCAAATTTAAATGTTAAAAAAATTAAATTTAACTAAATATTTTTTTCCATTATTTTTTTTAAGTTGTTTTTTTATTGCCCAACCAATATTAGCCGTCGGCTTAAAAGATGGTTTTTCTCAAGACGGTGTTCTTGGCACTTTTTCAGAAAAAGCAAACTATCCCGCACCACAAGACCCTGAGTATTATATTGGTTTAATTTTAACCGCTCTTTTTTCTCTATTAGGAATAATTGTAATGGCTTTAATTTTTTATAGTGGTTTTGTTTGGATGACCGCTCAAGGTAATGAAGCTAAAGTTACCAAAGCAAAAGATAATTTAACCAGCGCTTTAATCGGTTTATTGTTTGTAATCGGAGGTTATGCTTTAACTACTTTTTTATTAAGAATATTTACATAAAATCATTTATGGTAAAAAAATTAAAATCTTGGCTCAATGTTTTTTTTCTAACTTTAATTTTAATTGTTCCTGGCTTAGTGTTTGCCGCCTCAACAACCATCTTAACAGAAGGCGCCTCCCCATTAGAAAGGTTAAATAAAGCCGCTGCCGTTAGTGGTCCGTATAAAGATGAAGCTACTAACACATCTTTGGCTTCAATTCTTGGTATAGTTATAAATACCGCTCTAAGCATCCTTGGTGTAATATTTATCTTTATTGTTATTATTGCTGGCTACAAGTGGATGACCGCTCAAGGTAACGAGGATCAAGTCACAAAGGCAAAAGATTCGGTAACAAGAGCAACTATTGGTTTAATTGTAGTTATTTCTTCTTATGCTATTTGGACCTTCATTAAAACAGTTTTTATAAAAACAATATGAGTAAATTAAAAATTTTAGGATTTTCTATTTTTCTGTTTATATTTCAGTTACTCTTTGTAACTGGCCTTTTTGCTGCATCTTCTATAGATACCGCTGGATTAGACAGCCAGGACACCGCCTTAATGGCTGGCTCTGGATTAGCCAGTAATAGTAATTTAGCAACAATTATTGGGATGCTGATTAAATCTGTCCTTGGTTTTTTGGGTATTGTTTTTCTAGCTTTAACTATAATGGCCGGATTTAAATGGATGACTTCTCAGGGGAATGAGGATTCTATAAAAAAAGCTAAAGAGTCTCTAACTAATTCCATTATCGGTTTAATAATTGTAATTGCCGCCTATGCTATAACTTGGTCAGTCTTTACCTATTTACCATTTGCTGGTGGCGGTGGCGCAGGGGGGGCAATAATCACTCCATAAAAATAATATTCTATAAATAAAAGAAAAAGGACTATCATTTTGATAGCCCTTTTTTTAAACTTTTTTAATTAATTTACCAATCACTCATGGTTTTTCTGATTCCAAAATAAGCATAATCATTGTCAACCCAATTTAATACTCTCGGATCAACGTGGAAGATTCTTGTAGCGTTATAAGAGCCACAAACAATTTGTACCTGATAGGTGCCGGCCGCCAATAACCAAGTTTTTCTTTTTCCCGGATCAACCTCGATGGAGACGGTGGGTAAATTTTTTATATCGGTGCGAGTGATATAAAATATGGTCACTTCATTAAGTCCGGTTTTATCATTTATAAGAACGCCCTTGAACTGATTCACTGATGAAGAATTACCATCTGAATTAATTGTCCCCTCAGATAGTTTATAAGACTGGGTACGGCTATAGCGTCTGTACTGGCGTGGACTCATCTGCTCAGGCAAGTTAGACCTCATGTCACTTTGGGTACGATACCCTGTGCCCTCTAAACCGGTTTCCTTTAAACCAGCAAGAGTTTCTTCGAGTTTAGTTTTTTCCAGTTTAAGTGTTACTAAGTCTTCAGGGGCAAAGTGTTTTTTCTTTTCCATTTCCGCTAACTCAGCTTTATTAACGAAAGTTAAGTTTGGTTTATGGCTTATTTCGTAAATATCTTTATCCAGAGTAACCTCTAAATAATAGATTTGATTTTTCACTTCGTCGAGTCTCGTTTGAAGTTTTAAAATTTCCTCATTAACTCTTTCCTGAGTTTCGGTGTAGGTTTGAGCCTGGGCGCTAAAAGAAATCAGCGCGATCATAATAAACAAGAATTTTTTCATGGTTTCTATGGTTTTTATTGTTAATATACGTTTTTTAAACTAGAAAGCTATTTTCCAGTTAAAAATAGTTTAACATATTTATTAAATAATGTCAATGGTTTATCCCCAGGTAGGTCTTGACTTATAAATAGTCCTGTGATATAAATATAGGTCGCAAAAACCCCTTACTCTGGGGTTTTTATTTACGGCAAATTATATAAACTTATGAAAAAACGTCTTCAAAAATTTGGAGAGGAGATTGTACCTCTCAGTAGAAAGCAAAGTCTTGTTTTATTATTGTTAATTGCCTGTATTTTTCAATTTTTACTATTCTTCACACCCGCATTAGCCGCGGAAACTGTGGCCGCTCAAGATGAGCAGCAAATTAGTTTAGGGGAAATGAGTAAAAGTACGGACATGGACAAAAATGCTCAAAAAATTGCCGATACTATAGAGGTGACCCCAACTCCTGTAATAAAGACTGTTAAATCGCAGCCGATTGAATCAGAGTCTACCGCCCCAGAAAAAGAAGAACAAAAGGTAAAAAGTACTAGCGTCCATGTAATGACCGCTTATAATTCCGAAGTTGGGCAGACCGATGACTCCCCCTGTATTACAGCTAATGGTTTTAATGTTTGCAAACACGGGCAAGAAGATACTATTGCTGCCAACTTTTTAAAGTTTGGTACTAAAGTAAAAATTCCTGACTTATTTGGTGATCGTGTTTTTGTAGTTCGCGATAGAATGAACAAAAAACATCCTAACCGCGTTGATGTCTGGATGAAAGATAGACCAAGTGCCATGAAGTTTGGTATAAAAACAGCCAGAATCCAAGTTTTAGAATAATTTTTAAATCAATATATATTAAAAAAGACACCCCTATAATATGGGGTGTCTTTTTATAAAAATATTAGAGCAAGAAAGACAAAAATCCGCGGGTCTTAGTTTTTTCTTTTTTATTAATTAAGATTGTTGTTTTAATAACTGTATCGGGAATTAAAGAAATGCTATCAATTCCACACTCTGCTAAAAACTCAGCAAACTCGGGAAAATCACTAGGACCTTGACCACATATACCAACTTTTCGATGATTCTTTTTAGCAACATCAATTAAATTTTTTATTAAAATCTTAACAGCCTCATTTTTTTCATTGGAAACGCCCTCTACAACTAAGGTGCCACCAGAATCACGATCAATACCTAAAACTAGTTGAGTTAAATCATTAGAACCAATAGAAAAACCATCAAATATTTTACAGAACTGATCAGCTAAAATAACATTGGCTGGAATTTCCGCCATAACATAAACTTCTAAACCATTTTGTCCTCTTTTTAAACCATTTTTTGCCATAATTTCTAAAACTCTTTTTCCTTCTTCAACTGTTCGACAAAAAGGAACCATGACCTTTAAATTTTTAAGACCAAAATCATCTCTAACTCTTTTTAGAGCCTGACATTCTAAAATAAAGGCTGGTAAAAATTCCGGAGCATAATATCTACTAGCCCCCCGCCAACCAATCATCGGATTAGATTCAACCGGCTCGAATTCTCGGCCACCAATTAAATTAGCATATTCATTTGTTTTAAAATCAGACAAACGAACAATAACATCCTTTGGATAAAAAGCGGCCGTAATCATGGCGACCCCCTGTGCTAAACGATCAATAAAATAATCAGATTTTTTATTATAACCGATCGTTAACTCGTCAATTTTTCTTTTAGCTTCTTTATCTTTTAGATTTTGGTAATTTAAAAGAGCAAGCGGATGAATTTTAATATAATTATTTATAATAAACTCTAATCTAGCTAAGCCAACGCCATCATTAGGAATTTGTGAACAAGAAAAAGCTAAATCTGGCTCAGCAATATTCATCATTATTTTAGTTTTTGGTCGTTTTATTTCTTTAACATTGGTTTTTTCTATTTTATAAGGAATTTTATCTTCATAAACAAAACCGGCATCGCCTTCAGCGCAAGAAACGGTTACTAAGCTGCCTTTTTTTATTTTACTCGAGCCATTATTAGTACCGACTACGCAAGGAATTCCTAACTCACGAGAAACAATCGCGGCGTGACAAGTTCTGCCCCCTTTATCAGTAACAATAGCTGAGGCAATTTTCATAATCGGCTCCCAATCTGGATCAGTCATATCAGTCACCAAAACCTGTCCTTTTTTAAAATCATTAATATCTTTTATGCTCATTATTCGGTTAGCTACTCCTTCACCGATGCGACTACCAACGCTCTGACCACTAACAATAATCTTACCTTTACGACTTATTATATAACGTTCTAAAAAATTACGATCCTTAATACTTTCAACCGTTTCTGGTCTGGCTTGTAAAATATAAAGTTTTTTTGTTTTTCCGTCATAACCCCACTCTATATCCATCGGCCGCTTGTAATGCTCTTCAATTAAAATGGCCCATTTAGCTAATTGCTTTACTTGCTCGTCGGTAATTGATTGTTTCAGTTGATCTCCAGGAGAAACATCTATATTTTTAACTGGTAATTTTCCTTTTGTATCATAAACCATTCGCAAGGCTTTTTTGCCAATAGCTTTAGAAATAATAGCCATTGTTGGTTTAAAAACATAAAACTCATCAGGGTTAACTCTTCCTTGAACAATATTTTCACCCAGACCATAAATTGAGTTAATCAGCACCGCATTTTTAAATCCTGATTCAGTGTCAATAGTAAACATAACACCAGACGCCCCTAAATCAGATCTAACCATTTTTTGTACCCCAACTGATAAAGCAATAGAAAAATGATCAAAACCTTTATCTACACGATAAGAAATAGCCCTGTCATTAAAAAGAGAAGCAATACAAGCTTTAACGGCTTGAAGTAAAGCTTTGTCACCAACGATATTTAAAAAACTTTCCTGTTGTCCGGCAAAAGAGGCGTCTGGCAAATCCTCAGCTGTTGCCGAAGAGCGAACCGCCACATCTAAAGCTTTAACTTTATGCTCCGCTGATAATTTATGATACGCTAGTAAAATTGCTTTTTTGAAATCTTCCGATAATTCCGCGTCCATGATAAGTTGACGAATAGCGGCACCTTTTTTCATTAGAGCTTTAACATCTTTTGTATTTAAATCTTTTAAAATGTTTTTAATTTTATCTTTAAGTCCGGTATTTTCTAAAAAATAACGATAAGCTTCTGAGGTGGTCGCGAATCCATTGGGCACATGAATTCCTTTATCTGATAATTTACGATACATTTCGCCTAAAGACGCATTTTTGCCCCCCACAGAAGGGACATCTAAGATACTTAACTCTTTAAAGAATTTAATAAATGAAATTTTTTTCATATTTATTTATTTTATATTATTTTTAATTATTATATCACATTCTTTACATTAAACGAATAATTAGATAAGATAATAAACATGCGGGCGTGGCGAAATTGGTAGACGCACTAGCCTTAGGAGCTAGCGGGGCAACTCTTGAGAGTTCGAGTCTCTCCGCCCGCACATGTTTTTCTGGCTTCACAACTTTATACCTCAGCCGATTTTTCTTAAACTGGGACTAATTACTATTTATTGGTACGGTTTATTTATTGTAATGGGAATAATATCAGCCTTAATGCTGATTTTATTTTTAGCTAAACGCTTTAAAATAGAAACAGACAAAATCTGGGATTTAAGTTTTTATCTGGTTCTGTTTGGAATAATTGGCGCTAGAATATATGAAATATTTTTAGAGTTTCCCTATTATTTTAACCACCCCGTACAAATAATAAAAATATGGGAAGGTGGGCTGGCAATCCACGGCGCCATAATCGCTGGAGTTATTACTTTAATTATTTTTATAAAAAAAAATAAATTAAGTTTTTGGCCGTTAATGGCAATTATTACCCCCGGACTAGCTTTAGGTCAGGCTGTTGGACGATTTGGCAACTGGTTTAATCAAGAATTATTTGGTTGGCCCACAAATTTACCATGGGGAATCCCTATTGATTTAAAAAATCGACCATTAGAGTTTATTGATCAATTATTTTTCCATCCCACATTTTTATACGAGAGCTTGGGCTCAATTTTTATTTTTATTTTTATTTTTATTTTATTACTACGTCAAAAAGAAAATCTTAATAAAAAAATAGCAATGAGAATTAGTGCTTATTATTTAGCCTTTTACTCTATTTTAAGGTTTAGTTTAGAGTTTATAAGAATAGATTACGCCCCAGTTTTATTAGGTTTGCGGGCGCCACAAATTATCAGTCTTTTTCTTATTACCATATCAATTATAATTTATAAAAAATCATACCATGCATAATCTAATTTTTTGGAAAAAATCAAAAATTAATTTAAATATTTTATACTCCATGGCCTTTTTTTTGGCGGTGGCCGGTGCTCTACCTACATATATACAATCAAGTTATTTAGGAAACTTTTTTAATTTATCGGCTGTAACCTGGTTTTTTGTTATTGCTAATTTAATATCAATTTTAGCTATTTTAATATTTCCTAATATCATAAGACGTCTCGGAAATTACTTAACAACAAAGTTCATCTCTCTCTTATTTTTATCTTCTTTTTTAGGACTAGGCTTATCATCCAATTATTTCTTAATATTTTTATTTTTTATCATGATGCAAGTTGCTTTAAACTTAATCTGGATAAACATGGACATATTTATAGAGAACTCCTCAAAAAATTCTTCCACCGGGGTAACGCGTAGTGTTTATTTTACTGCCATTAATTTAGCTTGGGTTGTTTCCCCTAGTTTAGCTGCCTGGCTAGTAAGTTTAAATGGCTATTCTGCAGTTTACCTAGCTTCGGCCGCAACAATAATACCATTTTTAATGATTTTTATGTTCTATGGCAGAAAAATAAAGGGAAAATTTTTATATAAAGGCATTAGTTTAGAAAAAACCTTAAAGAGAATGTACCGCGATAAAAATTTAAGAGGAATTTTCTGGTTAGCCATGTTACTTAATGTTTTTTTTAATGCTGCTACCGTCTTTATTCCGATTTATCTAAATAGGGTTATTGGTTTTTCTTGGACAGAACTAGGTTTAATTTTTTCTTTAATGATTATTCCTTTTATTCTAGTGGAAATACCGGCCGGTTTTATTGCTGATAAATATCTCGGCGAAAAAGAAATGTTATATCTTGGTTACGGGATAATGATTATTTGTTTATGTTTATTTTTTATTAGCACTTCAACAAGTCTTTTGTTCTGGGCTATTTTATTATTTATTAGTCGTATCGGAGCAGCCTTAGTAGAAGCGATGCGTGAATCTTATTTCTTCAAAAAGGTGGACGCTAAAGATATCGATAAAATAAACATCTTTCGCACCTCTATTCCGGTTGGGTTCTTAT
This sequence comes from uncultured Gammaproteobacteria bacterium, assembly GCA_964355275.1. Taxonomy (GTDB): domain Bacteria; phylum Patescibacteriota; class Patescibacteriia; order Patescibacteriales; family UBA12465; genus JAEZRQ01. Next base: position 21,736 of record CAYHCB010000004.1, on the reverse strand, counting down.
TTGGCTCTTTATTATCATTAATTGTTTTAATGTTTTTACCAATTCATTTTATCTTCTTGGTCACCGCCCTTGTTCTTTGTTCCGCCTTTCCTTTTTTGGCAATAATTCATGATACTAAATAAAATCTATCAACCAATTGACTAGCCTTAAAACTTAGGTTAATATAAGTAAATCAAGCGGGTATCGTATAATGGTTTTTTATATCAGCCTTCCAAGCTGAGGATGGGGGTTCGATTCCCCCTACCCGCTCAAAAAAAGACTCTAAATTTATTAGAGTCTTTTTAGTTATAAAAATATTAATTTGCTTAAAAGCCCTATTATTGAGATAATTAAAGAATAATAAAAAAAATTTATGAGATATTTATTCTTTGTCCAAACAGAGGGGCGTGGCCACTTAACACAAGCCCTGTCACTGGCCCAAAAACTACGCCTTTGTGGTCATGAAATTGTTGCGGTTATTGCTAACGATAACCCAATTCGTAAAATACCAGATTTTTTTATAGAGGAGATGGCCTGTAAAATACATCTTATTAAAAGTCCATATTTTTTAATAAACAAAAGTGGCACCGGAATAAACTTTAAAAAAAGCATTATCTTTAATATTTACCGTTCGTTCTTATACATCAAAAGTTTAAAAAAAATAAAAACTCTTTACCGGGAATACCAACCAGATGTTATAATTAATTTTTATGAGCCGCTAGCCGGTCTTTATAATTTATTTTATAAAATAACTATTCCTTCTTTTGCGATTGGGCATCAATTTTTTATTAACCACCCTGCTTTTAAAAAACCAAACGGCCACAGTTTAGATAATTTTTATCTAACTTTTTATAATAAGCTAATCTCGTATAAGGCAAAAGCAAAACTAGCCCTATCTTTTACAGAAGAGCTGGATTATACAGAGAAAAAAATTATTATTTGCCCACCTCTTATTAGATCAGAAGTAAAAAATTTAACACCATCACAGGAAAACTTTATACTTTTTTATGTTTTAAACTACGGATATTTAGATGAAATAAAGAAATGGGCGAGCGCTCATCCAGAACAAAAAATTGAAGCTTTTTGGGATAAAAAAAATGAACCTAGTTCAAGTTTTTTTAAGCCTAATCTAACATTTCATCAAATTAGTGGCCAATTATTTTTAGATTTGTTACAAAAATGTTCAACTTATATTTCAACAGCTGGCTTTGATTCCATTTGTGAGGCCGCTTATCTACAAAAAAATATTTTAATGGTGCCAACTAAAAATCATTACGAACAGTTGTGTAATGCCTGTGACGCCGTACGAGCCGGTATAGCAATAACTGATTCTTTTTTTAATGTCGACCTAGCTGTTGAGCAACAAAAAAAACGCCAGCTTGAGCCTGGTCGAATTTTTAAAAACTGGGTTGATAGTGAGTCTGATAAAATTATAAAAATAATTACAAAAATATAAAATTAATCAAATAAGGTCTGACCTATCTCAAAATACTCTGGATTACCATAAAGTTTTTGCCAATACCACCATTCAACGCCCCAAACATATATTTGCTTAAAATTTAAATTAATAGCATATTGTAAATTAGCTTTAAGTTGATTAACGCTCATTGACCTATTAATTTCTTTTTCACTTAAATAAATCATCTTCCCTTGTGGCACCCAAGGTTCAGTTTGTAATTCAATTAAAAGAGCTTTTGTTCTATCAACTCCCGCTAATTTAGCCTTAAATTGATAAAAATAGGGTGGAAAAAAATATCTAACATACCCCAACCATCTATTATAAACGACCCGATAAACTGTTGTTCCAAAAATATCGCCTGCGGCCTCCTCCTGCTTCCAAGAGCTCATTTCCCCGGAGCCAGTAATAATAATCGGCCGTGAATCGAGCGACTTCACTAAATCAATTTCCTGCTGTAAAAAATTTCTCTCAAGTGGGGGGCAAACACCAAAAGTTCCTAAAAAAGACTCATTTTCTACCTGCCAATTAATTATACTTGGGTTGTCTTTATATCTTAAAACAACCACTTTTATCATTTTTAAAATAGCGGCCTCAGTCTTAGCTGGGCTATTTTTATTATTCCAAGCTGGGGTGTGACACTCAGGCCACCTTGGCTGACGACGACCTAAGGTTATTATTAAATTTGATTGTCTTAAACTAGCCTCTTCTATTAAATAGTCTAAATCATTAAAATTATATACACCTTTATCTGGCTCTATTTCGTCCCAATAAACTGGTAATCTTAAATTACGAACCTTAAGATCATCTAAAATTGCCATGTACGTTTCTTTCCAATTTAAGCCCAATTCTTCGCAGAACTTTTTAGAAAAAGTAGCCCCAAATTCATTAGGACTGTGTTCAAGATTTATTTTTACTGGAAAGTTATTAAATATTTTTATAGATAAAATAAAATATAAAAACAGTAAAATAAAGACGCCTGTAATTATAAAAATAATTTTTTTTCTTTTACTTGTCATACTATTTTAAACATTAAGAGCAATTAGATATAAACCAAAACTAATAAAAATTAAAGCCGCTGTTTTCTGAATAAGTATCTTCCAAGAAAATTTTTCCTTATATTCTTTAAAGAAAAATCCCAACACAAAAGCAAAAAACATCATTATCGCGTACTGAACGCCCTGTAAGGCGGTTATTATCGCCACGGGGCCTAAAAAAATTGCATAATTTTGTAATATAAATGCCGTTGATCCCAGGGCTTGATTAAATAAAAATAAAAAAACATTTTTTTTCTTATGTCTTTTGTTGCCATTATCTTTTTTTAAAGTTTTTAATATTTCTAAGCGACTCTTTTTTTCTAATAAAAAAAACAAAACAGTAATTAAGGCGCCCAACCTAACCCAAATAAAAGCGCTCCAAAATTCTTGTTCAATATAAATATATTTAGTAGCTACAAAAAATAAAGCATAAAAAAGAGCGGCTAAAACAACTAAAACAAAAGAATTTTTTTTATAATCTTCGTCTCTTAAATTTTTCCATATTTTTTCCCAAAAAGAGTGTCTATCTGGCAAAAAGGCAACTAAAAAAATACCGATAAGTAAAGAGGTTAAACCTATAAATTGAATGTTTAAGAGGGTGCTACCTAAAAATAACCAAGAAATAATAAGCGAAAACACTGGAATCAGCCCACCAATTAAAATTATCGTCCTGGCCGCCTCGCCTCTTCTTAAAGCCTCATACAAAAAAAATAACGCAGCCGCAAATAAAGCTCCTGTTAGTAAATTAGCAACTAATAAAAAGGTTCCCGGAAAATGAAGTAGCCATGGAGAAGCTAAAAAAATCATTGAACCCAAAAGACAGACTAAAAAAGTATAAGCTTTACTGCTCTTTAAAATATTATCAATTAAAAACTTATCTGTTAAATTTACAACTGCAAATAAAAAATAAGATAAAATAGCGATTAAAAACCAAGACATAAATTATTCGTTAAATATCTTATTGATATTATAGGTTCCCATAGATTCAGCATTTAAAAAACCATCCATAGCTGCTCGAGCTAAACGACCGGATTCAAGTAAATCTGGTAACCACTCCGCGACATATTCAGGGTTACCAGTGTCTATACCGGCGCCTAGACTAAGTAACCATTCGTGATTAAAATCTTCTTGTGAGCCAACTGGCTCTGTAATTATAATTGGTAAACCTAGAGCACAATAAAAGGATAGTTCTGACGGCTTGGTCCACAAAATATCACTACTTCTTAAAACTTGATTAAATTTTTTGAAATAATTAATTTTATCTATATCAAAAATTACTTTAACATTATTATTAGAATCTAATCCTAAATCTTTTATTCCTTGTTCAAAATATTGTTTTATTTCTGGTCTGTTTCCGGCCACTAAATTTACTGCCAATTTACCGTTAATTATTTTTTCTTTTAATTTTTCTAAAATAATTAAACCTGTTTCTTTTTGGGCGCCCGCTCCACCAACTGCATAAGTTATAGTAAGTGGCCGAGTTGTAATAACTTGACTTGGTAAATAATTTTTTATCAGCGCTGAATATTTTTCAAAATATATACCACGCGGGTCTAATAAATTCATTCTAGCGGCTAAATCAGCTATTAAAATTTCTTTATTTTCACCAACATTTTCTTTTGGTAAAGGAAATCCAGTTACTATTAAATTTTTTTCATTAACGCCATACATTAAAAAACGTTCACGAACTTTTTCGCTTGGCAATAAATAAATAACTTTTGTTTGTTTAGAGTTTAAGTTAGCCCAAGACCTTGAGGCGTCAGTGTCACAAATAACACAATATATTTTTCCAGCAAAATTATAAGTCTCTGCGGAATAAGCGGCCACAAAAAAAGTAGTTAGAAATGGTAAATTATTTAAATTTAATTTTTCCACTAAATCTCTGCCTAAACCCTTATTTACCACTCTATAAAAAAATTTTTCTTGCGCGGTTGGTTTAGATAAATCTCTTTTTGGATAAAAAGGATCAATTTTTTGAAAAGCGTCCATTACAGCAAAAACTAAATCACCAAGAATCGGAATTTTCTTTAAACGAGAAATTTTTTCATAAGACTTTAAGCTTTTTTCCCAATATCTTTTTTCCCAATCTGGAGCCCCCTCATAATTATTAATAGAAACAATTTTATTACCTAAGGCAATGTCGATTAATGGGTAAGCGGCTCTAAAATGACCATACCCCATGTCAGCGGCCACTAGGTTAATTTTTTCATTATTCATATAATTTATTTTTATCTCTTTTATTATAGCAGAAAAAATTTAAATTTAAGAATTAATAATAAACCTTTGAGTTTAGATCACTGCCCTTGCTCTGTAAATACTGATAAGCCGATAAAGCGGCAATAGTTGCTTGACCTGTGGCTACGGTAATTTGTTTAAATTCGCTAATATTAGTAACATCTCCGGCGGCGAAGAGTCCCGCTGTTTTTGTTTCCATTTTATTGTTAACTAATAATTGCATTTTTTCATCTCGTTCGACAAACTCAGAAACTAGATCCGTGTGAGCAATTCGTCCAATTTCAATAAAAACTCCGTCAACCGACAAATCAACATCCTTATCGTCTGTATTAGTTGAATAAGTTATCTTTTCTACTTTTTTGTCTCCAGAAATTGTTTTAATTTTTATATCTGTTATTATTTCGATATTTTCCCGGCTAATGACCTCCGAAACTAGACTGTCAAAAGCCTTAAAATCCTTATTTCGATGTAATAAATAGACCTTATTAGCAATTTTTGATAATACTTCAGCCGCATCAAAGGCGGCGTTTCCACCACCAATAACAACAACCGTTTTACCACGATAAAGGGGGCCATCACAATTTGCGCAATAAGAAACACCTTTTCCGCTAAATTCTATTTCTCCGGTAACCGCTAAACGACGAGGAGAGAGCCCAATAGTTAAAATTATTGTTTTTGCTAAAAACTCCTCTTTACTTGTTATTATTTTAAAGGTGCCGTCTTCATTTTTTTCGATCATCTTAACCTCCGCTTCTTTAAGTTCGGCACCACAAGAAAGCGCTTGATCCTTAAAAGACTCTATAAAATCATAATTCTTTATACTTTTAAAGCCTGGGTAATTTTCAATTTCCCCAGCCCAAACTAATTGACCGCCAAGCTCTTTGCCGATAATTAAAGTCTTCATTTCCCTGCGGGTGGCAAAAATAGCTGCCGTAAATCCGGCCGGTCCAGCGCCTATAATAATTGTGTCGTAAATCATAAAATATATAAGTTAATTATACCTAATTATACATTTTTTAGATAACTTTAGCAAATAGCCTTAATATTGAAAAAATAATAAAAATTAAATTATTTTGCTAATATTAATATAAAAAATTTAATAATAAAAGCGTGTTCCTTAAAGAACATATTAAAACAAGCGTTTTGCGTATCTTTTTATATAAATATAAAAAATCGCTAAAACTATCTATATGTTCCTCACAGAACACATGAAAAATAATTTAAATGATTATAAAAATAATTAAACTGTTCCTTAAGGAACATAATTTTTATTTATTTTGTCCACGCTACCGTCGACAAACAAAAAAGAATCAAAAGATTCTTTCTAATTACTAAATATTTATATTAGTGGACCATAAGGGACTCGAACCCTTGACCCCTTCCATGCCATGGAAGTACTCTAGCCAACTGAGCTAATGGCCCTAAATATTTATAAACATATAATAACTTATTTAAAATATTAGTCAATTATTAAATATTTTAAATTATACGTTATTTTGTGTCCTCGCCGGGAATCGAACCTGGATCTAGAACTTAGGAGGTTCTTGTTTTATCCATTAAACTACAAGGACTAGCTAAAGCTACTTATAACACTATATTTTCTTTAGTCCTTTAAGTCAAATCTTTGACAAAAATTTACTAATACCATACAATTAACTTATATATTTACTCTTATTTTATAATCCTTTTGTTTAAAAATCAATTGGGTTCTTAAAACTATGTTCAATAAAGACAAAAAACCAGAAAAATTTAAAGACGCGGAAACTGTTATTGGGGCCTCTATTAAAGTTAAGGGTAATTTTCATGGCCAAGGAGATATCGTGATAGAGGGGCAGCTTGATGGTAATTTACGCACCGAAGCAAACCTTTTTATCGGGGACAAAGCTAAAATAGTGGCTAATATAGAGGCTTCTGATGCTATAATCAACGGCGAAATAAAAGGATCTCTCAAAATACATCAGTATTTAGCTGTTGGGCCAACCGCCAGAATTATTGGTGATATAAGTTGCTCAGAAATTTCAATAGAAAGAGGGGCAATTATTAATGGTCAAATTATTTATGTGCCAAATAGCGGAAAAAACTCTCGCGGTAAAACATTGGAACCTGCCGATGACTTAGAAGAAGTTGAAAAAGAATAATCATATATATAAATCCTAATAAGAATATTCCAATTGAATTGTATGAATATCTATATATATGATGATTACTTAAATAAAAGTAAGTACAGCCGGGTTTTAAATCGGGTAGAAATTCGTTTAACCGATTTAGGCTTAAATGGTAAGATAATTAGACTTGGGACTATAAAAAATATTCGCGATGTAATACAAAATGAAATAAAAAATGGAGCAAAAACTATTGTGGCTGTAGGAAATAACCAAACAGTAAATAAAATCATTGGATCGGTTATAGATAATGAATTATATGGCTTTTTTCAAAAAAATATTTTATTTTCAATTATTCCAATCGGAGAAGATAACTCTATAGCTGATTCTCTCGGTATTAAAAAAGAAGAAGAGGCTTGTAATATATTGCTTGCTCGTCGAGTAAAAAAAATAGATATTGGGACTGTAAATAACTATTACTTTTTAAATAAAGCTACAATAAAAAGCCGAGAAACTATTCTAGAAATTAATAATGATTATTCTATAAGGACTGAGGAAAAAGGCTTAATTACTATATTTAATTTAAAAAGCTCAGTAAATGATGATAAAAATTTAAAAATTAACCCCATTGACGGAAAATTAGATATTTATATAAAAACTAAAAGTCACAGCAAGGATTTAACCTTTATATCTGTTAGTAAACTAAAAATAACTAACCCAAATTATCCTTTAATTCTAGACGATATAATTGAAATAAAAACTCCAGCCGAAATCAGTATTATCCCCGGAAAACTTAATGTTGTGGTTGGTAAAGATAGAAGCTTCGAATAAAAATAGATAAAAAAAATAGAGCTGTTTATAGGCTCTATTTTTTATTAGAAATTTATTTGATAATTTCTCCTTCTATTAAATCGTTTAGTTTATGATTATCTGTCTTACTAGTTTTTAAAACTAAAAATTGCTGAAGAATTGTAAGAACGGTAAACATAAACCAATAAAGCGTGAGTCCTCCAGGAAGTGACAGCCCAAAGATAACCGTCATAAAAGGAAAAATATAGGTCATCTGTTTATTCATAATAGTGGTCATGTTTTCTTCTGCCTTTTTTTCTCCAACATTAGCCTTTTTTTGTTTAGCTAACATCATTTTACTTTGAATAAACTGAGCGGCGCCAGCCAAAACAGCTAAATAAATAACTGGTTTACTTAGATCCATAAATCCAAAAGAAATGGTTTGAAAATTTTCTGGTTTAGCTAAGAAAGAATAAACTAAAGCTAGATCTTCATTAAGGCCAACCCTTAACACTCTAAAAACAGCAAATAAAAATGGTAATTGAATAAGAAGTGGTAAGCAGGAAGAAAGTGGGTTTATTTTATGCTCTTTATATAAATCCATGGTAGCTTTACCAAGTTCTGTTTTATTATCAGCGTATTTTTTCTTAAGTTCGTCCACTTTTGGTTGGATGGCCTGCAATTCTGTTTGGGATTTAATTGCTTTTTGTGATAATGGCCAAAGAACCAATTTAATTATAATTGTTAGTAATATAATAGCGATGCCTAAATCGGCCGTATTATTATATAAAAACGTTAGTGTGTTGAGAATTGGTTGATAACAGATGACTTGATAAAGGTAGTACATAAATTAATGGTCAGTTTATATTTTAATAAACGTTAATTTTATTAAAGAAGTGGGTCATTTCCCCCCTTATTCCAGGGGTTGCATCTTAAAATTCGCCAAATCGTTTTTATTCCCCCCTTTATTATACCATACTTTCCTATTGCCTCTAAACCATATTGGGAACAAGTTGGATTAAAACGACAAAAACCATGTGGACTCAAATGTTTTAAAGCCCCATGATCTGGTGATAAAGTTTTTTGATATAACTTTATTATATAAATTGCTATTTTACTAAAAAATACGTCTATATAATGTCTCATAAATACAATTAAAGTTCTATATTAACTATAGAACTTTAGTTTTTTTAAAATAATCTGTAGCTCAGTTTTTATATCTTGATATTTTTTACCTAATATTTGAGGTAAAACTATAATAACACAGTCGCGCCCTCCGTCTATTTTTAAATTTTCTTCTCTTATTATAGTTTTGATTTTTCGTTTATATTTATTTCTAATAACCGCTAATTTACTAACTTTAGTGCTAAGCAGCACCCCAAAACGATTAGTATTAAGATGGTTATCTATAACCTTAACTCCTAAAAATTGTCCATAAACAGTTTGGCCTTTTTTAAAAACTAAATCAAACTCTTTATTTTTTTTTAAACGACAACTATTAGCCAACATTAAATTAGAAAGATTACTATTTTGATAAAACCTTTCTTCCTTTATCACGTCTTCTTTTTAACACCGCACGACCATCTTCGGTCTCCATTCTGTGTAAAAAGCCATGTTTGGCGCTGGCGCGCTTCTTATTTGGTTGATATGTTCTTTTCGGCATAATCTAAACATTATAATTTTTAAATTTTTATTTCCCATTTACTCTAACACTTTTATTTTTAAAGGTCAATAATCTTTTGATTTTATTTATTTAGACTTATTAACATGTTACTAACAGATTATAAACAGATTACCGCTTGTTATAAGAAAATTTATCTAATATAATTAGCTTGTAATAAAAAAATTTATGCCCTACGAACAAATCTGGCAATCAACTCTTGGTGAAATTGAAATAAATTTATCACGAGCCAATTTTATCACCTGGTTTAAAAACACTTTTATTTCTTCTATCTCCGATGGACAGGTTATTATCTGTGTGCCAAATGCTTTTATTAAAAAATGGTTAGAGGAAAAATATCACAAAAATATTTTGAGCGCTCTAGAAAACGTCACTAAACAAAAGGTTAATATTATTTATAGAGTTGAGCTGCAAAAAAATAATGGACAAATTGTTGTTGGCGAATCCACTAAAAACTATACAGATCTTAATCAAATAAACGGGCAACAAAAATCTTTAAACAATTTCGAACAAACAAAAATAACAAACGCTCCACAAAAAAGCGGTAATGATAATAAATTTGGTCTTAACTCTCGTTATGTTTTTGAAAATTTTATTGTAGGAAAAAATAACGAGTTAGCTTACGCGGCCTGTTGGGCAGTTGTAAATAATTTAGGTAAAGCCTATAACCCGTTATTTATTTATGGTGGCGTAGGTTTAGGAAAAACTCATTTACTGCAAGCTATTGGTAACGAGGTTTCTAAAAAAACCGACCGTATTCTTTACACAACCTCAGAAAAATTTACCAACAACTACATCCAGGCTGTTCACTCAGGAAAAGCAAAAGAATTTAAAAATTTATACCGAAACGTTGATTTATTTTTAATCGATGACGTTCAGTTTATGGGGGGAAAGGATGGCACACAACAAGAATTTTTTCACACTTTTAATGAACTACAACAAGGAGACAAGCAAATAGTCTTAACATCTGATCGTCCACCAAAATCATTACCGGCTATTGAGGCGCGCTTAATCTCACGTTTTGAATCTGGGATGGTCGCTGATGTTGGTAAACCAGATATGGAAACAAAAATTGCCATTTTAGAAAAAAAAGCTTTAGAAAAGAATTTTCCTCTTAGCGGTGAAATTTTAAATTTATTAGCAAAAAGTGTACAAAATAATATAAGGGAGCTCGAGGGTGTGCTTAATAAAATTATTGCCGTACACCAAATTAAAAATATTTTAGTAACAGAGAAAAGCGTCAAAGACGTGCTTCAAGATTTTGTCGTTAATACCCAAACAAAATCTACCTCCAACAAAGAAGTTATGGACGCCGTTTGTCGTTTTTATGATATAAGTTTTAAAGACTTAATTGGTAGTAGCAGAAAAAAAGAATTAGTTTGGCCAAGACAAATTGCCATATATTTAATGCGCGAAGAAATAAGAACTTCTTATCCAAGTATTGGTCATGAAATGGGCGGACGAGATCACACGACAGCTATGCACGCCTACAACAAAATAAATAAAGAAGTTAAGGAAAACGAGAACGAAAAAGTGAAACAAGAAATCGCGTCCGTTAAACAGTTATTAACAAACAGCTAACCAAACTGTTAATAACCGGTTAATAAAATAGTATTACCTGTTAATAAGCTTGGGGATTATTATTGCGTTAAATGTTGATAAAAATTCTTTATTTTTTTTATCAACTTTTACCCCACTTTTATCACACAAGAAGTTAATAATTAATTAACAGCGTAAAGATTTAAAATATTTCTAAAGAAAGCCAAATAATAACAATAACTTAATTTTATCCACCTCCTTATTATTGTTATTATATATATAAATATATATTAAATAATATAATATGAAACTAATCAGCGTCCAAGAAAATTTAAAAAAGGGACTTCTAATTGTTAGTCACGGAACAGGTAAAAATATCAATTTACCAATTCTTAATAATATATTAATTAAGGCTTACCAAAATTCTATAGAATTAATTAGCACTAACCTGGAGATAGGAATTATTCATAAACTTCGTGGCAAGGTGGAGGTGGATGGAGAGTTTACGGTTGATGCTAAAATTATTACGGAGTATGTAAATTTATTACCAAGTGAGAATGTTGAGATAGAAGAGGTTGATGGAGAACTTAAAATAGAATGTGATAATTATAAAACAAAAATTAAAGGCGAGTCAGCTAAAGAGTTTCCTCTTATTCCAAGTGTCTCTCAAGATAGTTATTATTCTTGTGGTGTGGGTGATCTTAAAAAATCGCTTAATGGAGTTGTTTTTGCGGTTTCAAATAGTGAAAACAGAATTGAGCTTTCAGGTGTATTGTTTAATTTTGAAGATAATAAATTAATTCTAGTAGCTACGGATAGTTATAGATTGGCGGAAAAATCAATTGAAATTAAATCTAGTGGAGAATTTAGTAATCAAAAATTAATTGTTCCCGCTAAAACCGTTCAGGAGGTGCTTAGAATTTTAAGTAATTATAATAGTGAAGATTTAAATTTTGAACAAAAAGGCGAAGTTAGAATTTCTGTATCAGATAACCAAATTTTATTTACAATTGATTCAGTTGAACTCGTCTCAAGACTTATAAGCGGACAATACCCGGATTATAAACAAATTATCCCCGACAAAAGTAAAACTGAAATTATAACTAATAAACAAAATTTATCTCGTGCAGTAAAAGCGGTGGCTATTTTTTCTAAAACTGGAGTAAACGATGTTAATTTAGAATTTAAAAATAACCGAATTATAATTTCTGCCTCATCTGGTCAAAGTGGTGAAAGTCGTGCTGACGTTGAAGCTGAAATTTCAGGAATTGATAATGAAGTAGCAATTAATTATCGTTATTTAGTTGATGGTTTAAATAATATTACTAGCGATAAAGTTAAAATAAAAGTCGTTAGTAATAACACCCCCTGTGTTTTAACGGCCGAAGAAGAAGATAATTATCTTTATGTTGTAATGCCTATAAGGCAATAATTTTAAAATTAGTTTTTTAAAAGCCCGCTGATTAGCGGGCTTTTTTTATTGTATGGTTGTTGTATTAATGTTTGTTGTGCTAGCTGAATAACTGGGTTCTAGTTCTTTAGGGAAAAACTCAAGCGTTGAGGTGTCAGTTGAGGTTGCCAGCCCCTCTTGATAAAGAAGTGTGCTCGAGGAAATAGATTCGTTATTTTTTTCAGCCCATTTTAAAATCGCCTCTTCCCAATTATTAAATTGAGGATCATTTTCTGGATTTGTTGGGATGTCACCAAGGGGGTCGTTTTTATCAACATAATATAAAATTGAATGAGCCTCATAAATAGTTTTGTTTTCTAAAAACTCTGCCGGGGTGTTAACACTGGCCGGTAAGTTAGTTCTTTTATCTATTAAAACAATCCCTGACACCGCCTGAACACCATCAATTATATTTTTACCAGTTTTAATTTCTTCTGGCGCTTTAAAGGTTTCAATGGGGGTATCCCCTAAAACACGACTCATAAAAGATTTCCAAATTGGACCAGCTAAAACACTGCCATCAGAACCACTTTTCATTTTGTCATTATTTGTGTTACCCACCCAAACACCGGCTACTAGCGATGGGGTATAGCCAATTGTCCAGGCATCATGATAATCATTAGTTGTTCCTGTTTTAGCGGCTACCGGCCGCTTACCAAGAGTTAAATTATTACTCTCACCGAATATGTAAGACCGAGCAGCGTTATCTGATAAAATACTATTTATAAGCCGGGCCGTTTTAGATGTTAAAACTTTTTTACTACTAGGTCGCCACTCTTCTAAAATATTCCCGTTTTTATCTTCTACTTTTAAAATTGTAACAATACTGTTTACCTCACCATCCCTAGCAAAGGCACTAAAAGCGTTAGTGTGTTCTAATAATTTTACCTCACCGCCACCTAAAACCAAAGATAGCCCCAAATCTTTTTCATTTAAAGATGAATAACCAAGCGCATGAGCTAATTCAATAACACTATTTATACCAGTTAAATAAAGAGCTTTAACGGCCGGTATATTAAGAGAACCAGCTAAAGCCTTACGAATACTAACTGGTCCGTATTCTCGCAAATTATAATTATGAGGTATATAGGGTTCGGCTAAGTTATTGGAAAAATTAGTTACAACATCATAAAGAATGGTGTCCGGGGTATAACCTTTTTCAAAAAGAGACGCATAAACAATTAGCTTCATCGATGACCCCGGTTGTCTTAAACTAGTTGCTACATTAACCTGACCCTGAATTTCGTCATTAAAATAGTCTCTTGAACCAACCATTGCTAAAACCTGGCCATTTTTAGGATCAATAGCGACTAAAGAGGCGTTATTAGCATTATACTTAGCTTGAAAATTTTTAGTTTCTTCTATAACTACTTCGTCGGCAATTTTTTGTTTACTATAATCAATAGTTGTATAAATCTTTAAACCCCCTTGCTCTAAAGTTTTTTCTCCATATTTATCTGATAATAAACTTTTTATATACATAACAAAATGAGGTGCAGTTATGCTCGCCTCCGGTTTTTCAAATTTTATAACTTCATTTTTAGCAGTCTCACTCTCTGCTGTAGAAATATAGCCCTGCTCAACCATTAGATCTAAAATATAATCTTTTCTGCCCATTAAAATATCTTGATTTGGGCCATAAGGGGAATAGCGGCTAGGAGATTGTGGCAGAGCGGCTAAGACAGCGGCCTCACCCAAGGAAATTTCTTTAACCCCTTTGTTAAAATATTTTTGACTGGCCGCTTCAACCCCGTAAGCATTTGACCCATAAGGAATTTCATTTAAATACATTTGTAAAATTTCATCCTTGGAGAATTTTTTTTCAATTTGTTGAGCTAAGATCAATTCTTTTATTTTTCTGGTTATAGATTTTTCCGAAGTTAGAATGGCATTTTTAATAAATTGTTGTGTTAAGGTTGACCCGCCAGCAGATTTTCCATAGATTACGTTAGTAACCACCGTTCTAAACATCGCCCAAACACTAAAACCACCATGTCTGTAAAAGTTTTTATCCTCAATAGAGATTGTGGCCTGCTGAACATATAGAGGAATTTGATCAAGCGAAACTAAAGTTCTTTTTTCTTCTCCATGTATTTCATATAAAATGTATTCACCGTTACGGTCGTAAATTTTAGTGCTTTGCGCCACCTCTCGATTAATTAATTGGTTTGGATTTGGTAAATCACGGCTAATCCAAATAATGCCAACAAATAAAGATAGTGAAATCAGGGCTATAAAAATTATTAGCAAAGCTAAAATTCTTTGTTTATTTAGCCAAATTTTACTCCAAAAAGACTTTTTTTTATTAGAGTCTGTTTTCCATGGTTTTTTAAATCCCTGGTTGAAAGCATTTTTAATTTTTAGTTGAGGTATGGGCATAATATTGCATTTATTTTTATAAAGTATAGCATAAAAGAAGGTTTTTCTATAGAGAGAGTTAGGTTATTATGATATAATATAATTAATATGGAAATAATTTCAAGTGAACAAAATATAAAAATAAAAAATATTTTAAGGTTGCAAGATAAAAAAAGAGAACGCAAAAAACAAAATCTTTTTATAATTGATGGCCTTAGAGAAATAGAAGAAGCTTTAAACGGCGGAATTATTATTGAAGAGGTGTTTATTTGTGCGGAAATAACAAAAGAAGATTTAACTATTTTTTCTAATTATAAAGTGTCGTACGTTTCTCAAGCTATTTATCAAAAAATTTGTTATAAGGAAAAGCCCGCTGGGGTCCTTGCTGTGGCGCGCCCCAAGCAACTTGAGTTAGGAGAACTTATTTTAAGAAAAAATCCACTCTTGGTCATTCTCGAGTCTGTAGAGAAGCCTGGCAACCTCGGCGCTATTGCCAGAAGCGCTTATGCGGCTGGGGTAGACGCAATTATTATTAATAATGAACAAACAGATATATATAATCCTAATGTTATTAGAGCGAGCGAGGGCCTAATTTTTAAAATTCCAATAGTTATAGCTAGTTATAAAAATACAGCTGAATTTTTATTAGAAAAAAATATAAAAGTTTTTGCCGCCGCTTTGACCGGGACAAAAAACTATGTAGAGGCAAACTTTAAAGAGTCCTCAGCTATATTATTAGGTAGTGAAGCAAATGGTTTAAGCTCTAATTGGCTTAAGCACTCCAATGACATAATAAAAATTCCCATGAAAACAGGAATTGATTCTTTAAATGTCTCTGTTTCGGCGGCTATTTTAATATTTGAGGCCTGGAAACAAAGAGATTTCTCTTAAAATTTATAGAGTTGATGTTCAATTGACTTATAGCCAGATATCTTGTATTATCAAGAAAGATTTTTATAAAAGAAATCGTAAATAAATTGAGCGCCCATAGTTCAGCGGATAGAACACCAGCCTTCTAAGCTGGTTACGAGGGTTCGACTCCCCCTGGGCGTACGTATAATTAATTATAATTTTATGGAAGAGACAAAAAAGGAAGAAGAATTAACCGAGGAAGAAATTGCCAAAATGGATGAACTATTAGGTTTTACTGGCGGCTGTGATTGTAATAACTGTGGTCATAGTTGTCACGAAGAAGAAGCTGAGGAAGAAAAAGAATAATCAGATTATTTAAGATATAGCATGGTGCCCATGGTGTAGTGGTAACACAGCAGGTTGTGGTCCTGTTATCGAGAGTTCAATTCTCTCTGGGCACCCACGTATAAAAAGTAGGCGAAAGCCTATTTTTTATTGGGTTTTTTCCATTATTTCATAAACTGGAATCAAACCATTTTTTTCTTCATTATTATCAATTGTGACCAAATTGTGACCAGGGGTGTATTTTAAGGTTTCAATAGCACCTCTTACTGTTGAGGCGGTTAAGTGGGAATACCGCATAGTAGTTTTTAGATCAGAATGACCAAGTAATTCTTTTATTACTAGAATTGAAACTCCACCCTGAGCCAATTGAGAGGCAAAAGTATGTCTAAGGGCGTGCCAACCAATATTTCTCATACCAGCCCGCTTACATGACCGATGGAGTTGTTGTATACAGGAAAGCTGAACTAATGGTTTATTTTCACCCTTAGTAAAAATGAAGCCAGTCTTTTTAGGCCTGACTTCAATCATTTGGATAATATCATCAAGTAGTGGTATATATCTTATCTTGTTACTCTTAGTGCTTCCCAGTCTTCCTCTGGCAATTGATTTTTGAATAGTCGCAATTCTTCCACTAAGATTAATGTCACTCCACTCTATTGCTATCAATTCGCCGAAACGGAGACCAGTTTTAAGCCCAAAGATAACCATTTCTTTTATTACCCCATCACAATGATCGATTAAATTTTGGCATTCATCAGTACTTAAAAAATCAAATTTTTGGGGCTGAACCTTTAATAATTTAATTCTAGGTATTTTATTTATTACTTCCCACTCCTGAGCAACCCTTAAACACTTACTTAAAACAATTAATTGGTTGTTAATACTTTTATTTGCTTGCCCAGCTTGTATTTTCTTAGCTTTGTAACTTTCAACATCTAGGTTGCTAATCTTATCTAGTAGTTTTTTGCCAAAGAAAGGAACTAGGTGGGCTCTTAACAAACTTTCTTTATTTAATACCTCCGAATATTTGTTGTTATTTTTAACATAAACATCGAACCACTTTTTACTAAAGTCTAGAAAAGTTGGCACGCTCTCTGGTTTCTTTATTTCTCTTTCTAGGGATTCTCCCTTAGCAAGCCTTTGTCTTAGAAATGCTTCATAGTTTTTGGCCCCAGCACTGCTATTATCTGGACTGGGCCTGCGATATCTTTTTCTATCAAAACGAAAATCAATCCAGTATTTGTTTCTTCTTTTAGTTACGCTCATATTCATTGAGAACGTGGCTCAACACGAGATTGATTTAAATATTCATTAATGTCGTCCTTTGAAAATCGGAGACTTCCTCCAATTTTATAGAATGGAAAAAGTTTACTGTCTACTAAACGATATATTGAAGCTGGAGATTTTTTAAGTAGTTTTGATAATTCTTTTGGTGTTATTAAATCACCCGTAATTGAGCTGTTGTTCATTTTAGTTTTTAAGGAACAATATAGGGGGTTTCTGACTCCTAAATTGTACCATAATAATTAGTTATTTACTTAGTTTTTGCTGTTTTTTATAATAGGTTTTTGTCAAACCAACAACTTATTCAAGTAGGCTTGCTTCTCGGTCTAGCTCAAGCGATTTTGCTTTAATTTGGGCAGCAAAAGGGCTTAGTGCTGGTGTTAATATTTCATCAAGCCAACTATTAGTTTGATTGAGACACTCCAGTACTCCTATAATATTTTTTCTTTCATCTTTGAACATCAACTTTACAGCGTGTTTATGAAGAAGGTCTCTAATAATTTCGTCTAGGGAACTGTAGTGGTAATACTGTTCTGGTTCTCCTGTTATAGATAAAATCAGCTGGTATCTGTCGGCACGTATTTCTATATCGTCACCAAGCCTCCAAATAAGCCCCTTTGACTCCTGGGCTTTTTCCTCTCTTCCTCTTTTCATTTTAGCGAGGTGTTCTTCGTTTAATATTTTTGGCATATAGTTATAATTTGTTTTTAATAAAATTGAATTTTTTTAGCTATTTTTAAAGAGGCTAATAGAGCCTATAAGTATTTAAATGAAAGACAGGGATGGCAGTCTTATATTATGCATAATAAGGGGTGTCATTCTGTGCTCTTTTTTTGAGGTGCGTTTAGGGGCGGGCGTCTTATGCATTAATTTAGAGGATGTCGGAACATTGCCCCTAATGACACCTGCCTTTAGACGGACCCCAGTAAAACGAAATATGTTTGGTAACTGTTGGCACAGATAATATTTTCCATGTTTGTCGACACGCACAAAATAACTGCTAAAATTATTTCCAACGGTGTAACCATCGATTCTTTCTTCGGCGTGGTTTAATAACCAGTTGCCAAATTTAGACTTAGATTTAGATTTAATATCAACCTTTATGTTTTTAAATACTTTTATATTTGGCTTCTTAACCGCTTTTGATATTTTAGTTAATCTTTGAACAGTTCTATTGGAGAGGTTAAATGCTTCGGCGGCGTTATTATTACTGATGCGACCATTTGTATATTTGGGGCATTTTTTTCTGAGATCATTTTCAAAATAGCATTTGATAATATAGGCCTTAAATTTTTGTTGATTTCTAAACCTACTTACAAAGGCTTTGCTTAAATATTCCAGACGAAATTTTGTTTTAAACCTTAAATGATGTGTTCTAGCAACCTTAAATTGAGAGAAATAATAAATATTTTTTTTACTGTAACCTCTAAATAATTTAGAGTGGCGAAGTAGTTTTGCTAAAGTAGCTGGTTTTATTTTGGCGAATTTAATTAATTCAGTTTTGCCACAGAAGCCAACACCATTGAGGTCTAGAAAATTTTTAGCAATAATCCAGAGTCTAAACTCTAGAAGTTTATCTTTGTGCTTACTTGGAAAATGGAACAATATATTTTGTGGCAGGCTTATTATTTTTTTATCGTGGTTGGTCATAATTAGTATTAATTTTATTTTTTTAATACTTTAATTATTTCAAATGACCATAGGAGTTAAGGAGAATAATAATTTACTCACAATTTAAAAATACAAAAAAACGGCCCTAAAAGGCCGCTTTTGTTTGTTTATTTTATTCACTTTTATTCATCGTTCAGATTCCTTATATTTATTTTTGTTGCCAGTTTTTTATTCACCCAATAATCGCTGGTGCTATATTTAAATAGTATAAAAAATAATTCTTTGGATATTTTTTTATTAAGATATTTTATTCCATCGTAAACCTTTTTGTTTTTCTTTTCTCGCTTTAGATTTATTATTTCATCCTCATTTTTTACGAAGGCATATCGATAAACAACATCGTAATCAACCTTATCTTTTCCAATTTTGTAGTCAGGATAATCTAAAAAAATGTTTGGTCTTTTACCATCAGCGGCGTCTGTTGAGTTTTCTTTATAAGAAAGAGGCACTCCAAAAAGAAGTAAACAAATATTAAGATACTTACTACTATTGTTTTTACCACTGCGTAGCTTAACTCTTTTGTTCTGGTAACTTATTTCTAGGGAATCGTAATTTACACCCACTACAATATTAATTTTATCAGAGTCATTAACTATCTTTTTTAGTTCATATACGTTTAGCCACTCCTTATAATTATTTAGTTTTTCAGTTGTGACACCAGTCACCTCAAAACCCAACTCTGTTGGCAACTTTTGAAAATCAAGTATAACTCTTTGCTTTGTGCTCATACCTTTCTCAGAAACCAACATAGATTTCATCCCAACTATTATTTCTTCTAAATCATTAATATTATCAAAATAGTTTTTGACATCTTTTAATCTAATTTTGACACTATGAACAGACCCATCATGAGTAGTTGTATAATTTTCTAAAAAATTAATTAAAGCGTAGTATTTTTCTTTTTTTACCATATTATTATGGTTATAGTTTATCAATAAAATAATAAAAGTGCTAACTAAATACTAAATCAAGGAGCCTTAAGTATAAAAAAATTGGCGAAAATTTTTAATTTTTCAAATTATTTAGAATTGAAATACCCCAGAAATCGTATTTTTATGCACCGTTACTTTAACTGACCATGAAACCAATCTCCGCATCGAAGGAAGAACAACACCCCAAGGCTCTTTTTAGCAAAATTGTTTATCTAGCTAGTGTTATTTAAATTATTATAATATTTTTTCTTAATCTTACTACTATTTCCTCGATGCCTTCACGCTTTAGATGAAGGTGTTTTATTTATATCTAATCATCAGCTCACTCAGTTGTCGCCTGGGTTGTTTTTGATTTGGTAAAAAACTATGAAGACAAAAGTGCTTGAGAAAACAAATTGGACTGGATCTAGGGACACCTATATTACGGTCCGTAATCAAATTGAAAGACGTTGGGGTTCTAAAATTGCCAAGAAGTTAGATTGTTCAAGGAATTGTAGAACTTACAACTCGTGGAAGGAGATGGGCTTTCGTGTTAAGCGAGGCGAAACTGCTTTAAGTAGTGTCACCTATATTCCAGTAGAGAATAAAAAGGGCGGAGAGGTTACTAACGTAATCAAGAGAAAGGTTAATCTCTTCTACTACCCTCAACTCGAGAGAGTATATTCCTAATAATTAATTCTAAATTTATGTCTAGTAATTTAAAAAGCTTGAACCAATTTCAGCGCAATAATCTTTCAGTGCTAACACCAATCAAAATAGAGGTTCTAAAGTCTGGCGATTGGTCACACACCGTGGCCCCATTAATGAAGTGTACTAAGTGTGGTTCTAAAATATCTACTTTCATAATGAGGTTCTTTGATTGGGATGGTGCTCGCTTTGAGTGTTATTCTTGCCAGAAAAAATGATAAGAAATCATCGTTTCGTATAATAAATTAATTCACTAAAGGGCCTATGAGGCCTTTTTGTTATAAAAACCTCATAGGCCTTATAAAATCCTTATGGAAAACAATACTAATACAGCGGTCATAACCCCTGTTTTGAACATTTCAAAACCAGTCTTCTCAATACTGGTAAAACCAGTTGCCTCTAATCAGGAAATTTTAGAAGCTTGGCGTTTATATCAAGAGCTTAAAACAAAACTATTAACAGAAGATGATTTTGTTAAAGTTAATGGTCAAGAGTTTCCTAAGAAATCAGCTTATCGTAAATTAGCTTTGGCATTTGGCGTCAGTGTTGAAATTACTAAAGAGAAGAGGCTCGAACACGCTAACAATATTTTTGCTTATGAAATAACAGCTAAAGCGTTTAGTCCTAACGGCAGATTTATGATGGCTTCAGCGGCCTGTAATTCAAATGAGAAGCGTTTTAGTAAGCCAAGTGATGTTAGAGCTACCGCTCAGACAAGGGCTACTAACAGGGCAATTTCAGATCTCTTAGGTGGAATTATCGGAACCTCTTCCGATGAGGTTATTAGTGATAGTAATTTTAGTCCATCTATTTATAAACCATTTTACAATGATAGCTCTAATGAAGAGGTTGATGATTGCGAAATGTCTAAAGAATATTTTGAAAGTCTATTTTCTAATAAAGAAGATGATGAGCAAGAAAGTAATCTTAATATTGAACCAGCTACAGAAAAACAAACCGCACTTATTATTAAGCTGGCGGAAGCTAAGTGTAAAAGCGAACAAGAACGCTCATCCTACCTTAAAGATTTATCTGGTATAAGTAAAACAAAAGCCAGTCAGTATATTAGCCAATTATTACAGATGACTAGATAACTAACAAACTAATTTTATAGGCAGTCAATTAAAACCTGGCTGCCTATTATAATTTTATGGAAGGAATATTTGGGCTGTTACTTACAATGATTATTTTTATTCCAATTGAAATTTGGAACGACAAAGATAATACCAGAATTAAGCTAGAGGCCGTTAAAGAAGAACAAGAGAAAAAAGAGTGGTTTAATTATTTGATAAGTAGTTTTATAAATCACACCTTAGACGAACAAACACTTGTTTGGTGT
>CAYHCB010000003.1:0-95067 GCA_964355275.1 uncultured Gammaproteobacteria bacterium | reverse complement strand
GCTAATTATTTAGGTTATAACGCTTCTTATTCTTTTGTTATACCAAAAACTTCACTAACTCCAAGTCTAACGCCCGCACCAACGGTCACGCCAATAGCGCCAGTTTTAAATTCTGTTACACCAGCTATTACTACTTTTTCCGATTCTGATCGTGTGATTAAAAGCTCTGGCGTTACTTTCCCTGGTTTAGATTTAAATTTTCGCTTTAAAAGTATTATAACGACTTACTTAAAGGGTGTAAGGAGTCGAATAGACACCAGGCTAACGCTTAGTAAAGAAATTATTTCTGGTGGCTTAGGTTTGGACCACAAAACTATTGATAAAATTTTTAATATTTGTGATCAGCTAAGAGCTGGTCAAATTTTACCTAGTGGCGCTATGGTACAGTTGCCAAATGGAGGCGAACCAGCTAAATCTGGCCTAGAGAAAATAAGGGGACTTTATGAAAAAAGTGGCGAGGCGAGAGATATTCCTTATGATTTGCAAGCAGCTATAAAAAAAGGAGATATAAAAAAACCAAGTTCACCTTTAAATTTACCAATTCCTGAAGAAAAATCAGAGAAGCTTTTAGAGGGTTATAAAGATAATCATAACCAACAAATAGTGCCATCTCAAGTTACTAAAACTTTTGAGACAACTAAAAACTCTGAAATTAAACAATCAGCAGTAGCACCGGTTATTTTAAATACTCAAGTTAGCCAAAGCGGATTAGGGGCTGCAGTTGCCACAGCAGCGGCAGCTGTTTCAGCTCCCATTATTCCTGCTGCCTTAATGGTTGACTCTATTAGAGCCATTCCAACCCCAATTCCTGCAATTGTGCAGTCTTCAAGCATTCCTAATCATATTTCTGACACCTCTTTATCTCCTAAAATTAATAGACCGCCAGAAAAAAAACCCGGTATTTTTTCTAAATTATTTAGGGCGAAAAATGATAATCCAATTAATCCTGTTTCTGAAAATATATCACCAATAAATCAAGCGGGAGTAGCCGCTCTAAGAACAGCTGCTGCTATCCCTCAAAACAAGGCCTCAGTTTTTGCTGAACCAAATTTTAGTCCGATATCAACTGATTCAAGATTAATACCTAAAGTAATGGGCCCGCTTGAAGAGCTACGTTATTTAGATATCACTAATTTTCGTCGTTTAGGGGCATCGCCAGAAGAGGCTATTTTAAAGATAGAATCAAAAATAAAGTTACTGGAAAAAGATGGTTATGATAAGATGATTAATGGAGTCGCAGCTTGGCGTGAAAGTCCAGTTAATTTTTTATATTTAAAAATGGGGCAAGAATCCTTAAATAAAGGTTTAAGTTTTAAACAATATACCACCAATTGCCAGACTTCTGGGGCCCCTGGATTTTTATTATGGGAGGAAATAGAAGGAATTATGACTTTAAATAGTAGACTCATGTTTTAGTATATGCAGCAATTTACTGTTCCACAATTTATTGATGTTGAAGATAAAATTATTGGCCCAATAACGGCCAGACAATTTATAATTTTTTTAGTGGCGGCTATCTTCATTGCTATTTCTTATCGTCTATTTGATTTTACTTTATTTCTAACGGTGGGAATTATTATTTTTTTGATTTCAATATTACTCGGATTTGTTAGGGTAAATGGTCGCCCTTTTCACTTTTTTTTATTAAATATTATTCAAACTTGGCGACGTCCAAGTATTAGAATTTGGAATAATCGTTTAGCACCTTTAGTTGATAGTGAAAAAATTCCGACTTTAAAATTTGATTCCACTAAATCATCAAAAGAATACTATAAAAAATCTCGTTTAGCTGAATTATCATTAGTCGTTGATACTCAAGGAGAATATCGTGGAGCAGATGATGAGGGGGAATCGGAGATAATTAATTGATTGTAGCTTTTATGCCGGATAATAAATTAGTTAAGAATAGAATATCAGCTTCAACCCAGGAATATTTAGATATTGCTGAAATTAAAGATGACACCGTTATCATGAAAGACGGTACTTTGCGTTCGGTTTTACTTGTTTCTAGTATTAACTTTGCTCTTAAAAGTGAAGACGAACAAAATGCGGTTGTTGATTCTTACGTTAGATTTTTAAATAATTTAAGTTTTACTTTACAAATTGTTATTCAGTCTCGGGAATTAGATATCAATAATTATTTAGAGTATTTAAAAAATAAAGAAAAAGAACAAACAAACAAATTACTTAAAGCTCAAACTGGCGAATATATTGATTATATAAAAGAGCTTACTTCTTTAGGAAAAATCATGAATAAAAGATTCTATGTTGTCGTCCCTTATGATCCAGCCACCGATAAACATAAAGGATTTTTTAGTTCATTTAAAGATGCGGTTCGTCCAGCCTCAACAATTATTTTAAAAGAAAAGATTTTTACTAGATACCAAGAAATGTTAAATAGACGAGTTGATAGTGTTTTAGGTGGTTTAGAATCAATGGGGGTAGCAGTGGTTAGACTTGATACACAGGGATTAATCGAGCTTTATTATAAAACTTATAATCCAGAAACTGCTAAAAATCAAAACTTGGCTGATGTAAATAAATTACGTGTTGATTTATGATAGATTTTAATAAAGAGGACAATCGAAAAAAAATTGGCTTAAATACTGATATTCGTAATTTAGGACGTAATCAAAATGATTTGATTATTCCTAATATTGAAGTTAGCCCAGAAGATGTTAAAAATATTATTGAAGGAGAGAAAGCTTTTCGTCGTGGTGTTTTGTCGGTTCGTGATTTGATTTCTCCCGCTAGTTTGAAAGCCGAAGCTAAGCATTTGCTTCTGGGCAATAAATTTGTTCGTACTATTTTTGTTATTGGTTACCCTAGATATATTAGTATTGGTTGGTTTGCCCCGATTATTAATTTAAATCTAACTTTTGATGTTTCCATGTTCTTTTATCCTGTAAAAAGTGCCATTATTTTAAAACAATTACAAAATAAAGTAGGGTCAATTAGTGCTCAAATTATCTCTGATTCCGAAAAAGGGGCTGCCCGTGATCCACTTAGAGAAACGGCTTTGCATGATATTGAGTATTTACGCGATGCTTTAACTCAGGGCACTGAAAAATTTTTTCAATTTTCTCTTTACGTAACTTTGTATGCGGATAATACCGAAGATCTTGATCGGATGAGTGATCAGGTTGAGGATATTTTAGGTTCTCGTTTAGTTTATTCAAGGCGGGTATATTTCCAATCAGAACAAGGCTTTAATTCAACGTTACCAACCGGTAATGACGAATTATTTATTACCTTTAATATGAATTCTTCGCCGGTGGCCTCGTCATTTCCTTTTATTTCTAGCGAGTTAACTAGTGATAGAGGAATTTTGTATGGCATAAACAGACATAATAATAGTTTAATTTTATTTGATCGTTTTTCTCTGCAAAACGCTAACTCGGTTGTTTTTGCTACCTCTGGTGCTGGTAAAAGTTATGCTATTAAATTAGAAGTCTTACGTTCACTGATGCTCGGCACTGATGTGATTGCAATTGACCCTGAACATGAGTATAAGCATTTATCAGAAGCCGTTGGCGGCACTTATATTAATATTTCTTTGTCTTCGGAAAATAAAATTAATCCTTTTGATTTGCCCCGTTCAATTGGTGGAGAGGCTAAGCCTAAAGATATTATCAGATCGGCTGTTATTACTTTAAAAGGTTTAGTCCGTTTAATGTTGGGTAATTTAAATTATGATGAAGACTCTATTATTGATCGCGCTTTACTAGAAACTTATGCTAAAAAAGATATTACCCCTGATTCCGATTTATCTAATATTGAACCACCAGTAATGAGTGACTTTGAACAAGTTTTAGAAGGCATGGAAGGTGGCGCTGATTTAGCTTTACGTCTTAAAAAATATACCGAAGGAACTTTTTCTGGTCTTCTTAACAATCCGACTAACGTGGAGATGAACAACCAAATGGTTACTTTTTCCGTAAGAGATTTAGAGGACGAACTCCGTCCTATTGCTATCTATACAATTATTAATTATATTTGGAATATTGTTAGAAGTGAAACTAAAAAAAGAATTTTAGTTATTGATGAGGCCTGGTGGATGATGCAACATGAGGATTCAGCTAAATTTATTTTTGCCTTGGCTAAACGTTGTCGTAAATACTATTTAGGCATGACGACTATTACTCAGGATGTAAATGACTTTTTAACATCACCTTATGGTCAGGCAATTGTAAATAATTCATCTCTTCAGATTTTACTTAAACAATCTCCGGCCGCCATTGATTTAGTGCAAAAAACATTTTTATTAACAGAAGGGGAAAAATATTTATTACTTGAGTGCGGTCTTGGAGAAGGCATTTTCTTTGCTGGAAATAAACATGTGGCTATGAAAATAGTCGCTTCATATTCTGAAGATCAACTCATTACTTCTGATCCTCGTCAGTTACTAGAAATTGCTGAAGCTAAAAAACAATTTGATGAAGCCGCGGCTAGTGAAGCGGCTAATAGTATAAAATAATTATAAATATATGATGGAAAATCGAAAAAAAATTGGTTTAATTATTATTGCTATCGCCTTACTTGTTTTAGCAATAATTATCATTCTATTTTACAAAAAAAATAAAATAGTAGTTGATACTGGACCGCTTGTAACAACGCCAATTACCGGTAATTTAACTCCTAGCGATAATTTGCCAGTAGCACCAACTTCAACTCCGGGTGATAAGTATCGCAATCCATTAACTTATGATATTTCTAAAGAAGAGCCACATAAATTAAATGATAATGATGCTTCTAAGCGATCAGCTTTATTTGCTGAACGCCTTGGATCTTTTTCTAATCAATCAGATTACGGCAATGTTACCGATTTAAAAATTTATATGACCAGCACCATGAAAGATTGGGCTGATAAATATGTTGCTGATTTACGTGCTCAGAAATATAGTGGAGAATACTACGGAATTTTGACTGTTGCTTTAACTACTAAAGTTTTAAATTATGACGAAAAAGCTGGTAAGGCTAAAATAGAAGTAATGACTGAAAGAAGAGAGGGGACTGCCGATATTTTAGGTACGGCTTATTTACAAAAAATGACTTTAGAGTTAGTAAAAATAAATAATGAATGGTTAGTAGATAGTGCTTTTTGGGAAAAAAAATAATTTAATCTGGGACAAACCTCTCCTTGTCTAAATAAATTATGTCTAATATAAAAACAGTTTACGTTTGTACAAATTGCGACGCCCAGTTTCCTAAGTGGAGTGGGCGTTGTTTGGAGTGCGGTTCTTGGGGGACTTTAGGAGAGGAAATAGTTGATAAAAAGGAAGAGGGCCGTACTAACACTTTAAAAAAAATAAATGGCGCCGATTTAGTTGATTTAAAAAAAGTTGACGCCCTAACCTTAAAAAGGCTTATTACCGGAATCTCTGAGGTGGATCGTGTTTTAGGTGGCGGCTTAGTTCCTGGATCACTAACTTTATTAAGTGGTGAGCCTGGTATCGGTAAATCAACCCTAGTGGCTCAAATTGCTGATGCACTGGCTGTTAATCGTTTAGTCATCTATGTAAGCGGCGAAGAGTCAGCGGCGCAAGTAAAGGGGCGATTAGAACGTTTAAACTGCTCTTTAGATAATTTACTTTTTATTGGTGAAACTAATGTTGAAAAAATTATTGCTTCAGTTTTAAAAGCAAAGCCGGATTTAATTATTGTTGATTCTATTCAAACAGTTTACTCCTCACTTATTCCTTCAGAGGCTGGTGGTATTAATCAAATTAGAGCCGGAGCGGTTAAATTCTTAGAGCTAGCCAAAGAGCACAATATTTCCGTTATTTTAATTGGTCATATTACTAAGGATGGCTCCATCGCTGGACCAAAATCTCTAGAACATATAGTGGATACAGTTTTATATTTAGAAGCAGAAACTAATAATAATTATTGTTTGCTTCGTGCTAGTAAAAATCGTTTTGGCTCGGTAAATGAGTTAGGTATTTTAGAAATGACTGGACTGGGATTTAAGGAAGTAAAAAATCCCAGTTTAGTTTTTATTGATTCGGCGCACATTGATTTAGCTGGCTCGGTAATTGGTTGCGTCGTTGAGGGTACTCGTCCTTTTCTAGTTGATATTCAATCACTTGTTTCAAAAACCGTCTTTGGTTATCCTCAGCGTAAAACAAGCGGTTTTGATTTAAATCGTTTGCAAGTTTTATCAGCCGTTTTAACTAAACGAACTAAAGTTAATTTAACTAGTCAGGATATTATTTTAAATGTAGTTGGGGGTTTACGTTTAAATGACCCCGCTTTAGATTTGGCCGTTTGTGCGGCTATTATGTCGTCTTATTTTAATAAAAATTTTGATCGCCATACAATTGTGTTGGGCGAAGTTGGTTTAGGAGGAGAGATAAGAGCGGTATCTAAAATTGAACAACGTTTAGCCGAAGCGGAAAAATTAGGTTTTACGCAAGCTATTGTTCCTGATATTGAAGTAAAAGCTAAAAAAATAAAAATTGTAAAATTAAAAAATTTAGCTGATTTAGCTGAGTTTATAAAATAAATAAAAAAAATTACAAAAGAAAAAGGGCCGATCACGTATTAGTGTAACCGGCTCTTCTCGTTTTTGTTGCTTTATGCAACTTTTCTAAGCTTTTTTTGCGCTCTCACTTCTTTCCGCCTTGTAGCAGAAATTTTTCTGAGTTCACGACGCATGAAGTCGAAATAATCTTCTTCTCCTTTAATTGGCACTAAGCGGGTGTATTTTATAAATTGATCTTGAACCCACACGCCAATGTTTCCATTGTAGTTTACCTCGATTTTGTTCCAATCAATTACCACTGATTTGCCATCTAAGATGCCCCCAGTTTTTCTGTAGGTTGGTAAGTGTGGCGCTAAGTAGTCAAAATCGCCCTTTGATTTGATTTTTGCCATGTTTCATTAAGTTTTTAAGGTAAGTAATATGTTTACTAAGATAATATCGATATTACCACTAAGTAAATAATAATGCAACAATCAGGTGATTATTGTCAAATTAATAGTAATATGCTAGTTTTAGTAAATATATGACAAATTTAGAATTAAATTATCTTAAATCTCCTGTCGGTATTGCCGCTTATAATAAGTATTATCTTGAAGATGCTAAAAAATTAGAGCTTTTGATTATAAAATTACAGCTTACTGAGCCGGAATTTGGTGCGCTTGTTTCTCTAATAAAATTACGACGCTTAGCTAAAGATAAATTTAGTCAAAGTGAAAAAATGTTTTTTACTTCTTTAAGTTTGGAGCAGGCCACTAGTGAAAGAATTGCTAAACATATTGCTAAACGATTTAAACCAAACTGGAAAGTAACAGATTTAACGTGTGGGCTAGGCGGTAATGCTATTTTTTTAGCGCAGCAAGTGGCTAAAGTAATTGCTGTTGATTTAGCGGAAGAAAAAATAAATTGTGCCCAAGAAAATGCTAAAGCCTATCAAGTAGAAAATAAAATTGATTTTATAGTGGGTGATGCTTTCTTAAATATTTCAGAAGACGTTGATGCTTATTTTATAGATCCAGCGCGTGATCGTGAAGGGGACACTAAAACTAGATCATTTTTAAATTCTCGCCCGTCTTTATTGGATATTTTACCAAAATTATTTGCAGTAACTAAAAATGTAGCTGTTAAAATTTCGCCGGCTTTTAATTATGAAGAATTATTACAATTACCAGAAACGCCAGAAATAGAAATAATTTCCGAAGATAATAATTGTAAAGTAGCGATGCTTTGGTTCGGTGACTTAAAAACTGCTAATCGTCGCGCGACTGGTTTTAAAAATGATAATTATTTTTCTTTTATTGATGATGAAAAAATAGTGGTCAGCCTCTCTCCGCTTAAAAAATATTTATATGAACCCAATAAAGCTATTTCTAAAGCCCATTTAATTAATGAAGTAGCTTCTAAGTTTTCACTTAATAAAGTAAATTATAATTTATCATTTTTAACTAGCGATGAATTAGTTTCGAGTGACTCTTCAAATATTTTTCGAAAATTTAAAGTGCTTCATTTTGAGAGTTTCTCGCTGAGAAAGTTTCAAGAATTTTTAAAAAAACAGGGAATAACTAGAGCGGAGATAGTGACTAAGCATTTTCCGATGTCGACAGAGGGGGTCCGTAAAAGGCTTAAATTAAAAGATGGTGGTCCCTCAGTCCTTATTTTGACAGTTTTGGCTAATGATGAAAAATTCTTTATATTAGCCGAAAAAGCTTAATAAGTTAACCTTTTATTTTATTAGTATTGACTTAATTATGTAAATATGTTATAGTTAACATATCTTAAACGAATAGTAACCTTAACAATATAAAAAAATGATACAGAAAATAAAAAATTTTTTGTTAATCGTTGGCGCTCTTTGTGCCATCTGGATCGCTCTCTTCTTAGTAGGCTTACTCCTGCTCGCTCTAGCAGTTATCTTCGCCCCTCATTATCAGATGGGTACAGATACCTTCACTCAGATTTGTGTTGGTTTCTATAACCTTCCAATTTGGGGATACACTCTGGTGTTGCTACTTGCGGCTAATACAGTTGGCACTGCATACGCTAATAGAATCGCCATTAATAAGTGGTTGCGTGCTAACGGAGAGCTTATTGATCAGTGGTTCAATTAATCACCACACAATATCTATCTCAAAAAGGACTTCACAATGAAGCCCTTTTTTCTTACTCCAAATGGGTTTTTCTTTCCCATTCGCCCAGTTTCATTTTTATAATTGGATGTTTTTTAAATTCCGGATCAGATGCTACTATTTCTGCCGCTTCATCGCGAGCTTTTTTTATTAACTCATAATCAAAAAGTGTGGCAATTTGTAATTCATCAAAACCACTTTGGGTGGTGCCATATAAATCACCACCGCCACGAAGTTTTAAATCTATTTTAGCCATAGTTAATCCGTCGTGATATTTAGTTAGAGCTTCTAAACGTTCTAAAGTTTTAGGTTTGCTTATATTTTCTTGGCTGGGTATTAAAAAGCAATAAGAAGCTAATTCGCTCCGTCCTACTCGTCCTCTAAATTGATGAAGTTGGGCTAATCCAAAACGTTCTGCCCCTTCAATTATCATAATAGTTGCATTTGGCACGTCAACGCCAACTTCTATTACTGAAGTAGACACTAGTAGTTGAATTTTATTTTCTAAAAAATCACTCATTACTTTTTCTTTATCTTTAGATTTTAATTTACCATGCAGCAAGCCAACTGAAAATTCAGGAAATATTTCTTTTTGCAATTTTTCGTATTCTGATTTAACTGATTTAACTCCTAATTTATCTGATTCATCAATTAGCGGGCAAACTACAAAAACTTGTCGTCCATTTTTTATTTCAGCTCTGATAAAATCATAAGTTTCTGTTCTTTTTTTATCCGTAATAATTTTTGTTTCAATAATTTTTCGGCCACTAGGTAGCTCACTGATTAATGATAAATCCAAGTCTCCGTAAATAGATAAAGCCAGCGATCGGGGAATCGGGGTGGCGGTCATTGATAAAAAATGAGGAACTAAATTTTTCTCTACTCCAATTATTGTATGACGTTGGTTAACGCCAAAACGATGTTGTTCATCTACAATCGCTAAGCTTAATCGGGGAATTATAATTTTAGATTGGATAAGTGCGTGGGTGCCAACTAGAATATCAGCTTCTTCTAAAATATTTTCGCCGTTTAATTCAAAATTAACTTCTTCGTGGCCGGAAGTGATAAGGGCTACTTTAATATTATATTGATATAAATAATGAGATAAAGTTTTAAAATGTTGTTTTGCTAAAATTTCAGTTGGCACCATCAAGGCTCCTTGTCTGCCGGAAATAGCTACGTTAAGTAAGGCGATAGCGGCCACTAATGTTTTACCACTACCAACATCACCTTCAAGTAAACGAGACATTGGCTGTGTCTTTTGTAAATCTTTTAATATTTCCCAAGCAGCTTTTTTTTGATCGCCTGTTAAAGTAAAAGGTAATCCGGCTACAAAACTGCGGGTCACCGCCTCGTCAAATTTAATAGAAATTGTTTTCAAATTTTGTAGCTCTCTTTTTATGCTTTGTGATTTTATTTGACGTAAAAATAATTCGGTAAAAGCTAAACGCTTTTGACTGTCTTGTATTTCTTGATTTGAGATTGGAAAATGAATTAAGCGTAAGGCTGTTTTTAAGTCAATTAAATTAAGTCTTTTTCTTAAATCAGCGGGTAACCAATCTTCAACTTTATCAGCGAGAGGCAAAACTTGTTTTATTAAAAACCTTATTTGTTTTTGTGATAGTTTGCTGGTGCTGTGATAATTAGGGATTAGACCGTTAGTGTGGATTAAATTACTAGTAGTAATTTTTTCATATTCCGGGGAAATCATTTGTATTTGTCCGTAATTATCAGACACGCGACCAGCTAAAGAAATTTCGTCACCAATTTTTAGATTACGAGTGATAAAACTTTGATTAAACCAGATTACTTTTAAATAACCAGAATCATCACGAATTAAAGCTTCAGTTATTTGCATTTTTCGGTGAGCACTTCTTTTGTTTTGAATTAGGTCTATCGTTCCACTAACATTAACTGTTTCGCCATCTCTTAAATCAGAAATTTTTAAATTACTAGAAAAATCATCGTAGCGAAATGGTAGGTAAAATAATAAATCCCCGGCGGTTTCTAGACCGATATTTTTTAAATTTTTAGCGGTTGTTTTGCCCACTCTATTTAAACTAGCAAGCGGACTATTAAAGGTAATCATAAGTTAATTATAACATAAAAAAAGCCACCTTATTAAGGTGACGTTTAATTTTTATTTATGTGTCCCCGCCAGGAATCGGACCTGGATTACAAGCTCCGCAAGCTTATGTTCTATCCATTAAACTACGGAGACCTTAAAATATCCCCCTTATTAAATCACAGTTTAAATAATTTAGTCAACTGCTCAGAAACTGGGGGGCCTAATCTTTCTAAATCTTCATCTAAATAGCGTAGTAAATAATTACGCACGGTAATTGGGTCTTGACTGTAAAGATGAATTGATAGGCGAGGGTGAATAAAGCTATTTTTGAACTCAATGTATAAATGCTTTACTTCAATATTTGGTTTGTAAATAATCGAAAAATGACGTAATTCATCATAATCATAAAACTTTCTTCCAATATTTATACCTTCTGGTCCAATTTTAAAATCAACTATTGCTGGTTCTTGCCCATCATTTATTATCATTATAATAGAAGAGATAATAAGGATTAGCGCGAATATAAAATTAGAGTTAACGCCTAAATAGATAATTTTCCAGTTACTTATTTCGAAAAAACAGAACAATAAACAAATTATCAAAAAAATAATCGCAATTATATACCATAATTTATTACGTTCTTTCTTTTCGTATTCCGGAACTTGCCAAGAAAGATATTGAATGGCATTGCTTTCTTCCATATTTTTTAATTTTTAGACGGCTCGACCAGAAAATTGATGAGCCGACAGTATTTTTTTTATATCTATAATATTATAACATAAAAAATAAAAGAATTGGAGAGATGTTAGGGGGTTGAAAGGGTCAGGCTATTAGTATATGTTAAATTGTTAATTTCTTTAAAAATATCTACTGATGGGAAATCACATTTTTATTTATATAAATATTATTATAATGTCGTAAATTATGATATAAATTGACATAAATAGATATGACCTGATATAATCACTGAGAATTGTTTTGTAAATATTTATATGCAATTTAACATTATGGAGAGATGGCTGAGCGGTCGAAAGCGACAGGTTGCTAACCTGTTATAGGAGTCTAACTCTTATCCAGGGTTCGAATCCCTGTCTCTCCGCCAAGACACTAAACAAGGTTAAAAGCCTTGTTTTTTGATACTTTTTAGATAACTTCTGACTCTATTAAAGTTGGGAGAGTTAGTTCTTTTAAGTCTACTCGATAATTTGTGGCCATATTGTGGCCAATATTATCATTAAGCTGTATAATCGCGTCTCGAGTAGCCGAAGTAGAGAGGTGGGAATAACACATTGTAGTCTTGATATCAGAATGACCCAGGAGGTCTTTAATTACTAAAATGGAGACCCTAAGATCTAAAAAGGAATATTATATCTTATCTTATTACTTTTAGTTACTTCTAATTTACCCCAAAACAACAATTGTTTGATTTTTTAACAAAAATGTCTTTTTATTTGACACTTATAACTTTTTGCTGATAAGCTATTTATGAAATATTATAAAATATTTTTAAATATCTTGATAACTACTTCTAACACTACCAGCTATTACTGGTAAGACATTAATAGTCAATTGGCTAAACATTTTTTATATCGCTAATGTCGATGATGTTTCGTGGATTGATATTGTTTATGATTCGTGGGGGGATTTCTCCCCCCACACGGCTAGTCTCCGAACCAGCAGTCTGCCAGCCTTTCAGCCAGCACCTACTGGTTCATACCCTAACCATTTAATAAACTCTTTGTATAAACAGTGATTGCCCGTTAGGGTTCGATCACACTAGAAGTAGTTATCAAGATATTCAATTTATGTTTAATAGGATTGTTGCTTTAAGTAACCTGCGGGAGGCTTATTTAAATTTAGTCGAACAAATGGAAGGTGATGGTCGTTCTAGTCGCTATGCTGGCTGGGACTCTTTAAAACTAGTTGATTTAGAAATAAATTCATCAATAATTATTGAAGAAATAAGAGAAGAGCTAATTAATTTTGTTCCTTTATCCCCAGCTATTTTAGTTAGTATCCCAAAGAAGAATAAGCCAAATAAATTTAGAGAAATCTATATTTATAACTTAAAAGATCGCATTAAAGCTCAGGCAATTTATCAAATAGTAGAACCATATTTTGATAATTATCTTTCGCCTTGGCTTTTTTCTTATAGAGTTTCTCATCCAAGCTATTTTGCTGCTAGAAACGCTGTCAGGCATTACCATCGGTATCTTAATCACGATTATATCGTGGTCGCTGATATGGCAGATTATAGTTCTCATATTAAATCTGATATTTTACTAGACAAGTTACGTAAGATGGGTTTTGATGAGCCAATGATTAAACTGCTGCAATTATTTATTGATAATCAAGAGATTAGAAACGGCATAATTAGTAAACCAGAAGAAGGATTAATCACTGGTACACCACTTATTGGTCTTTTTAATAATCTTTATTTAGATGATTTTGATAAATATTGCGGTAAGACAGCAGACTTTTATCGTCGGGTGGGCGATGATTTGATAATTTTCGATAAAGATCCAGAGAAGTTAAAAATGATTTATGATCATTTATTAAAAGAAGTTATTGATTTAAATTTACACATCCATGCGTATAAGACTAAAATAATTAGCGCTAATGAGCCTTTTGAGTATTTGGGGTATTATTTTAACAATGGCTTAATTAGTTTTACGGATGGCTTTTTAAACAGCACTCTTTGTCGTTGGCGCAGTAGATTTAATTATTATGATGGCAGAACAATCGCTAACAAAAATAAATTTTTAGTTTCGGCCTTCAATAGTAGAAAAAATAGTCTATTGTTAGAATTTCGTGAACTAGCTAAACAAAAGAAATTAGTAAATGACGTAAGCCAGCTAAAAATTTTTTCAGAGAATTTTTTTCACATTCTGACCGTTTATTTCTTTCAAAAATATACCCCCAGAAATCGTCGAATATTATCAATAAAACTAAAAAAGTTAAAGTTAATTTCTTTTTATAAAGTTTTTTTAAGTACCATTTATGATTATCCAAAATCAAAAAAATCAACAGGATTTTTTACGAGATTTAAGAAAAAATAGACAAAATTATAAAAAAATTAAAATCACCTCCGAGCATGTTCGTTATCTTTTTGATTTTGTAAAAAAAGAAAAAAAAGCATTTTTTTTGGCGATTTTATTTTTATTTTTACAAGGATTATCTGAAATAATTTTAATCTTAATCAGTCACAAATTAGTTTACTCTGGAGCAAATCGCCTTACATTGCTGTTGATTATTTTTTTTGGTGGTTTATTTTTATTTATATCATATCAAGCCATTAAACTTGAAAAAATAGTTATTATTAAATTAATTAATAACCTTCGTCTCCATTGGTTTAAATTGTCTTTAAATAAAAGTTTTATTAATTATAATTTAGAAAAAAAGGGAGGTCTTTTAGCTAAAATTTCTTATCATTTACCGATGCTTTCTTCGGGGATCTCGAATTGTTTAATTGGTTTAATTCATTGGGCTTTATTAATATTTGCGTTATTGGCAATCTGTTTAGTTTTTGGTTGGTCTCTTTGGTATTGGCTTCTAGTAATTTTCTTTCTCAGTCTTTTAACTATCTTTGTGGCTTATTCTGTATCCAAAAATTATGTCATTAAAGAAACCACTTTCTACTCTCAAATTATAAGATTAATCGACTTTTCTCTGTCAGATTGGAATTTCACTAAGATTTTTAGGAGAGAAAAAAATATTCTTAATGAATTTAATAAGTTAGTTAATTTGGATTCATATTTTAGGGTACGTCGTGAAATTTGGCTTCGTTTTGGTAGCAGCATTGTTTTCTTTTTTTTAATTTTATGTTCCTGGTTATTGAATATTTTTAGTAAAGATATTTTAAAGGCTGTATCGATTGGTTTAAGCAATCAGTTTGTTCTAGTTATAATTTTCATTTACTTCTCCAGAATCATGTATGAAAGTTTTAGAATCGGAATCTATTCAATTTCTTTTATGCTCGGCCTATCATTATCGATTCCCAAACACAATCCATTGCCTCTTAGCAAAAATCTTCAAAATAAATTTAAAGTTATTATTTTTAAGACCACTAAGACTAGATTTTTTAGAGGTGGAAAATATTATAAAAATTTATTATTTTCTTTTAAAATAAAGGGCAGATATTTAATAACGGGTAATAGACTTTTAGGAAAAACTAAATTAGCCAAGCTATTCTCTGGCTTCGCTGATTTTAACAAAAAAGCCTGGATCATTAAAATTGGAAAAAGAAGATTTTCTTATAATAATTTTTTCCATAAATATGGGGGATTCTTTTATTTAGATCCAAGTTTTTCTAGCAATCGTAGCATTTTAGAGGTTTTAGCCGGAAAAGAAAAGAATCTTCTTCGCCCAGATGATTTGTATAGAGTTTCGGAATTAATTAATTTCCATGATAAGTTTTCCGATATCTTTTTTGATAAATATGATTGGCGCGTACCAGCTAACAAGATTATGTCTAACAATAAAAATCGCTTGTTAGTCCAGATAATTAGTTGTCTTGTCTTAAAACCAAGACTGATTACGATTGATAATTTTTGGCTTGATTTAAATGACTCAGAAATTAATTATTTTTTAGGAGTTTTATCGAAAGAATTACCAAATAGCATGATTATCTTTTTTGCTAGTAAAAATTCAGATATTTTGCTTTTTGATGGTAAATATGAGATATAAGAAGAACAAAAAAATATTATTATTTGCCACTCTTATTCCAATTTCAATTATTGTTATATTTTTTGTGACAATTAAAATAGCTATGTATTTTTTAATAACTAATAGACAGGTTAAAATAATCCATTCTAGTTTTCCCGTTAATCTATCTCTATTCTTTAATAACAACGGACAAGATGATTTTACTAAAAAAATTGTCCAGGAAATTGATAAATCATCTACTAGTTTGGAAATAGCTATTTACTCAATTAAATCTACTAAAATCAAGGATGCCATTTTAATGGCTTATTCAAGGGGAGTTAAAGTAATAATAATTTCTGATTTTCGCAAACAAGCAATCCATGATGAATTTTTTAAAGATTTGCCGGTGGGAATAAAGCGCCTTAATCTTGGCAGCGATGTTCCGCCAAAAACTTTTTTAATGCATCATAAATTTGCTATTATTGATCGCAACACAAAACAAGAAAAATTGATATTTGGTTCTAATAATTGGACTGACCTGCAAGATGAGTATGATAATGGTTTTATGACTATTACCAGTAATCATGATCTTATATCAAGTTTTGGCAGGGAATTTGATCGTTTAAATAAAGGTTTGTCTGGCCCAGATAAATTCAGAGACAATTTTTATAATTCTTATGATTTAAATTTATCTGATGATAGTAATCAGTATCAAGTATTTTTTGGTCCATCAAAAAATGAAACAGGACTATCTTTAGCTATAAAAAATATGATTTTAGATGCTAAGAGTAGTATTAAAATTATGACATGGGAGTTTACTGATAAAAATGTTGCCGACCTATTAATTAAAAGAGCTAAACAGGGTATTTCTGTAAAAGTAATTGGTGATTCTTTTAATGTTAATAACAGCAAGTCTGTTTTTAATTATCTAAGTAGTCAGAATCTGGATAATTTAGAGGTATTAACCGATAACAATATTTTAAAAAATTCTAATAATGATAGTATCGATCCGTTTATGCATTATCATGTTATAATGACCGATGAATCCAAAATAATGTTTGGCTCTAATAATCTAAGCTACGCCGGGAGTTATTTAAATGATGAGTCAGTTATTATTACTAACGATAACTCTTTAATTTCTAGTTTTTTGGCGGTTTTCAAAGATAATCTAGATGCTGGCAAAAAGCTTTCTAAATAGGTATTTGTTGTTAAAGTTATTTAAAAGTGATATACTTAAATCATAATAAACAAGTAACTGTTTTTAAAAACTATGATTAATAAAAATCAAGAAAATGAAACTGTTGAAAAAAATAAAGAATTAAAGACTCTACCAGTGTTATCCTTTTTTAAATATAAGAATAAACTGATAATTTTGTTTATTTTGATAATTATTATAATTGGAATTCCTGCGCTAACTTATGGTATTGTGCGAGTAAAATCAAGAATTATTTCAGCTATTCAGGCTAAAAATGAGAAGCTAAACCTGGCTTTTGACAATAATGACTATGATACCTGGTATAACATGGTTGAAGACAAAAATATAACTAAAACAATTACTAGAGAAGTTTTTTCAGATTATGCCTTGGTTTATAAGATGTTAAAAAGTGGTGACGTTGATGGCGCTAATGCTATTAAAATAAGTCTTGGGTTAAAGAATTCCTTTGTTCAGGAATCGGCGCTCAGTCAGGCTAGGGAGAATGCAATAAAAAAAGGTGATTATAAGGAGTGGCGTAAATATTCAGAAGACTTATTACCGGAGGTTAATCGAGACACCTTCCCACAGTATGTTAAGGCTTATGAGGCAGTTTCTTCTGGTAATATTGGTAGGGCCGCGGGTTTTCTTAGAATTTTAAAATTAAAACCTAATAATTTTACTTCTAGTAGATAGAGTAATAAATCAGGTTTATTTAATATAGATATAAAAAGAGTTTATCAGCAAACTCTTTTTTGTTGACATAAAACAGATTTTATATTATAATTATTTATTACTTAGAACTTTAAAAATAGAGTTATATTTGTTTAAATGCCAATTCTATGTAAATTTAGGCGAATTTAGTAATTAACCAAATTAGTAATAATTCTAAAAAGAGAAAAATGAAAACAGAAGAACTTAGTATTTCTCTGAACAATTTTATCCTTGTCAAAGAGGAATTAGACGAGCTTTTAACGGCTGTTGAAAAAACTGCCAAACAAAAGTTACTGGCAAAAAAG
Source organism: uncultured Gammaproteobacteria bacterium (assembly GCA_964355275.1). Lineage (GTDB taxonomy): Bacteria > Patescibacteriota > Patescibacteriia > Patescibacteriales > UBA12465 > JAEZRQ01. Next base: position 77,537 of record CAYHCB010000003.1, on the reverse strand, counting down.
ATTTTGCTTTGTTCTATGGAGCAAGAAATTGCTTATGTTTGTTCGTCATCCTTTTTAAATCAAATGGTAAAGGAAGTCTCTCGCGATTTGAAAGAAATTAACCTTTTCGGCTATGAACCAAAAAGTAATTTAGATTATCTCGTTGAGGTTATTTTTATCACGCTTACTGGGTCTTCCAGGGTAATTGGACTTGAACATTTTGTTGCCCCAGGTAATACTTACGAAGAAAGCTGCGAGTTTTGCGATAAGTTTTTTAAGGACTTTACAAAAGTTAAGGAAATTTTTAACATTGAGTTTAGTCATTGTCCGGATGTAAAAATTGGCTATGCTTTTAAATTTTATAAATCCTAATAAATTTAAAATTATCTTGAGTAATTCGGGGGGGGGGCTTATTAATAGTCCCCCTTTTTTGTGAGGCGTATTAATTGTACAGTTGCTTTTAAAGATATTTTTAAGGTAAAATGTCTGTAGATAAAATAGATTTAAGCTATTAATCTGGCTATAAAATTAAGATAACTATTTAGCTCATAATTTATGAATTCATTTACCGCTTTTACTGGTCAATCTCTCAAAAATATAATAAAAGTAGGCTCTATATTTCCTAGTTCATCATTTTTAGCTAAGAGAATGATAAAAGGCATAAAAAGTCCCATTATACTAGAACTTGGTCCAGGAACAGGCGTTTTTACTAAAGAAATACTGAAAAATATACCAGAAGATGGTCGGCTTATATCTATTGAATCTAATGATATTTTTGCTTCTCATTTAAGGGATCAGATAAAAGATAAGAGATTAAAGGTTATTACTGGTGACGCCGCAATGTTAAATCTATTTTTAAAAGAAGAGGGAATAGACAAAGTGGGCTGTGTTATCTCTGGTCTACCTTTAGGAAATTTTAAAAAAGAAACAAACCATGAAATTTTAAGAGAAGTTTTTAAATGTTTAGAGGATGGCGGCTCTTTCATTCAGTTTGAATATATTCTTTCTGCTATTAGATCGGTTAAAAAGTTTTTTCCAGCTATTTCTATAAGTTATGAAATATTAAATTTACCACCGGCTTTTGTAATGTGCTGTAAAAAAAATAAAAAATAATTAAAGAAAATACAAAACAAATCATTTAACTGATTTGTTTTTTGGTTCTAAGTCTATACAGTTGATTTGCTTTATATCTTGTGTTACTCTTTATGCTAAAGGAGAGGTGCCAGAGCGGTCGAATGGAACAGTCTTGAAAACTGTCGTGCCTGAAAGGGTACCGAGGGTTCGAATCCCTCCCTCTCCGCACTAAAAAATAGGCTAATTTTAGCCTATTTTTTTATTTAATTATTAATCATGGTTAAAAGTATAAATATACATAATTATATTTTTTAGATAAAAAATTTAAAGCTTTAGTAAGCTGTGCTATAATATTTTTATATGGATCCACTAAAAATCATACAAAAATTTTATAAAGTTGACACTAATTTGTATAATATATTAATATTACACAGTAAGGCTGTTGCTTTAAAGTCTTTAGATATAGCGAAAAGGGTGTCACACCTTAACCCAGATTTAAAGTTTATTGAAGAAGCCGCCATGTTGCATGATATTGGTATTTTTTTAACAAACGATCCCGAAATTGAATGTTTTGGCGATAAGCCTTATATTTGTCATGGTTATTTAGGTAGTGAAATTTTAAAAAAAGAAGGATTTCCAAGACATGCTCTCGTTTGCGAGAGACACACAGGCATGGGAATATCAATTCAAGAGATAAAAAATAATAATCTGCCATTACCGGAAAGAGATATGCTGCCTATTTCAATTGAAGAAAAGATTATTTGTTTTGCGGATAAATTTTTTTCTAAAGATGAGGAGTTTTTAACTAAAGAAAAAAGTGTTAATCAGATTAGAAAAGATTGCCTAAAGTTTGGAGAAGATAAATTAAAAAGATTTAATGAGTGGTTAGAAGAATTCAATAATTAAAGTTTTAATTATTTTAATAAAATTAATTAAAAAATATGACAATTCCTTGGTCTAATGATTTAAGCGTTCATGTTAAAGAGATAGATGAACAACATCAAACTTTTTTAGGAATACTAAATAGTTTATATAATGATCACTCTATTTTAGAAATTAAAGATATTTTATTTCAATTAGAAAGTTATGCCATCTTTCATTTTAGTACAGAGGAAGGTTATTTTGATAAATTTAATTATGAATTATCCATTGAACACAAGGATAAGCATAAACAACTTTTAGCTAAAGTAAAAGAGTTTAATTATAGATTTATTGTCGAGGAAAAAGCTTTATTACCAGAATTACTTAGTTTTTTAGAAGATTGGTTAGTTGATCATTTAAGTACTCAAGATAAAAAATATTCTAAGTGCTTTAATGACAATGGTTTATTCTAAATAATTTAATTAGTTTGATAAAAAAAGACCCCTATTGTTTTGCAACAACAGGGGTTTTATTTTTATACCAGTTCGAATTATTCGTTCTGGTTTAAGGTTGATACGTCGTAACTACTTTTTCCCGCGGAACGGGTTTCGGTTATTTGAATTTGTAGCCATTGCTCGTCCGGTTTGTAGAATTTTGAATATTGCATTTCACCGTAGGAAGTGTTCTGGGTTATATTTGGACCGAATTTAAGTATTAAGCGACCGTCCGTGATAGTACTTAAAGAAAATGTTTTGTACCCCCAGCCAGCATAGTTGCCGCTCATTGGGGCAAGCCCTATTGATTCCCAGTTATTATTAGTAATCATTTTCTTCGCAAATGGTTGCGGCCCGTTGGCATAATAACCATAGTTAATGAAAATTTTAAGGGAATCGAGCCCCGGAATAGCGGAATAAACAAGAGTTGTTCTAACTGTTGGTGGATTTGGACCACTTTCAATGTCGCCATTATCTCCAGGAATTTGTCCAGAAACATTTATTTCTTCAAATGATATAATACCATTTTTGAAATAAGCCCGGAATTTACCTTCGGTCGGAGATATGGTTACCCAATAAATGCTACTGGGAGCAAAGGAGAATTTTTTATTTGTTCCTTCACCTCTGCCATAAAGCCATTCATGACTTATTTCATCACCAATTGGCACAAACACGTGGTATACCAAGTAGGAGATGTCATTTATCAAAGTAGTTTCACTAATATTTTCAAATGTCCAGGTATTTGGATCAGCGAAGCTGCCGTATATCCAAGGACTGGTTGTCATATTAGCGTAACCGTCAACTGCCGTTGTTCTCATGCCGAACTTATAATCCCATAATGTGCCAGTTTGATTAGCTGACAGCGGAATGATGGTAAATTCAGCGGAAGAAGCTAAGGCAATTTTTAAGATAGTACTTCGACTAACAGGGGTGCCTCCGTTAATTGGAGTTACTGTCACCTGGATGGGGTAAATTCCAATTTCGAAATTTTGTTCTGGCTCTGGAGCAGACGATGCTGTGCCTCCAAGGTTCCAAACGAAAACATATTGGTTTACCGGTAGTGCCAAATTATCCAGGTAAAATTTTAAGACTCCTGGTGTAGCGTAGGTGGTATCCCCAATAGTTACTGAATTGCCAACCTTTAATACGCAGGTGGTGTCGTTGTTTATCGGATCAGTAAACTGGTCCGCTGGTTCTTTAGCACATGAGGCTAAAAGAGCGATTGCACAAAGCATAATCATGAAATTTTTCATCTTCCTTTTCGGTTTTAGTTAAACATTTATTTTTGTTAAAGAACAAAACTCTTTTGTTCTTTTATTATTTCGCCAAAGTTAGTTAATTGGTGGAGTAATAAAAGAACAAAGAATCATACTAATATACCAGATATACAGATAGTTGTCAATAGTATTTTGACATCATAGAAAATACTAAAATCAGGCTAATATTAAAAAAGGACGCCAAATATTAGGCGTCCTCTTTTCTTTTTTAAAAAATATTATTCTACAGTTACCGATTTTGCCAGATTGCGGGGTTTATCAACATTAATCCCATTTAGATCGGCGACATAGTAGGCAATTAGTTGAAGGGGGATTATATTTATTAGTGGTGATAATTCTTCTGATACTTGGGGAACCATGATAATAAAATTTGATAATTTTTTTATTACATCATCTTCAATATCAGTAATAGTAATAATTTTGCCACCTCTTGCCTTAACCTCTTGCATGTTGCTTAGAATCTTTTCAAAAATAGGTCCGTGGTTAACAATAAAAACCACAAACATGTTTTCATCAATTAGGGCGATTGGTCCATGTTTCATTTCGGCGGCCGGGTATCCTTCGGCGTGTATATAAGAAACCTCCTTCAATTTTAAAGCCCCCTCAAGTGCTACTGGAAAATTTATGCCTCTCCCTAGATATAAAAGATTTTTAGCTCCCGTGAAATTTTTTGAAATTTCTTTAATCACTTCAGCCTGGTCAAGTACGGTCTGAATATTATTAGAAATATTATTTAAACCGGTAATTAATTTTTCATCAGACTCACCACTAATTTCTTGTTTTAAATAAAGGGCTAATAATATTAAGGAGGCAACTTGAGAAGTAAAAGCTTTAGTGCTCGCCACCCCAATCTCTGGACCAGCATGAAGATAGATACCTGATTTAACTTCTCGAGAAATTGTTGAACCAACAATATTTACAATTCCTAGAGTTTGGTTATCTTTAGCTTCTCTCAGTGAACCTAAAGTGTCGGCCGTTTCCCCTGACTGAGAAATAACAATCATTAAGTCATTCTTTTTAATAATCGGGTGACGATAACGAAATTCTGAGGCATAGTCAACTTCAACAGGTAAGCCCACAATTTTTTCTATTAGGTATTTACCGATTAAAGATGAGTGCCAACTAGTACCACAGGCAGTAATTATAATTCGCTCAATTTTCTTAGGCTCTAAGTTAACGGAAAGTTTTATTTCATTATTACTTATTCTGCCACGTAAAGTATTTTCAATAGTTTTTGGTTGTTCGAAAATTTCTTTAAGCATAAAATGCTTAAAACCACCTTTTTCAATTTCTGCGATTGTCCATTTTATTTCTTTTGTCTCACTGGTAAGTAATTTACCGCTAAGATCTTTTAAAGTGTGACCAGCGTCTGTAATTATAGCCATCTCGTTGTCCTCTAAATAAACTACTTGTTGTGTATATTCTACAATTGCTGAGGCATCAGAGCTAATAAAAGTTGCGTCTTGTCCAATACCAATAATTAAGGGCGATCCTCGTCTAACGGCGATAATTTTATTTTCTTTAGCACACATAACCGCTAAGCCAAAAGTTCCTTCTAAATATTTTATGGTTTCAATTACCGCTGATTCTAAATCATTAGTATAAAATTTTTCAATTAAATGAGCGATAATTTCTGAATCAGTTTCCGATATAATTTTATGTCCTTCACTTTCCAGTAATTTCTTTAGAGTTTGAAAATTTTCAATAATACCGTTATGAACAATCGCGATGTTATTTTGACAATCGGCGTGAGGATGAGCATTAATTTCATTTGGTTTTCCGTGAGTAGCCCAACGAGTATGAGCGATGCCAATATTACTTTGAATATTTAAACTAGCTAATTCCGTCTCTAGTATTTTAACTGGCCCCTGTTTCTTGATTATTTTCAGTTTACCGTCACTGAGCACGCAAATCCCGGCGCTATCATAGCCACGATACTCTAATCTTTTTAAGCCAGAGACTAAAAAGGGGACTACTGATTTTTTTCCCAAATAACCGATAATTCCACACATATGATATTTAGTTAAATATTTTTATAGTAAATATGTACCTAAATAGTATATACCAATTACTTATTAGTGTTAAATTAAAATTTAAAAATTTTTGATATGTTGGTTGTCGTATAGGTTTATTGGAAAAATAACTGTAAAAATAGTACCCTTACCATATTCACTAGAGACTTTTATTTTTCCAGAAAAATCATCTTCAACTATCTTTTTTATTAGCGATAACCCTAAACCTAAACTTTCATTTTTTAGTTTAGTCGTAAAAAATGGCTCAAAAATTTTACCAACCAGATTATTTGCTATACCACTACCATGATCGCTCACAATTAATTTAACTAAATGTTCTTTTTTTTCTAATTTTATCTTTATTTCTTTCGGAGTATTTTTTGATTTATCATAAGCATCAATAGCATTAGATATTAGATTGGTGGCAATTTGATTAAATCGTATGGGATCACCATTAATTATTATTTTTTCCGTGGCTAAAAAAGATAATTGAATTTGATTTTTGCGAGTTTTATAATTTAAGACCAAAATAGCCTCTTCTATTTCTTGGTTAAGACAAAAATATTCTTTTTTACCTTGTGGGCTAATTTGTCGTCGGACTGAATCAATAAATTTTTTCATTATTTCAGAGGCTTTTACGACTTGCTCTAAATCAGATTTTATAGAGTTAAAATGTGGATTTTTTAAACAGTCTCCTTGTATCTTATTTATATTTAGCATTACCGTTGTTAACGGATTAACTAAATCATGAAAAAGACCGCTAGATAAACGCCCAAATTCAGCGAATCGGTGTATTTGATCAATTTCGCTTACTTGGTTTATTTTGTATTCTTTTTTATTTTTTTTAATTTTTAGTTTAAATAAAATTTTTTTACTTTTCAAATTTGTTTTAAGTTTGATATTATTTTTTATATTATTTAATTAAAATATTGATTTTTTAACCAAATTTATAACCCCGTCCGGAAATAGTTTTTATTAGGGGCTTACTGCGACCTGAATCTAATTTTTTTCGTAAATGTAAAATATGAGTTTCTATTGTTTTAGAAAAAAGGTTAGCTTTCATGTCCCAAACGTGTTCCATCATTTCGTCTCGCGAAATAACAATATTTAAATGGCTCATCATATATTCTAAAAGTAAAAACTCTTTTTTTGTCAGGTATACTTCTTTTTTAGCGCGTTTTATTATTTGTCTCCGTCTGTCCAGTTCAATATCTTTAATTTTTAAAAAATTATTACTTATTTCTAGCGGTCGGCGTGATAAAGCTTTGATTCTGGCTACCAGCTCATCCAAATAAAAAGGTTTTTCCATATAATCATCGATACCAGAGTTAAGTAGGCTTATTTTACTTTCTGTTTTTTCGTTAGCGCTTAAAACTAAAATAGGCATTGTTTTATTTTCTTGTCTTAAGGTTTCGCAAATTTTTTTACCGTTTAAATCGGGCAAAATTAAATCTAAGATAATTATGTCATAGGAATTTTTATTGATTAAATTTAATCCTTTTTGTCCGGTACTAACTCCATCAACTATAAAACCGCAATTGCTTAAATTTACTTTTAAAAAAGAAAGAGTTTCCTTCTCATCTTCAATTATAAGTATATTCATAATTTTACGCTAAAGTTGGTCGTTATTATATTTATTAAAATAAGCATACTTCAATATTGACTAAAAATAAAGCAATTTATCCATTTTGTAGCGCAACCTAAAGTATGATTATTATTATCATTTTGCTATAATAATAATATCTTAAATTAAAAAAATTATGTCAGGTTTTATTTTTATTTTTTTAACATTACTAATAATCGCCGTTTATACGGCGTTTTTACTCTTATCTATTTCATTTAATGCTAAAAAAAATGGTCGTTCGTTCATACTAGTAACTTTAATAATTTTTAGTTTGGGGTTTATAATTTCCATGTTTTTAGTTCGTTTGTTTGATAATTTATTTATACGAATTATATATAATATATTAGCGCTAGGTCTTGGTTTACTTTTTTATTTAACAGCGGCGGCCATCTTTTTTCAAATTATTAAACTGGCTAAATTTAAGATTTCCTTAGTTTTACTCGCCAGAATCGGTGTAGCGGCGGCCCTAGCTTTATTTTTTATTGGGATTGTTCAAGCTAACGTGTCTCATGTAAAAAATATTTCTGTAACAATGTCTAATTTGCCAGATAATTGGCGTTGTAAAAAAATTGTTCAAATTTCCGATCTTCACTTAGGTAATATTTATGGCAGGGAATTCTTAAAAAAACAGATTATAAAAATTAACGATTTAAATCCTGATTTAATTGTTATCACTGGTGATTTATTTGATGGTTCGATGAGTAATTTAGTGGGCGTTGGCGAAGAACTTGATACCTTAAAGGCTGAAAATGGGGTTATTTTTGTACCGGGAAATCATGATACTTATTTAGGTTTAGATAAAGTAGAATTAATTTTAAAAGAAGCAAATATTACTATATTAAGGGATGAGGCAATAAATCTCGATGGTTTAGAAATAATTGGTTTTGATTTTAGTAAATTTTCAGGTGATGATTATTCTAGAACTATTAAGAATTTAGATTTAAATTCTACTTTGCCACGTTTACTTCTTAATCACACCCCTAATGATATTTTGTTGGCCAAAGAATTAAAGGTTAACTTGCAATTATCTGGGCATAGTCATCGGGGGCAAATGTTTCCTGTTTCTTTAATGACGCGGGTGCTTTACGGTAAATATCAATATGGCTTATACACTGAAGGTAATTATAATATTTATACGAGTTCCGGGCTTGGATCATGGGGGCCACCAGTTCGCACTTTTAATCAAGCAGAAATTATTGTTATAACTATTAATTAAAAATATATGAATTTAAAAAATAATAAAAAAACCAAAACTATCATTTTTTTTGGATTAATTGTAATTATTTTAATTGCTATATTTTTTCTTTTGTTTTTAAATGATCGTAAGCCTGAGGCTATAGTTGATTCATCGCCTTTTTTTGATGAATCGGGACGCTTAATTGTTACCGCTAGTCTTTTTCCTGTTTATGACTTTGCTAAAATAGTGGGTGGCGATAAAGTTAGCGCTTCTTTAATTCTGCCCCCAGGTATTGAAGCGCATTCTTTTACTTTAGACCCTAATAATTTACTCAGTATCCAAAAATCAGCTTTATTTTTTTATACTTCAGCGATCATGGAGCCCTGGGCAGCTGATTTAAAAAATGAGGTGTCTGCCAAAACTCAAGTGGCGCCAATTGCTGATGGTTTAAATACTGACAATTTAGATCCACATGTTTGGTTAGATTTTACTAAAGCCAGTCAAATGGTAGATACCGTTTTAACAGTTTATCAAAAAGTTGATCCACAAAATTATAGTTATTATAAAAATAATGCTGATACTTATAAAAAAAAATTAGAAGAATTAGATTCACAGTTTGCCTCTGGTTTAAAGGATTGTCAGTTTCGTGAATTTATTTCGGGTGGTCATTTTACTTTTGCTTATTTAGCTAATCGTTATAACTTAAAATATCAAGCGGCCGGCGGTTTTACGCCAGATTTAAAACCAAATTCGGAAAAAATAGTTGCTCTTGGTAAAGAATTAAAAAGTAGTGGGCAACCCTATGTTTACTATGAGGAAATGTTAATGCCTTATGTGTCAGAAATTTTACGACAAGCAAGTGGGGCGCAGCTAATGCCTCTTAATGCTGCTCATAATGTTGGAAAATACGATATAGCGGGCGGTCTTACTTTTATAAGTTTAATGGAGGGTAATTTGAAAATTTTAAAGAAAGGACTTGTTTGTCGCTAAATTATTTTTTAACTTATTTTATAACCTCTACCAGGAACAGTTTTAATGATAAATGGTTTTTTAAAATCAATTTTATGCCTAAGATGTAAAATATGGGCTTCAATCGTATTAGAGAGGTGGCAACTAGCGTCATCCCAGACTTTTTCGGTAATACTTTGTTTAGAGCAGATAATATCGGGTCGCTCCATAAGTAGACGTAGGATAAAAAACTCCTTTGTTGTTAGATAAATATTTTTTCCTGCCCTAGTTGCTTCATGGCTTGATAAATTAAGTTTTAAGTCAGCAAATGATAGAGTTTTATCGTCTAATTTACGGTAGCGCCGTAGTATGGCGGTCACTCGAGCATTAAGTTCAGTAAAAGAAAATGGTTTAGTTAAATAATCATCAGCGCCACTTTCTAAAAAGTTTATTTTATTTTTTATATTTAAACAATTAGAAATTACTAAGATTGGTGTAGTGTTTCCATTTTCCCTTAAATCATTAATAATTTCTTGACCATTTATTTTAGGCAAGAGATAATCCATCACGATTAAATCATAATTAGTAAAACTAGCTAAATTTAAACCTAACTCGCCATCACTAGCCAAGTCAACTATATAATGATTGCTTTTAAAGAATTTAAGTAATAACTCAGCAATCGTTAAATCATCTTCAATTATAAGTAACCTCATAATTTTTTTAGTGGGCTATCTTTTATTATTATATTAATTTAAATTATAACAGAAGGGAGCTGAAGTTATTATAAAGTATTTATGATTTTTTTCTCTACATTTTACTAAAATAGGTTTGATTTTATGATTTTTAAAGGGTATTATATATAATAGTAATCTGATTATGAGTATAATTCCTAAAAATATTAATAGATTAAGAGGCCAAAAATCTGGTCGTTTTTTGTCTGGTCTGGAAAATGAACAATCCGACCCTTTTATTGTTCGTGAGGGTAAATTTAGCTATGGTCAGTTAAAAGATTCTTCTTATTATTCTGACTGGACCGAGCATGTTTTTTTGTCTGATAATACTCGCAAGGAGGTCGTGGGCCACACTTTTAACTTTATTAAAGTTTTTTACATTAAAGTTTTTTTAGTATTACTTCTTGTCACCCTTATTTCTCGAGCAGTGTGGCTGCAGCTTATAAAAGGGGATTACTATTATTCCTTAGCCGAAGGAAATCGTTTAAGAATAGAAGTGTTAGAACCCAGACGAGGAATTATTTATGATCGCAATTTAAAGCCTTTAGTTCGTAATACGGCTAATTTTGTTTTATATCTTAGACCGATTGATTTACCAAAAAATGAATTAGATCAAGATAATTTAATTAGAAAAGTCGCCAATATTTTAGATGACCAAACCTTACAAGTAAATAATACAACAACTACATCAGTAACAGAAAATTTAGGAAGTTTATCTTTAATTTCTGACACTCCTTCATATTTCAAGATTAAAAATTTATTAGATAAGGTTAGTATTGGCTCATTGGAGGCTTATCAGCCATTATTTGTGGTTGATAATATTGCCTATGACCAGGCTATGATTTTATCTTTAGAGTTAAATAGTTTACCAGGTGTTTTTCTTTCCAATAAAATTCGTCGAGAATACATCTTTCCTGTTATAGATGATAAAACTGGCGCTAAGGCTTTAAGCCTTTCGCACTTACTTGGTTACACCGGAAAAATTAGTGAATTAGAACTTAGTAAAATGGTTAATGATTATTCTTTAATAGATTATATTGGGAAAAGTGGTTTGGAATATTTTTGGGAGAAGGAGCTTAAAGGACAAAATGGTCGCAGAAATATTGAAGTTGACGCTTTGGGTCGTCAAAAAAAGATAGTAAGTGAAGTTAAATCTCAAGATGGTTCTAATCTGCGTTTAGCTATAGATTCTGAATTGCAACGCAAAACAGAGTCAGTAGTAGATTTTTATTTAAAAAAATTAAATTTAGGTCGGGCTTCAGTTGTTATTATGAATCCACAAAATGGTGAAGTTTTAACTCTTCTTTCTATACCATCGTATGATAATAATTATTTTGCTAAAGGCATAAGTCAAGATGATTATCTTAAGTATTTAAAAGATGAAAATCAACCTTTATTTAATAGGGCTATCTCTGGAGAATTTCCTAGTGGTTCAACTTTTAAATTAGTAGTAGCCTCGGCAGCTTTACAGGAAAAAGTGATAAACGAAACTACTAGTTTTTTATCAACTGGCGGCTTACGTTTAGGACAATGGTTTTTTCCTGATTGGAAAGCCGGAGGCCATGGCACAACAAATGTGAGAAAAGCTTTGTCTGACTCGGTTAACACTTTTTTTTATTATATCGGCGGCGGTTATCAAGATTTTGTTGGCTTAGGTTTGGATCGTTTAGTTAAATATTCTAAACTCTTTGGTTTGGGGATTAAAAGTGGTATTGATTTACCTAGCGAGGCTACTGGTTTTGTGCCGACAGCTGAATGGAAAGAAACTACTAAGGGCGAAAGTTGGTATATCGGTGATACTTATCATTTTGCTATTGGACAGGGCGATGTTTTAGTTACCCCTATACAAGTTGCTAATTTTACCGCTGCCGTTGCTAATGGTGGTCGTTTATTAGAGCCCCATCTAGTTAATGGAATTCTGGATTCCAGTAATAACGTGGTTCGAGAAATAGGAGAAAAAGTAGTGAGGGAAAATTTTATTAGTGAAGATAATAATAAGATTGTTCGCGAGGGTATGCGTCAGACAGTGCTGTCTGGTTCGGCACGCAGCCTCCAAACACTTCCTGTAACTATGGCTGGTAAAACGGGAACCGCTCAGTGGTCAACTAAAAAAGATCCTCACGCTTGGTTTACTGGCTTTGCTCCTTATGATAATCCGCAAATAGTAATTACTATAATGATCGAAGAAGGCAAAGAAGGTAGTACCGTAGCAGTACCGATTGCTCGTGAAATTATGCAGTGGTACTTTGGCGGTCGGGATGAATCAGCTAAACCCTCTCCTTTACCACCCGCTTCAACCTCTACAGAAGTTTATTTAGATTAAAATTAGTTATTAGCTTAATTAGCACTCTATTGACACGAGTGCTAATTTTTTATATACTTGCTAAAGATGAGTAATTATATGATAAGTGAACGAAAAAAAATAATTTTACGCACCATTATTAAAGAGTATTTAAAAAATGCTCAACCAGTGTCTTCTGGGATGTTGGTGGAAAAATGTAAATTGGGGGTATCACCAGCTACTATTCGTAATGATATGGTGGAGTTAGAAGATGAGGGCTATATCGTCCAGCCACACACTTCAGCCGGTAGGGTTCCCACAGAGCTAGCTTACGAGCTGGAACTGATAGAAATTAATAATAGTAAAGACAGAAGAAGTCTTAAAGAAGCAGAAGTAAATTTACTTAATAATTTATTTTCTCATGAAGAGACTGGTGCTAAGGCGACGGCGAAAGCGATTGCTGAGCTAGCTAATTGTGCGGTATTTTGGGCTTTTCATAAGAATGATTTGTATTATACCGGTTTATCTAATTTATTTGCTCAACCAGAATTTAAACAGTCAGAAATAGTTTACGATGTTTCGGTCGTTATTGATCATATGGAAGATATTATTGATGATTTATTTGAAGATTTAGAATACGACGAACAAGTAATGATTGGTTCAAAAAATCCTTTCGGTAATTTTTTAAGTACGGTTTTAGTTAAGTATTCAAAAGAAAATAAAACTGGCGTTTTTGGTTTAATAGGTCCCACTAGAATGGACTATGCTCATAACTTGGCTTTAGTTAACTATATAAAAAATAAATTTAAATAAATATGGAAGATAAAACAATAATTTCTGCCATCAATGGCTTTTTCCTAAATGAACAAAATGAAATTTTATTACTAAAGGAAAAAGGAAGTGACACCTGGTTGGCACTTTCGGGATTAATTAAATTAGGAGAAAATCCTAAAAAAGTTTTAGAAAATAAAACTGAAAAAGAATTAGGGATAAAGGGCGGCGATATCAGTTTATTCGATACCGGTTTTGTTGATAATATTTTAATGATTAGATATTTAGTAAGAAATTTTTCCGGAGAAATAAAGCTTGGTAATAAATATGAAGAATTCTCTTGGGTAAAATTATCAGAAGCTAAAAATCAGCCAGATTTGTGCCCCTTTGTTAAAAAAGCCATTTCAAAAATTGAAGAAGTTGCTGTAACTAATGCTTTTGAAGATAAATATAAAAGAGCTTTAGCTGATTATCAAAATTTACTTAAGACCACCGCTCAAGAAAAAAAAGATTTTGTTAAATATGCCATTGGTGATCTACTACAAGATATTATCCCAGTGTACGATCACCTAAAAATGTCTTTGCAAAATTTACCCGCAGAAGAAGAGGGCAGTGCTTGGGTTCAGGGAGTAAAATATGTTTTAAAACAATTCAAAGATGTGATTGAGACTCGTGGAGTGGAAGAGATTGAGACCGTTGGAGAAAAATTTAATCATGATACTATGGAGGCTTTAGAGGGTAGCGGTAATTTAGTTGTTCGTGAAATAATGTCTGGTTATAAATTGAATGGTCGTTTATTTAGAGCGGCTAAAGTTGTCGTGGAAGATAAATAGGACTGTTAATTATTTTTTTTGCATCTATTTTTATTTAAATAAAAATTTTGCAAGAAAATTATTTTATTATATGTCGCTTATTAAATGGACCCCTTTCTTTGCTGATAATTTTGGCGAAGATGATGTAAACAAAATGTTTTCTGACATGTTACCTACGGTTAGTGGAGCTCAATTTGGCTTTACCCCAGCTGTAGATGTTTACGAAGATAAGGATAACATTACTATTGAGACCCAGTTAGCTGGAATTAGTCCAGATCAAGTGGAGATTTCTATCGAAAATAATATTTTAAGTATGAAGGGGGAAAGTGAGAAAAGAAGAGAAATTGATGAAAAAAATTATTATCGTAAAGAAATTCGTCGCGGTTCTTTCTATCGTTCTATACCATTACCGACTAGAGTTAATGGTGATGCCGCTAAAGCTACCTCAGTCGGCGGTATTTTAAAAATAGTTGTACCGAAAGAGAAGGATGTTAAACCAAAAACTATAAAAATAGAAACTAATAAATAATTATTTACCCATATACTCGGTGCTTAATAGTTTAAGCACCGGAATGTCTGGGTAATAACAAGTAAATAATAAATAATAAAAATTATATGGGAAAAATTTTAGGAATTGATTTAGGAACAACAAATAGCGCCATGGCAATCATGGAGGGTGGTGTTCCTAAAATTTTAGAAAACATTGAAGGTAATCGTACTACGCCATCAGTTATGGCTATTTCAAAAAATAACGAACGCTTAGTTGGCCAGGCCGCAAAAAGACAGGCGGTTATAAACCCTGAGAATACCGTTTATGCAGTAAAACGTTTAATTGGTCGCAATTTTAAAGATGAAGAAGTCCAACGTGATTTAGGAACGATGCCTTATAAAATAGTTGCCGCTGGTGAGGGCGTAAAAGTAAAGATGGGCGATGGTGAATATACTCCGCAAGAAGCCTCAGCTATGATCCTTGCTAAAATGAAGGCAGACGCTGAAGCTAAAACAGGAGAAGTAATAACAGAAGCTATCATTACCGTGCCTGCTTATTTTGATGACGCTCAACGTCAGGCAACTAAAGACGCTGGGCTTATTGCTGGTTTAGACGTTAAACGGATTATCAATGAACCAACAGCCGCAGCTTTAGCTTATGGTTTTGATAAAAAACAAGGACAAAAAATTGTGGTGTATGATTTAGGCGGTGGCACTTTTGATGTTTCAGTGTTAGATATTTCTGCTGATACCGTTGAAGTTAAAGCAACTAACGGAGATACTCATTTGGGAGGTGAAGATTTTGATAAACGAATTATCGATTGGATAATTTCTGAATTTAAAAAAGATCAAGGCATTGATTTATCAAATGATACTTTAGCCTTACAAAGAATTAAGGAGTCTGCCGAAAAAGCTAAAATTGAATTATCAACTGCTATGGACACAGAAATAAACCAACCATTTATTTCTACTGACGCTAATGGGCCAAAGCATTTAGTAATGAAAATGTCTCGTGCTAAACTCGAAACTTTAGTTGGTGATTTAGTAGAAAAAACTATTGAACCATGTAAAAAAGCTTTAACTGATTCTGGTTTTAAATTATCAGATATAAACGAAATTATTATGGTTGGTGGTATGACTCGCATGCCTTTAGTGCTACAAAAAGTTAAAGAATATTTTGGTAAAGAACCAAATTTAAGTGTTAATCCTGATGAAGTAGTTGCTCTTGGTGCGGCTGTTCAAGCCGGCGTTTTGCAAGGTGATGTAAAAGATGTCCTACTTTTGGATGTCACGCCACTTACTTTAGGAATCGAAACTATGGGTGGTGTGGCAACTGCTTTAATAGATCGAAACACCACTATTCCAACTTCTAAATCTCAAGTATTTTCTACGGCGGCTGATAGTCAAAACAGTGTAGAAATTCATATTGTACAAGGTGAGCGTCCAATGGCTCATGATAATAAAACTTTAGGTCGTTTTATATTAGATGGAATTCCAGCGGCGCCTCGTGGCGTTCCTCAGATTGAGGTTAAGTTTGATATTGACGCTAATGGAATTTTAAATGTTAGCGCAACTGATAAGGCCACTAGTAAACAACAAAAAATTACGATAACCGCTTCTTCTGGTTTATCCAAAGAAGAGGTTGAGCGAATGAAAAAAGAAGCCGAGGCTCATGCTGAGGAAGATAAAAAGAAAAAAGAAGATGTTGAAATGATTAACCAAGCTGATGCGGTTATATTCACCACGGAAAAAATGTTAAAAGAATCTGGTGACAAAATGAAGGCCGAGGATAAGGTTGAGCTTGAGACTAAAGTCGCTGAGCTTAAAAAATCTAAAGAGGCTAATGACTTAGAAGCGGTTAAAAAGAGCTTAGAGGAGGTAAATACCGTGGCTCAAAAAATTGGTGCTGCTATGTATCAAGCGGCTGGTGCCACTGAAGCCCAACCTGAAGCTGCTACTGAAGCTCAGACTGAAGATAAAAAAGAAGAAGAGACAGTTGAAGGTGAGGTTGAAGAAAAAAAATAATTTAAAACTTATAGGTCACTTCTTTTTTAAGGAGTGACCGCTTAAGTTAAAAATACTAATCTATCCGTTTCTAAATATAAGTTTATTTAAATTATGTCAAAAGATTACTATAGTACATTGGGCGTATCTAAGAATGCTAGCGCCGAGGAAATAAAAGTGGCTTTTCGAAAAAAAGCTCACGAGCATCATCCTGACAAAGGCGGTAATGAGGAAAAATTTAAAGAGTATAATGAGGCTTATCAGGTTTTAGGTAATGAAAAAAAACGTAAGCAGTACGATCAGTTTGGTTCAAATTTTCAAAGTGGCCAAGCAGGTGGCGCTGGTCATGGCGGCCAAGGTGGCATGGGAGGCTTTGATTTCTCCGGTTTTAGTGGCGGCGGCGTAGATATGGATGATTTATTTGGTGGCTTTGGTGATATTTTTGGTTTTGGCGGTGGCCGAACTACTTCTAAAAAAGGACGACAAGGTAGTGATTTAGAGATGATAGTAAATTTAGAATTTTTAGAAGCTGCTTTTGGTCTAGATAAAGAACTTTCTTTTGCAAAAAATATAACTTGTAATCATTGCCATGGGGTTGGAGCTGAGCCTGGAACAAAGATTGATACTTGCACTAATTGTGGTGGTACCGGTCAAGTTATTGGTGTTCAAAGAACTATTTTGGGTAATATCCAAACCAGAATGAACTGCTCTGCTTGTGGCGGAGAGGGTAAAACTTATAATACTAAATGCTCTAAGTGTCGTAGCACGGGAATAGTTAAAGAAGAGGTAAAATTAAAAGTTAAAATTCCCGCCGGTGTAAATGACGGAGAATCAATTCGTTTAAGTGGTCAGGGAGAAGCGGGACAAAAAGGCGCCCCAGCGGGAGATTTATATTTACGAATTAGAGTTGAAAAGCACCAGAAATTTGTGCGTGATAATTATGATATTAGAACTGAGGAAAAAATTAATGTAAAACAAGCTATTTTGGGAGATAAAATAGAAATTTCCACAATTCATGGACCCCTGACCTTAAAAATTCCTGAGGGAACTCAATCGGGTACAGTTTTTAAATTAAAGGAAAAGGGAGTCACAAAGCTGCAAAATAGAGGAAAAGGTGATCATTATGTTAAAATAAATGTCTTTATTCCTAAGGATTTAAATAAAAACCAGAAACGTTTACTAGAAGATTTAGATATTTAAAAAATATTAATAATTGTAAAAATACTAATTTCACGTTATATTGTATCTACATGTTAATTAATTAATTTTTTCTAGTTATTTTTTCACTTTTTTGAATAAATAGAATTTCTTGCTAGTTGACATAAATGATTTTTTGCGATATAAAAAGGTTGGTTTATGAGAAATAATTGTCAGGGGTCAATTTTAAGATTATTGTCTAGTATTACCGCTTGGATTGTTGGTCCAGTTATTGTTGGTGTTTTTGTTGGTGACTGGCTAGATCAAAAATTTAACACCGAACCCTGGCTATTTTTAGTCTCGGTTGGTATCTGTTTCATCGTTTCAATGTTTGGTTTAGTAAGTGACGCCCTTAAAGAGTTTAAAAAAATAGAAGAAGAACACAAGAATAAAAATCGTAAGAATCAAGAGAATAAATAATTATGTCTAATGCGATAGAACAAACGAATACCTCAGCTCCTCAGGAAAAAATAATTCATGAGAATACCTTATACGCAGAGCCAATTGGTTATATAGGTAATTTTCCAGTCACTAATTCCTTGGTGACTTCTTTTGTTGCCTTGCTTATTATTATTACCTTTAGTGTAGTAGTTAGTAGAAAAATTAAAAAAGTGCCAACTGGCTTACAGAATGCTCTAGAAATGATTATTGAGGCCTTTTTAAATTTATTTGATAGTGTCACCGGAGATCATAAAAAATCTGTAAAATTTGCACCATTAGTTATTGCTTTTTTCTTCTTCGTTTTGATAAATAACTGGATGGGGCTTTTGCCTGGTGTCGGCTCTATTGGTTCGGTAGTGGAACATGGCGGTGAAAGATTTTTTATTCCTTATTTAAGAGGCGGCACGGCTGATTTAAATACCACCTTAGCTTTAGCGACCATTGGTGTAGTAATTAGCCATATTTTAGGAGTATTATCAGTTGGCGCTTGGAGATATTTTAATAAATTTATAAACTTTAGGGCACTACTTGAAATACCTAAAAAGGTTCGCAAAGATCCCACAATTTTAATTATTAGTCCTATCAAAATTTTTGTAGGCCTAATTGAAATAATTGGTGAACTAGCTAAAGTAGCCAGTTTATCTTTCCGTTTATTTGGTAATGTTTTTGCTGGTGAAGTATTATTAGCGGCTATGTCCGCAATTTTAGCCTTTGGTTTACCAATTCCTTTTTTGTTTTTAGAAGTACTAGTGGGTTTAATCCAGGCTCTCATTTTTGCGATGTTAATTTTAACATATCTTACAATTAACACGACCGCAGAGGAGCATTAATTAAAATGTAAAAATAAAAGCCATTAATAGATTCTAATCTACTAATGTCTAATAAAATTATGGAAACAGTTATGTTGGCCAAAGCCATCGCCATCGGCGTTGGCACACTTGGTCCTGGTATCGGTATTGGTTTAATTGGTTCAAAGGCGATGGAAGCTATTGGCCGCAATCCTGAAGCAGCTGGCGAAATTTTAGTGCCAATGTTACTTATTGCTGCTTTTGCCGAAGCTATCGCTATTTACGCTTTAGTAATCGCCTTTAGTATCAAATAGTTTACTGACGAACTTTTTCGGAAACACTCCGAGAAAGTGGTTATTAAATTATTTAAATTTAATTGAATATGGAATCATTAACTTCAGCTTTTCACATCGATTTAAAACTATTTACCGCCCAATTAATTAACTTTGGGTTAGTTTTTTTAGTTTTACATTATTTCGCTTTTAAGCCTTTGGTAAAAACTATGAGTGATCGCTCAGAGAAAATTGATAAAAGCTTAAAAGATGCCGATGAAATTGAAAAAAGACTAGCTTTGACTGAGACAGAACAAGAAAGTATTATTGTGGCCGCCAAAAAACAGGCTAATTTAATTGTTGAGGAGGCGGATAAGCGTGGTGAAAAGAGGCGCGGCGAGCTTATCGAAAAAGCCAAAAAAGATATCGAACAAGTGATGGGAGCAGAACGCGAAAAAATGCTTTTAGAGAAATCAGAGACCTTAAAAGAAATAAAAACTGAAGTAGCTGATTTAGTTATTTTAACTTTAGAAAAAGTATTAAATGAAAAAATGACTAGCGATAAAGATCACGAACTAATTAAGCGTCTGGTTAAATAACTATGAAGATATCTGTCCAACAATATGCTCAGAGTCTTTATGATTCTGTCAAAAATGAGTCTGAAACTAAAATAATGGAATTATTACCTGATTTTGTAGCTATTTTAGGAAAAAAAAGAGACTTAAACTTAGAGCCAGAAATTGTTTCTGCTTTTACTGAAATTTGGAATAAAGAAAATGGCGAGGTAATTGCTCAGTTAATCAGTGCTAGAGAATTAGATAAGGAGGCCAGAGATGTAGTTATTAATTATTTAAAAATAAAATCTGGTGCTAAAAAAATTACCTTAGAAGAAACAATTGATAAAAATATTTTAGGAGGTTTTATTTTAAAATATAATAGTAAAATTATAGATGGTAGTTTAAAAAGTAATTTAGAAGAACTGCGAACTGAACAAAGCGAAAAGATAAGAGGATTATTGCCTAGTTTTGTGGCTCTTTTAGATAGAAAACATGATTTAAATTTAGCTCCAGAAATTACGGCCGCTTTTACAGATATCTGGAATAAAGAAAATTGTGAGTTAGTCGCTCAAATAACTGTTGCCAGGGAACTAGAGGATCATTCCCGAGAATTAGTTGTAGATTACCTAAGAGAACAATCAGGCATTAAAAAAATTATTTTAGAAGAAACAATTGATAAAAATATTTTAGGTGGTTTTATTTTAAAGTATAATAGTAAAATTATAGACGGCAGTTTAAGAAGCAATTTAAACGAATTAAGGGTGGGACTTGAATCTTAAAAAACCGCCAGAACATTTTTGCTCCTATTAATTATAAAAAATTAATTCAAAGAGGGGCTAATTTTTTTTAAATTAAATAAATTTTAACTAAATAATATGTCAACAACTAAGGATTTTATCATTAATCAACTGAAAGAGGAGATATCTGGTTTTAAAGCTGAGGTCAGTGAAAAATCAGTTGGCCGAGTACTTAAAGTCTCTGACGGCATTGCTTTGGTTTCTGGTTTAAGAGAAGCGATGATGAGCGAAATTTTAAAATTTAAAACTGAACACGGATTTGTTTCTGGTGTTGCTTTAAACTTAGAAGAGAATTTAGTTGGAGCTATTATTTTAGGAGATTTTACTGCCATTAAAGAAGGTGACGAGGTTACTGCCACTAAAAGAATTTTAGAAGTTCCTGTTGGTGAGGCAGTTATTGGAAGAGTTCTAAATCCTTTAGGTGAACCGATAGACGGTAAAGGTAAACTAGAAACTTCTCTTTTTTATCCGGTAGAAAAAATTGCTCCTGGGGTTATTACTCGTGCTTCCGTTAAAGAGCCGGTGCAGACTGGTATTAAAGCTATTGATGCGATGATTCCAATTGGTCGTGGTCAACGCGAACTTATTATTGGTGATCGTCAGTTAGGTAAAACTGCTTTAGCAATTGACACTATTATCAATCAGAAGGGACAGAATATGAAATGTATTTATGTCGCCATCGGACAAAAAGAATCTAAAATAGCTAATATTGTTGCCAAATTAACTGAATCTGGGGCAATGGATTACACCACTATTGTTTTAGCTGGTGCTTCTAATCCAGCCTCATTGCTTTATATTGCTCCTTACGCTGGTTGTGCTATGGCCGAATATTTTTTAGATAAAGGCGAAGATGTTTTAATTGTTTATGATGATTTATCAAAACATGCTGTAGCTTATAGAGAAATTTCTTTATTATTACGTCGCCCACCAGGACGCGAAGCTTATCCCGGCGATGTATTTTATTTACATTCAAGATTACTCGAGCGTGCTTGTAAATTAAATCCTGATTTTGGAGGTGGCTCTATTACCGCTCTGCCAATTATTGAAACTCAGGCCGGTGATTTATCAGCCTATATTCCTACTAACGTTATTTCTATCACTGATGGACAGATTTTCTTAGAACCAGACTTATTTTATAAAGGTAATCGTCCAGCGGTTAATGCTGGTTTGTCAGTTTCTCGTGTGGGATCATCCGCTCAGATTAAAGCTATGAAAAAAGTGGCTGGTCGCATGCGTCTTGAGGCCGCTCAATATCGAGAACTTGCTGCTTTTGCTCAATTTGGCTCTGATTTAGATGATGATACAAAAAATAAATTAGAAAGAGGTAAAAGATTATATGAAATACTTAAGCAAGATCAATATCAACCGCTTTCTGTGGCTAAACAGGTTTTAGTTTATTACGCTTTAGTTAACGGTTTTATGGACGAAATTCCGGTCGAGCATATTCGAGATTTTGAAATCGGTTTATATAAATTTGCCGATTTAGATGATTATGTTTTAAAAACTATTATCAGTAAAAAAGATATTGACACTGAACTAGAAGAAAAAATAAAACAATTAATTGTTGATTATAAAGTGACTTTAGATTATTTAACCAAGTAGCCTTTAATTAATAACTATGGCGCAGACTAAGGAAATACTACATCGTATAAAATCAGTTTCTAGTACGAAAAAAATAACTAAGGCCATGGAGATGGTGGCGGCTTCGAAGATGCGTAAAGCAATTGACGCCGTTCTTAAGACTCGCACCTACGCTAATTTAAGCTGGGAAACTTTTTTACATTTAGCTTATTTATCAAAAAATAATTTTGAAGTTTCGCACCCTTTACTTGTTAATCGACCTAAAATTAATAAGGTGGCCGTTATTTTAATTACGTCTAATAGAGGGATGTGCGGTGGTTATAACACAGCTGTTATTAGTAAAGCTAAAGAAGCTATTTTGAAACTTGATGTTCCAACAGATTTTATTTTATCTGGAAAAAAGGGAACAGTTGTTCATAGCCAAAACTATAATGTAGTGGCTGAATTTGAAAAAAGTGATTTATTACATAACGTAAAAGATATTCACCCAATTATTAAATTAGCACTTTCTGATTACTCGTCCGGTAAGTATGACAAAATTTTAGTGGCGTATACCGATTTTATTAATCCCATTAAACAAATTCCTATGGTTAAACAGTTACTGCCCATAGATATAGAAGCGGAATCTCACTATTTAGGAATTGTTGGTGAAGATCCTAACATCGGGGTTAGCAAAGAACTTATTGCTGAGAAAAGTAAAAAACATTTAAATAGTGAAAACTTTGTTCATGATTATACTTTTGAACCAAGCCCTTCGGAAGTTTTAGATTTAATTATTCCACGTTTACTAGAGATTCAATTATTGCAAGCCTTTTTAGAAGCTAATGCTTCGGAACACAGCTCCAGAATGACAGCGATGCATAAAGCTACTGAAGCAGCGGGCGATATGGTCAGTGAACTAACTTTATATTATAATAAGGCTCGTCAAGCTAGCATCACCGCTGAAATTGCCGAAATATCAGCTGGTGCCAATGCTTTAGCGGAGTAGAGGAATAAAACTAGTCTATAAATATATAAATAAATATAATTTAAATAATATGTCAGAAGACAAGCAGCAAAAAGGTGTAATTAGACAAATCATTGGCGTTGTGGTCGATGTTTATTTTGAAGATAATTTACCAGAAATTTATAACGCTTTAGAGGTTGATTTAAATGGTAAGAAATTAATCTTAGAGGTTGAGCAACACACTGGGTCTAATGTGGTGCGTTGTATCGCCATGGGAACAACCGACGGTTTACGTCGTGGTGATTTAGTTCATAACACTAAAGCTCCAATTAGCGTTCCTGTTGGCGAAGAAACTTTGGGTAGAATTTTAAATATATTAGGAGAAACAGTTGATGGTGGCAAAGAAATTGTGACTACAAAAAAATATCCAATTCATCGTCCCGCCCCAAAATTTGTTGATCAATCAAATAGCACAGAAATTTTAGAAACTGGTATTAAGGTTGTTGATTTAATTTGCCCAATTATTAAAGGTGGTAAGGTTGGTATGTTTGGTGGCGCTGGTGTTGGTAAAACAGTTATTATAACAGAATTAATTCATAATATCGCTTCAGAGCATGGCGGTTATTCAGTTTTTGCTGGTGTCGGTGAACGAACTCGTGAAGGAAATGATTTGTATCATGAAATGATTGAAAGTGGTGTTATCGATAAAGTAGCAATGGTTTTTGGTCAAATGAATGAACCACCTGGAGCTCGTGCTCGTGTTGCTTTATCAGGTTTGTCAATCGCTGAATATTTTCGTGACGAACAACATAAGGATGTATTATTTTTCGTTGATAATATTTTTCGTTTTACTCAGGCTGGATCGGAAGTTTCTGCCTTGTTAGGCCGTATGCCTTCAGCTGTGGGTTATCAACCAACCCTTGCCTCGGAAATGGGTGAACTTCAAGAAAGAATTACTTCTACTAAGGATGGTTCCATCACCTCTATTCAAGCTGTTTATGTACCAGCCGATGATTTAACTGATCCTGCTCCAGCGACTACTTTTGGTCATTTAGATTCAACAGTAGTTTTATCTCGCTCCTTGTCCGAACTAGGTATTTACCCGGCTGTTGACCCGCTTGATTCTTCTTCAATTATTTTAGATCCTAAAGTGGTTGGTCAGGAACATTATGAGGTTGCTCGTGGAGTTCAAAAACTTTTACAACGATATAAAGATTTACAAGATATTATTGCTATTTTAGGTATGGAAGAATTAGCGGCTGAAGATAAAATTATTGTTGCTCGTGCTAGAAAAATTCAGAAATTTTTATCTCAACCATTTTTTGTGGCCGAAGCTTTTACCGGACGTCCTGGAAAGTATGTTAAATTAGCCGACACCGTTCGTGCTTTTAAAGAAATTTTAGACGGTAAACACGATGATAGGAGTGAGGATGATTTTTATATGAGAGGTGGCATTGATGATATCGGTAAAAAATAATAAGAAAAAATAATTATGTCTTCAAAAAAGACTATAAAATTTGAAATAGTAACACCAGAGCAGATAATTTTAAAAGAGAATATTTTAAGAGTAACCGTTCCCACTAAATCTGGAGAAATTACGGTTCTTCCTAATCATATTCCTTTAGTTTCTATTTTGCATTCTGGAGTTATTGAGGTTAAAAAAACCGACGGTAGTTTGGAATTTATTGTTGTTTCTGGTGGTTTTATAGAGGTTTTAAGTGGTAAGATTGTTATTTTAGCAGATACCGCTCAGCGAGCCGAAGAAATTGATGACGCGATGGTAGAGGAAGCTAAATTACGAGCTGAAAAATTAAGAAAAACTACTAAGAGTGCTGATAATGTTCAGTTTGTAAATATCGCGGCTCAACTTGAGAAGGAATTATCCAGAATTAGGGCTTTAAATAAGGGGCGCAGATTAAGAAGTGGAAAATAAAATATTTATATAAAAAATAATTTTTATTATGAACAGGTCATTAACAAAAAACGAAGAAATGAAAGAGAGAAGCATTGAACAAAAAATCGAGTGGTTGTTTGAAGTCAATAAAAGACATGCCACTAATTTTATCAACACTCGTTTAGCCAGACAAATTTATCGTGTTAAACATCCGACAGAAATTTGTGCCTTCAAGTGTATGGACGGTAGAATTCATATTCCTTTAGTAACTAATACCCCTCCAGGAATTATTTTACCTTATCGTAATATTGGTGGCGCTTTTGATCTAGGCTGGCCGTTGTTAGGTGAAGACTTAACTTCTTGGGTAAAATATGGAGTAAGCAAAGGGCGAAATTCTTTAATTTTAGTTACTTACCACTATTCTAAGGGCGATGATCATCGTGGTTGTGCTGGTTTTAATTATGATAATGAGGCCGCTTTTAAGTACACAGTAAATTTTTACCACCAGGTTAACCGTTTGTTTGGTAAAAATAACAAAGTTGTTTTTCCGATTGTGGTTGGATTAGAAACTGATACCGATTCACTTGTATTCCACCCCCAAGACCCTACTGGTTCAGGAATTATTTATTGTTCAGATAAAATGTCTGACAAAAATGATTACTTACTTGGTATTATCCATGATTTATATCCTGACATGAACGAAGAAGTGATGAATGATTTACTTCCTCTTATTCAGGGTAATATTTCTCATATTAAAGAGGTTAAGGAGTCGGGACGAAAGCCGATTGACATGCAACACCGTGAATGGATTTTAGGTGTTGGTCGCGGATTTGATTGGTTGCATGAACCAAACACCGCTTTAATTATTGGCCCCTACAGTCCTGATTTATCTGGACCGATTATTAAAGCAATTTCTATTATTGCCGATAACATGAAATCTGGTAGAATTGGTGCTGATGGTTTCTTGGTTCTATCGTCTGCTCCTTTTAAAGAAGAGGGTGTCGATGAAAATAGAGCTAAAGAAAAAGCCAATTTTTTCCGTCGTTATGTAAAAAAAATATTGGCCGAAAATTTCCCTGAACTTGTCGCTAAAGCTAGATACCTATCGGTGGTAGTTGACGAACACACTCGTAAAATTATGCCCATTCCTGAAGATGAATAAGGCATAATAATTCCTAAAGAGCTGTCACAGTTGTGGCAGCTTTTATTTTAATATTAGCTATTATAAGCTAAAAAAATAAGGTTTTTTAGATTTTTATAAATTGACATAATATCTTAGCATGATACAATAATAAAAAGGTAATAATTAAAAATTGTAACTTATGTGTAATTGTAAAATGTGTAATTGGTTAAAAGGTTTATTTGGTAAAAAGTGTAATTGTGAAGAAAAAGGTTGTTGCTGCTCGGAGAAAAAAACCGATGAAACAATTTCCGCCAAGCCGGAATCAACTACCACCACTCAAGAGGTTAAGAAAGAAAATGAAACGCAAGCTTAAGAATTTGTCAAAATTAAAAAACACGCTGCGCGTGTTTTTTGAAGTTTAATCTATGTTTATAGATACTCATGCCCATATAAATTTTGCTGACTTTAAAGATGATGCCGATGAGGTTATTCGCCGCGCTCTAGATAATGATACCTGGATGGTTTTAGTCGGCTCGGAGTATAAAACTTCTACCAGAGCTTTAAATTATGCTAATAAATATCAGAAAGGTGTTTATGCTGCCGTTGGTTTGCACCCGATTCATTTAGAGGAATTACGCGCGGAAAATCATGACGATGATGGAAATTATAATTTTATAACTAGGGCGGAAGATTTTTATTATGATAATTATGAAAAATTAGCTAAATTTGAAAAAGTAGTAGCAATTGGAGAGATTGGACTCGATTATTATCATATTGACCCAACTAAAGACGCTCGGGATATAAAACAAAAACAACAACAGGTAATGGTTCAACAACTACTTTTAGCGAGACAACTTGATTTACCGGTGATAATTCATTGTCGACAAGCTCATGACGATCTCTTAGCCGTACTCCAAGATTTCAAAAAAGTTTATGCTAATTTGATTCCTAATGATAAACCTTGGGGGGTTATTCATTGTTTTTCTGGAGACGAAGATTTAGCCTGGAAATATTTTTCTTTAGGCCTGCTTATTTCTTTTACTGGTTTAATTACTTTTAGCCAAACTTGGGATGATTTAATTAGGAAGGTTCCAATTGAAAAAATCATGATCGAAACGGACTCACCTTATATGACCCCCGAACCGTATAGAGGTCATCGTAATGAGCCAGTTTTAGTCCAATATGTTGCTGAACGAATCGCTAAAATTAAAAATTTAAAGTTAGAGCGGGTAGCCGAAATAACCACTAATACTGCTAAAAATTTCTTTAGAATATAAATAAAAGCCCCAGTTTTATTGGCGGCTTTTAAGTGGGCTAATATTTTTTTATAGTAAAATTATTGTTAATACGATTAAACCTAAAATAATTCTATACCAACCAAAAAGTTTAAAATTATTTTTTTGTACGTATTTGATTAAGAACTTAACTCCAATAATTGCGGTTATAAAAGAGGTAATAAACCCAATCAACCAAATAGTTAATTGATCGCCAATAAATATAGTAGGATTTTTGTATATATCTAAAGCCGTGGCCGCTAGCATTGTAGGAATGGCTAGCAAGAAAGAGAACTCTACAATTGTTTTTCTTCTTATACCTTGAGCTAAGCCGCCAATTATTGTGGCTCCAGCACGAGATACGCCCGGCACGATTGCTAGCGCTTGGATGATGCCTAAAATTATCGCCTGTTTATAAGTAATTGTTTTTAAATCATCGCTACCAGTATCCCCTGGTAGGTTTTTTTTGGTATACCAATTTTCAAAAATAATAATAATTATACCACCGATTACTAGGGAAATAGCGATAATTAAGTTATTCTCCATTAAATAATTTTTAACCAACTTATAAAAGATTAAACCAATTATAGAAGTAGGAATAAAGGCGGCAGCTAGTTTACCAACAATATTTAAATTATTCCAAACTCTGCGCCAGTATAAAATTATAACTGATAGTATCGCCCCCAATTGAATGGATATTTCAAAGCTTTTTAAGAATTCCGAGTTCGGAATTTTTAAAATTTCGGCGGTAAATATCAAATGAGCGGTTGAGGAAATCGGTAAAAATTCTGTCAGACCTTCAATTACGCCCATAATAAAACTTTGGATAATTGTCATATAATTATAATTACTGTCTTATTTTAACTTAGTTTACGAAATAAATAAACAAGCTTCAAGTTAGCGTCATTTTTTGTTATAATAAATATAAGTTAATCTCTAATTTTTTTATTATGAAAACTAAAAAACCGCTTACTATAAAAAAGAAAGAAATAATTGTGGTGGCTGTTTCTGGTTATTTTAACCCAATTCATGTTGGTCATTTGGATATGATTGAGCAAGCCAAAAGTTTAGGAGATAAACTAGTTGTCATTATAAATAATGATTATCAAGTAAAACTTAAGGGCAGTGTGCCTTTTATGTCATTAGCTGATCGAATAAGGATTACTTCTGCTTTGCGTGATGTAGACGAGGTGTTTATCTCAATTGATCGCGATAAGACAGTTTGTAAATCTTTAAGTAAGGTAAAACCTCATATTTTTGCTAATGGTGGTGACAGAAAAAGTATTGGAGATGTTCCAGAATACCCAATTTGTCAAAAACTAGGGATTAAAATGGTAGATGGACTTGGGAAAAAAATTAGAGCTAGCTCGGAATTAATTAAAAAAGCCGCGGTTGCGAATGCTCGAATTTCAAAGAAATAATTTATGTTAAAAAGTTTAAAATTTTGCTTGTTAGCTATAGTATTAATTGTAGTAATTATATTTTTTACTATTAGGTCTATTTTTAGTACGGATAATAGGGTTAATAATTTATTCGATCGTATTTTAGGTAAGCAAAAAGAAGCGGCACCCCTTGTTTTAAAAGAAGAAAAAACTTTGCGTATTATTGAAGGGTGGCGTAATCGAGATATTTTAAATTTACTTATAAAAAATAATTTAACCACCGAGGCTGAGTTTTCTTTAGCCCAAAAAAATTATAATACTGAGCAATTTTATTTTTTGCAAGATAAACCCAAAAGTACTGATTTAGAGGGATATTTATACCCTGATACCTATCGTGTCTTTGCTTCTAGCACTGTTTCTGAAGTAATTGATAAAATGCTAACTAATTTTGATAAAAAATTTACTCCTCAGATGAGAACTGATATTGCTGCTCAAGGAAAAACAATAGATGAGGTAATTACCATGGCTTCTATAATCGAAAAAGAAGCGCCGATATCTTATGTTAAGTCTGATAATCGTGATGCTAAGATAATTTCGGGAATTTTTTGGGATAGAATTAAATCCGGTCAAGCTCTTCAGTCATGCGCTACCTTAGCTTATGTTTTAGGGGTTGATAAGGCTCAGTATAGTGAGGCTGATACTAAAGTTGACTCTCCTTACAATACTTATCTTAACCCCGGTTTACCACCAGGACCAATTGCTAATCCAGGAATTTTAGCTATTGAAGCTGCTATTTACCCGACGCCGTCTAACTTTAATTATTTTTTAACTCCATCTGGTAGCCAGGAAATAATTTATTCAGTTACTTATGATGAGCATTTAAAAAATAAAAATAAATATATTGGTAAATAATTTAACCAGTCTATGTTTAATCAAATTGAGCCAACTAACCAAACTGAAGCTAGTCCCATAAACGAAGAACCTATTGAAAGTGGTGGGGTAAAATTACTTTTAGCTAATAAAAAAGTATTAGTTGTTTTTGGTATTATTTTATTGTTTATTATTCTGTTAGTAACTTGGTTAATTTTTAACTTTTTAAAGCGTCCCGAAAAAATTGTAATTCCAGCACCAGCAACGGGAACTGAACAAACTGTTACTACTACGGTTGGTGTTTTGCCAACAGATATAAGTACTAGTACTGATGATATGGCTACCTCTACGGCTGCTGCGGAATTAGAAAAATATAGTTTTAATGATTTTTTTACTGAGCCAGCACCGATTCCAGAATTTAATTTTAAAGATTATGCTTTACCGCTTAATGTAAAAATTGATGTGTTAAATTATTACGATGTCTCTCGTAAATTGAGTTTAGATAGCAGTATCAGTAGTTTAAATACTAATGGTTTTGCAATTTTGAATAATCCTTCGGAAAAAGATATAAAAGATTTTTATAGTGCCTACTCTTGGTTATCAAATAAAGAGGTGCCGCTGCTTATTACTTCTGATTTTTTAATGCACTATCATCAAAATGTTATTAAACAAGCTTTTAAAGATATCGAAGAAAATATTTTCTACGATAACTTGTGGCGTATTTCTAAATCTTTGTATGAATCTTCAAAGAGTCGCTATGAGGCTCGTTTAGCTAAAATTGGAAAGGTTAATGATTCTATTTTAGAAGGCGAAAGGTTGGCGATGGCCTATTTTGCTGTTGCTTTAAAATTACTTGAACCAAGTATTACGCAAATTGATGTTAGCGGAAAAGACGTAAAGAAGTTTTCCGTTAGTGAAGCTTCTAATCTTTCATTTACACTTTTACCATATTTACAAAGTGATGCTGGAGAAGAAATTAATTTAATTAAAGCCGCTCGCGGAATTAAAAAGTCTCCAGTTCTTTTATATCAACAAAATTATGTAGATTTTGTGGTACCAACTGAATATCGTAGTAATGAAAAACTTTATAATTTTTATTTAGCAAGCAAGTGGCTTAATTCGGTGTTTCCTTTAGTTATAAAAGATAAAGTTTGTCCTACTTGTCTACTTGATAAAGAGGATGCCCGTTTAAGTTTAATTGCTTCTAGTTTTATTACTAAAGATTTTTCTAGCGATCAGGATTTAAAAAATCGTTGGGCCTTGGTTTATAAATTAGTTTCTTACTCTAAAGGTTTGCGTGAAGATTTAAATTACCGCAACTACGATGAAACAATGAAGGCTTTATTTGGTAACGAATATGACCCCGAACTTATTTTTGTAGAAAGTAATCCTGATTCTAGTAAAAATATGGATAAATTAAGGTCAGCCTTACTCGCCTTAGAGTTTAATTCTTTCCAAGGTGGTTTAGATAAAAATAAAGATAAAACTGATTTAGGGTTTAAACTTTTATCCGATTACTATTTTCCTAATGAATATATTTTTAATCGTTTATCAGGCGCTGCTATTGGTAAATATAATGGCCAAAAAGTAACTTTTAATAATTATACAATCTGTAAACAAAGCACTAATCGTTGTGGTGGCTTTAGTTTAGATATTGTTGGCTTAGTAACAGATAAACTAGCTAGCAGTAGTTATTGGCAGGAAAATACGAGTTTTACTGCTTACCCAGAGCACTTTTTAGCTTTAAAAAATGAGTTAAAAAATGCTTCTATTTGGCATAATAATAATTTTTGGTCTATGTTAGGTACTATTAAAATGATTTTTAATAGTAATAATGATCAATCACAAGCTTATTTTAGAACAGAGCTCTGGCGTGAACGTTTAGTCGATACCGCTGGCTCTGCTTGGGTGGATTTACAATTACCCCTCGAGCAATTAATTCCTGCCAGTGCGCCTGTTAAGAAGGGTCTCTCTAATGAAGTTTTTTTTAATGATAATTTTTATATCGAACCAAACTATGCTTTAGTACAAAAATTAATTGCTGACAATGAAATGATGTATGGTATGCTTGATGTTATGGGGATTAATAAAAAAGTAAGCTCCGTGGCGATCGCTCTTAAGGATGAAAATAGTAAGCTTCAACAATTTTTAGAATTAATAAAAAAAGAATTAAACGGAGAAGCGTTTAATTCTGATAATCAAAGTTTTATTAATTCTTTTGCGAAACAGTATGAGATTAAACAGGCGCCCGTTAATCAACTTTACTTAAAATCTGGAGACGGTAATTTACGCGAAGAATTAAGTATAAAATTAATAACACTAGTTTATGAATCTGGTGAGGGAAAGTATATTGCTGTCGGTCCAATTTTTTCTTATAAAGAGGGGCGTTAGCGATTAAATTTAAAAATATAAATATCACCATTACTTACTTCCCAAAAAGAGTTGGCATTAATTTTTGCTTCGGCAATTAATCTGCTGCTAAGCCACCAATATTTACTTATCACAAAATAAGATTCGTTAACTCCGACTAAATCCATGGCCGCTACCATAGTTTTACGATCGGGGTTTTTGTTTACCATCTCTAAATAATAACTATAAAGCTGACCGCCAGTAGGAATTGGGTAAAAGAATATTGGACCAGAAGCTGTTTCAAAATAATGGTTAAAACCTAATTCTTTTAAAGAGGCGACACTAGTTTGTTGATTAGCGAGCACTAAGTAAGGTTTATTAGTTTGTTTATCAATCGAGCGAACTGCTAAAATATCGGCGGCTGATACGCTATAACCACGGGAGTTTATATAGGCATCAAGACGAGGGTAAGATAAATATAGAGAGGCCGTTATTAAAATTGTAATAATAAGCCAAGCACTGATGATTTCATTTTTTGTTGCTCGCCATATTTTAGAAAGTAAATAATCTACGGCTAAAATTAAAGCCGGTAAAACAAACAGACCCATTAACACGGGTAAACGAGAAATATAATTACTGCGCTCGTAATCGATTAAAAAAGTAAATTTAAGTGAAGCGCTAAGCGCAAAACCAATTAAAAGGGCACTAAATATTTTTATAAGCAAAGAGGCTTCGTCATGATTTTTTTTAAACCAAATAATAAAGCCGCTAGTCGTAATTAAAATAAATATAAATAACCAATTGTTGGCCAGAAAATAATTAAAGTTAAGAACGAAATCACCTAAATTAGTATTTGTAGCACTAGTTTTAAGTATGGCTAAAAGTTCTTGGGCGGAAAATGATAAATCATGCCAGGATTGTTTAGTAATTAATGTAAAAGAAAGAGGTAAGGACAGGGCCATTAGTAGCCACAGAATAATATTAAGCGTCCGCCACCAAATAATTTTTAATTTAGCTTTTCTTTTTAAGATACTAACCCAAGCTATAAAAAATAAAGCTGGTATTCCACCTAGGGGGTGTAGTGATAGAGCGGCCGCCGCTAAAATCGCTGGCAAGAAAGTTAAGTGGCTTGTAAAGGAATAAAGTATAAGTAAGGTGAGCCAAAGATAGGTTAAATTTTGTGGCGTACTGAGTATAAAAAGGTTAATGGGTAAGGCTAGCAAAACTAAAGTAGTTATAGCCGCTCGTTTAGGTGAACCATTATTTTTAAGGAAAGAGAAGATTGCCCCCGGTAACAAGAGAGACGCTAGTAAAGGGACAATTATTTTGTTTAATAAGTAGATTGAGATGCCACTAATTTTATGAAAAATAACTATTAAAGAATATTCTCCTAAATAATATAAAGGTTTTGGGAGAACATAACTTTGTTTATCAATTAGTTCCATGGTTGCTTGATGAATAAAAGGATCAAAACCATAACCAATTTTGTAAACTATAATAACTACAGAAAAAGCTAGAAAATAGTGTAATCTGAGTAGCCAGAGTTTGTAATTTGGTTTAAGTTGTCTACTTAAAACATAAAATAACCAAGCTGTGGCTGTAAAATAAAAGTAAAAAAAACTATAAGGCACTACAGACCAGGGTGACAAAAGAGCGTCTGAGCTAGAATTTTTACTTAATATTAAAAAAGAAATAGAAATAAAAAAAAGATAAATAAAAATTGGCCACCAAATATGAAGCCAGCTTTTTTGAGGGATTATATCTATTATCTCTGTTTCTTCTATTTTTTTTTGTAAAAATCTATCTCTTAAATAAAATGATAAACTACTTAAAATTAAAGTTAAGATGATGCCCGACCAAGATAAATTGTATATGTAATAAATAAAGGCGCCCCAAATCATGATCAGACTTAAGGCTATAAGTATATTTTCCTCTAATTTTAGCAATATTTTTTTCATAATCTAGTCATTTTTTTCTTTGATTTTGGGTGATATTTTAAATATAGCAAATTCTTGCTAAAATTGGTATTTTTTTATACTATTAGTATTATGAATAGGAATTTTTTTAAGTTTAACCCCGGTCTTATTGCGGCAATTTTTATTGCTTTAGTTTTTTTTGTGGGCGCTTCTTATTATAATTTTATAACTCAAAAAGATGGCTTAGTAAAGTGGAACTCACCCGATGAAACGGCTAATTACTATTTTGCCAAAAGTTATGCCACTGGTGGTGGCCTGTCTAAATTTGAACCCGCTAATATTATTGCTAATGACTTAGTTTCTCCGAGAAGTTTAAAAAGTGACTTTGGCTGGATTAAACCAGTTAGTTTTTTGGGTATAATTTTAATTTACGGAGAGTTTGGATCGCTCATTTCTCCTCTTATTATTCCTTATCTGACGCCATTTTTTGGTTCTTTAGGGATTATTTTTTTCTATCTTTTAATTAAAAGACTTTTTAATTCTAAAATTGCTTTAATGTCGGCCGCTCTTTTGGCTGTTTTTCCAGTTTATTTATATTACTCGGTGCGGAGTATGTTCCATAATGTTTTATTTTTGGTTTTACTGATAATTGGTTTTTATTTTTTAGTACTAGCACTTGATAAAACTTATTCTTATTTGATTAAACCAAAAATAATTAATTGGCGTCTTCCAAGAAATGTTTTATGGGGCTGGCTTTTTACGTTTTTAAGCGGTTTCTTTATTGGACTTGCAATAATTACTCGAGCTTCCGAATTATTATGGTTAGGACCAATTTTAGGATTACTAATTTTATTTTATGGTGGTCGTTTAGGCTTTTCTCGTCTGGTTATTTTTGCGGGCGGCATTGGACTTGGATTATTACCGGCGCTTTATTTTAACCAAATTTTATATGAATCTCCTTTTTATGGTGGTTACGGGGAGATGAACAGATCGCTTGCTGATATATCTTTAGCGGGTTCTGATTTAGTTAAAAATACTATTGCTGCTCAGACTTCGGCTTATCAGGAAATATTTACACGTATTTTTAAAAATGTTTTTTTCTTCGGCTTCCATGTCGGCCAGTCCCGAGAAATGTTCCAGCACTATGTTGTTGAAATGTTTCCTTGGCTGACTGTTTTGTCTGGTTTTGGCCTACTTGGACTGACTGTTTTAAATTTTTCTAAACCACGAAAAAAATATTTAACTTACTTTTTGATTTGGGTAACTTTATCGGTTATTCTAGTTCTTTATTATGGTTCTTGGCGGTTCACTGATAATCCTAATGCGGCTAGCTATACAATTGGCAATTCTTATACTAGATATTGGTTGCCGATGTATTTAATGGCCATTCCGTTGGCCGCGCTAGCTATTGAATTAGGACTTAAAGCAATATTTTTTGTTTTTAGAAAACGTATCGTTCATAAAGCTTTAGTTTCTGGTGGTGCCGTGATAGTGGTATTTTTAATTACTATCACCTCCCTTGATTTTTTAATGTTTGGTTCTGAAGAGGGGCTTATTAATTTGTATTATAATACCCGAGAAGATAAAAGGATTGGCGAAATAGTGCTTGCCGCTACGCCACCAGAGGCAATTATTATGACTCAATATCATGATAAAGTTTTATTTCCTGAAAGACGGGTGATAATGGGTAAGATGAATGAAGATCAGTATTATCCTTACGTTGATAAACTTTTAAAGCATTATCCCGTCTATTATTTTAATTTTATGTATACTCCAGAGGCAGTGGTTTATTTAAACAACGGCCGTTTAGCTAAATATAATATGCGTATGGATTTAGTAGAAAAAACTGGCGGCCGATTTGCTTTGTATAAAATATCTAAAACTATTAAACAAGATGACGAATAAATATTATCACTTAATTACCATTGGTTGCCAAATGAACAAAGCGGACAGCGAACGAGTGGCTACTTTTTTAGAAGAACACAACTATCACGCTAAAGCCGACTGGACGTCTGCTGATATTATAATTTTAACTACTTGTGGTGTTAGACAATCAGCCGAAGACCGGGTTTACGGTTTAATTAATCAAATTAGAAAAAAAAATAATCAAGCAATAATTATAGTTACTGGTTGTTTGGCTAAACGGAAAGACGTTATGCGTCGTTTAGTTGGCAAAGTTGATTTATTTATGCCAATTAATGAACTGCCAAATATCTTTGAGCTCTTAAAAATTGCTAAACCAGAAAAAGTTTTAAGTCTAGATGAGGTGCGAGAACTTAGCGGTGAAAAATATTTAGCGATTGAACCTAAATATCAAAGTGATTATACGGCCTATGTGCCGATTGGTAATGGTTGTAATAATTTTTGCTCCTACTGTGTGGTGCCTTATGCTAGAGGCAGAGAAGTTTATCGCGACGCTGAAGAAATAATTAATGAAGTTAATACTCTTATTGCTAAAGGGTATAAGGAGATTACTTTAATTGCTCAAAATGTTAATAGTTACTCAAGCGGTTCTTATAATTTTCCAAAATTAATTAGTAAATTAATTGCTAATCCCGCTTATTTCTGGTTACGTTTTTCTTCTAGTCATCCCAAAGATATGAGTGATGAGCTAATTAAAATAATTGGTTCTTCCGATAAAATGGCTAATCACTTACATTTAGCGGTTCAATCCGGTGATGATAAAATGTTAGAAGCAATGAATCGTAAATATACCGTTGCTCATTATCGTGATTTAATTTCTAAAGTAAGAGCCGCTAAACCAGATATCGCTATTACCACTGATCTGATCGTTGGTTTTCCAGGAGAGACAAAAAAACAATTCCTAAATTCAGCTAAGTTATTTAAAGACTTAAAATTTGAAATGGCATATACTGCACAATATAGCCCCAGACCAGAAACGGTATCATGGAACATGAAGGATAATGTTTCTCGCGAAGAAAAGAAAAGTCGTGAAAAAATAATTACGGATATATTGGCCAAGACCAGTCTAGCGGCCAATAAAAAATATTTAGGCAAAGAAGTTGTAGTTTTGGTTGATGGTATAAATGCTCGAGGTAAATTGTACGGAAAAACCTCTAGTTTCAAAACAGTTTTATTTATAAGTAAAGATAAAAATAAAATAGCTGATGTTATTGGCCATTTTGTAAAAGTAAAAATAGAAAAGGCTTTAACTTTTGGCCTTGAAGGTAAATTAGTTGTAGTAATATAATTTTTTTAAAAGTGAAAAAAAATAAGGCAAAAATTTTAGTAATTTTAGGTCCAACAGCTTCTGGCAAGACAGCGCTCGCAGTAAAATTGGCTCTAGAGTTAAATGGTGAAATTATTTCGGCTGATAGTCGTCAAGTTTATCGTGGCTTAGATATTGGCACCGGTAAAGATTTGAAAGAGTATATAGTAAATGGCAAAAAAATTCCTTATCATTTAATTGATGTTGTAAATCCTGATGAAGAATTTAATTTGGCTAAGTATCAAAAATTAACCAGTAAAGCAATTACCGAAATACTCTCTCGCGGTAATTTACCAATCATTGTTGGTGGTACTGGCCTTTATTTACAGGCTATAATAGATGGTTATAAGTTATCTACCTATACACCAGATTTAAAAAGACGAAAGGAATTAGAAGAACTGTCTGTTTTAGAACTGTATAGTTTGTTAGAAAAAGAAAAACCAGACTTTGCTCATAAATTAAATAATAGTGATAAAAATAATCCTCGTCGTTTAGTTCGTTATTTAGAAATTGCTAGCCAGGGTGAAATAAAAGAAGCACCTAAAAAAAAGGCGCCCTATGATTTTTTAATTTTAGGCTTGAGACAAGATGATGAGGAAATGAGAATAAGAATTATTAAACGAATAAAAGATAGATTAGACAAAGAAGCCATGGTTGCTGAAGTAGAAGGATTAATTAATAACGGTCTTAGCTTAGCTAGACTTAATTCTTTAGGTTTAGAATATCGCTATATTAGTTGGTACTTACAAGATAAAATGGAATATGATGAGATGATCGAAAAGTTAGGTCTGGCTAGCTATCGTTTTGCCAAGCGTCAAAAAACTTGGTTTAAGCGTTGGGAAAAGCAGGGCAGAACAATTAATTGGATAAAAAATTTAAAAGAAGCAAATAAGACAATTAAAGCGTGGTTAAATTAAAAATCGGCTTTTTGAGCCGATTTTTTTTAACTGATTAATAATTTTTCCAGTAAATCTTTCACTATTTCCGGGTTCGCTTTTCCTTTAGTCTCGGCCATTACTTTGCCAACGAAGAATTGGATAAGTGGCGTTTTTCCTGCTTTATATTCCGCTGCTTGCAGAGGGTTATTTTTGATAATATTTTTAATTGCTTTGGTTAATTCTCCCTCATCATCAATTTGTTCTAAACCTAATTCACTTAAAATATCACTCGGGTCGCCTCCTTTTTCGTACATAACTTGTAGGATTGTTTGTCCGGCACTAGAGTTAATTTTTCCTTGATAAATTAAGCAAACAAGTTCAGCAAAATTTTCTGGGGTGATATGTAAATCATTAATTTTTTTATGATCAGCATTAAGATGTTTAAGTAATTCCCCAGCAATTAAATTTCCAGCCGTTATCGCTAATTTTTTATCTTGGCGTTCGTAAGAATCTCCTTGAGTAGTAATCCAAGCGCCCAGTTCAGAAATTACTTGCTCTGTCCAATTAGCTAAATTTTTATCATAAGTAATTACCTCCGCTAAGTCCTTCTTAAAACCATACTGTAAAGCAAATCTGACGCTTTTTTCTTCTGGCATTTCGCCAATTTCTTCAGCTATCTGAGCAATCATATCATCACTAATACTTAGTGGTGGTATATCTGGTTCTGGAAAATAACGATAATCAGCTGCCGTTTCTTTAACGCGCTGGCCTTTTGTGATATTTTTTGAATCATCCCAGCCTCTAGTTTCGGCAATAATTTCTTCACCATTATCTAGAGCGAGTGTTTGTCTATCAATTTCAAATTTTATAGCTTTTTCTAATGATCTAAAAGAGTTTATATTTTTTACTTCTACCTTATTATTTAACTTATAATTATTTAAAGGAATAATCATTTTGTCTTTATATTCCCATTGCCCCTGTAACTGCAAACTAATATTTGCTTCAACCCGCATTTCTCCTTTTTCCATATCAGCATTAGAAACATCTAAATAACGCAAAATTTGCTGGAATTTCTGGCCGAATTTTTTAGCTTCTTCAGCACTTTTAATAACTGGTTCGGTAACCATTTCGAGTAAAGGTGTTCCGGCCCGGTTAAAATCTAAAAGAGTATGATCAGCATCTTTAGGGTGGATAGACTTACCGGTGTCTTCTTCTAAGTGGATGCGGGTAATCAACACCTCTTCGCCGTCTATTTCTAAATATCCGTTGTAGCACAAAGGTAGATCATATTGGGAAATTTGATAACCTTTAGGAAGATCTGGATAAAAGTAGTTTTTACGGTCAAATTTAGAAATTCTATTAATAGTACAGTGAGTCGCTAATCCAGCTAAAATAACCAGTTCTATCGCTCTTTTGTTAGGCACTGGTAAAGTTCCTGGGTGGCCTAAGCAAATCGGGCAGACAGTGGTGTTTGCTGCCTTGTCGTCACTGTTATTATCACAGGAACAGAACATTTTACTTTTAGTTTTTATTTCGGCGTGGATTTCCAGGCCAATTATAACATCATATTTCATATGCCTTAATTTTATAGGAAAAATGAGGTGTAGGGAAGAGGCTTTAAATTTTTAACAGTTTTCGCGGTAAAACAAAAAAGAAGCAATTAACTTCTTTTATATTGTTTTTTTAATTTAAAATTCGCCACTACTGCCGAATCCGCCAGCCTGTCTATTGGTTTGGTCTTCAAGTGGACCCTCTTCAATTTCTGGTGTTTCTATTTTTTGAATAAGTATTTGAGCAATTTTTTGACCACTAACTACATTATACATATCCTCACTTAAATTTTTTAATATTATTTTTATTTCACCACGATAACCAGAGTCGATTACGCCACCCATAGTTTTATATCCCTGGCTAGCTAAACTGCTTTTATCCCAAATCAAACCAACATAACCAGCAGTAATTGCCATTTTAATGCCAGTAGAAATTAGGGCTTGTTGATATGGAGCAATAGAGTAATCACCTAAAGCATAAAGATCTAAACCGGCATCGCTGGGGTGAGCTCTAGTTGGTATTTTTGCTGTTTCAATTATTTTCTCTATTTTTATTTTTATTATTTCTGTTTGATTATTTACTTCTTCTAGTTTTATTTCTTCTTCTGACTCATTTTGTGGTATAGCCTCATAAATAGCGGCATCTGGTTGGAAAGTTGACCCCTCTTCTTTTTTAAATAACAAATCTTTATTATTTATAATTTGTGTATTTTTGCTAATTATTTCTGAAATTGCTCTAAAACCGCTAGCCGTTTTTCCGCCCTTGCCGCCGATTACTTGATTAGCATAAATCCAGATTAAATGATGAATCTCTTCACGATCTAAAATTTCACCTTCTCGAGTACATTTTATTAATTTAAAATCGGGAAATGTTTTGGCTATTTCTAAATATATTTGCTCGGCTTTTTGTAGGTGATCTAAATTTTCTTCATGAATATCTCTAGTT
The DNA here is from genome assembly GCA_964355275.1 of uncultured Gammaproteobacteria bacterium. Classification (GTDB taxonomy): domain Bacteria; phylum Patescibacteriota; class Patescibacteriia; order Patescibacteriales; family UBA12465; genus JAEZRQ01. The sequence goes on along the minus strand of CAYHCB010000003.1, from coordinate 37,013 downwards.
TTGCCAGTCCAATCCTCACGATGACGATTAGTTGCTAATTTTTGAGCAATTTCCGCTTCAACGTGTAAAATTAGTGATAAATCTGGTTTGGGAATATTTAAAAGTTTGTATTCAAGCTCATATAGCCAATTGAAAAAAACTTTTCGTTCTAAAGGGTTGCTAATTTTTCCACCTTGATGGCCCATGTTAGCAGACACATAACGGTTAGCGACAACTATTTTTCCTTCTTTTAGCCATTGTCTAATTTTAAAACTAGCGTCATATCTATCAACGGCGTAAAAAATCGAGGATTGGTATGGCGTTACTTCATTAGCGCTGCCATATTTTCCTGATAAATATTCTTCTACTATGCCAGCTGATTTAGTATTGTACTGAGGAAAATCAGCTACCTCAACTAAAAAACCCTCAGCTTTTAATCTATCAACTAATAAATTAAACTGCGTAGTCTTGCCAGACCCGTCAGTGCCGTCGATTACAATAAATTTTCCTAAGTTGTTGGACATTGTACTTTACAAAAAAGAGCGCGAAATTAAAATATTCCGTAGCTCAATTTTTAGCTTTTAAATGATTCTTAGTTATTTTGTATCTTACTTACTATTTTGTCAATTTGTTGATGCAAATTAGCAAAATCACCATCATTATTGATTTTAAAATCAGCCTTAGACATTACCTCAGGAATTGTTAACTCTGTTTCGGTTTGATGATCAGCTAAAAACTGCTCATAAGTTTTTTCGGATTCACCAACGTTTTCGCCTCTTTTAATCATTCTTTCATATCGTATTTTGGGTTCAGCTTCAATTGCCACCAAATAAAAATCTTCTAATTTAGAAAGATGAAGTATATCCGCTAAACGACGAACCCCATCAACAACTACAATATTACTTTCAGCTTCACTGACGTCATTAGCTATTACCTTGGCAAACAAGTCTTCGCCAAAAGTCTGACGCAAACACAGAGAAACAGCTGATAAATTATAGCGACTAATTTCGATATTAATTCTTTTTAAAATATCGCGCATAATCGTAGAAAAACGAAAACTTTTAGCACTATATTTTTCAGCTAAATATTTTTTGGCCTCGTCTTTACCGCTGGCCATTAAGCCGGTAAAACTGATGATTATTTTTTTGTTCATGTTATTTAGAGTATTTTACCTGATATTTTATAACAAAAGTATGGTTATTCAATTTTTCTAAAGTTTTTAGTTCTAAAAAAGCTTCAGCTTCTATATCAAATAAAGGCAGTCCGTTGCCAAAAATAATTGGCTCTACTGTTAGTATTATTTCTGATATTAACTTATTTTTTAAAAACAGGGAATTAAGATAACAACCCCCACCAAGCAAAGCAGAAGTGTATCCCATACTTTGTAGTTCTTCTAAAACTTTTTGTGGTTCGCCACTGACATATTTAACGTTGTCTTTGTTTGGTTTAGGATTTTCAGAAAAAACTACATTAAGTCTTTTTGGTAATGGAGAAGGAAAAGTGTTAAAAGTATTTTCGCCCATCATAACCACGCCGTGTTTTTTTGATTCGGCTACAAATATTTTTTTATCTTCCGGGCTAGTCCAATTGGCTAGTTGATTTTTATCTTTAGCAATTTTTCCGTCAGCGGAAATTGCCATCATTAGAGTAACTGGTATCATAGTTATAAGAAAAGCCCCTCTTTTTATCGAGTGGCTTATTCGTTTTAAATAGCAATCGGAGCTTTAATACCCGGATGTGGATCATAACCGTTAAGTTCAAAATCTTCATACTTAAATGAAAATATATCCTTAACTTCTGGATTAATTTTCATTATGGGCAGTTCTTTAGGCTCTCTGGATAATTGTTTTTGTACTTGCTCAAAGTGATTATTATAAATATGTAAATCACCAAAAGTATGAACAAATTCACCCAGTTTCAGGTTACAAACCTGGGCAATCATCATAGTCAGTAAAGCATAAGAAGCGATGTTAAATGGGACTCCCAGAAACAAATCACAACTTCTTTGGTAAAGTTGGCAGGATAATTTGCCATCGGCGACGTAGAATTGAAACAGACAATGACAAGGTGGTAATTTCATGTTATTTATTTCGGCCACATTCCAAGCAGAAACAATTAAGCGTCGCGAGTTAGGGTTTTTTTTGATCATATCGATAAGCTCACTTATTTGATCGATATGTCTGCCGTCTGGTGTTGGCCAAGAGCGCCACTGAACTCCGTAAACGGGGCCTAATTCGCCATTAACGTCAGCCCACTCATTCCAGATAGAGACTCCGTTGTCATTTAAATATTTAATGTTAGAATCACCTCGTAAAAACCAAAGCAATTCATAGATGACAGATTTTAGGTGTAATTTTTTAGTGGTGAGAGCAGGAAAACCTTTATTTAAATCAAAGCGAACTTGACGGCCAAACACACTACGGGTCCCGGTTCCTGTACGATCGCCTTTATTAGCTCCATTTTCCATCACATCGGTAAGCAAATCTAGATACTGCTTCATATGTTTATTTTTAGAAGTGAATAGTGTTAAGAAACTGCCATTATATTAGCATAAAAATGGCAATAGTCAAATAATTTTACATATTTTCATATTCTGTCATTTTGTCATTTAACAGAACAAAATCTACACCCGCTTCTTTAAATATTTCCTGACTTCTAGATGACGCATGATAATCTTGAATACAAACAACTCGTTTAATACCAGAGTTAATAATCATTTTAGCACAAGTGTAGCAGGGGGCCATTTTGGTGTATAAAGTACCACCGTCTAAAGAAATTCCAAAGCGAGCTGCCTGGCAAATAGCATTTTGCTCGGCATGAGTAGTTCTAATGCAGTGCTTACTTTGAGTACCGTCTTCATTGGTGACGGTATGCATTTCATGACCAACTTCGTCGCAGTGCGCAGTGCCAACCGGGGAACCAGCATAACCGGTGGTTACTATTCGTTTATCTTTAGTAATTATGGCACCACAGTGACCGCGGTCACAAGTTCCTCTTTCTCCGGCTAGATTAGCAATATGACTAAAATATTCATCCCAGGAGGGACGCGAGATTTTTTCTTCGCTCATAAAATTAAAATTAGCTTTTTTTACCAATTTTTTATTTAATAAAGAATTATTTAATTTAAGTATAGGCCATTTCATGATATTTTAAAACGTTGACTAAAAGTCGCTATTTTGTTATGTTTAGCGGTAAATTATTAAGTTGATTTTCAGGCAAAAAGAGGCTAAACTATAAGTAATATGTGGGAAAAAATAAAAGACCAATTAGATGATAAAGGAGAGGCTTATTTGGCCGTTAAGGTTTTACCAGGTAGTGCTAAAACGGAGCTTATAGAAGTGATGCTAGGCGATGTTTACAAAATAGCGGTTTCTGGCGTTCCTGAAAAAGGGAAGGCTAACACTGAGCTTATAAAATTTTTAGCCAAAGAACTTAAAATCTTAAGAAATAGATTTGTGATAATTTCTGGCTCGCGTGAAAAAAATAAATTAATAAAGATAATTAAATAATATGGATTTATCTGTTGTAATTGTATCTTGGAAAGTAAAAGATAAATTGCGCGCCAATTTGGAAGCCCTAAATGCCTCAGTTGGTGATTTTTCTTACGAAATTTTAGTAGTTGATAATAATTCGGCTGACGGCACTGTAGAACTAATTAAAGATAATTTTCCAACAGTAAAATTAATAAATAACTTAGAAAATTTTGGTTTTGCTAAAGCTAATAATCAAGCGATAAAAATTTCTCAAGGGGATTATATTCTCTTACTTAATCCTGATATGTTGGTTAATCCTGACACTTTATTTAAAACTATTACTTGGGCTAAAAATAATCAGCAAGCAGTAGTTAGTGGGTTTAAGCTAGTTAATGAAAATTTGGAAATTGTTAAACAAATTCGTCGCTTTCCGACACTTTTCGATCAATTGATGGTGGCATTAAAATTACCACATCTTTTCCCCGGTGTTTTAAATACTTACCTTTGCAATAATTTTAATTACGAAAAAGAGTTAAAGGTTGATTCAATCCGAGGTGCCTTCTTTTTAATAAATAAAAATGTTTGGGCTAGTATCTCCGGTAAAGATTTGCCTCTTTTAGATGAAAGATACTTTATTTGGTTTGAGGAGGTTGATTTTTGCCGTCAGGTTTATCAAAACGGTGGAGAAGTTTGGTATAGTCCAATGGCCACCTGTTTAGATTATGTGGGGGCTAGTTTTTCTCAGGTAAGTCGTAATACTAAACAAAAGTATTTTGAAGAATCAATGCTTAAATATTTTAAGAAGTGGCAACCCAATTGGCAATATATAATTTTAAAAAATGTTTGGTTAGTAGTTAATTTTATCATCAGCTTATTGTTAAAAAAATAGTATGAAAAAAGTTGGTATTATTTTAGTAAATTATAAGGAATATGCGAATAAGTATTTAAATGCTTGTCGCGATTCTTTGCGTTGCCAAAATTACTTAAACTTTAAGGTTTATATTATTGATAATGCTTCAAGTCAAGATTCTTTAACTTACCTAAAAAATATTTATCCAGAGGCTGTTATTTTATCACGTAATGATGGTAATTATTGTGCCGCTAATAACTTAGGCATGAATCAGGCGTTAGCCGATGGTTGTGATTATTTAGTGGCCGCTAATATGGACACAGAATTTGCTATTGATTGGTTAACCGAGCTAGTAGCCGCCTTAGATAATAATCCTAGAATAGGTGTCGCACAGTCTCTTATCTTACTTTATTCAAAAAACAGTGAAGATATTTTAAATCCCCGAATAAACACCACCGGAAATCTTATTCATTTTTTATTTTTTGGCTTTACTAATAAATATAATATAAAAAAGTCTGATATAGTTTTTGATTCCAGTTATCCAGAAATAGGCTATGCTTCTGGTTGTTCATTTATAATTCGTCAGGAGATTTTTAAAGAAATTGGCGGTTATAATGAAGATTATTTTATGTATCACGACGATTTAGATATTAGTCTTAAAACTAAATTAGCTGATTATTTAATTGTTTTGGCGCCCAAGTCTTTAGTGTGGCATAAGTATGAGTTTGAGCGCAGTATCGGCATGCTTTATTATATGGAGCGCAATAGAATAATAAGTTTTTATTCTTTTTACCCAGCTTTACTTATTATTTTGCTTTTACCAACTTTATTAATAATGAGTTTGGGCATGGCTTTCTTTAGTGTTATAAACGGTTGGTTTACTACAAAATTAAAAGTTACCGCCTACTTTTTTACACCAACTGCCTGGCAACTTATTTTTAATAACCGTAAGCATTATAAAGGGTTAGCCAAAAAATCTTTTAAAAGTATCTTTTTAAGTTTTGTGGGTAAAATAGAATTTCAGGAAATAAATAATCCAGTTCTTGAGTATTTAGTTAATCCAATCTTTAATTTATATTGGCGTTTAATAAAAAAAATTATTTAATATGGATGTTTCTGTTATAATCGTTAACTATAAAAGTAAAGTTAAGCTAATAAATTGTTTGGATTCAATCGTCCGAGCTGATTTAGCTGGTTTAAATTATGAAATTATTGTAGTAGAAAATAACTCCGGTGATGATTTATCTGATTTAACAAATATTTATCTTAATTTAAAAATAGTACTGAGTCCAAATAATTTAGGGATGGGCGGTGGTAATAATTTGGGTATTAAAAATTCAAAGGGTGAGTTTATTTTAATTTCTAATCCCGATATTATTTTTGAAAAAGATACCATCAAACAACTTTTTTATTATTTAAAAGAAAATAAAATTATTGGTTTAATTGGGCCGAAATTAGTAAATCCTGATAATTCTTTACAGTATTCTTGCGCCCGTTTTCCTAAATTTTATATACCACTGTTACGCCGCACAGCTATTGGATATTTTTTTCCTTCTAGATTAAGTCATTATTTAATGAAGCAACAGGACCACAGTAAAATTCAAGAGGTGGACTGGCTTATGGGTGCTTGTTTTATGGTTAGGGGCTCTGATTTAAATCAAAATAAACAATTATTTGATGAGCGCTATTTTATGTATTTTGAGGATGTAGATTTATGTCGCCAAATCAGTTATCGTAATCAATCAGTGATTTATTATCCATTAGTTAAAGTAGTTCACGATCATATGCGTCAAAGTGCCGCCTCTCCTTGGTATAAATCCTTATTACAAGATAAAATAGCCCGTGAACACTTAAAATCAGCGTTTAAATACTTTTTTAAATGGAAAAGTTTAAAATAAAAAATATGCAAAAAATAAGAAAAGCAATTCTACCGGTAGCCGGTTTTGGAACTAGATTCTTGCCAGCTACCAAAGCTCAACCTAAAGAAATGTTACCAGTAGTTGATAAGCCGGTGATTCAATATTTAGTAGAGCAAGCCGCTGAGGCAGGAATTAAAGAAGTAGTTTTTGTTACTGGCCGAGGTAAGCGGGCTATTGAAGATCATTTTGATTATTCATTTGAACTATCTAAAACTTTAGTTGAAAAAAATAAATTGGATTTAATTGCTAAAGTAGAAGCGATTGAACATTTAGCTAAGTTTTCTTATGTTCGCCAACCAATTCCTTTAGGCGATGGTCATGCTATAAATTGCGCTGCTCATTTAGTCGGTGACAATGAACCAGTTCTTATTATGTTTGGCGATACTTTATATGACGCCGAAGTTTCTCCTGTTAAACAATTAATTGAAGCTTATGAAAAATATGGTCAGCCAGTAGTTGGGCTATCAGAAGTTAAGCATGAAGATGTTTCTAAATTTGGTGTGATTGATGGACCAGAAATTGCCGATAGCATTTATGATATTAAAAGGTTTGTGGAAAAACCATCAATTGATAAAGCGCCATCTAATTTAGTGGCGGTTGGTTTATATATTATTACTCCAGAAATATTCAAAATTCTAGCTGAGATGAAAGGCGGTAAAAGTGGGGAAATTCGTTTAGCTGATGCTTTTGATATTTTACTTGAAAGGGGTCAGTCTTTGTACGGTGTTAAATTAAAAGGGGAGTGGTTAGATACTGGTGATAAATTTGGTTTTATTAAAGCAACTATTAAATTGGGCCTTAAAAACCAAGAGGTTGGTGATAGTTTAAAAGAATTAATAAAAGAGATCGCTTTAAAAATTTAATTTTAAAAAATAAAGATAAATAAAAAATAGACCTAAATTAGGTCTATTTTTTTTATTGAGTAATTATTAACGTATATTCATTTTATATAAACCGCCTTGTTGTCCAATTGAACCAGAGAAGTAGAGAATATCATTTTTATCATCGAAGTATAATGAAGAAATATTCTCTCCTTTCCACAAAGATATCAAGTCATTCCCATTATCAGTTAAATTAATCGTGCCAATAGTATTTTCAGTAGCATAAATTAAATAATTACTTGAGCTCCAAGCTAGGGAATTGATTTGTTCACTAAATCTAGTTAGTAGGTGTGATTTATTTTGATTTAAATCATAAATATATATTTCTGATTCTAGAATATAAGCTAGTCTATTTTCATCTAACCATTTAAAAGTGGTAGCTCCTCTTATAATATTTTTAACAATTTTATTTTTTTCACCAACTGAAAGTATGTAGATAATTCTGTGTTCATTATCTGATAATATAATATTTTTTTGATTATCTTGATTTAAGGAAAAATCTTTTGCAGCTAATAGTTCCTCGGAGCTTAAAAAAATTCTATTTATTAAATCAAAACTTTTAATTTCTGTCTTTTCATTATTTGAAACAATAATAACTAAAGTATTGCCACTAATTTCATAGTTTAAAATTATTCCACTGGCCGGTATTAAGGTGGTTGCCTTGGAACTTAAATCTAAGGCGGCTAAGTTATTTTTATATAAATAAATAATGAAATCATTACTTTCGGACATCTTAGCTTCCTCTGCTTCGCCAATTAAATTTTTATAATCTTGAATACTGCTATTATCTAAATTTATTAGCCTTGTCCCATCTAATATTTGTTTGCCACTATTTACCCAATTTATTTTGTTTGCGTTAACTTTTGCAATACTTTGTCCACTTTTTATATTTATAATTTCTCCATCATTTTCTAACCAGGCATAACTACCATTAGGGGCATAATTAGTTTTTTGTGCTTTAGTATTAAAAATATTTAGAGGTAAACTTTTTTTAAATAAAATAACATCCTCTAGAAAAGTTGTTTGTTCTGGGTTTACTCGTAATTTTTTTTCATAGGGCCAGTAGTCATCTAAATTAAAAGATACCGTGTATTCTCCGGGTAATAAGTTTTTTATTTTAATTGGAGTAAGTTTGTCTTTTTTAGAGTTAATGGCTGGAAAAACAGAACTTATTTTAGTTTCGCTAGTAATTAAAACAGTTGCCCCTTTAGGGCTTGTGTCTAAAGCTAGCGTGCCAGTTTTGATTAATACTCTATCAAATCTCAGCGGCCAGGTTAAATTGAAACGATAACCGGTTGCATATAAAGACAAAATAATAGTTATAACCACAAATAAAAAAACAAAATTTGCAAAGAGGAGGTCGCGTATTTTTTTTGTCATATTTTAGTCGATTCTTTTTATATTGGCGCCTATTTTTTGTAACCTGACTTCTAATTGTTCATAGCCACGATCAATTTGATAAATATTATCAATTTCGGTCGTTCCTTTAGCAATTAAACCAGCGATTACGAGGGCTATTCCTGCTCGCAAATCAGGACTAATTAAACGTTTTCCGTATAATTTAGTCGGTCCTTGAACGACAACTCGATGGGGGTCACACATAGTTACATTAGCACCCATTTGATAGAGCATATCAGTCCAGATAAGTCGTCTGTCGTATATTGTTTCGTGGATTAAGGACGTGCCATGTGCTTGGGTCATAAGAACAATATAAGGGGATTGTAAGTCAGTGGCGAAACCAGGGTATTCATGAGTTTTAATATCATGAGCCGTTAGGTTACCACTTTTTTTAATTTTTATCCAAGTCTTACCAATTTCAAAATTAACACCAATTTTTTTAAAAATAGTTAGCAGTGTCATAACATGCTCCGGGTTACAGTTAGTAATTGTAATTTCTGATTTAGAAGCGGCAGCTAAAATAGCGAACGAGCCTGTTTCAATCCGATCAGGAATAACAGTAAACGTTCCTGCTTTTAAATTTTTTGTTCCTTCAATGGTAATAATTGGTGAACCGGCTCCTTTTATTTTAGCTCCTTGTTTATTTAAATACTCAGCTAGTGCTTCAATTTCTGGTTCCATGGCACAATTTTTAAGAGTGGTTTTGCCAGGGATTATAGCCGCTGTCATTAACATACTTTCAGTGGCCGTGACGCTAACAAGTGGGAAAAAGTAATTAGCTGGTTTTAATTTTTTAGCTTTTATATAATAAAAATGACCATGATTTTCTTCAACCTCTGCACCGAAAGCTTTATAGCCATCAATAAATAAATCAATTGGTCTTCCACCGGCGCCAATTACACAACCACCCGGGTGAGGGAATTTAACTTGACCATATCTAGCTAACATTGGACCAACAAACATAATCGATCCGCGAAACTTATCAGCCATTTTTTGTTCTAGTTCGGTAGTATTAATATTTTTTGTGGATATAATAACCCCATTTTTTGTTTTAGTAATACTTGCCCCCATTGATTCAAGTAACTCAAAAGAGCGATCAACATCTTCAATTGCTGGTAAATTCTTAATAGTTATTGGTTCTTTAGATAGTATGGCTGCTGGTATTATTTTTAAAGCTGAGTTTTTAGCTCCACTTACGGCAATTTGGCCAGATAGTTTGGCTCCACCGGTAATTATAAATTTTGGCATAATTATCTTTATTAATTATAGTCTTCCTACTCACTATAATCTATTTATTGACATTTTTCAAATATTTGATAATATAAGTACATATCTTAAGCCAACTGTAACAGCGCCCAGCGTACCTTGGCTATTTTTATTCTTAAATTAGTAAATATTCTATGAAAATCGCCATTATTAAAACCGGAGGCAAGCAATACAGAGTCAAAGAAGGTCAAACTATTAAAGTTGAAAAACTAGAAGCTGAAGCTGGCCAGACTGTTAAATTTGAAACATTACTTATTTCCGATGAAGAGGCAAACAACCTAGAGATTGGTGTGCCATTTTTGGGAGAAAAAGTAAGTGGAGAAATTATTAAAACAGCTAAAGATGATAAGGTCACTGTTGTGAAATATAAGAGTAAGACTCGTTATAAAAAAACAGTTGGTCATCGTCAACTTAAAACTGCTGTTAAAATCACCGCTATTGCTTAAATTAAAACACCCTAACTGTTTATAAAAATCCGCTACCTATTACAGATAGCGGATTTTTTGTAGATATTTTTCAAAAATTTTTTTAATTTACCTAACCTTTTATCTAAGTAATTAGCTAATTTTTTCAGCCAGTAAATTTTTGGAAATTTTTTGGATAAATATCCAATGAAAAATACAACTACTAAAAACATAAAATAAACGAACACTGAAGAAACCACAATAAACCTCCTTTTTTTATTTTATTATTTCATTTCTATATTTGAAAGCTGTTGCTAGAGTAGTCTCATCGGCATATTCTAAATCAGAGCCAGCCGGCAATCCTTTGGCCAGTCGGGTAATTTTTATATTATAACTTTGTAATATTTTATTTAAATATAAGGCCGTTGTTTCTCCCTCTAGGGTAAAGTTAAGAGCCAGAATAATCTCTTTTAAGTTATCCTGTTTAATCTTACGAAGTAATTTTTCAACATTTAAATCTTCTGGTTTAATATTTTCGATGGTATTGACTAAGCCACCTAATATAAAATATTGCCCTAGGTGTTGTCTTGTGGCTTCTAACGATAACATGTCCTGGGTGTTTTCTACCAAACATAAAGTATCAGTTTTCCTTTGGGAATTAGAGCAAATAGCGCAGGGGCTAGTTTCCGAAATTGAGAGACAACTGGAACAAACTGTAATATTATTTTTTAGCTCACTCAGTGATTTAGCTAAGTTTTCTAATTTTTCTGGTGAGCTTTTTAATAAATAAAAAACATAACGTTCGGCTGTTTTTGGGCCAACGCTAGGCAGCTCGGAAAAAGCTTCTATTAAATTAGCAATCGCGCGAGGGAAGCGCATTTATTTATCTAAGTCCTAGTTTAATCCAGGAAAACCGCCCATATCTTGCAGTTTTTTAGCCATTAAACGTTGGGCTTTTTTAATACTATCGTTTACACAATTTTTTACACTAGTTTCTGTTGCTTCTTTAGATAAACCATCAGCAATATTAACTGACAAAATTTCCATATTACCATTCATCACAATTTTTATGCCTCCACGCTCTTCAGTAACCCTTTCTCCAGACAAGGCATCTTGCATAGTCTTAGCATGGCTTCTTAAATCTTTTAATTGTTTTAATTTGTTAAACATAGAATATAAAATTAATTAATTTATTAAAATTCTACCGGCTTTGTATTATTTTGTTTGGCTACACTACGGAAACTGGCAGTATTTTCATCAAAAAATAAATCTATTTTTCCAGTTGGTCCATTGCGGTGTTTAGCAATATGAATTTCGGCTTTGTATCTTTCATCAAGTGGCAAATCGGCCGGATTAAAACTTCTATCAGCGGCTTTACGATAAATAAACATTACAATATCGGCATCCTGTTCAATCGAACCAGAGTCGCGTAAGTGAGATAATTTAGGTATAGCTGGCGATAAGGCCTCAACCGCACGAGACAACTGAGCTAAAGCTAAAATTGGAATATTAAGTTCGCGAGCTATAGATTTAAGACCACGACTAATTTCGGCAATTTCTTGTACTCTATTTTCGCCATATTTTCCTTTACCTTCCATTAACTGTAAATAGTCAATAACAATTAAACCTAAACCTTTTTCCATTTGTAGTCGACGGCATTTAGCTCGAATTTCCATAATTGAAAGCGTTCCGGAATCATCAATATATATTTGGGCTTCGGCTAATTTACCCATAGCATCAGCTATTTTAGTAAAATCGTTATCATCTTCTTTGTCGCTTAAGTTGCCGGTGCGCATTTTCCAAAGATTAACCTGGGCTTGAGCACAAAGCATGCGATCAACTAATTGTTCTTTACTCATTTCTAAAGAGAAGATTCCTACGCCAACTTTATTTTTAATAGCCGCTTGGCGAGCAATATCTAGCGCCAGTGAAGTTTTTCCTACCGATGGACGCGCTGCTAGAATAAGTAAATCAGATTTTTGTAATCCCGCGAGTAAGTTATCTAAATCATTAAATCCAGTAGATAGGCCACGTAATCCGCCGCCACTTTTTTTATGTAAATCATCGATACGTTCAAAAGCTTCACTAAGTAAACTATCAATTGGTAAAAAAGCATTTTTTAAATATTTTCTAGATACTGCAAAAATTTTCTTTTCTGTTTCATCAAGCACTTCATCTATTTCTCTTTCTTCGTCATAACTAATAGTCATGATTTCTGAGGCAGCCTGTTGCAAGCGTCGTAAAGTAGCTTTACGTTGAATGATATTTGCGTAGTGCACAATATTAGCTGAGGTAGCTACGATATTGGATAAGTGAGCTAAAAAAGTGCGACCACCAATAGTCGTTAATTGCTTTTTTTCTTCCAAGCGGTTAGATAGGGTAATAATATCAATCGGCTCCTGGTTACCGTAAAGTTCTTTAATAGTTTCAAAAACAATTTTATGGGCATCTTTATAAAAATCTTGCGGTAAAATACTGTCAGCTACACGGATAATAGCGTCCTTATCAATAAGTAGGGAACCAAGTAAAGACTCCTCAGCTTCCAAGCTGTGAGGTGGTATTTTTTCTAAAGGATTTTTTTCTGTTTGAGCCATAGTAGTATTTATTGTTTCTATATCTTAGCCTAAGAGAAGACATTATTCAAGCCGAGTTATTAAGATTTTATTAACGTTTTATGCACCGTTTTAGCTAATAACAAAAAAGATTAATTAGCGCCAATGGGCTATTAATCTTTTTTTGTGAGCCGACTGTCGGGTTCGGACCGACGACCTGCTGTTTACAAGACAGCTGCTCTACCAGCTGAGCTAAGTCGGCTTTATAAATATAAAATCCGTAAAACACGGATTATTGTGCGCCCAGCTGGACTCGAACCAGCGACCTTATCCTTAAAAGGGATCTGCTCTACCAACTGAGCTATAGGCGCATCATACAAACTATATTTGATACTAACAAAAAAATATTCCTTTGACAAGAGTAAAAGTGGTGCAATATTTTGCTAGGTTTTTTATTGCTAAGAAATAGGCTAAAATGTAAAAGTAGGAAGCAGTGCTATTTTTTTAAAACAATGGCATTATTATAAAAATATAAATATTTTTTTATGGCTTATTTAATAACTAAAAAAGAGAAAGATAAAAAATTAGAGCAAATTATTTTATTAGCCCCACTTTTACATAAAAAATGGCAATCTTTACGTCAAAAAAGTGATGGTCAATGTACGTCGATGATTGAAAAAACTAAGGATAAAGTTTGGATTAAGCTTCATCGAACCAGTTATTTAGATATCGCTAATACTAAGTATAAAGATTTGCCTCAAGATTGGCGCCTGGAAAATGAAAAATCAGCTGGCGTTGCTCTAACGGAAGTATATAAAGCAAAAAATAATAATGAGCAGCTAAATAAGGATTTTATTGAAAAAGCTAGCGCCATTTTACATAAAAAATGGTTGATGAGAAATAAGCGAATTGCCTCTATTTTACAGAGAGAAATTTATAAAGAGTTGCCTGAGTCAGAGAAATATTTAGATAGAGCTGTTATTAGACTTTGTTTAAAAATAGTTAATAAAAAAAACAATAAAAAATAGGTTTTTAGCCTATTTTTTTTGTAATACTTATATTTATAAATTGTTAACTCTGTTTTTCTAAGTCAGAAAATTCGTCTACAATTTTTTTAAGATTACTGTTTAGCAACTCAGCGGTTTCAAGTATCGCTGGATAGCGTTTTAGGCTACTAATTGCCCCATAACCTAAATTTTTAAAATCAAGATTAATCATTCCTAAAATACCGCCAATTTGGATTAATTTATCTTGTTTATCGAAATCCATTTTTTTTCTAGCGCTGCCATATTCACCATTTGCCCCAAGAGTATTAAGTAATTGTTGGCCAGATCCATCTCTCATTATAATTTCTTCTTCATCGCTATAATCAGCATAAATTTTATCAAAAAGTTCGCCGTAATGAAAAGAGTTTATTTCTAATTTTTCAAACTCATTTTTTGCCTCTTTAAATAGTTTATCTAATTTTTCTTGCTTTTCGTTTACCTCGATTTTATTTTTTACTGTTGGAATAAATTGTCTCTCTCTAATCATAAATTTAAAATTTATTTTATATTAAATAATCAAATCAATACTTTTATAATTTTACACAAACAAAAGAGAACTAGCAAGCGCTAGTTCTGGGGGAGTGCTTCTGTCTTCCGAAATTTCACAAAATTTTAAGAAGATTATTAAAGAAGTTGAAAAATGGGGGGAATTTTTGAAATAAAAAACCCTGAAGATGACTTCAGGGCCGGTTTAAAAATGGTGGGATTAGACTTTTCTATTTTTTAATTAGACGCCAAATTGCGATTATATCCGAGCTAATCTCGAATAAATCTAAGCGTGATTCAAATTCAACGCCATAACGTGCTCGGTATTGGAAAGTAAATGGTTCATAATAGCGATCGTTTTTTATGAATGATATTGCAATTCCTGAGCCAAATTCGTAGTACGATTTTTTTGACCCTCCATCATAAAGATAGCCAGCCACTAACTTTGGTTCCAAGCGCCCTTTATTGCCAAGATTAAATCTTTTGGCAGCCACTTCAAATTGAATTTTGAAGTAAGCTTTATTCACGGCTTTATAGTTTATATTCTCACCAATATTTCCGTCTTCGTTCCATTGTCCTGTTCGTCTGGACCAAAAGTTTTTTTGGAATTGGATTTGAATTTTGTAGCTTCGAAACCATCGATTTAAACTGTCGGTTAAATTTGCACCGGCGATCGAATAAGTTCCAGCATCTTTTTGCCAAGCTTCTTGTTCCATTTTGGAGTCATGACCGTAATCACGAAATACTTTAAAACCAGGTTGAAGCCAGTAGGCGTAGTTGTAGTTTTTAGATAATTTACCCCAGCCAATTAAACTTGGTCCGATAGTATATTCCTTGGCCGTAAAATGATAGCCTCCGAATAAGACGTTTACATTGGTAAAGGCGAGAAACCCGCCGTAAAGTGCATTTCCTTTTTTTACACTTACTCCGCCGCTAAAGTATTGATAGCTGCCATTACCACTATTGTCGGTTATGTAGCCAATACCGCCGCTCAAGGAAGACTCTACTTTAGATTGGGCAAAAGATTGGTTATTATAACCAACAAGCGCCAGAATGCATAAGATAAAGACGAGATTTTTCATTTTTAAAGATCTTTAGGTTAAATTTTGTAGTAATATCCTTCATTTTTTCTTAATTAAGGACTAATTATAATATCACAAAAATTAAAATTAGTCAATGTTTATAGGATTATTTATCTTAAGCTGTTCCCGAATAAAAAAAACAATAAAAAACAGGTTTTTAATCCTGTTTTTTTTTATTTGTAGTCCCTAGGGGAATCGAACCCCTGTTGCCAGAATGAGAATCTGGAGTCCTAACCGTTAGACGAAGGGACCAAAATGATTTCAATTTTTTACTAAAATTATTCCAATTTTTTACCAATGATACCTGCATGTCCAATTAAAAAGCTTTGAGAATCCATTGCTTTTTTTCCTTCAAGTTGTAATTCTAATATAAGCAAGGAATTTTGTCCACACTTTACAGCTAATTGTTTGTTTGTTTCAAAAATTTGGCCAATTTCTAAGTTTTCTCCTTCATTTTCTAAAATTATAGCCTTTATAATTTTTAGCATTTTCTTTTCTAAAAAACTAAATGCTCCTGGCCAAGGATTAAAAGCACGAATTTTACGTTCAGTAATTTCAGCTAAGTCGTGCCAATTTATTTTCCCATCATTTTTATTAATTATTTTAACATAAGAAGCTAGTTCTTCATTTTGGGTTTGTTGTTTAATTTGACCATCAATAAAGTTTATTAAAGTATCGCCTAAAATATTAGCACCAAGTTCCGACAGATTATCATGGATATTTTCTAAATTCTCAGTTCCGGTCAAAATTATTTTCCCTTGTTTTAAAATATCACCAGTGTCTAAACCTTTATCCATAAGCATTATAGTCACCCCGGTTTCTTTATCACCATTTAAGATTGGCGCTTGTAGGCAAGCGGCTCCACGATATTTAGGTAGTAGGGAAGCGTGTACGTTTATACAAGCAATTTTAGGAATATTTAAAATTTCTTCACTTAATATTTGGCCGTAAGCAATTACAACTATAAAGTCTGGTTCTAAAATTTTTAATTTATCAGTAATATTTTTTAAACGTTCTGGTTGTAAAATTGGTAAGCCTAACTCAAGAGCCGCCTTTTTTATAGCTGTGAAACTTAACTCTTGTTTTCGTCCAATAGGTTTATCTTTTTGGGTAATTACAGAAATTATTTGAAAACGCTTATCTTTATTTAAGGCTTTAAGACCTGGCACCGCAAAGTCAGGAGTGCCCATAAATATTACTTTGTATATTTTTTCAGTCATGTTATTATTATAAGCATGTTTATCACATTTATCAATTGGGTTCTATCAATTGCAGAGGGGATGGGTTATTTGGGGGTTTTTATTTTAATGACTGTTGAAAGCTCTTTTTTGCCGTTTCCGTCAGAATTAGCAATTCCACCAGCCGCCTGGTTGGCTAGTCAGGGAAAGATGGATCTGACAATAATTGTTATTGTTGGGACTTTAGGTAGCGTCTTGGGGGCAATAATTAATTATTATTTAGCTTTATGGTTAGGGCGTCCTTTAGTTTATAAATTAATCGAGACCCGTTTTGCTAAAATGTTAAGATTAAATAAAACTGATCTTGAAAAAGCTGAGGGTATGTTTTTGAAAAATGCTAATTCAGCGACTTTTATTTGTCGTTTAGTTCCAGTTATTCGTCAACTTATTTCTATCCCGGCCGGTTTTACTAAAATGCCTTTTTTACCTTTTGTTTCTTTAACCGCCTTAGGCTCTTTTGTTTGGGTTACTATTTTAGCAATCTTAGGCTACACTCTTGGCTCTAACCAAGAATTACTCACTAAGTATTATCAAGAGTTACAGTGGATTTTATTGTTTGTTGGTTTAACTTGGTTACTTTTCTTTCTTCATAAAAAAAGAAAAAAATATTTACTCAAAAAAAATCGGAATTAAATTTCCGATTCTTTTTTAAATAGACGGTCAATAAATAAAATTCCATCTAGATGATCGGTTTCGTGCTGAATTATTCTAGAGAGTATTTTTTCTGCCTGAATTTTTTTCTTCTCTCCGTGTTGGTCGTAGTAACTACAGGTTACTTTTTTATGTCTTAAAACTGGTCCATAGATTATTTTCCCCTTGTTATCTAAAACTGATAAACAACCTTCTTCGTCGACTTCTTGTCCCCAAGATTTTTTAGTAATTTTTGGGTTAATCATGAAAATAGTTTGATTTTTTTTCTCGTCATTTATTACTATCAAACGTATATTCATGCCAATTTGTGGGGCAGCTAGTCCAGCGCCATCAAGTTTTTTCATCGTTTGCTCCATATCTTCGATTAAGATTTTCATTTCTTTTTTTCGAATGTCAGTTAGGGGAATGTCAACCGATTTTTCTCGTAGAGCAGGGCTAGGGTATTTAATTATATTTAGTATTTTTGGCATATATTTTTGGTTTATAATTAGTGTCAGCTGGAGCATCGATAATTTTGAAAAAATATTTCCATTTATCACCGCTTTGACATAATTCTTTAGTATCGTTTATCGCTCTTTCTACCACGGGAACAGTTTTTTCTTTGCATATTTTAAATACTGCTGAGCGTTTAAAATTGGGAATATTTAATTCCGAAATAACTCGTAAAGCCAAGTCTTGCCAAGAATAAGCTGGTGCTTTAATTACTGGTTTTTTTTGGCTATCTTTAAATATATCGGAAAAAGAAGAAAAATCTGTTTTTACCATATTTTTATAATTTAAAGTCCATAGTTAGGTAACCAATTCCAAAATCAGTTTGGTAAGCTAATATATTAGGCTCATACTTTCTGTTTTCAAGTGCCCCCAATAAAATAGCAATAGATTTAAGTCCACATTGGTTAGCGTCTTTTATTAATTTATCATCTATATTTAAAATATTCTTTTTTACATTAATTGGATTATTCAGAAATTCAATTAATTTATTATCAAATTTAGCACCTCTTGGGGAGTAACCTTCGGGAGATTTTTTTTTCAAGCGGTGAGATAGATCACCAGAAGCGATTAAAGCAACTCTTCTTGCTGATTTAGCTATTGTTTGGCTTATTCTTTCGCCTAAAACAAAGTGGTCCTCTAAACTAAGATCAGAGGCATAGTTTAAAGAAACTATTTTAATATCATTATTTGTTTTAGTTAAAAGATGAAGGGGAACAGATGCTCCGTAATCTAATTTTAATTCACTAATTAATTGTATCTCTGGTCCATCAGTATTTTTTAAATGATCGATAAGTTCGAGGTCACTCAAAAATTTATTAGTTGTACCTAGAAAACCAAAACTACTTAAATCTATTTTTAATTCTGGACCAATATTGATAGTAAAATATTTTTTTTGAATTAGTCCGTGTGGGGAAATTATTATAATTGTTTCAATATCATTACCTTGTAATTCGTCGGCAATCTCGCTGTAAGCATCAACCGTTTTTTTTAAAATTTGTTGGTTCATTTTGCCTATTTCAGGAATTAAAATTGGTGAATGAGAAACAATAGCAGCGTTAAGTAGGGGCATATTTTTAATTAGTAGGAGTTAAGATGTTTATTGTGTCACCCATTGGATAAAGAGCTAGTAATTGTGGAGAAATTTTAACGACGTTGCTGAATTTGTAGCCTAAATTTTCAAAAATATAACCGTTAGCAAAAGGGCGTTTTTTTCCTTGAGAAATTAAGTAAACAGTTGGTGAGCTAACTGAACTAAGTAATTCACCGTCACTAAATAGAACGGGGCTGCCTTTTGTATATTTATTTAATTCAACAGTAGTTCCTTTGACTATTTTTTTACCTTTAAATTTAGTGCTTAAAAATATTTTATCAGTAATTGGATACTTATAACCACTTTCTACGTAAAAAATACCACCAGATTTAGGGTCCTGTAATAATTTACCAGTTGGGTAAGTAGATGTAGCGGTAATTGTTTTCCCCTCAGTATAGGAATTTAAATCTTCGGCATTAGCAGTAATAATTTCATCAAGGTTAAAGCCGATTTTTTTAAAAATATCTTTTGAGGTGATGGCTCTTTTTTCGTTATCAACTAAAAGATAAATTCCTCCAGAAGGAATTTGAATTAAAGAATAATTAGGAAATTTAATGGTATCGCCTTTAGGGTAAGAGCTAAGTGCTTCTGAGGTGGTTATGACAATTTTTTTGGGGTCAAAGCGAGATATCAGAGAACTATAATTTCCAAAGGGACGTTTTTGCCCATTTTGTAATAACCAGACCCCTGGTTCACCAGAAACTTGCAGTAAAGTGCCGTCTGGGTAACTTTTTGTGCCAACAGGAAAATATTTTTTATATAATACGAAAAAGTTATAGTTACCATTGTAAACATGTGGTGTGTAGTTATATAAAGCGGCCGTAGCTTTATTTTCTGGTGTAACAGTCATTGGATCTTTGCAAATAGTACCATAAGGATTAGTAAAGACATAGGTTTGCCCCATTTTATAAGGATAGCGCTCATGTTCATTCATGTAGGCTAAAAATTGCAAAGCGGCGCTGTTTATTTGTTTACCTAATCCTTTGTAATAGGGGTTGCAGGCGTTACCATCGGGGCAACCATAACCAGTCGCCCAGTCTAAACGAGCTTGAATGGGGGCGGTATTTTCAATTAAACTAGATTCTTTTTGTAGTAAAGCTATTAAAAATTTAGGATTAACAGTTGTTATCTTTTTACATTTAGCGGCTCTTATTGCCTCTGATGGATTTTCTCCTAAATCTATATTAGAACAATCATAATTATTGTTGGCAGCGTCGTAAATCATTTCGGCGGCACTTTTAAGAGACCCATAAGCGTTTATAGTGGTATAGTTAGTTAAATAACTATTTTTACGGGCTAAGAATTGTTGAATGTCTGATAAACTAAGACTTTTAACATCAAACATTTCAGCGTCATCAATAATATGATTAGGATTGAAACTAGGGTCTAACTCTTGAGCGAAAACTGAAAAAGAAGGCAACAGTAACGCTAATAACATAATGATAGAAAAAAGGTAATTTGACATATATTAAATAATTTATTTATTATAAAATAACTATTTTATTATAGTATAAAAGGGGCTGTTTGGCTACTCGTAATAAAAAAGGTCTCACTATGCTTATTTATCTAATAAAACAAAGTAAGGCCAGTTTATTTTGGCTGTTATTATATAACACTAATAGCTACGCCAGTCGTTTCTCCAATCTCAATTTTTACTTTGTCGCCCTCCTTAATCTTACCCTCAATAATTCCTAAAGCTAGTTCATCAAGCAACATGGTCTGAATAATTCTCTTTAGTGGTCTGGCACCATAGGTTGGGTCATAACCTTTCTCAGCTAACATTTTTTTAACTTTAGCACTTATTTTAAGAGTAATATTTTTATTATGTAGACGACGTTCAACCTTAATCAGCTCTAAGTCAACAATATTTTCCAGCGCTTCTTTAGATAAACTCTTAAATAAAACAATTTCATCAATCCGATTTAAGAATTCTAATTTAAAATGACTGCGTAGAATTTTATCAATTTTTTCTTTCATTTCATCCTGACGCCAATTTTTTTTGTCATCTTGTCCGTCTGGATTAAAGCCAATTGTATACTGTTTTATAATTTCATTCCCTAAATTAGAAGTCATTATAATAATAGTATTTTTAAAGTTTATTGTGCGTCCTTTAGAGTCGGTTAAACGACCATCATCTAAAATCTGCAGTAGCATATTAAAAGTGTCTGGATGAGCTTTTTCAATTTCATCAAATAACACCACAGAATATGGGTGACGACGAACTTTATCAGTTAATTGCCCACCCTCTTCATATCCAATATATCCTGGCGGAGAGCCGATTAATTTAGCAACAGAATGTTTTTCCATAAACTCACTCATATCAATTCTAATTAAAGAACTTTCGTCATCAAAAATAAAATGAGCCATCGCTTTAGCGAGTTCTGTTTTACCAACTCCAGTTGGCCCGACAAACAAAAAGGAACCAATTGGTCTTTTTTCTTCATTGATGCCAGCTCGCGACCTACGTAAGGCATTGGAAATCGCTTTAATTGCTTCGTCTTGGCCAATCACTTCGCGAGTTAAAACCGCCTCGGCTTCACCTAATTTTTTAGCTTCACTAGTTAACATTTTTTGTACCGGAATACCAGTCCAGCGAGCAACTACGCGAGCCACATCTTCTTCGCCAACCTCTTCTTTTAAAATTCTTTGTCCTTTTTTCTGAATTTTTATAAGTTCATCTTGTAGTTTTTTAATATTATTTTCTAAGTCAGGAATTAGGCCATATTTAATCTTGGCTACTTCAGTTAAATCAGAACCTTGTCTTTGGATAATTTCTCCTTTAGTTTTTAACTCCTCTATTTCTTTTTTTGAGTTTCTTATTTCAGAAATTATATTCTTTTCATTATTCCAATGAAGCTCTAATTGAGAGGAGTGTTCTTTTAATTTAGCTAACTCTTGATTTATAACTCTTAATTTTGAAGATTTTTTATCAGTCGCTACAACAGCGGCTTTATTAATTTCTAATTGTTTAATTTTTCGTTTAAGTTGATCTAACTCTTCAGGCATGGAATCAATTTCCATACGTAATGATGAAGTTGCTTCATCAATTAAATCAACAGCTTTATCTGGCAAAAAACGATCGCTAATATATCTGTCTGATAATTTAGCGGCCGCAATTAAAGCGTCATCAGTAATTCTGACACCATGATGCACTTCATATTTTTCTTTAAGTCCGCGAAGCATGCTAATTGTATCCTCAACACTTGGCTCATTAACAATAATTGGTTGAAAACGTCTTTCAAGAGCAGCGTCCCGTTCGATATATTTTTGATATTCTTTAGTAGTTGCGGCACCAATTGTTCTTAGCTCACCACGAGCTAAAGCCGGTTTTAACATATTGGAAGCATCCATTGATCCTTCGCTAGCACCAGCCCCTACTAGAGTGTGGAGCTCATCAATAAATAAAATAATCCGACCATTTTGTGATTTTACTTCTCGAAGCACTGCTTTTAAACGGTCCTCAAATTCACCACGAAATTTAGCTCCAGCTACTAGTGCCCCTAAATCTAAGGTAACTACTTCTTTATTTTTTAAATTTTCGGGAACGTCACCAGACACAATTCTTTGGGCTAAACCTTCTACGATGGCGGTTTTTCCGGTACCTGGTTCTCCAATTAAAACAGGATTATTTTTAGTACGACGTAAGAGAATCTGCATTATGCGACGTATTTCAGTATCACGCCCGACAACTGGATCAAGTTTTTCTTGTCGTGCTAATTCTGTTAGATTAGTAGTGTATTTTTCTAAAACTTTAAATTTAGTTTCTGGATATGGATCAGTGACATGAGCATCACCACGTAAATTTTTTAAGATATTTTTAACAGTTTGGTATTCTGCTTTAAAATTAAGGAGCAGGGCTTGAGCAGGGGATGGTATTCCGATTAAAGCTAAAAGTATATGTTCAGTTGAAATAAATTCATCTCCCATGCCATCGGCTTCTTTTTGTGCTCGCTCTAAAATAAGGGCAGTTTCACTAGTACCGGAAACAGCTTGAATCGGGCCATTTTGTTGCTTAACTTTAACCTTAGGAAGTTTATTTATTTCAGAACTAACATAATTTTCAATTAAATCTGGATCAACTTTTATTTTCTCTAGTAATGGTTTTACTAAACCTTCGTTTTGTTGCAACAAAGACAATAAAATATGGACTGCTTCAATATTAGCTTGTCCATTTTGGGCAGCGATTACCTGAGCATTGATAATTACTTCTTGTGATTTATCGGTAAATTTATTAAACATATTTGTATTTTTAAAGTTTTAATTAGCAGTCAAGCATTATGAGTGCTAAACTAATAATACTATAGGGTTTAGCCTCTGTCAATGCTAAAAAACCCCTATTTTATGAATAGATATTGGTTGATTTCTTTGTTTTTCTGCTATAATAAAAATAATATTAAATTTATGCCATACAACAGTGAGGCTATTCGGCCCTTAGCTTTAGCTATTATCAAAAATCGTAAAAATCAAATTTTGGTTTCTCCTGGTTATGACAAAATCAAAGGGGAAACTTTTTATCGTTTACTCGGTGGCGGTGTTGACTTTGGTGAGTCATCGCTTCAAGCTTTAAATCGAGAATTTAAAGAAGAATTAAATGTTGAACTTAAAAATTGTCGCTTACTCAGGGTTCTAGAAAATATTTTTTTCTACAACGGAAAACCGGGGCATGAAGTCGTTTTTATTTATGAAGCTGATTTTGTAGACGCTAGTAACTATGAGATAGCCAATTTTTTTATTTTAAATTCTAATGAAGAGGGGCGTGCTATTTGGTTAGATTTAAATGATATCGCTGGTAAAATAGTTTATCCTGATATTTCTGCTTGGCTTTAATTTTTTTTATTTTTGTCTGAACTTATTTTGTGGTATAATTAAATCAGATTAATCAAAAATATGAAACATAATTCACTCACCTATAGTGGTCAAATCCTGGCACGTATCATCTGGGATTTTTTATATTTTCCACTGTGGTGGTATAGCCTTGGTTTAATTAAAACAACTAAAGGGGTATTAAATTTTTATCGTAATCAAGAAGCTTCTTTAGGTTTTTTGGTTTGGTTTAGAAATATTTTTGTGCCCATGTATGGTCAGCACGATTTCGCCGGTCGGCTGATTTCTTTTCTTGTTCGTCTAGTCCAAATTATTTACCGTGGTTTAGCGATGTTATTTGTAATTATTTTTGGTATTATTTTTTTCATTTTTTATTTAGCTTTACCACTCCTTATTTTATTAGCTATTTGGAAACAACTTCTTTAATTTTATGAGTGAAGACGAAATTCAATTTGAATATAATAAAAAAACTAATATTTTTGGTGTTTGGTTTTTAGGTTGTTTTGCTTTTTGTGATTTACATATAAAACGCTCTTTAATAGTTTTAGATCGTGGGCTAGCAAAGATTCGTCGTTTAATAAATTTAATTTCTTTTTGCATCGTCGCTTTAGGTTGGCTGGCTTTAATTTGGTATGGCTATGAGCAAGGAAGTGTTTTTTTAGCCAGTCCTTTACAATTTTTACAACCTGAATACTACCAGCATCCCCTTATTTTATTTTTTTTGTTGTCACTTATTTTTGATTTATTTTTATATTATCGGTCTAGTGTTGATAAGGCTAGCAAACAGAAAATTAATTATCATCAATTAAAGATTGATGACCGTAGCGGGCAATTTAAGAAAAAAACTGCCTGGAATTTAGTTAAGACTTTAGATGATGAAGCTAAGACTGCTTTAGAAGAGGCTTATATTCTAGCTGCTAAAT
The DNA here is from genome assembly GCA_964355275.1 of uncultured Gammaproteobacteria bacterium. GTDB lineage: Bacteria > Patescibacteriota > Patescibacteriia > Patescibacteriales > UBA12465 > JAEZRQ01. Next base: position 12,459 of record CAYHCB010000003.1, on the reverse strand, counting down.
TAAAACAGAAAGAGGTGGGGCCTCGCCATTTATTTCGTTCTTTACTCAAGACTAAAAAAGTTCAAGCCATGTTTATCCGTTTAGGCGTTGATGCTAGTGTGCTTGTTCAGAAATTAGACAAACATTTAGCTGACGATGAAAGTTCAGCTAAGTCTCCGATTTTAAGTAATGAGTTAAAAGAGATTATTATATTAGCCGGTCTCGAGGCTTTTACTCGCCGCCAGTCAGCTACTACCGTTTTAGATTTAGCTTGGCCTTGTTATGCTCATGATTCTATTTTAGCAGAAATTTTATATGATTTAGATGTTGATGCCGATAAAATAAAAAATGTGGTTGAATGGTTTAGAGTTAATGAAAAATTAACTAGTAGTTATCGCTCTTATCACCACGCCGCCGGTTTAAAACCTTGGGGTGCGATGAATAGATCTTATACGGCCATTGCTACGCCTACTCTTGATCATTTTTCTAGTGACTTAACTTTAGCGGCTCGGGCTGGTAGATTAGAATTATGCATCGATCGGGTTAAAGAATTTTCTGCAATTTTTGATGCTTTTTCTAGCGGTCAAGCCGGTATTTTACTCATTGGACAAACCGGAGTTGGTAAAAGAACTGTAGTGGAGGGTTTAGCTCAATTAATGGTTAGAGAAGATGTTCCTAAATTTTTACAAGATAAACGATTAGTAGAGCTTGATTTAGCCAGTCTTATTTCCGGAGCTTCTCCTAGTGAAGCTCAGGAACGCTTGCTCCTTTGTCTTAATGAAGTTAATCAATCTGGCAATATTATTTTATTTATTCCCGATATTGAAAATTTAATGGGTATAAGTTCCGGTGGGGAAGAAAGTTTTGAGTTATCTGAAGTATTAGTTGAGGCGGTTAATCGACAAATCATTTTTTGTATTGCCACTGCTACCACGGAAAATTACTCTAAGTTTATAGAAGGCACTTCTTTGGGTGAGGCTATGACTACTATCGGATTATCTGAGCCTAATTTTAATCAAACTATTCAAATTTTAGAAAGTAAGGCCAGCGCGCTTGAATCGCGTTATGGTATTTATTTAACTTATAACGCCTTAGAAAGGACTGTTAGTCTGGCTAATAAATATCTACATGATATTAGTGCGCCGCTTAAAACAATTAATTTGTTACAAAAGGCTGTTATCATTACTAATAAAATGGCGAGAAATAATTCTGAACAAATTATTTGTGGCGCTGAAGAAGTTGCTTTAGCAATTGAAGAGCTGACCGGTATTCCGGCTGGTAAAGTTTCTGAAGATGAAGGAAAAAAATTACTTAATTTAGAAATAGATATTCATGAACGAATGGTTGGGCAAGATGAGGCAGTTAAAGCGGTTTCGGCTTCTTTACGTCGAGCAAGAGCCGAACTTAAGGATTCAGTTAGACCAATTGCTAGTTTTTTATTCTTAGGTCCAACAGGTGTTGGTAAAACCGAATTAGCTAAAACAGTTTCCCAGGTTTATTTTGGAGATGAAAAGTATATGGTTCGTTTAGATATGAGTGAATATCAGGAAGCTGATAGTGTTAGTAAAATGATTGGTGATCAAAGAGGGGTGCTCGGATATTTAACTGAAGCAGTTCGTAAAAAACCTTTTTCTTTAATTCTATTTGATGAAATTGAAAAGGCTCACCCAGATATTTTAAATTTATTTTTACAATTGCTTGATGATGGACGTTTAACCGATGGGCAGGGAAGAACGATTAGTTTCTCAGAGTCAATTATTATCGCTACTTCAAATATTGGTTCAATATTTATTCAAGAGGAAATTAAACTCGGTGTGGATATTAATTTAATTAAGCAAGACTTAGTTGATAATCAATTAAATAAATACATGCGGCCAGAACTTATTAATCGTTTTGATGGCATTGTTGTTTTTAAACCACTAACTGAAGAAAATATTTTCAAGATTGCCACTTTAATGCTTAAAAAGATTAAGAAAAATTTGGCTGATAAGGGAATAAATTTTAAAGCCGATAAAGAGGGCGTAGAAATTCTAGCTAAAGCTGGTTATGATCCTAAATTTGGGGCTAGACCACTTAGACGTTTGCTTCAAGAGAGAGTAGAAGATGAAATTGCTAATTTAGTTTTAGCTAACAAGTTAAAACGTCGTGATACAGTTTTAATTGATTTTTTAGGTCAGATTGGTGTTGAGAAAGGACGAGAGTTGTAATTTGTTATAAATTTAAAAAGATATGGTTTTTGTTTTGGCTTTTATTTTATCCTTAGTTTTATCTTTAATTTTAACACCAGTGGCGAGTCGTTTGGCGACACGCTGGCAAATTACTGATAAACCGGATTTCCTGAGAAAGATTCATCTTAAACCGATTCCACTGCTTGGTGGAACGGTTATTTTTATAGTTTTCTTTTTTGTTATTTTTTTGTTTTCCAAACAGCTTTTGGTTGGTAATTTAAATTTGTCTCATTGGTTAGGATTTTTTATTGGTTCTTTAATTTTAATTATCGGCGGCACCTTAGATGATAAATATAATTTTAGTCCGAAGAAACAAATAATTTTTCCGCTGCTCGCTATTATTGCCGTTTTACTTGGTGGCGTTGAAATATTGAAATTATCTAATCCTTTTGGTGGCTATGTTAGTTTAAGTATGATTACTTGGTTGTCGCCAATTTTTATCGCCTTGTGGTTGATGGGGATGATGTATACCACTAAATTACTTGATGGTGTCGATGGACTGGTCGGTGGAGTCTCAACTATTGGCGCTTTGGTTATTTTTCTTTTTACACTGACTACTAAATATTATCAACCAGATATTGCTTTTGCCTCTTTAGTTTTAGCCGGAGCCATTTTAGGTTTTTTATTTTACAATTTTAATCCAGCTTCTATTTTTTTAGGAGAAGGTGGCTCACTTTTTTTAGGTTTCGCTCTCGGGGTGCTGGCTATAATTTCTGGGGGGAAAATAGCTATTGCTTTACTGGTAATGGGTATTCCTATCTTAGATGTTGCTTGGACTATTACTCGTCGTTTACTAGCCAGACAGAATCCTTTTAAATCAGCTGATAAAAAACACTTACATCATCGCTTAATGGCTCTAGGTTTAAACCAGAGACAGACAGTTTTTATTTTTTATTTCTTGTCAGCTTTTTTCGGAATGGCTGGTTTATTTTTACAAAGTCAGGGTAAGCTTTTAGCTTTAGGCGGAATAGTTTTAGTAATGCTTATTTTAGTTATTTCTTTTTCTTATTTACCAACTAAATTAAAAAAGAAACCAAAACTTTTACTTCATGTGTGTTGTGCTCCTTGTAGCGCTTATCTTGTTAAGGAGATACTTAATAAAGAATTTGCAGTAACTTTATATTTTTACAATTCTAATTTATGTTCTTTAACTGAATATGAAGAACGTTTAGCTTGGGTTCGGGTTGTTGCCGAGAAAAATAATATTTCTTTAATTATCGAACCGTATAATCATGATATCTGGGGAGCTAAGGTGTCGGGCCACGAGAGTGATGCTGAGTGTGGCGCCCGTTGTCTTATTTGTTACCATGACCGTTTAGATAAAACTGCACAAATAAGCAAGGAGCAGGGCTTTGATTATTTTTCTACCAGTCTGTTAGTTTCTCCTTATAAAGACGCCGCTTCGCTTACTAAAATAGCTAGAGAACTAGCTATAAAATATAATACTTCTTTTTTAGAAAGAGATTTTAGAGCGGGTGATATTTATAAAAAATCACAGGAATTGGCCAAAGAATTAGGCTTCTATCGTCAGAAATTTTGTGGTTGCGAATTTACTAAAAAATAAGCAATGAAAAATTTTTATTTTATTTTATTTTTTCTTATTTTACCTATATTATTTGGGGTCGCCCCTGTTAAGGCTGAAGCTCCGCTTGATATTGACAATGATTATTTGTCAGATGATTGGGAACTTAAATTTAAAACTGATCCACAAAATCCTGACTCTGACGGTGATGGTTTTAAAGACGGAGAAGAGGTTGATTGGGCTTACAACCCCTTATCTAGCTCAACTGCCAAGTTGCCACAAAGAATAGAAATTAATTTAAAAAATCAGCGCTTATCTTATTTTATTTCTAATTTAAAATGGCGCGAGTTTAAAGTTTCTACTGGAAAAAAAAGTATGCCCACCCCTAAGGGTGAATTTAAAATAACAAATAAAATAGCTAAGGCCTGGTCTAGGACTTACGGATTATGGATGCCTTATTGGATGGGATTAGGGGGAGGTATTGGAATTCATGAATTACCTATTTGGCCAAATGGTTATCGTGAAGGTGAAAATCATTTAGGAACACCTGTTTCTCATGGCTGTATTCGTTTAGGAGTAAAAGATGCTTCTTATCTATTTGACCGGGCAATAACCGGAGTATCTGTAAAAATATATTAATTGTTAGCTTAAGCTTTTAATGTTATAATAAAGACATTAAATCCTTTTATATTTTAACTTTTATGTCTAAAAAAAATTATAGCATGACATTATTGTTGGTGATTGTAGCCTTTTCTTTAGCTGGCTGCTCTTTTCCTTGGAATAAAAAAGTAACACCAACGCCACCTGTTGATAATGGGGTTGTGGCAACAACCACAGATCTTAATTATGATGAAAACTCAGTTTTAAAAGGAGATATTAAAAAATTTAAAAATATTGAAGAATTACAAGCCTTTTTAAAGCAAAATGTTAGTTCTGAAAATTTAGATATGATGGGGCGACCAGGTTTAGTAAGGGGTTTAGCACCCACGATGGCCTTAGATAGTCTCGGAGGCTCTAAAGCCGAAGGCACTAATTCTGTGAGTTCTGATTACTCGTTAACAAACGTTCAGGTAGCGGGAGTTGATGAAGCTGATATTATGAAGACTGATGGTAATTATATTTATCTTTTAGATTATAATGATTTGTATATTATTAAAGCTAAACCGGCAGTTGATGCAGGAACAATCACTAAAATAAGCTTTAAGTCTCGACCCCAGGAATTTTATATTAGTGGTGATCGTTTAATAATTTTTGGTTATGATGATCAGATTTATAATAATAAAACCTATCAAAGTTTTAAAAGACAGAGTCAGTATACTTATTTAAAAATATTTGATATTAGTGACCCTAAAAATCCCAAACAAGTTAGAGATCTTAATTTAGAAGGGAATTATAGTAATTCTCGTTTAATTGGAGACTATCTATATTTTGTTACTAATAATTATCAAAATTATTTATTAGATGAGCCGGTATTGCCTCGTATTTTAGATGGTGGTCAGGTTTTAGCGGAAAAATGTAACTTGTCGGATAAGTGTTATGCGCCCGATGTCTTTTATTTTAATATTCCTTATCAGTCTTATAATTTTACTTCAGTTACCGCCGTCAATATTAAAAATATTAATGAACCAGTTTCTGGCGATATTTATCTTTTATCGGGTAATCAAAATTTATATGTATCGCCAAATAATATTTATATTACTTATACGGAATATTTAAATGAATATGATATTGAACGTGATGTAACAATTAGTTTAATTAAACCAAAATTATCCGCTGATAATCAGGCTAAAATTGCTAAAATAGAGGCGGTTGACGATTTTATTTTGTCTGATGTAGATAAAAAAAATAAGATCTACGCCTTAGTACAGAGTTATCTTAATAATTTAAGTAATAAAGAAGAAGAAACGCTCAGCACAGAAATTAACAACCTTTTAAAGAAAACTTTAGACGAGAAAGCTAAAGAAATGGAAAAGACAGTTATTCATAAAATTGCTTTTAGTGGTTCTAAATTAGAATATAAAGCGGGGGGACAAGTATCTGGTCATGTTCTTAACCAATTTTCTATGGATGAAAATAATGGTTATTTTAGAATCGCTACTACCAGAAGTCAGTCTTGGTCACGTTTTGCGGCCACTTCTACGGCTTCCTATAATAATGTGTATGTTTTGGACGATAAATTACAGACAGTGGGAATTTTAGAAAATTTAGCTTCGGGTGAACAGATTTATTCAGCGAGGTTTATGGGAGACAGAGCTTATTTAGTTACCTATAAACAAACAGATCCTTTATTTGCTATTGATTTAAAAACGCCAACTGCTCCTAAGGTTTTAGGCGAACTTAAAATCCCTGGTTATTCTACTTATTTACACCCTTATGCTGATAATTTATTACTAGGATTTGGACGTGACACGGAAGTCGATTCTTCGGGAGCGGTTACCGTGAAAGGTTTAAAGTTGGGTTTATTTGATGTCTCTAATCCTAGTTTACCAATCGAACTCGATAGTTTTGTAACCGGTGATCGCTATAGCGATTCCATTGCTTTAAGTGACCATAAAGCTTTCTTAGCTTCAAGTGATAAAAATTTAGTTTCTATTCCAGCCACTTTAAAGACTGGACAATATGGTGAGCAGGTAGAATTTAGTGGCGCTCTAGTTTTTGGTGTTAGTGATGGCAAAATTAAATTACGTGGCCGAATAGATCATAGTGATGGCGGAAATTATATTCGTTCTGATTATTGGGGAGGCTTTAATTATTTTGATAATTCAGTTAAACGCAGTCTTTATATTGATAATTCGTTATATACTTTTTCTAATAAATTCTTAAAGATTAATGATTTAAAGAGTAGCGGCGATGATTTAGCTTTAATTAAAACCATTGACTTATTGCCTAATTCAGGTAAAGATTTTGAAGTTAACCCAATTGGTGTTTCAGAATCTAGCGGTGGCTCGAGCGGCCTTGATTTAAGAGCACCAGAAGCGTCATCAAGATTGTTGCCTGGATCAACTCCTGCGGTACCATCTAATTAGTTAATTATGAAATTTTCACGTTTAGCGGTAATTATATTTCCTTTGATTATTTGGCTGCTTGCCCAAGTTTATTTTTTTTGGGCAGACTTATTTTATATATCACTTGGCCTATCTGTTTTTCTGACGGTTATTTTTACTTTTTTCTTAAAAAAACCAGAGCGGAAGGTTCCTTGGTGGTTAATGACAATTTTACCACTAAGTTTTTTAGTTTCGATATCTATTTTTATTTCTTTGCAGTCAAACTGGATATTTACCCAGTTGTTATTTTTAGCGTTAGCGGCTTTTTTGTTTAATTATTTTAAAAGCCTATATTATTTTTGGAGTCGTCCCGATTTATATAAAGAGGAAGATTATACCATAATTAGATCTTATGGCAGTTTCTTAGTTATATTTTTTTCAGCCGCTGATTTATATGGTTTACAATCACTTCTTAGCTTAAATGTTTGGCCGATGCTTTTAATTTTTGTAGTTATTGTTTTTGTAATAGCCTATCTTAATTTAAATTTAGAAGGCTTAGAAAAAAGAAATGTTTGGCAGTTTTCCGCTTTAATTACTTGGCTGATTTTAGAAATGGCGGTAGTTTTTATTTTTTTACCTTTAAATTATAATATATCCGCTTTATCAGTGGGCATTGTTTATTATTCACTGATTAATGTGATGCGTCTGTATTTACAAAAATCATTAACTTCTAGAAAAATTAAATTATATCTTATTCTAAGTTATGCCGGTTTAGCACTTTTGCTTTTTACGGCTCGCTGGCTTAATTAATATGAAAAAACCTACAAATTTATTTGTTATTATTTTAATCGCTTTAATTTTTGGGGCCTTCTCGGGAATTATGGCTTCAATTATTACTAGCTCTTATTTAGGAAAGAATCTAACTGATTTAATTGACTCAAAAGAACTTGATTTAGCCACTTCTGTTTATGATAGGGCTAATTTAGTAATTCGTGATGCTAAAAAAGTGGTAGTTAGTCAGGATGTAAAAATTGAAGAAACGGCCGCTTCTTTGCAGCCAGTTCTAGTATCTGCTTTTAAAAATACTGATAATAATAATTATTATATATTAGAGCAAGCTGAGTCTTTTGGTTTAATTTTATCAAATGATGGTTGGGTTTTGCTTAGCGGTCTCAAAGAGCTTAATTCTGCCGATATAATCAAAAATTATTCTGTAGTATCTTATGATAAAAAAGTTTATTCTCTTGATAAGGCACTTATTTTAAAAATTAGTGGTGATGGCAATGTTGTTTTAGCGCATTTAAAGGGGGCGACTAATTTACCGGTAAAACAGATGGCTGGGGCTTATAATTTAAAACCAGGTACTTCCGTAATTTTATTATCACCTGATGGAAAAACATTACTTAGTTCAATTGTTTCTAAAAAAAGACCAGAAATTATTTTATCCAGTGATCGTCCTGATATTCATTTAGAACTAGCAACTATAATTGCCGATGAATTTAAAAATGCCTTAGTTTTTGATTTAAGTGGTAGTTTTGTTGGTTGGGTAGATGGTGATAAAGCGGTTCGTCCAAATTATACTTTTTTACCAGCCTGGCGCGCTTTTATATCTAAATCAAAATCAGTGTTTCCGTCTTTGGGGGTTAATTATTTAAATTTAGCAGTCATTAAAGCCCCTAATCTAAAAGTTGACAAAGGAGCCTGGCTTAAAAGCGATGATGAGAATAAACCAGCTATAATTTCTGGCGGAGTAGCTGCGCAAGCTGGGTTACTGGAGGGCGATGTAATTACTCGTATAAATAATCAAGAGCTCGATCAAAATAATGATTTAGCTGAAATAATTTCAGCTTACTTAGCAGGTGAAATCATTAATATTACTTATGACCGTGATGGCGTTGTCAGTGAATTAGAAATTACTTTAGGTGAAGCAAAATAAAAATTAAATTTTATGTTAGTTAAATCAATTGAAAAAAATAAAAGTTTAAAAAATAAAAGAGTTTTAGTAAGGGTTGATTTTAATGTTCCTCTGGTAAAAGGAAAGATTCAAGATGATTATCGTATTAAGGCCGCCTTACCAACCATTAATTATTTAACTTTAGCGGGCGCTAAAGTAATTCTAATTAGTCATTTAGGTGACCCTGGGGCTAAAGTGGTGCCAGAATTATCTTTAAAGCCGGTAGCTAGCCGTTTGTCTCAGATTTTAAAAAAACCAGTTCACTTTATTTCAGAAACACTTGGTTATAAGGTTGATGAAAAGATAAAAAAAATGATGGCCGGTGATATTATATTTTTAGAAAATCTTCGTTTTAATGACGGGGAACTAAAAGATGATTATAAATTTGCTAAACGTTTAGCGGCTAACGCTGATGTATATGTTAATGAGGCTTTTTCCGTTTGTCATCGTAAGCAGGCATCAGTTAGTGCTATTAGAAAATTATTGCCAACTTACTATGGTCTGCAATTAGTAAATGAAGTCAAAAATTTAGATAAAATTTTAAAACCAAATAAACCTTTAGTAGTTATTATGGGTGGTGCTAAAATTAGTACCAAGGCACCCATTATTTCTAAGATTTATGATTTGGCCAGTGTTATTCTTATCGGTGGCGGACTGGCTAATAATTTTTTTAAACATCTTAAATTAGAGGTGGGTAAATCTTTGGTTGACTTAGATAGTGATGCTTGTGTTAAAAGTTTTTTCAAAGGTAAAAAAATAGCTGAAAAAATAATTTTGCCAATTGATGTGATTGTTTGTCAACGAAATAAAAAACCAAAAATAAAAAAATTAAATGAAATATTAAAGACCGATTCAATTTTTGATATTGGACCAGAAACAATTTCTTTATTTTCTAAATATATAAAAACTGCTCAGACTATTGTTTGGAATGGTCCTTTAGGCAAATTTGAAGAAAAACCTTACAAACATGGAACTTTAGCTATTGCTATCTCTGTGGCCGCTCGTTCAACTGGTAAGGCTTATGGTTTAGTCGGTGGTGGAGAAACAGTTGAAGCTTTAAAACAAACAAAAATGGAGTCATATGTTGATTTTGTGTCTACGGCTGGCGGTGCTATGCTAGCTTACTTAGGAGGCGATAAAATGCCTGGCTTAAAATAAAAATTATGTTAACTACCGATCAAATAAAACATATCGCTAACTTGGCGCGTTTAGAGATAAGTCCTGAGGAAGAAAAAAAATACAGTGCCGAACTGTCTTCTATTTTAAATTATATTGATAAATTAAAAGAAGTTAACACGGAGAATGTTTTAATTAAGGCTTCGGGTACAGAACTTATTAATTCTTGGCGAGAAGATCAAGTTAAGCCCTGGAGCCAAGATGAAATTAATTTAGCTTTATCTGTTAGCGAAGTTAAAGATGGCCAAGTAAAAGTTAAACGAGTGCTTTAAAATAAATTATTATGGAGCTTAATAGATTAAATATAATAGAAGCTAGAGTTAAATTAGATAGTGGTGAAATATCCGCTTTAGATTTAACTGAAGCTTGTCTTAAACAGATTGAAGAAACTAATAAGCGTTTAAATGCTGTTTTAACTGTGTGCACAGAAAGCGCCAGATTAGAAGCACTTGAGGCAGATAAACGTCTTAAAAACGGAGAACATGGAGAACTTCTTGGTATTCCTTTTTTATGCAAAGATAATATCATGACTAAAGGAATAAGAACCACGGCCGCTTCTTTGATTTTAGAGAATTACATTGCGCCATATGACGCGACTGTTATTAAAAAATTAAAAGCAGCAGGGGCAATTTTACTTGGTAAGACTAATTTAGACGAATTTGCTCATGGGGCTTCTACGGAAAATTCAGCTTATGGTCCTACTCATAATCCTTGGGGTTTAGATTTAGTGGCTGGCGGTTCATCTGGTGGTAGTGCCGCCGCGGTGGCTGCGGATATGTGTATTTTTGCTATTGGTTCAGACACTGGTGGTTCAATTCGTTATCCAGCTGCTTTTTGCGGGGTAGTTGGGTATAAAGCTGCTTATGGCGCAGTGTCTCGCGCCGGTTTACTTTCGATGACTTCTTCTACCGATGTTATCGGACCGCTTGCTAAAACGGTAGCTGACGCGGCGATAGTTTATAATGTAATTTCTGGATTAGATGAATTAGATGCAACCACTTATCCGGGTAATAAATTAATTGAATTTAATAAAAGTATTAAAGGTTTAAAAATAGGTCTTCCTAAAGAATATTTTGTTGAAGGTTTAGACCCCGAAATAAAAGCTTCTTTAGACCATGTAAAAAATGAGTTAGAAAAAGAAGGGGCTATCTTTAGTGAAGTCAGCTTGCCTTATACTGATTATGGTATTCCGGTTTATTATATTATTACTCCTTCGGAAATTAGCTCTAATTTAGCCAGATTTGACGGAATTGCTTGGGGTTTTAAAGCCGGTGAAGCTAGTGATTTACAGGATTTTTATAAAAAAAGTCGTGGTCAAGGATTTGGTCCTGAAGCAAAACGTCGAATAATGTTAGGAACCTTTGCTTTGTCGGCTGGTTATTTTGATGCTTATTATAAAAAAGCCCAAGCGGTTAGAAATTTAATCTGCCAGGATTTTACTAAAGCTTTTTCTGAATTTGATTTACTGCTTACCCCGACTTCACCTCATCCAGCCTTTAAAATTGGAGAAAAGAGTGACGACCCATTAGCTATGTATTTAGAAGATATTTATGTTACGGGTGCCAGTTTAGCAGGTTTGCCAGCGATTTCAATTCCTTCTGGATTATTAAATAGAGATGGAAAATTATTACCAATTGCTGGACAATTAATTGCTCCTCGAAATTTAGAAAATAATTTATTTTGCGTAGCTAGCGTTTGGGAGGATAAAATTAAAATTGCTAAAAATAATTTTGTATAATAAAAAATATGAAAAAATCATACATTTTAGGGGGAGCTGTTATTCTTATTTTATTATTTATCGGGTTGTTGCTAGTTAAAATGGCCTGGCGGGATAATCCGGAAAAAGCTAATACTGATTTAGGAAAAGCTGCTAAAGCTGATAGTTTTGCACCATCTAATATGCCAACTATTTCTGCCGATGAGAAAATAATCGGTAATTTTAAGGCCCCAATAAAGATTTTAGTTTATGAAGATTACTCGGATGTTTTTTCAGCTGATAACGCCGAGGTATTAAAAAAAGTAGAAAATGAATTTGGTAATCAGGTTGTTATTATTGTTCGTCCTTTTGCATTAAGAGAGAAACCAGCGGGGATAGAGTCGGCTATGGCCATTGAGTGCGCTTTTGAGCAAGGAAAGTGGCAAGAAATGAGAACTAATATTTTTGCGGCAGTTAAAGCTAATAGTTTGAGCAGCGAATTAATTAAAAGTAGTGCCATACAAATCGGTTTAGATGAAACAGAATTTAGTAATTGCTTGACCGATACCGAAAAACAGGGAATAATGTTACGGGTAACGAGCGACGCTAAACAATTTTCTGTTTACGGAACTCCTACTACTTTCGTTAATGATGAATTAATAGTGGGTGCGCGACCTTACGAAGACTATTTAGATGAGTTTGATAAAAAAGTGGAAGGTTTCAAAAGTTTAGTCACTCGTCAAATTGAAAAATAGAATATATAAGAGGCTTTTGCCTCTAATTGGAGAGTTCGCATAGTGGTCGAGTGCGCCCGCTTGGAAAGCGTGTATACCGAAAGGTATCAAGGGTTCGAATCCCTTACTCTCCGCAATTTTTCGAAAAGGGTTTCCGAACCAAAAATATGGTCGGCACGAAGTGCC
>CAYHCB010000002.1:82616-114231 GCA_964355275.1 uncultured Gammaproteobacteria bacterium | reverse complement strand
GATAGCCACGACGACTAGTAACTCAATTAAAGTAAAACCTTTTTTGTTTTTCATAAATTTTTAAAAATATTTTTTTATATAAATTAGAAACCCTATAGTAAAGATAGAAATAACTACTTAATTAGTATATCATATCCTAATTATAAATAAAATAACTAGAACTGGCTAGCCATATTATACATTGGCATAATAACCGCGGCTACCATAATACCAACACCAACGCCCATCACTGTCATAATAACTGGCTCCATCAAGGTGCTTAAATTAGCTAGCATTTTGTCAGCCTCTCGGCCATAAAAATCTGTAATTTTATCAAGCACTACATCGATTTTTCCCGTGCGCTCACCAACTGATAACATTTGTGGCACCATCTTAGGAATAGTTGGCGCGTTTTCCATAACCGTTGAAAGCGGATTACCATCGTTAATTGACTCTAGTGTGGCTAAAATAATTTCTTGATAAATTATATTATTTACCACCCCAGCAACAATATCTAAACTTCTAGTAATCGTTACGCCGCCTTTAAGTAGCGTAGAGAGTGAGCGAGTAAAGCGCATTAAATATATATATTTAAAAAGAGTACCAAAAATTGGCATGTGTAATTTTATAAAATCAAAATTACGACGACCAGTGTAGGTTTTGAGATACATGCGAGCCAAAAAACCAGCACCACCAACTAGCAAAATAACTAGCAATAAATAATTTTGTAAAAAATTAGATGCGCCAATAACAACCTTTGTAGCAAATGGTAATTCGGCGCCCGACTCAGTAAGCACTGCCGTTAAATTAGGAATAACATAAACCATCAAAACTACAGCCACCGCAATTAAACCAACTAAAATAAAAATAGGATAAATCATCGCTCCTTTTACCTTTGAAGCCATATCATAGGTTTTTTCCATTTCATCAGCTAAATAATTTAACACCTCGTCTAATTTACCTGAGGTCTCGCCACTTCTGATAATATTTACGAAAAAATTAGAAAAAATATTGGGACGCTTTTCAAAAGCATCTGATAAAAGTGATCCCGAATCAACTTCAAAGGCAATATCAGCAATCATTTTTTTAAGAGAAAAATTTTCCGTTTGTTCAATTAAAATAAGTAAAGATTCTACCACTGGCACATTAGCTGAAATCATAACCGAAAATTGACGAGAAAAAATAACTAAATCTTTAGTGCCAGATCTTTCAATAAATAATTTTATTTTAGTCTCTAAGTCATCTTCTGCTGGAACTAAAGAAAAAATTTCCATTTCTTTGCGACGATAACGAGAAACAATATCGGCTTCATTTAAACCAATATCAATCCCTGATTTTACTCTCCCTTTTTTATTACGAGCTTTGTAGCGAAAAATGGACATAAATTATCTAATTTAAACTTCTATAATTCTTAAAATTTCCTCAATTGTAGTTATTCCCTTAGATGCTTTTAGAAGACCATCTTGCTTAATAGAAATAAAATCTTGGCTTTTTTTAATTGACTCTAAAGTAAGCTCTTTGCTTCCCTCATTAATTATTTTTTTTAAGTCATCATTAATTTCGATTGCTTCAGACACGGAAGTTCTATTTAAATATCCAGTATTTTCACAGTGAGAGCAACCAACCGCTTTATAAAAAACCATTTTCTGTAAAAAATCATCAACGGTAGTAAAATCGGTAATCTCGGATTTTAAAATAGATATTGGGATAAGCTTTATCTCAGCACTTATTTCCGCTCGTTCCTCAGCGGGAATTTCTAAAACCTGTTTACAGGTATTACATAATTGACGAGCCAAACGTTGAGCCACCACTGTTTTTAAAGTTGAGGCCAACAAGAATGATTCTACCTTCATATCTAATAAACGAAAAATTGTTCCCAAAGCGTCATTAGTGTGTAAAGTGGATAATACTAAATGCCCAGTAAGCGAAGCGTTAATCACTAAATCGGCGGTTTCCTCATCACGAATTTCTCCCACCATGATTATATTAGGATCTTGACGAAGAAGTGATCTAAGACCAGAGGCAAAAGTAAAACCAACTTTCGGCCTAATTTGAGCTTGGTTAATCCCCTTAATTTCATATTCAACTGGATCTTCTAAGGTAGAGATATTTACATTATCCTGATTTAAAATAGTTAAAACTGCATAGATAGTGGTCGTTTTTCCCGAACCAGTTGGACCAGTAACTAGTAAAATGCCACTCGTTTTTTTCATACCCCGTCTAATACAGGCGGTGGTATTAGTATTAAAACCTAAAGACTCCAAAGTTGGAGCGCCCCGGTTTGTATCTAAAATTCTCATTACCACTTTTTCCATTGAAGCTAGCGGTAGAGTGGAGATACGAAAATCGATTTCTCGACCATTAATAATTAAACGAATACGACCATCTTGAGGAACACGGGTTTCATCTAATTTTAATTTAGCTAAAACTTTAATACGAGCAATAATAGCTGCGTGAATACTTTTAGGCAGCGTTAGTGAAGTATGTAAAATACCATCAATACGATAACGAACCCGACTTTCTTTAGCAAATGGTTCAATATGAATATCAGAAGCTCGAGCTTCTACTGCGTGACGAATAATAACCGAAACAATTTTAGAAACCGGAGCGCTATTTATATCCTCATCATTAACTCCTTCATCAGAATCAGATTTAACCTGAATTAATTCCTCGCCCTCCTCTTTAGCCTTAACTTCTAAGGCGGTAGAAATTTCTTCTTCTATTTTTTGATATTGTTTAATTCCTCTTTGCCAGCTACCCTCAGAAATTAAATAAAAAACTGGACGCAAATGATTTTCTGAAACCAAAAAATTAACCGCTTCCATGGCCTTTAAGTCCGCCTCCACTAAACCAATATTTACGGTTTTCTCTTCTCTGTTAAAACAGATTATTTTATATGTCCTAGCAATTTCTTCGGATAAAAAATTTAGAACGCCCTCAGCTAAATCTTCATTTTGGATATTATAATAAGGCAAGCCGGAAATCTCCGCCTTGATTTTTGTCATATCCTCTTCTTCAATTAAACCAGAGCCAACGATTATTGCCGGCAAATTAACTTTAGTATCGTCGCCGTGTTTTTTTATTTCACTTAACCTCTCAGCTGATATTAAATTTCTTTCAACTAAAATGCGAAGCAGTTGTTCATTTTTTTCCATAGTTTACTTAACTACTTTATTAACTATAAAGGGGTTACTGTTGCCAACACGAACTCTTACAAAAGTTGGCTTAACGACTTTTATGGCCTCTGTAGAAGTGCCAACTTCCTCCGGATTACTAATTATTACATCTTCCTGGGCTTTCATAACAGCCGCCACAGCATCTTGGCTTTTATCTAAATCATTATAATCGAAAACACTTATATAATTTTTTAGCTCTTTGATACGACTATCTCTTAAAATATCTAAATTTAAACCAGCGCTACTAGGTTTGGCAGGCGTTATCTCGTTATTATTATAATTTAAAAATCTAGAAACAATACTGTCTTTAAAAATAAATAATAGTAAGCCAATTACAATTATTAGAATTACAAATAAATATAAAATTGTTGATTTTGCTGTTTTCATTTTTTGTAAAAATAAGTTGCTAGTTCTAATCCGCCCGAACTACCGCCATCTAAACTTAGCTGTTTAACATCCAATAAACGCAAGTTACTTTCTAAAATATTAAGTAAATTTTTAAGCCCAGCATAATCAACCGAGGCAATGCTTAAAGAAATATTAATAATGCCAACTTTTTCAGATACTTTGGACTCTAATTTAGTATTAACTGGCGCCGCCCCAGCAGCTAAAGCCTCCTCACCATCTTTTTTTAAAGTAATTGAAGTGGGAATAAAACCATTACGCGTAATAAGTTCCTCAATTTCGCCATACAACAACTCTTTGTCGTAATCATTTGGTAAAATGCGATTAACTCTTTCGATATCAATAGCATCTATGTCATTGTAATTAGCAATAACAGCCTCTAAACTTAGCAGTTTAGTTTTTTCTGATTGTAATAATTTTTGATGATAACTAATATTTTCCTCAATAGCCATGACCGTCTTATCAACCTTCGGTTTTAAAATTAAAAAATAAGACATGATCAACAAAAATGACAATAAAACAACTACAAATAAATTGAAGTAAGAATTTAAGAAAGTATTAAAGGAATTTTTTTTAGCTAAATTAGTTTCTAACATATTTATTGTGTTTGTATTTGAATTTGATCTTGATTCGGTTCTGTGGCTGGAACTTGAATAGGGGTTTCAGGTATTTCCTGAACTGGAGTTTGAATAGGGGTTTGAGCGGGAGCTTGGACCGAGGTCTGAACGGAAGTTTGAATTGGTTCCTGAGAAGGAGTCTGAACAGAGGTCTGAACAGGAGCTTGGGCTGGAATGTCAGATTGACGATAAAAAATATCTTTTTTCACTTTTAAATCTAAAGAAAAACTAACAGGATTATTACTATTTACAACGGCCTTTTCATCAGCTCTACCAGAACTACCCGAATCAACCCGCACAGAATCAATAAATTTATTATCTTTAAACGCTTTAACCTGCCAACTAATATCACTAAAAGTTTTAGCTGTTGCCCCTAGTGAATATTTACCAGTTAAATCACCAGAAAAACCGCCATAAGAAATAGAATTAAGGGTACTTTTTTCTAACCAGTCAAAAAAATCCGTCCAATAAACATGAGAGTCAGCTAATTTTTTAGTAATCTGCAATTTATCTTTAAAAACAATAACATCGTTAGATTTAGCATTAATATTACTAATCTGACGACTAACTATTTTGTATTCATCATTTAAAGCAATTGTTTTTTGTTCCTCTTGTTTCTGCCACCAATCCAAACCATAATAAATTTCCGCCACAAGTAAGGCAGAAAATATTAGAGATAAGAAAAGTGGTAAAAGGTGTCTTCCCCATTCAAATTCTATACCAACCTCATCTTTAATCAGGTTGACTTCTAAAATCTTAGGATTAATCAAACTATCCTCTTTCTTAAAATTATTATTTAGTTTTTTAGTAAAAAATTTCATTTTTTAAAAACTAGTTTTCGATATCACGTAAAGCTAAACCGACAGCCACTGCTAGTCGCGGCCCAACGTCACGAATTATCGGCTTCAGTTCATCAGGATATAAAATCCGACTAAACGGATCACCGATAATAACTTGCATATTTAATTTCTCACTCAAATAACCGGTGAGGCTTAAAAGTAAAGAACTCCCACCAGACAAAACAATCTTTTCAATCTGCCCCTGGTTAGACATATTATAAAAGTCTAACATATATTTTATTTCACTAATAATCGGTGTGATGGTTTTTATAATAATAGCGGGTAAGGCTGAAGCATCTTTTTCTGTTAAAGATAAATCTATTTTAAACTGTTCTGCTTGATCGAAGCTAAGATCCATTTTTTCCATTAAGACTTTAGTAATGGTGTTGCCACAAATTTCTAGACTGCGATTTAAAACAGGAATACTTTCTCTAACAATAGAAATATCAGTGCTATTAGCACCAACCTCAACAATCATGATGGTTGATTTATCATTACCAATTAAAGATCGCACTAGCGAAAAAGTTTCAGTTTCTAAATATGATAATTCTAAATCAGCTTGATGAAACACTTCAATGTATTTACGTACAATTTTTCTAGGAGAGCAAGTTAAGAAAACTCTGACGTTAGATTTGATAGTATTTTTACTGCCAGTTTTATCAGGAATCACTCTAAAGTCAATTTTCATTTCTTCAAGTGGCAGAGGAATAACTTTTTTTGCTTCTTCAAGGACTGCGTTATTTAAATTTTTTTTATCAACACCTGTTAAAGTTATAATTGAAGAAAAAACAGCAAAAGTTGGCAATGAGGCCGTAACTTTTTTAGCTTTTATGTGGGCTTCGTCACGAACTTTATTTAAAGCCTTAGCTAAATAAGCGCTATCGTCAATTTTAGTAAATTTAACATCATTTACGTTTTCACTGAAAGCATAGTTAGTTAAGTATATTTTTTTTCCTTTTTTTTGAAGTTCAACCATTTTCAAAGAAGAATCACCAATATCTACGCCTAAAAAAGAATTGTCTGATTTGGAAAACAAACCCATAAAATTTTAAATTAAGTTCGCAAATCTTTTAGTTAGCTGCGAGCTTATTAGTTTGATATGTATCAGTTTATATTATATAATAATTATACGACAAAAGCAAAGAGATGTGTTGATATAAAATAACAACGGAAATAAAAAATATTTTATGAATTTAATTACAAAATATAAAAAACTTTTTTTAGTTATCGGCTTTATCATGGTAACTATATTTCTGGGTTATCTTCTTTATACTTTTTTTTTCAAAAGCACAACTCTTATTACTTTAGATGTCCCGGGTGTTAACACCTCTACTGGCGGACTGCCCTCATCTGAAGAAGGGACGGGTCAAATAGTAACCAGCACTGTTCCTGGCACCATTCCCGGAAATATTGATACTGAAACTGGGACTGAGGGACCTTTTAATCCAATAAATAGCAATCAACCAAATCCTAATACCCCTTCAGATATTGCCTTAGGAAATTTAACTAAAGTTGAAACTTTAACTCAGTCACCCGGTCTTGGCTCAACTCTATCTAGCGCCGGCGGTGTGCAATATTATAATAAAGATGACGGGTATTTTTATAAAATAGATAAAGATGGTAACGCCACTTTAATGAGCGATCGAGTTTTTCATGATGTCAGTAATATTACCTGGGCTCCTAGTAAAGATAAAGCTATTTTAGAGTATCCCGATGGCTCTAAAATACTTTATGATTTTGGAACAAAAAAACAGGTTACCTATCCTAAGCATTGGGAAGATTTTTCTTTCTCACCACAAAGCGATCAAGTAATCGCCAAAAGTATTGGGCTTGATCCGGGTAATCGTTTTTTAGTAGTTGCCTCTGACGACGGGTCTAGTGTCATTAATTTAGAATCAATTGGTACTAACGCCGATAAAGTACAAGCTGACTGGTCACCAAATAATCAAATAGTCGCGACTTACACTAAAGGATTAGATTTTGATCGCCAAGAAGTTTTCTTTGTTGGCTTAAATGGTGAAAATTTTAAATCTACCATTGTTGAAGGAAGGGGCCTTAATTATCAATGGTCTAAAGTTGGTGATCGTTTACTTTATAGTGTATATAACACTAAAAGTGATATGAAACCAAAACTTTGGATTGTTGACGCTCAAGGTGATGAAATAAATAAAAATCGTCACAGCTTAGATGTTGATACTTGGGCTGACAAATGTACCTTTGCTAGTAATACTGAAGTTTATTGTGCTGTGCCCACTAATTTAGAAAAAGGATCTGGTTTAGTACGTGAAATAGCTAATAATTCAATCGACGAACTTTATAAAATTGATTTAGAAAATGGCACTAAAACTTTAATTGCCGTGCCTGATGGTAGTTTTAATATTAGTAACTTAATGGTTAGTGGCGCACAAGATCAATTAGTCTTTTCCGATTTAAATTCTGGCTTACTTTATAAAGTAAATCTTAAATAATAAATAATTTAATAATTAGTCTCGCTTAAAAACACCCTCAGTTAAAAGCTAGCGGTGTTTTTTATGTCTTTAAAAAATTTATTACTTGATTGTTTGTTCCCTAAAAGATGTTACGGCTGTAACGCTACAAAAACCTGGTTATGCACCGGTTGCTTCTTAAGTTTAAAGCGCTACCTAGGCGAAAAACCGCGGGCACTTAATAATAGCTCTGATTTAATTATTGCCGGTGAATATAAAGACTCGCTACTGCGCGATTTAATTATAGCCTTTAAATTTAAGTTTAATAGAGAATTAGTTGTTCCCCTATCAGCCTTTTTAAAAGTGGCCATTGACGAGCAAATAATGTTAAATAATTTTAATAAAAATTCGTGGCAAAATATTTTAGTCATTCCAGTGCCGCTTCACAAGACCAGGGAAAAAATTAGAGGTTTTAATCAAAGCGAACTCATTGCTACTGAAATTAGTAAAATATATGACTGGCCGCTTAATCTAGATTTAATAAAAATTAAAAAAACGGCCACTCAAGCTGAACTTAAAGAAAATACTAGACTTATTAATCAAGCTAAAGCTTTTAAATGGTGTGGAGAAAATTTAGCAGGACGCGATATTATTTTAATTGATGATATTATTACTAGCGGCGCCACAATAAGTGAAGCAACTCTCGTTTTAAAACAAGCGGGCGCTCACCGAATTATAAAAGTGGCCGTTGCTAAAGGTTAAGCCCCCCTCCTACAAACACTTGAATTAAGTAATTATTATGTTATACTAATATCAATTCCTAATTGATTGGCCCACCAAGCTAATTAGCTAAAAACTAGAGTTTAAAAGCTCCTAAAGGAAAAACAATCAGAAAAGAGTTTTCTAAAAGATCAACTAGATCTCAGAAAAAAATCGGGTGGAACCGCGAGATTAATTAATCCCGTCCCGGTCACTGCATAAATTTTATTTTTGTGCTGTTACCAAGGCGGGTTTTTATTTGGCCAAAAGTTAAACAGCTACTAATAAATTTATGACGGTTAACTAAACATCTATGTCACATGATCAAACACAAGAATTATCCGAAGTAGAATTAAAACGTCACTCCTTGGCTCATTTACTAGCCACTGCTATCTTAGAAAAATATCCCAGCGCTAAATTAGCGATTGGCCCATCCATTGAAACTGGCTTCTATTATGACGTTGATTTTGGGGAAGAAAAAATAAGTGATAGCAACTTAAAAGAACTAGAAAAAAGAATGGTTCATTTAGCTAAACAAAATTTAAAATTTGAAAGAAGCGAAAAAAATATTGACGAAGCTTTAGCGGAAGCAAAAAATAATCAGGACACTTACAAAGCAGAGCTTATTGCTGATTTAAAAACTAAAGGAGAAAAAATTGTTAGTTTTTATAACGTTGGCAATTTTACTGATCTTTGCCGTGGACCACACGTTGAAAATACTAATAAAATAAAACCTGGTAGTTTTAAATTAGATAAATTAGCGGGTGCTTATTGGCGTGGTGATGAAAAAAATAAAATGTTAACCCGTATTTACGGTTTAGCTTTTAATACCAAAGAAGAACTTGATGCTTACATAACTTTACAAGTTGAAGCAGAAAAAAGAGACCACCGTAAATTAGGAAAAGAATTAAATATTTTCATGAATCATGAATACGCTCCTGGAATGCCTTTCTTTTTACCAAAAGGAATGATTATTTTACAAGAACTAACTAAATTTGTGCGCGAATATTCTTATGGCGCCGGTTATAGTGAGGTTAGAACGCCTCAATTACTTAATGCCGAACTTTGGAAAACTTCTGGCCACTGGGAAAACTATCAAGAAGATATGTTTTGTTTACATCATGCCGAAGATGATATTGATATGGGAATTAAGCCGATGAATTGTCCGGCTCACATGTTGGTCTTTAAAAGAGATATTCACTCCTATCGTGATCTTCCTTTACGCTTAGCGGAGGTAACAACTTTATATCGTAATGAAAAATCAGGCACCTTACATGGTTTAACTCGGGTGCGCTCTCTCTCTCAAGATGATTCTCATATTTTTGCTCGACAAGATCAAATTTTAAATGAAATTTCTGACCTACTTGAAAAAATAAAAAAAATATACACTATTTTTAATCTAGAAATTGACGAAATTCATTTATCTACTCGACCAGAAAAATATTTAGGAGAAAAATCCGTTTGGGATGAAGCTGAGACAAGTTTAAAACAGGCTTTAGAATCGGCTAATTTAGAATATAGAATTAATGAAGGTGACGGCGCTTTTTACGGACCAAAAATTGATGTGAAAGTTAAAGATGCTATCGGTCGTCAATGGCAACTGGCCACCATTCAACTTGATTATCAGCTACCGCTAAGATTTGAACTAAAATATACAGATAATGAAGGCCAAAGTAAAACTCCGGTAGTTATTCATCGCGCCCTGCTTGGTTCTCTAGAAAGATTTTTAGGTGTAATTATAGAACATTACGCTGGGGCTTTTCCAGTTTGGTTATCGCCAACTCAAGTAAAATTAGTTTCAGTTTCCGAAAATCATTTAGAGTACTGTAAGACTTTAGCCGCAGAATTTAAAAAAGCCGGCATAAGAGTCGAAGTCGATGAAGATAACGAAACAGTTAGCAATAAAATAAGAAAAGCGGTTAATGAGAAAGTTCCTTATATGTTAGTTATTGGAGATAAAGAAGCTGGAGCTGGAGTATTATCAGTTCGTGATCGGGGTGCTAGAGATGCTAGAGAAATAAATAAAATTGACTTCTTTAAAGAGATTCAAGAAAAAATTCTAAGCTATAAATAAATAATAAAAGACCTGCTTAAAATATCTATTTCCGACCTAATCTTTTTATGATATTATAGCTTATGTTACTTAAGTAAGATCTAAAATATTTATGAAAAAAGAACTAAAAATAATACTTCTAATAGGGGCTCTAGTTATTATAGCTGGGCTTACAACACTTCTAATGAAGAAACAGCCTGTCCAAATTTTATTTTACAGCAACTCCTGTTCTCATTGTAAGGTTGTGGAACAATATATAAACGATAACAAAGTGAAAGATTATTTAATATTTCGAGAATTAGAGGTCTCAACTAACCCAATGAACAGCCAACTACTAGCTAAAAAGGCTGCTAGTTGCGGTCTAGCAACCGATGGAATTGGGGTGCCATTTTTCTACGATGGCACTAATTGTTTAGTTGGTGACCAAGATATTATAAAATATTTTAGCTCAAAGAAATAAAATGAAAAAAACACTTACTATCACTTTAGGAGCCCTAGCTACTTTAAGTGCTTTACCAGCTCAAGCTGTTTGCCCCGTGTGTATTGTCGCCGTCGGAGCTGGTTTGGGTTTATCACGTTACTTTGGAATTGATGACACAATTACCGGGCTATGGATTGGTGGATTAACAGTGGCAATGATTATCTGGACAATCAACTGGGCTAAACAAAAAATTAAAAAAACCAAATTTATCATTTGGTGGAACTTACTAATTATTACCGCTTACTACGCTATGATTGCCTGGCCCTTAGCTAGTCAAAATTTCATTGGTCATCCACTTAACACAATCTGGGGAATAGATAAAATAATTTTAGGTATAAGTTTGGGTAGTGTATTATTTTTAGCAACTAGCGAATTTTATCTCTGGCTCAAAAAAAATAATAACGGACACGCTTACTTTCCTTTTCAAAAAGTAGTTATGCCTTTTGGTGTCTTAGCTATTTCCAGTTTATTCTTTTACTTACTAACTCGTTAAAAATATGACCGATAAATTAATGGGTTTAGATGAGATGATAAAAAAATTTGATGATCTTAAAAAAGATAATAAACTAGACTTATCTAGTGATCAAGATTTATCAATCGCCATCATGAACTTAGTTTCCATTGAAGAACATTTTTTCTTTACTGGAGCTAAAACTGGTAAACCAGAGTATTACGACTTATTAAATGAGGTGAGAGAGATGCGTAAAAGTTTGCTTAAAAAAATAATTAAAGAATATGAGGGTGAGGTTTGGTGCATCTCTAAACATTTACTAGCAGCTTCTTATCGTTTAATGGAGGTTGGCACAAAAGCTCAAGGACGAAACAATAAAGAAGAGGCTCAGGAAATGTTTCAAAAAGCTTATGATTTATATTCCCTATTTTGGGGTTTAAATATGAAATTAATTGGTACTGATGAAATAAAAAAAATTGATGATGATGCACTCGATAACAAGGATACCGAAAAAAAGGGTTTTGCCGGAAAGCTTGGCGCTTTAGTCAAAAAAGTGGTAAACTGTTGTTTGGAGTAAAAACAAATAAAATCGAAATAAAAAAAATAAGCCCTTAGGAATCGGGGCTTATTTTTTTGCTATTTTAACTATTATGTTGAGTGATATTTAATATTTTAGCCTCAGCTGGTTTTACATCTTTAGCTAGCAAGACTAACTCGGAATTACCGAAAAGAAACATTGTTAACGCTTCCTCCCAGGCTAAATTATAATAAGCAGCGTAAATCATTTTACCAAAATCTCCATGACTGACAAGTAAAACATTGCCATCTTGATGTCTTTGCTTTATAAATTCAAATAATTTTTTAGCTCTTATAATTAAATCAGGAAAATTTTCCGCCTTATCTGAATTTAAAAAATAAGTCACTGCTTTTGCTTCAATTATATTGGGATAACATATTTTCTTAATATCACTAATTTTTTGCCCAGTCATCGCCCCAAAATTTCTTTCGATAAGTAGAGGCGTTATCTCGGGGTCTGGTAAATTTAATGTTTTGGCTATTTCTTTAGCCGTAGTTAAAGCGCGAATTAAAGGCGAGCTATAAATTTTATCAAAAGTTAAATTACTACTTTTAATAAAAGAGGCCAACTGACGTGCTTGCAGAAGACCTAATTCGGTTAAGGCTTTATCTCGGTGACCGTTTAAAATGCCCTGCTCATTATCTTCATCTTGGCCGTGTCTAGCTAAATATATTTTTAACATACTATATTAAAATAAGGTTAAACTAAAAAAACTAGTTCTTATATTTTATTTTAAAATCGGCCTCATTATTATACTCTGCAAAGTTTTTATCAACGTGTTCAACTTGGACAACAAAACCTGGTTTATTTTCGTGCATGATCCCACACCAATATTTCTCCGTTCGGCCAGCAATTTCTTTAAAATAAAGAAGTCCGCCATTTACGTAACCACAATACATGCAACCAATCTTTTCCAAAGGATTTAGGTATTTTAATTTATTTCTATCTAAAATTTGGATATATGATGAGCGCTTAACTTTTTCAATATTATAAATCGGAAAACAAATATGATGATAAATTTCCACCAGTACATCAAAAATAATAAAAGCTAACAGAGGTAACCAAATAGTTGGCGCCGAAAGAATGTGTCCCCAAAATCGTTTTCTTCTAAACTTCAAATAATCCATAAATACTTAGTCAGTAAATAAAATAACACAAAAAAAACTTGGTAAATGTAGTTTATATAATTTATTTAATAATAGCAAACCAAAAACTATACCCTTATTATTTTAGGCAAAAATTTTATTAATTACTTCTTTAATGCCGACACCGGTTTTTGAAGAGTAAAACAGAACATCATGATAACCAATCAGTTCTTTAACTTTATTACACTGCTTAAAATATTCAGATTTTTTTATTTTATCAATTTTATTAGCAATTACTAAAATATTTTTATTCTTAGCCTCCAAAGTGTGCAAAAGCTCTAAATCATCAGGCGTTGGCCCCACATTAGCGTCAACTATTAATACTATTTTTTTCTGTTCAAAACGGTTATTAAATAAATACCAGTTAACTAAATCATGTAACCATGCCCTGTCAGCTTTAGAAAGTTTAGCAAAACCATAGCCTGGTAAATCGATTAAATAAAAAGTTTCATTAATTAAAAAAACATTCACCCCCTGAGTACGTCCTGGTAAAGCACTAACAATCGCTAGTCTTTTTTGTCCAACTAAAGAATTAATGGTACTGGATTTACCCACATTTGAGCGACCAATAAAGGCTACCTGAGGAGTTCCGTCCTCTAATACTATATCTTCGCCAACGACCGTTTTTATGAATTTAGCAGACAAAATTTGCATATTTTATTTAAAATTATTATTTTTTAGGATATTCATTTGAGTCGCCCCTAAGATAAGCTGCTAATTTTTCTAAGAAATCTTCCTCTTCCAGTTTAGCATCATGAGAAGAAATATATCCAGGATATTTTAAGAAAGTAATTTCTCGACGGTCAGTAGACTCAATTGGTCGCCATTTATCATCAGCGGTGCCATGCATCGGAAATAATTTAGCATGTAAATAATTAACGCCATAGCCCTCAAAAACTAGAGCCACTCGACCAACACCGGGTAATTTTGTATCTAATAATTTAGCCACCTTTTTGGCTGCCAAAATTAAAGAACTTAAAGCTTCATCACTTGATTCTGCAAAATAACTAGATTCATATTTTTTGGGAACGACCACGGTAACCCCTTCGGTATTAGGAAAAATAGAAAGAAAGGCTAAATGGCCTTCATCTTCCCAAATTTTATGACAAGGCACTTCGCCGCTTACAATTTGATGAAAAATAGTAATTTGTTCCATATATTTTTTTTGATATTTACTATTATATTATACAATGTTTCGTTATAAAAACGCGAGGGCTTGTGCTTTCGGTTTTGTTTCGGTATAATACTTAAGTAATAAATATTAACAATATGCCCACACTAACAAAAAAACAAAAAGAGGTTTATGACTATGTTGCTAGTTGTATTTCTGAAAATGGTTACGCCCCATCTCTACCGGAGATTCGCGATCATTTTCAGATTTCAGCAGTTTCAACAGTTCATGAACATCTTAAAACTTTAATCTCTAAAGGTGTACTCAAAAGAACAAAAAACGTTTCTCGGAGTTTAGAGTTAGTTGGAAAAAGAATGGCCGAAATGATGTCTGTGCCGCTAGTTGGCATTATTACAGCAGGCAAACCAATTGAGGCGATTGAGATTCCTGATGAGGTAGTAGAAATTGCTAAGGACAGACGTTTCCAAGACGGAGAGCTTTACGCTCTTAAGGTTCATGGTAATTCTATGATAGGTGATGGTATTTTTGATGGCGATTTTGCCATCATTAAAAAACAAAACTACGCTGATAACGGCGACACGGTGGTAGCGGTCATTGATGACAATGAAGCAACCTTAAAAAGATTCTATCGGGAGAAGGATCAAATAAGATTGCAGCCAGCTAACCCCACCTTTTCTCCTATCTTCCGTAAGGAAGTAGAAGTAAGAGGAATTGTTGTTAAAATAATCAGAGAGTTTCATCGGGCAACAGTCTAAGTTACACTAAAAAATAACCCAAAAAAATGGGTTATTTTTTATTTAGATAATTTTAAGTTCTTTTATGGTTAATTTTATCCTTTACCTATAGGGGCTTGACAAGTTTATTAACTTTCTATATAATAGATAATAGTTATCCATTGATACTAATTATTATATATAATCTCATGGTAATCAGCAAACAAGAAATTAAGAGGCGTTTAGATTATTTTAGGCAAACGGTTAAAAGTAAGGGGCTTCCCCTAACACCACAAAAGCTAGAAATTTTCCGGACTATCGCTTCCTCTGCTTGCCATCCTAACGCTCAAGAAATTTATGAAACAGCTAGAATACTGTTTCCTACTATTTCTTTAGCTACTGTCTATAAAAATTTATTTAAATTCCAGAGTCTCGGTTTAGTAACCGAAATAACCTTACCTAGTGCTCCTAGTCGCTATGACGCCAAGTTAGAAACTCACAGCCATGCAGTCGATACTGTAAATGGTCAAGTCTATGATCAGGAGATAAGCAGTAAATGGAATTTACCTAAAACAATAATGGGCAAAAAAGTTAAAAAAACTGTAGTTATTTATTATTTATAAATATTATATATATGTTAAATATTAATACTCAGGCACCTGATTTCGTTAAAATAAAAGCATATCATCAAGGCGAATTTAAAAACATCAGCCTATCAGATTATTCTGGTAAATGGCTAGTGCTATTTTTCTACCCTCGTGACTTTACTTTCGTCTGCCCGACGGAGCTCCGAGGATTTGCTAAAGCTGAAAATGATTTTAAAAATTTAAATTGCGAAATTGTAGCTGCCTCAACTGACTCTGAGTGGTCACATCAAAATTGGTTTACTAAAGATCTTCCTGAAGTAAAATATCCTATCATAGCTGACACAACCCAAGCTTTATCTAAAGCTTATGGCGTATTTAATGAAATAGATGGTTCAGCAGATAGAGGTTTATTTATTATCAACCCCCAAGGTCTTGTTAAATATATTGTCGTGTCTAGTGGCTCAGTCGGAAGATCAGTAAATGAAACTCTGCGCGTTCTAAAAGCTATTCAAAGTGGTGATTTATGCCCCTTAGAGTGGCATGAAGGCGAAGTAACTTTAGGAAAAGCTTAACTTAATATACAAAACAACAAAAAGCTCCTTTTTAACAAGGGGCTTTTTTTATGAAAAAAATGCTATAATATAATAAAAATAGCCTAAAAAAAAGTCCTATGACTACTCTAAAAATTAATACTAGCGAACTTAAAAAATTTAGCTTAGCAGAATTATATACTAAACTAGATTCAACTGTCTCCGGAATTAGCACCGAAGAAGCGATAAAACGTTCCAATTTTTTTGGTTATAATCAAATAACTGGTATTAAGAAGGCTAGTTTAATTTTAAAATTTTTGAGTTATTTCAAAGACCCTTTAATTTTAATTCTAATCACAGCCGCGCTCATCTCTGGACTAACCGGACAATTAAAAAGCATGATTATTATTTTAACCATGATTTTTTTAAGTGTTTTGTTAAATTTTTATCAAGAACATCGGTCAAGTAAAGCGGCTGAAAAAATCGCTAAACGTTTAGCCATTAAGTCCGTGGTCTTAAGAGACGGTAAAAAACAAGAATTAAATACCAAATATATCGTGCCTGGCGATATCGTGTTACTTTCTGCTGGTGATATTGTTCCGGCGGACGGGAAACTAATTAGTGCTGATGATTTTTTCTTAAATGAATCCAGTCTTACCGGCGAAAGTTTACCGGTCGAAAAATCTACTAACGAAAATAATATAATTTTTTCAGGAACTAATGTTATTTCTGGTTACAGCCAATTTTTAGTTACCGCTATTGGTCTAAATACAGAGTTTGGTCAAATTGCTAAAGAAATATCTAAACCAACCATAGAAAATGCTTTTGAAAAAGGCATAAAGAATTTTGGCTTTTTAATAATCAGAGTTATTGCAGTTATTGTCGCTATCATCTTTTTAATTAACGCCCTAATGGGCAAAGGTTATTTTAACTCTTTCCTTTTTGCCTTAGCGGTTGCCGTTGGGGTAACACCAGAATTATTACCAATGATTATGAGTGTTAATATGGCCAAAGGGGCTATGAAAATGGCCAAAAATGGCGTGCTCGTTAAACGCCTAAACTCTATTCCAACTTTTGGCTCAATTGATATTTTATGTACCGATAAAACTGGCACCTTAACTGAAGATAAAATTACCGTAATAAAACATGTGGATGTTTTCGGCAAAGAATCAGAGGCGGTTTTTTCCGCTGCCTATATAAATGGCTTCTTTGAAACGGGTATAAAAAATATTTTAGACAGCGCTATTTTAGAACACGCTAAATTCAACTTAGAAAATTATAAAAAAGTAGAAGAGATTCCTTATGACTTTAACCGTAAACGCTCCTCTATTTTTTCAGAATATCAAGGAGTAATTACCATGATTACTAAAGGAGCGCCAGAAGAAATTTTTAAAATTTGTTCTAGTTATCTTGATAAAGAAGTTATTAAGATAATGACGCCAGAAATTTTAATTAATATAAAAAAGATTCACGATGATTTAAGTAGTCAAGGTTTTAGAATTTTAGCTATTGCTGAAAAAATAATTAGCGTAAAAAAGGAAAAATATGAAACTAGTGAGGAAACTAATTTAGTTTTAAGAGGGTTTATGGTTTTTTATGATCCGCCAAAAATTGATGTTAAAGAAACTATCGCCTTTATGAAAAGTCATGGTATTGATATAAAAATACTAACGGGAGATGGGCCACTTATTACTAAAAAAATCTGTTCTGACTTAGGACTGCCGGTTGATCAAATAATTACTAGCGACGAATTAGATCTTAATACTTTAAGTGATGAAGAAATATATAAACGGATAAAAAATGCCACAATTTGCGCGCGAATGTCACCGAGCCAAAAAGAAAAAATAATTTGTGAATTAAAAAGAAATGGTTCAATTGTTGGTTATTTAGGCGACGGTATCAATGATGCCCCTTCTTTAAAAACTGCCGATGTCGGGATATCAGTTGAAAATGCCGTCGATGTAGCCAGAGAAACAGCCGATATTATTCTACTAAAAAAAGGATTAAAAGAATTAATGGAAGGCGTTATTGAGGGGCGAAAAACTTTTAGTAACACGATGAAATATTTACTGATGGGGCTTAGTTCGAACTTCGGCAATATGTTCTCAATGATCGGCGCTAGTATATTTTTACCATTTTTTCCAATGACCGCTAGCCAAATTCTACTTAATAATTTTATTTATGATACCTCACAACTAGCTATCCCGTCCGATAATGTTGACTCTGAATATCTGAAAAAGCCAAAACATTGGGATATGAAATTTATTAAGAAATACATGATAGTTTTTGGTCCAATTAGTTCCCTCTTTGACTTCTTAACATTTTATATTCTATATGGCGTGCTTCACTTAAATGTAGCCACTTTTCAAGCTGGTTGGTTTATTGAATCACTAGCCACGCAAATTTTAGTAATTTATATTATTCGTACACAAAAAATACCATTTTTACAATCTCGTCCTAGTAAGTATTTAGTTTATACTACCTTAGGCGCCTTAGCTTTAGGTATAATACTTACCACTAATGGAATCGGCGATTTCTTTGGCTTTAGTCCGCTACCAATAAAGGCTTTTTTAATTATTATAGTACTAGTAGTTGCCTACCTAATAACTATGGAAATAGTCAAACAATTATTCTACAAACACCTAGCGACCAAACAATTAAAATTAAATTAAAGATAACAAAAAAGACTGGTTACCCAGTCTTTTTTTATTTAAAAATGTGGCGCTTTAATTTTCTTAACTAACTCTAAAAATTGCGACAGTTCTTCGTCGCTTAAACTACTAAAGGCTTGGCTAGCATTATTTAAATAATTTTTTCTAAAATCATTAAATTTATTTTTAGTATCCTCAGTTAACTTTATATTAATACTCCGTCTATCTAAAAGATTTTCCTCTCGTTTAACTAATTTTTTGTCTACTAAGCCATCAACAAATTGAGTAACCGCTCCTGAGGTAACATGTAAAAAATTAGCGATTTCTTTAACACTGGCCGCCTCTTTTTTTTCATAAATAAAAAACAGAATCATTATTTGTTGTTTTCTCAACATAAAACTACCAAAAGGAAAGCCATGCTCAGTATGCATACAATGAGTTGCTCTGGTTAATTTTTCAATTAAACTTTGTAATATTTCTTGCCTGTTATTCATAAAATTATAAAATAATAAAATATTATTTACTCGTGCCGCAAAGCTTCTATCGGATCGAGTTTAGCGGCGCTTAAAGCTGGTAGGACACCAAAACCGATACCAATGGCGGCTGAGACACCAAAACCGATACCAATGGCATATAGCGGCACAATAAAAGTCCACGCCAGGCCACTTTGTACGGCGACTAAAGTAAGAACCCAACTTAAAAAGGCACCAAATAAAATACCAATTGCTCCACCAAGTAAAGTAACCAGAACTGATTCAATTAAAAATTCTTGTAAAATATTAGAATTTTTAGCGCCCAAGGCTTTTCTTAAACCGACCTCTGAAGTTCGTTCAGTAACCACCACATACATGATGTTCATAATTCCAATGCCACCAACGATTAAAGAAATTGCGGCAATTGCAATCAGTAAAATTGTGATACTACTAAAAATAGTATCAAAAATACCTAAAACTTGAGCTTGCGTAGTTACTTGGAAATCATCTTTATCGGGATTAGTAATCCCATGGTTTCGTCTAACAGTGTCGCCTATATCAGCCGCCGTTACGTCACTTAACTTTAAATCATTAATTTGAACAACCGCTTGAAGCAAATAATTAATTCCTAATAATTTTTTTTGTGCCGTGTTAAGTGGAATAAACAGCTGGTCATCATTACCGCTGCCTAAAACATTAGAAGTATCGTAAACACCAATTACTAAAAAATTTAAAGAACCAATGCGTAATAATTTCCCAAGCGGATCATCTTGTTTAAATAAATCAGTAGCAATTTTATTTCCTAAAATAACTACTTGAGCGCCACCATTATCTTCCGCTGAAGTATAAAATCGTCCGGCTTTTAAAGCACTTTTATCAATTTCAAAGCGAGCTGCTGAGGTTCCTAAATAAACAGCACTTTTCTGATTACCCCGATAACTGGAAACTGCCTGCCCGATTACCATACCGTAACTA
Source organism: uncultured Gammaproteobacteria bacterium (assembly GCA_964355275.1). Taxonomy (GTDB): domain Bacteria; phylum Patescibacteriota; class Patescibacteriia; order Patescibacteriales; family UBA12465; genus JAEZRQ01. The sequence continues at coordinate 94,262 of CAYHCB010000002.1, read as the reverse complement.
TTTACAACATTAGGTAATCTATTAATACTATCTAAATCGCGTTGGTTTAAAGTAGAAACAATAGCCCCGGAATTAACATTATCGCTAGGTGATAGTTTTTTACTACTAGATGGAACTTTTGTTTGTAAATATAAAGTATTAGTTCCTAGAGTCGCCACTTGTTCATTTATTAAACTACGAAAACCAGCCCCAGCAGACAAAACTAAAATAACCGTAGCAATTCCAATCATTATCCCTAGGGTAGTTAAAAGAGTCCGGCCTTTATTGGCCAGTAATGCTTTTAAAGCTTGTCTTAGAGCATTATACATATTATTCGTATCTTAAAGCTTCGATTGGATCAAGTTTAGCCGCCTTAATAGCCGGAAATAAACCAAATATTAAGCCAGTTAAAATAGAAACGCCAACGGATAAAATAATTGAAATTCCAGAAATTATAAACGCCCAATCATAACCTAACTTTTCCATTAATAAAGAAATTAAAAAGGAGACTAAGACCCCAAAAATAATTCCCACTAAACCGCCTAAACTAGTAAGTAGGCTGGCTTCAAGCAAAAATTGGTTACGAATCGCTTTCTTAGTTGCGCCAACTGCTTTTCTTAAGCCAATTTCTCGGGTTCTTTCAGCTACAGTAACCATCATAATATTTAAAATACCAATTCCCCCGACTACTAAAGAAATAGCCGCCATCGCTACTAAAAATAAACTAAGAGCGTCAGTAATAGTAGACAAAAGTTTAGCTGCATCGTCTAATTTACGCGCCGTAAAATCAATATTTACATCATCTAAAATTCGATGTTGTTGTTTTAAAACAGTGTTTATAGAAGTTAGGGTCGAACTAGAGTTACCTGACTCCTGAACTTTAATATAAATTGATTGTAAGTGATGAATGCCTAAAATTTGCTGTTGACCGATAACCAGTGGTGTAAAAATTAACTCATCCTGATTTTGAAAAAAAGAACTACCCCGTGGTGCAATAACGCCAATAACTCGAAGGGGTACTCCACCGACTTTGCTTTGAATAGAACTTTTAACTTTTATTACCTGACCAATAGGATTAACGCCAGAATCAGCAAATAATTTTTTGCTAATTTCTGACCCCAGCACAACTACATTGGAACCACCAACATCTTCAGTGGCACTAAAAAATTGCCCATCTTGCATAGTAAAATTAATAACCTCAGAATACTCACTATCAGTGCCAATAAAAGTTGTATCGATAGTTTTGTTATTCCAAATAATAGTTGCCGCGCCTCTTACCTGCGCATTAACTGAGGAAACAAAAGGAACTCGACCCTCATCACGCAAAGCATCAGCGTCACCATTTACTAAACTAGTGATTATTAATCCAGGAATCGGAGCGCCACTTTCAGCTGTTTTACCAGGTTGAATAACAATTAAATTACTACCTAATTTAGTTACTTGTCCTAAAATTAAACTTTGAGCACCGGCCCCAAGTGAAATAATTATAATCACTCCGGCCACACCAATAGTAATTCCTAAAATTGTTAAAAGAGTGCGTCCTTTTCGGGCGCGCAAATTTTTAATAACTAATTTTATAATAGAAAAAAAATTCACAAATTTAAGGGGAAAAAATTATTTAATAAGATCATTATTAGGGGAGGCAATAGTTCTTTTACTAACCGGTTCATCGGACAAAATATTACCGTCTTTAATACGAACAATTCTTTTGGCATGATTAGCTGTGTCCGTTTCGTGAGTAACTAAAATAATAGTACGACCCTCATCATTGAGTTGTTGCAAAATAAACATCACCGTGTTACCCGATTTAGAATCAAGATTACCGGTTGGTTCATCCGCAAAAATTACGGCTGGATCACAAACTAAAGCACGCGCAATCGCTACGCGCTGTTTTTCGCCTCCAGAAATTTGATTAGTATAATAGTTTAAACGATGAGCTAAGCCAACGGCAGTTAAAGATTTTTTAGCCAAAGCATCATGATTCTTTTTTTTGCTATAGATTAAAGGTAATTTTACATTATCTAAAACTGTAGTACGCGGTAATAAATTAAAAGATTGAAACACAAAACCAATTTCTTTATTACGTAATTCGGCTAAATAATTATCATTAAAATCAGTAATATCCTGACCATCAAATTCATATACGCCGGAACTAGCTCGGTCTAAAAAACTAAGAATATGCATTAAGGTTGATTTTCCACTACCAGATGGTCCCATAATTGCGACGAATTCCCCTTTATTGATCTTAAAGCTAATATCATTTAAAACTGGAGTTATAACATCACCGGTCTCATAACTTTTTGTTAAATTTTTAATATTTATTAAAGGTGTAGGCATAAAAAATCCATTATTTAATAAGGGTAACAATTTCTTGACCACTGGTTAAACCAGATAGAATTTCTATTTGTCCGCCATCAGCCTGTAAGCCGGTTGTCACCTCAACTTGATTATATGTTTTAGTTTTAGGATTACTGATTACTCTGACATACTGCTTACCATTTTGATTAATAATTACACTGTTAGAAATAGCTAAAGCGTTATCCCGAGTATCTACTAAAATAGTCATATTAACAGTCATACCTGGTTTAATTTCTGGAATATTTGGCAAACTAGCTTTTACTAAATAATTTACAACTCCAGAGATAACAGTTGAAGCTGGATTAATAGTCAAAATTTGACCACTAAAATGTTTATCTGGACCTAAAGAATCAAAAGTATAATCAACTGTCTGACCAATTTTTAAAGAAGCGACATTAGCTTCACTAACATAAGCTTCGGCATGTAAAGAATTGATATTTTGTAAAACAAAAACTGGTTGCATGGCCGTCGCCTGTTGTCCAACCTTAGTATCTATTTGAGTAATTGTTCCATCGGCCGGTGCCTTTAAAATTGTGTTATTTAAGGTAGTTTGAGCCGCCTCGACACTGCCCTGAGCGGATAATAATTGTGCTCGAGCGGCATCAATGTCGGCTGGCTGAGCTTTAGCTTTTTGTTGAGCTAAAGTGGCTTCAGTTTGTTGCAAAGAAGCTTTAGCGCTATTTATCTGATTCTGCGCCGCATTAATTTGTTGAGTGGCCAGTAATCTACTATTAGTTACGGCATTAGCGGCTGAAGTTAAAGCATCGGTTAAGGCCTGACGAGAAGATTTAATAAGAGTAATTCCGGAATTTTCTGCTGACAAAGAAACACTGACACTAGATTTATAAGCATCTAGTTCAGCCTGACTAAATTTAGAACTAATAACTGAATTCTGAAGAGCGGTATAACAATAATTTAAGGCTAAAATATTCTGATTTAAAACAGCTAAAGAATCACTGACAGCTTGATAAATGTTGGCATCGCTCTTATAGGCTTGCGCAACAGTTAAACTGGCGTTAGCGGCGCTTAATAAAGATTGAACCTGACTATTAGCATTTTTAAAGTTAGGTAAACTAGAGGAATCAGCAACACCAAAAGTATCCTTTAAATCAACGTCATCTAAAATTTGCTTTTCTTTGTCTAGATCAGTTTTAACGGCTGATAATTGATTAGTAATTGTCACAATAATAGCGGAACGCTTATTATCAGACATAGTAGTTGGTGATTGTAAATCTTCTAAAGTATTTTGAGCCTGACTAATTGAAGCGGCTGTAGAACCTTGAACGGTAATTAACTGACTAAGAGAATTATTATAAGCTACACGAGCAGCGTCAACTGATTTTTGGGAAACATTAATCTGCTCGGGAGTCGTCCCCGCTAACACCTTTCTAAAATTAGCATTAGCTTGAGCCAATTGACCACTTGCGCTAGTTAAAGACGCTTTGGCATTAGACTGACTAAGAGTAGCTAAAACATCGCCAGTTTTCACTTGACTACCAGTAGTAACAGAAATAGTTTCCACAACGCCACCGCCCTGAAAGCTTAAGCTTAAATTAGTTTCACTGACCACTTGACCAGTTGTAAGAACTGTTTGCTCAAGATTTTGTTGACTAACTGTAGTAGTTTGAATGTTACTGGTATCATTTTTAGATTTATTTATATAATACCAGGCGGCGCCAGCAATTAGTAACAAGATAATGAGCCAAATGACTCTTTTTTTCGTAAAAATTCTAGAAATACTCATAAATAGGAAGGTTAAATAATTATTATTTTAGTTTATTGTTTAGTTAATTATTATTTTAGTTGCTAAACTAAATTTTGTCAAGTTGAAAATAAAAAAACTCTCTTTATTATAAATGAGGAAACTTTTATTTAAATTTTAGGGCTATTGTTGCTTATAAAAAAAATATAAACGATACAAGCAAAATAAAGAAAAAATAATGCCAGTTATTAAATACATTAACTGGATTAGAATGTAAGGAGTGTCTGTCCCGGTAAAATAACCATGAATAAATAAAATTATAAACATGGGGTAGGTTAAATAATGAATTAAACGCCAAGCCTTAGGAAATTTATTAATACTAAAAATTGAAGTAATAATAACAGCTATAAGCATATAAAAACCAATAATTCCTAGCGATAAAAATATTGGTTTATAAGTAGAAACAAAGGGGACTAAAATATCGATAATAGTAAACTTTAAATATTTATCAACCAGTAATGATAAAAGGTGGACAATAACCGAAAAAGTTAAAGCAATACCAAGATAACGATGATTTAGCCAAGCAATAGTTGGACTAATGAATCTAAATGACCAAGAAGTTTTTATGCCACCACCAGTAACTATAAGTAGAAATAATAAAATATAAGCGGCAATACCTGAGGCACGCGCAAAATACCACGGCCAAAAACTAACTGTGTTCTCGCCGGCCGTTTCACTAATCGGATTAAGGGGCGTAGCCACAATTTCCGGAACTAAAGGATCAGTCCCCGCTAAAACCTCCGCTCCGTCTAAATAACCATCCCCATCTGAATCAGCGTTTTGAGGGTCAGTTTTATAAACTTGCGTTTCTCCTTGATCAGTTAGACCGTCGTAATCACCATCTTTAACGGCAGTGGGGTAAGAAACAGTAGCCGCCAATGATAAAATTGGGGAGGATAAACTAGCGGCCATCAGAAAAAAAATAATAAATATTTTAATTTTTTTAAACATTCTATTTTTTATTAACTTTTTATTAAATATTTAGCCATATTATTTGAATAACTAATTTCTAGTTTATCATCTATTATAAGGGCCTCCGTATTTTCTTGTTGATTTATAAAATCTAAACCCAACTCTTTTCCTAAAATTAAAACTGTCTTAGCATAAATATCCGCTTTAATTACTTGATCGGAAACAACAGTGACAGCCAATAAATTATTACTAACCGAAGCTTTCGTGCGCGGGTCAATAATATGATTAACAATTTTATCATTAAAACGCCAATTTCTTTTCGCAATTCCTGAGGTAGCTACAGCCAACTCTTGATTAATTATAGAAATATTAAATAAATCTAAATCAAGTTGTTTAGGATTTTGCACCCCCACCTGAAAAACTTGCTTACTTTCATTTAAACCAGAAAGATACATATCGCCACCAGCCGAAATCCAAAAATTTTTATAAGCTTTGCTCTTTAACCAATTAACTAACACATCAACTAGATAGCCTTTACCGATCCCACCTAAATCTATTTTTAAATCAGCCGGACGACTCACTAAATTATTTTCTAAGTCAATATTTACCTGGCTAAAATCAATTCTTTCTATTTTAGAAATAGAATTATTTTGCTCTTTACTAAAATCACTTATATTAAAACTTTTATCATAGCCATAATTCTCTAAAGCCACTAAAATAGTAGGATCAAAAATACCATTAGTTACCTGATAAAAATTTTTAGCCAGTAACAAAATTTTAAGTAACTCCGGACTAGCTTTAAATTGCTTGGGAGTTTTGTTAAGTAAGCTAAGTTCGCTATCACTTAAAAAACGACTAAACGATTCTTCAAAGTTACTTACTATGACCTCTAGCTCGTCAAAGTCTAAATTGAAATCTTTATCTTGGAGTAAATCTGATTGCAAATAAAATTCAATTTCAGTACCTAAAGCTTTAATTTTTTTATACCCTTCCATACTATCTCTCCCTGTTTAAATTACGTAAATATTCCAAGTCATCGGCTATGCCATTTTTATTATTATCTAAAATTGCGAAAGCAAAATCATCTTCGCCGTTGTGACTATCTAAAATATCAATAATGCCATCACTGTCGGTGTCGCTTAAATTAACCAAGGGGGTGCTAACAGTAACAATTTTAGTAACCGGCGATAACAAAATTGGTGTAGGAATAGGACTAATTATTGGAGCCATAGGAGTTTCTACTTGAACTTCTGGCAGCGGCTGGTAATTCTCCTCACTTCGTTTATTGTCCCTTTCTTCCTCCTCATCCTCATCTTCATCATCATCAGCTAAAGCAAAATTATTTGCCAAAGCAAAAATAAAGATAAAAAGAGAAAAAATAATTATTTTTAAATTTTTTTTATTCATATTTTTATTAATAAAAAATTAAGAAACGGTAGTTCTAGGAACTACCACTGGTTTTGGTACTGGTTTATTAACTACTGGCTTACTAACTATTGGGGTAACTGTCTTAATCGGCCGTGAAACTGGGGTTGAAACAACCGGGGTGGCTGTCGGTACCACAGAGACACTAGTTTTAGTCTCGCTTTTAATAAGGGCCGTATTTATAGTATTAACTAACAACTCTTTAGAAGCAATGATAGTGTTTCTCCGATCACTAACAATATTATTTATTAAACTTAGCGGTGCTTCTCTAGCAATTTCTTCTTCCTCAATAAATAAAGGGTATTTTAGTTTATCAAATTTTATGAGCCCCAAAAATACCACAAATAAAATTACCGCCAAACCATAAGAAAGAAAAATATTTGTTAAATTTTTTCTAAACGATAGATTTGGAGTAACGTTAAAAGCTTCCTGGTGTATTTTAAGGCTCGGTACCCCCAGCGCCTTTAAATGGTTCTCCATTACCTTCATAAAAGGGACGGGGCCACAAAGAAAAAAATCTCTGCCTTTAACCGTGTCAACATTTTCTAAAATTGTTTCTTTAGTTATGTAGCCATTTTCGCAATAAATATCCGCCTCACCAACAGTCTCATTGGTAATTTTTAATTTAGCTTTAAAATTAGGATTAACTTTAGCTAGATTTTTAATGTCTTCATAAAAAAGAGTATCCTTTATAATTCTACTACTATAGATTAAATTTATTTTATTTTTTAAACTTTTATCTGTAGCATAATAAGCGGCACTAATAAATGGCGTAATTCCGACCCCGCCAGCTATAAAGACAACATCTTGATATTTATTTTCATCAAAAACAAAATCACCATACGGACCCATAACATCAACCACCATACCAGATTTTAATTTAGATAAAGTTTGAGTAAAACGACCCATCACTTTAATACCAAATTTTAGGCAATTATTTTGTGTTGGTGAACTAGCAATGGAAAACGGGTGGTTAATAAATAGTTTACCGGCGCTATCATAAAAGGCCAGCATGGCATATTGGCCAGGCTTAAAATTAAAAATATCACTATTTTTTTTAGGCTTTAAAGTGAGGATTAATGATCCAGCGTTATTAATATTATTATCTTCAACGATGTATTGATATTTTGGCATATTACTAAAATAGTAGCACAGAAATATAGCAAAATCTATATTTAAATGATTAGGATTACTTTAATAGATAGAGGTAATTAATGATAAACAAAGCCTTATTGTTACGCAAATTAAGATTTTTTCTTCACTTTTTTAAATAATCTATAAAAAAGCTACGTTTTAAGTAGCTTTTTTATATTTATCCTTTAATTATCTGGATTTTCCGCTTAAAAGATCAGAGATTATTTTCATTTGTGTGATACTAAATTTACCAACGGGAATTTTATTTAAATTTTCATTAGTAACACCTAAACCGAAAGCCCTCATTATTGCATAAGCCTCTGCTGGTCGACCAAGATAATATCTTTTTTTAGTTTTCGGTTCAAGATACCAAGCTTCCCCATTAGTTTGAACCTGAATTAAAATATGACCAGAAAAACGCTTAATCAAAGCTGGGTCAACTTTAGTTTTATTTAAAGTGGCTTGCCAATTTTTTCCCAAAGCTTTATCTAGACGAATCGTAAAAGTATCACCACTAACTGGAATGTCTCTAGTTACTTCATCTAAAAAATCAATATTAATTTTCTGTAAATCTCGATTAGCCATTCCGTCCCCCATTATACGCATCACCGAATAGGCATTAGCCGCTGAACCTAAATAATACTTACGGCCATCTGCCGGATTAACATACCAAGCTCGTCCTTTATTTTCAGTCGCAATTAAAATTTGTCCTCTTAGGCGTTCAACTAATTTAACGTCTGTCTTAGTGAAATAATCCCGAGCGGTATCCATAACAGCGGCGGCATCAGTATCAAAACCACCAACATTAATAACTGTACCAACACAACTTTGAGTATTAGCCTGAAGTTGTGTTGAACTTAAAGAGCAGCCAATTGGAGCATAAGAATAAATAGTTCTTGATTGAGAGCCATTAACACAGGTTCCCCAACTAGTATAAATAATACTACTGCAGGTTTGGCTACCGGGGTCGACTATAATCTCACTATTACAAACTTGTGACTGAGCAGCTGTTTGGACAGATGTTAAAGTACAGCTGCCAGGAGTTTGGCTTAAAATAGTTCTTGTCTGAATATTGTTTGCACATAAACCCCAATCGCTATAAACAACAGCTGAACAATAAGTCGGACCGGGAGATCCGCCACCACCGCCACCGCCGCCACCACCGCCACTAGGAGCAATATACCAAGTAAAACTCACGGAACTAGTAGCACTATTACCCGCTCTATCAGTCACAGTTAGTAAAGCTGAGTAATCACCGGCAATATTTCCGGAAAGCGAAGTTACTAAAACTGTACTACTAGAGAAAATAAGATTTGCCCCAACCGGATTACTTATAATTGACCAAGCGTAAGTTAGTTGACCGGCATCATCAAAATTATCAGTCGACGAAGCAGTAACTGCTGTAGCTACGCTAATAGTTCCTAAACTTGAACCTAAATCAATAACTGGGGCACTTGAATCAATAGTAAATAAACCGCCATTAGCGACAAAAGGGGTGCCGCCAGCATCATAAGCGGTCACTCTAATCATATTATTACTAGAATTGGTGCCAGGGGCAATCGTCCATAAAGTACTAGTAGAGGTACTAGCTAAACCGCTAATTAAAGTTACCCAGGTACCACCACCATTATCAGAATACTCCACCATATAACTGGCGATATCACTTAAATTAGGAGTCATCCAAAGAATATTAGTATCACCAACTGGCACCGAGTCGCCAGTTGTGGGATAAATTAAATCTGGATAACCAGAGCCGCCTAACCAATTAAATGAAGTTTGAGATGTTGATACATTTCCGGCTCGATCGGTAACCGATAAAGAGGCAACGTAAATTCCCGCTACACTACCAGATATACTGGGATTAGCAATAAAGGGTACTGAAAAAATTAAGTCTCCGCCAACTGGAACACTTACCATTGTCCAGGCATAAGTTAGTTCGCTATTTAAATCAATATTATCAATTATCCCTGGAGCAGGATTAAAAGCGCTAGCTTGATTACTAAAGTCAGCCGTTAAAGTAATAACTGGAGCTAAAGAATCAATAATAAAAGAAGATGAGGTGCCAACAGATCGGTTACCAGCTAGATCAATTGAAGTCACGCGTATTTTAGTATTTGTAGCAGTATTTATATTGGGTGCCGTAAAACTGTAAGTCCCCGAATTAGCCACACTGCCTAATGTAATTGTGTCATCAAAATTACCACTTACGGAGTGCTCAATTAAAATTGGAGTGGCTCCTAAATGAGCATCGGTACCACCAGACCAAGCAACATTAATTGTGCTACCAAATTTAAATGGCAAACTTAAAGAATTTGGGTCAGTAACTGATACCGAGCTAGGAAAAGTTGAGTCAATCGAAAAAGGTAAACTAACAGTAGTTGTAGAATTGCCAAAATTATCAAAAACAGCTAATTTAAATAAATTATTATCATTATCTACTCCCGGTACTAACCAAGGGAAAGAAGTGGTGGTAGAAGCAATCGCGGCATCTAATAAACTCCAAGTGTTTCCATTATTATCGGAATACCAGAGCGTAAAAGAAGCCAAGTCTGCTTCCCCGGAACTTACCCAAATAACCGTAGTCGTAGTATTACCGGCTAAATAAGAACCGCCCACCGGATTAGTGATGTAAGGGGTAGCGGGATCGCCGGCCCAGCTAAAGATAACAGTTGAACTAGAAATATTACCAACTAAGTCAGTTGCTTCAACCATAACAACATAATCACCAGTTAAAGTAGCGGAAAAAGAAGGGTCCATGCTAGCGGTGCTAGTGGCTAAATTAATAGCACCTGGTCCAGAAACTTTTGTCCATAAAATAGTGGCGAGTCCCGAATGAGCATCAGAAATAGAAACGTCCGCATTTTTTGGAACAGAAATAATACCTAAATCAGGACTAGCGACAGTAATAATTGGCGCACTAGAGTCAATTATAAAATTAGCGGAAGTCGCGATTGTTTGATTAGTATAAATATCAAAAGCCGTTACTCTTACTAAACAGACGATTGAACTAGTAGCCGGAGCTGTCCAAGCTAATAAATTAGTGCTAGAAGAAGTTGTACCAATGCCAGTCCAAGAGGCGCCATTATCTAAAGAATAATCTATATTAAAATAATCAATAATGCCCTCAGATGGTTGAGTCCAACTTATATTAATATTTTCGCCACCATAGAGTTTAGTCGTGCCATCAGGTACCAACACCACAAAACCTCCGGGGTTGCCGCTCCAAATAAAGTCTACGGAACTAGTGGCTGTATTGCCAGCGTTATCTGTTACAGTCAGTAAAGCCACGTAAGCACCAGAAATATTAGCTGCTAAGGTAGGATTAGAAGAAGTGGCCGTTGGAGAAAACGTAATTGTGCCTGGTCCAGAAACGTAAGTCCAGGCATAAGAAGCCACGCCTGAATAAGTATCAACCGCCGAAGCGCCGCTGGCGGTTGGCGTGTTAATCGTTCCTAAAGTAGACGTAGAAATTGTAATAATTGGATTGCTGGAATCGACTACAAAAACTGAACTAGTGGCTACCGTTTGGTTAGAACCCGAATCAAAAGCGGTTACTCTAATAATCGTACTAGTGGAATTAGCTACTGGTACCGCCCAAATAATTGAAGTTGTTGATGAAGCAACGCTACTATCAATGGTTACCCAAGCGCCGCCATTATCTAAAGAATATTCCACAAAAAAATGATCTAGATTATTGTCTACTGGCGCTGTCCAAATAACATTCGTATTTACACCGCCCATTAAATAATCACCGACATGAGGATTAGTTACGGAAAATGATCCCGGGGCGTCACTCCAAATAAAACTAACAGTGCTAGAAGAAATATTTCCCACATTATCGGTCACTGTTAAAAGGGCTTCATAAGCACCAGAAACCGTACCAGCCATAGTGGGATTGGCGATGTTAGCTGTTGGAGAAAAAGTAATTGGGCTAGGGCCGGATAAATCAGTCCAAGCATAAGAAGCAATTCCGGAATAACTATCTACTGCCGAAGCGCCGCTAGCGGTTGCTGCGTTAATCGTCCCTAAATTAGGGGTGGTAATTGTAATTATTGGACCGTTATTATCCACTACAA
>CAYHCB010000002.1:0-82516 GCA_964355275.1 uncultured Gammaproteobacteria bacterium | reverse complement strand
TGGCTGCGGGAGAAAAAGTAATTGTGCCCGGTCCTGATACTTTAGTCCAAGCATAAGAAGCGATTCCGGAATAACTATCAGTAGCTGAAGCACCGCTAGCGGTAGGGACATTAATGAGGCCTAGGTTAGGGGTTGAAATAGTAATGTTAGGTGCTAAATAATCGATTACAAAAGAATTAGAAATGCTACTATTTGTCTGGCCAGCCAAATCATAGGCCGTTACTCTAAACTTCGCTAATAAAGTTTCAGTTGTAGTAGCTAACCAGGTGTAAGTTCCCGAATTAGTGGTAGTGGCAATATTAGACCAAGAAACCCCATCATTTAAAGAATAGGCTAAAACGATATTACTGGCATTTAAATTGGTATCGCTAGCACTCCAGATAATATTATAATTAGCGCCACCTAAAACTGCGGAAACTGGAGAGTTAACAGAAACGGCCGGAAGAATAGAATCAATTACAAAATTAGAACCAGTAGAAGTAGCTGTTTCGCTGTAAGCATTATAGGCGACTAAACGAACTCGAGCAGTACTAGTATTAGTACTTCCGGGAACTGGCCAAGTAATACTACTAGTTGGGGCCGTTGAAGTGCTGACAAAAGTCCAAGTACTGCCACCATCTAAAGAGTAATCTAAGGAATAATAATTATCATTAACGTGACCGGTAAAAGTAACGTTAGTATTTTGACCACCAGGCAAATAATAACCAGTTACCGGACTAATAATTACTGGAGCCTGTAAATTGCTATCCCAAGTGAATGTCACTGTACCATTACCAACATGGCCCACATTGTCTGTTACAATAAAATCAGCCTCATAAACACCAGAAATGGTGCCGGCCATAGTGGGATTAGCAATACTCGAATCACTGAAAATAATAGCTCCGGGTCCTGTTTTTTTTATCCAAAAATAAGAAGCGATACCCGAATAATTATCAACCGCCGAGGCGCCGCTGGTAGTAGGAACAGTTATTGTTCCTAAATTAGGAGTAGCAATTGTTATAATAGGGTCTCCGGAATCGATTACAAAACTATTATCTGAAAAATCCATAGTTGTGTGACCCGCTAAATCTTGAGCATTTATTTGAATAGTAGTGGAGGTCGATTCAATAAGTGGCACAGTCCAACTATAAGGACCAGCCGCCGCTAAATTTGTAGCAATAATGCCGTTATTAGATCTAATTCCTATTGGTGTCGTTCCTAAATTAGTATCAGTTGGTGTGGTCCAAGTAATATTATAAACGTCACCACCTTTTAAATTAATACCGGCGGCATTTGGATAAGTAACAGCTAAATTAGCCGGAAAAATAGAATCTACAATAAAAGTACCGGACAGCTGAGCCCTTAAATTACCATCATTATCATAAGCCGTGACCCGGATATCATTACTTGCTGTGTTGTTACTAGGAACTAACCAAAAATAAGAACTAGTAGTAGAGGCAATATTATCTTGAACTAAAGAGTAACTACCGCCACCATTATTAGAATATTCAATTTTAAAATGATTTAAATCACTATCTCCTGGCGAAGTCCAAGAAATTGTAGTTGTTGCTCCGCCTGGTAAATAAACACCGGTAGATGGTGCCGTTACAGTAAAGGCGCCAGGGTCACCAGCCCAATTAAAAGTAACGGTATCGGAAGCAGAATTACCGGCCTGATCAGTAACTTGTAAATTAGCAACATACTGACCAGTTACATCACCTGATAAATAAGGATCAAGAGAGGTCGCGTCAGTAATAGTTAAAGTTCCTCCTGCTGGTCGCGAAATCATAGACCAATTATAAGTTAAAGAAGAACTAATATTATCTGAAGCAGTGGCCCCTGGTCTAGTGGGAATTGAAATATTCATGGTAGCGCCAGCGTCAACTGTTGGGGCCGCATTATCTAAAGCAAAAGCAAAATTAGAAGCATCACTAGTAGCATTACCCGCTCGGTCAGTCGCAGTCACGGCAACTTTAACGGTCGCACTGCTAACATTAGGCGGGGTCCAAGTAGTAGAAGTGGCTGTAGATGGTAAATTAACGATTGTGACAGCATCAAGAAAATTTCCTGATAAAGAATAAACTACTCTAATTGGGGTACCTGTAAAATTGACATCAGTTGACTGATTCCAGCTAATAACAATTGGATTACTTGGCTGAAGATAAATACCTGCAGCGCTAGGATAAATAACCGTTGGCGTAGTTGGCGGTGTACCATCAACTACCACTGAACTATTAGAGTGAGCACCAATACTAGGCACAAACATATATAAATCATACATTCCGTCTGGAGTGTTAGCGACATTAAAAAGATCAGAATAAGAATTTTGATAAGGGTTAAAAGTGCGGTTATACTCTACTGAACGAACCATGCCGCCCAATCCCCATAATTCAATATTATAAAAAGAACTAAACCCAGGCCAAGGGGCATAAGCGTTAAAATTAACTGTAAAATTATTATTAGGTTTTACATAAACCTTACTAAGTGAAGTTGGTGAAGTAATATTAAGAGACGTAACATCCGCTTTAGCCGGAGTAGCACCAATAAACAGACTAAGAACAAAAATAGTTGGAATAAGCCAACTAATATATTTTATTTTTTTATTTTTTAGCATAAATAGTAAAAAACTTTTAAAAGTAAATTTTTTAAATTAATCTCTTATAATATAGCATTTATTTAGAAATAATAAAAATTAGCACCTCTTTAAAAAGACGTGCTAAATATAACTAATTATTTTTTAAATTTTTAAAAAAGATTACATAAAAATTAACCAAAGAGAACTAACTCCGACAATAAAGACGGCTGCTACTAGAAATTTTAAAGCAAAGCTACGGCTACCTTGTAAAAAAGAATAAACCGTTTTACTTAATAAATTAGTAGCATTAACTAATAAGAAAGTAACTAAAGCAAATTTATAGGTAATTGTCTGACCAGCCATTTCTGCTAAATTAACTACAATAGCGTCTAGACCAGCAAAAGAAGCGATAACTGAACTAATAATGAAACCAGATTGACCAAATAAAATTAGACAAATTTTAGTTACAATTTTAATAACGACTAAAAGGCAAGCAAATTTTAAGGCTGGCATTAAAGAAAATATAGTAGTATTTTTTGGTTCCTCTTTTTTTTCTTTCTTGTTAGGCTCTTTTTTCTTTAAGAAAATAACCGAAATTAAACCCGCCGTTAGTATCATAATTAAAATACTAGGCGTAATAGAAATTAACCATTTTGGATTAAGTGGCCCAACAAGTAAAAATATCTGCAAGAAACTAGCTAAGTTAGCTAATACTGCCGCACCCACCAAATGATTAACAAATCCGGCTTTTTTACTTTTTTGTGCTAGAGATTGAGTGGCCGAAGTAGAAGATATAAAGCCGGCCATAAAACTAGTTAAGGCAAAACCTTTTTTATTACCAACGATTCTACCTAAAATATAACCAAAAACATCAATACCGGTAATCAAAACTACCACCATCCAAATCTTTCGAGGATTGATTAAATCTAAAGTATTAAATTGGCCTAAATCAACATTAAAACCTTGAAGTAAACTGGGTAGTAAAGGAATATCTTTTAACTTATAAGAGATATCTGGTAAAAAAGGAAACACCACTAAGGCGATAATCGCATAACTAATAAAAGATTGTAATTCTTGACGAGAAACACCGGCCACCAATTGGCTGGTTTTAGATTTTAGGGAGAGGATAAGCATTAAAATAACAAAAATAACAATTATTATTTGCATGGGAATAATATCTAAAACTAGAAGTAGTCCAATTAAGAAAGTAATAATAACTGAAAGCTCGCTGGTTAAACCAAAGTCACGCGTCACAGATGAATCAACTATATAATAAGAAATGAGTAGTATTAAAAAACCGGCAGCTACTAAAAGTGCCAGTGAAGAAAAATTAGCCGTAAAAAATATGCCAACCAAAGCACCAACTAAAGCGATTAGTGAATAAGTGCGAATACCCCCGACTCCTTCCGAACCTTGCCCACTGCCCTCTCGTTCTAAGCCGATAGTGGCGCCAAAAATAAGTGAAAGAATTAACTTAGCAAATAATCCAGTAAGCATACTTTTTAAAAAAATTATTATTTATTATTTAAAGTATATCATTTTATTTTCAAAATAAACATACAAAAAATAAAAAATACTTTTTATTTTAGCAATACAAATTTGGTGTGGTATAAATTGACAAAAAAGTAATAAGATTATAATATGGCAAGTTGATTACTAGACTAACTCACAAAATATCGAACCTTAAAAACTGAAAATATGAAAAAGATTTTAAATCCAACCACCCTTTGGCACCAGCAACTCGAGGAAATTTGTTTAGAAATTACACAATTATTAAAAACCGTAAATACGGTCCACAAAAAATTAAGTTGTAATTTTGTAGAGACCGATGGCCATTACTGGATTACGGTAGCGACTCTAAACAAAAAAAGAACAGATTTCCATAAAAGAGTAATAATTAACCTGCCCTGCTGGAAAGAATACAAATCAGATAAACCGGAGATTATTATATGTTTTTTAGTAACTATATGTAAAAAAAATAGCATTAAAACATTATCTTGTAAATTTTAGGAAATAACTTAATTTGATATAGAAAATAAGATTGTGTTATATGGACTTAACATGATATCAAAATAGATTGACTTTTAAGGCAATAAATCTCCCTGCAAAACGTATAGTATTGACAATTTGTCTGTTTTGTTATATACTATATAGTCACCTAGTTAAGATTATTTGTTTAATTATTAACTAAATGACTTGAACTTTGACAATTAATCAAACTGAAAAAAGAAAATCATGAAAAAAACGTTAGTAGTCTTATTTAAGGTCCTACTGCCGCTATTTTTTCTATACAATATAGGATTTTTTTCGCTTAATTTTTCTGGACTTTTTAAGAATGCGTCTGAAAGCGCACCCTTTAACCAAAAAAATAATTCGGAACTAATTAAATTTGTAAACGAAAAAACTAGAAAGGCTGAACAAAAGGACCGGAAATATGGTCCTTACGATTACTTTCGTGATCTTCGCGAAATTAAACAATTCGAAAAAGAACACCCTGGAACAATGGGTTATCACAACATGATAAACCAGTTAATGTCGCTTCACTCAAATAACATTAAAAATCGTTATTTCACTGGAGAGGATGTTAGTAAAGCCAGAAATTACTTTGAGGAATTAGATAATCCTGGTATCACTTTAAGAAATAAAATTGAAAACGAGCGCTTTCAAAAAACATGGTGGCCAAACTTCTCTGCTTGGCTACTAAAAGTTTATTTGAAAAATATTCCGCTAGCTTTCTTCCTATTTCTTTTCTGGTGGTACCAAGAGAAAAAAAACTTAAAAGTTTCTAATCCCCTAAGCTTTTTTATCTCCCTTATTTTCTACCCAATAACAATTGGATTAGTAATCAAGGAGGCCCTCACCGAAGAAAGTCGCTATTACTTTGCTGAAGCGGAGCTAAGAAGAACGAAAAGCAAAATGTTCTCAATACTCTCAAGCGATGAAGTAGCCGACTTACGACGCTTCGCACGAAGCCGCGGATTAACTCTTAGTGACTGGAAAGGTTATCTTAGTAATCAAGGTTTTACGCCACAACATCTTATTATACCGGCAATTACCGTAACAATCTTATTTATGTTTATTCCCAGAGTTTCTTTTTCGCAAGAAGTTGCGCCCTTAACCAGCGCAAAAGTATTCACAGAAAACGTTCTCATAGTAAACATTGATGCCCCACCAGACATTAAGTATAGCGACAATACTAATTATCAAAAAACTCAATTTAATTTCGATTACCCACTCTTCAATACCTTATTTTCCGAGCTTAATCTAAAAAATATTAATCCCGTATTTATTCGGGCATGGCTAAAAAAGATTAAAGCTCAAGAAGTAATCCTGAAGATTGAGCATGTTCCCTGTCTCAGTTTTTAATTCTGACATTAACACTGCCAGATAAATGGAAATGTTAAAAAAATAAAATTAAAAACAAAAAAGACAAGAAACAATGAAAAAAATCGCATTATTTTTAGTTATTACCTTTTTCTGTCTTGCAGCTAACGCTCAGACTAAGCTTTCCTCCGAAACAACTTTATGTTTCGATAAAACGCAAAGTGGCGTACCACTAAATAGAATTGAAGTTTCTCATCCTAAATTCAGCCTTAAGTACGACTACAAAGTCGACTTAGTTAAGAATAATAAGATTAATGATGTCTTTGGTGTCTTTATTCCAAAAATCATTAACAAGGAAACTTTTAATTTCGGCATTGGGGTAATCAAACTTGGCGATGGTAATCGTAATGACAACATCCTGATTGATCTAGCTGCCCAGAAAAAATTTAAAACAGTAACAATCGATCTCGAAGTGGGACGCGCATTCAGTGTTGAGAATATGCCATGGGACTACATACTGTCCCGGGCCTCTCACAAATTATTTACGATTGAAGGTGGAATTCTTTCGCCTGATCCGTTATACGCTAACTCACAAAAAAAATTGTACGCTTGGGCGGCCTTTCATCCAGAGCACTATTTTATTGCCGTTGGTAATGAAATTAGTCGTGACTGGTTAGTGTTTGGCACAAAAAAGTACAAAAACTTTGGCAGTTTAACAGTTGCTAACTATGATAGGGATAATGGAAATTTCTGGTTCCGAAGTCAATTTGGCTTCATGGACATAAACCAAAAATTCTACAGTCAGGAAAATTATGTTATCTCCTCAAGTTATTTAATTGTGCCACCTTTCTTCTATAAGCATTTCTCTCCGATGAGTACTAAAGGGAAATATTCTTTAAAGTTTGATGGCCGCCGGGTTAACAAATTTGACGTATTTGAGGCCTCCTTTGGCCGCCAATTTGGTAAATATGGTCAAATTGCCATCGGAACAACCAATGAAAACTTTCGTAAAGAACGCACTGGCCTGCTCCTAGAGTATTACAAGGAATTTAACTTTAAGGATTTCAAAGCTTCAACTGAATTTCGTTATGAACAGCTGACAAAGAAATTCTACGGTTTTATCACCCTAGCTTATTTGATCAAATAATCGATCAACTTACATCCCCTTCTTTAACCGTTACCCTGAAAAGTAACGGTTTTTTTTATACAAAAAACCAGCCACCAAAAAAAGTGACTGGCAGCACATAACTATAAAAAAATAAATTAAACTAAGCCCTGAGCTAACATGCTATCGGCGACTCGCTTAAAACCAGCGATATTAGCGCCAACAACATAATCTATGTATTCATCTTTTTGGCCATATTCAATCGCTTTTTGATGAATGCCTATCATAATATTTTTTAATCTTTCATCTATATCTTCTCTTGACCAAGACAATCTTAAACTATTTTGACTCATCTCTAAACCAGAGACGGCCACGCCACCAGCATTAGAGGCTTTACCAGGTGCAAATAAAATTTTATTTTTTTGAAAAAATTCTATAGCCCCCTGAGTTGATGGCATATTAGCTCCTTCGGCCACTAATTTAACGCCATTGTTTATTAACAGTTTAGCGTCTTCTTCAGTTATTTCATTTTGGGTAGCACAAGGGAAAACAATATCAGCTTTTATAGACCATGGTTTTTGATCAGCTTTATACTCTAAATTATATTTTTCAGCCACTTCTTTGATGCGCCCCCTATCACTATTTTTAATTTGTTTAACGTAGTCTAACTTTTTTAAAGTTAAGCCTTCTTTGTCATATATAAACCCGTTTGAATCAGACAAGGTTAAAACTTTAGCACCCAATTGAATGGCTTTTTCAGCTACATACTGAGCAACGTTGCCAGAACCAGAAATTATAACGGATTTACCAAATAACTTGTCGCCGACGTGTTTTAACATTTCTTCCGCAAAATAAACTACGCCGTAACCGGTCGCTTCAGAACGAATATTACTACCACCCCAAGCCAATCCTTTACCGGTTAAAACTCCAGAAAAATCTTTAGTTAATTTTTTATATTGTCCATATAAATAACCAATTTCTCTAGCTCCCACGCCAATATCACCAGCCGGAACATCAGCATTAGGTCCTATATGCCGGTATAATTCTGACATAAAACTTTGAGAGAAGCGCATTACCTCGGCATCAGATTTACCGCGAGGATCAAAGTCACTACCTCCTTTGCCACCGCCTAAAGGTAAGCCAGTTAGACTATTTTTAAATATTTGCTCAAACCCTAAAAATTTTAGAATACTAAGATTGACTGTTGGGTGGAATCTTAAGCCCCCTTTATACGGACCGATAGCACTATTAAACTGCACCCTAAAACCACGGTTAATTTTTATTTCACCTAAATCATTAACCCAGGGGACACGAAAAATAATCGTTCTTTCTGGCTCCACTAGTCTATCTAAAATATTATTTTCTAAATAAACCGGGTTATTATTAAGAAAGTTTTCTAAAGAAACAACAACTTCTTCAACAGCTTGAATAAATTCTGGCTCATGACTATTTTTTTGTTTAACATTTTCAATAAAAATTTTTGAATCAAATTTCATAATATTTTTTTATTAATATTTTATGTTTATCTAACAAAAATAGCATAAAAAATACTATTTTGTAAATTTACCAGGCACCACTAATAGAAGCGGCTTAATGGCGTTAAATAAAAAACTTTTTTTATTCCTTAATTTTTATTTGACTTAAATTTTTATTAGTAATACCAAGAGCAAGGTTTCTCATGATTAATCTAGCATCATCTGGCCGACCTAAATAATAAAGCTGTAAATCAATTGGATTTACATAATAAGCCCGACCACTGTCTTCCACTTTTAACAAAATTAATCCGGCTAAACTTTTCTTTTTAACTGATGTTAAATTATCAAAATTATTATTTGAAATACCTAAGGATAATTCGCGCATTATTTTAAAAGCATCCTGGGGGCACCCCAGATAATGACGCTCTAAAGTTTTTGGATAAATATACCAAGCGCGACCAAGGTCCTCAGTTTGCAATAATATACGGCCAGATAAACGACGACTAAGTGCTAAATTAGTCGAACTAAATCTATTTTTTTCTATTTCTAAAAATTGTGCTCTACCGGAGGCACAATCATTAACAGGTGTGCCCTGATAATTAATTATAACTTTTTGGGCTGGCAAAGAGTGACCGGTTGAACTAAAAAATTTTAACCATACCTCATAATTACCTGGAGCGCAATTATTAGTTGGGCAGATATTAATCTTAAAATTCTTATCAAATGGTAAAATAGAAGAATTTGAAAAATCATTAGTTAAAGAGTAACTAATTCCTTTTACATCTGAATTGCCGCTTAAAGAAATATCCGCTTGCAGATTAATTGTAGATATAACGGGCGTATTTATAGTTGCACTTTGAGGAAATACCGGCGTCACCGCAGAAGAAGAGATATTGCTTCCCGCCGCGCGCCAATTTGTTTTAACTGCACAATTATCACAAGAGAAATTTAAATTACCTGCTTCACTACCAGCGGCTTGTCCGGAAAATAAACCATCAATAATTTTTACACCCCCAAAATCTAACCAACCAAGATTTTCCGACCAAGCAAAACCACTTAAATTACCTTGACCATCATTTTTCACTCCGGAACTAGTAGGATTTAAATTTATCCAACCGTAATTAGTGCTCCAAGCATAACCATTTAAACTAGTATCGTAAACGGTTACTGATCCGCCATCAGGATTAAAATTAACCCAGCCCATTTTATCGCCCCAAGCATATTTTAAGACTACGTCCATCTCAGCGGCCGAAGTTACTAAGGGGCATAAAATAATTAGCAATAAAAAATAATATTTTTTTATTTTAAGCATACTTAATATGTTTTAGTACCAATATTATCACTACCCATTGAATCAATTTGATAATGAAAATCAACTTCTAATAAAAATACCGCACTGTTGTAAGTATCTAAAACATTATTAGAATCTCTAAATATTCTGCAAGATAACATACTAGAAATATCCTTACCAGTGCCGATCATAGCCGGCAAAGCAGACACGATAATATTTTTAGAAAGTGGTGTGGCCGCTGTCACGGTATTAATTGTAGTTGTGCTAACTAAGCTATTCATATTATTCCAAGTACACTCCAAACCCCAGACTACATTTCCTGCATTAATATTTGACGGTGCCCAGTGGACATGTGGTCTAATATCAGACCCCTCAAACCAAGTGTGCGGCATCTGGACTGAAAAGAATAATTCTCTAGCAGCCGTATTAGTTGGAAAAGAGTAAGCATAAACGCCGCGACTACCAGCTCCATTATTAGAAAATTGGGAAAAAGTCGGATCATTAGCGCCACCATTTTTAGTCGCTTCCATCGGTACTCTTAAATCATCCCAAACCATGGCACTGCCGGTTAGTCTAAGAGCGCCATTAGCGGCAATTTTTAAATTACTAGTTGAGGTTCCAAAAGTAGTGTCGCCCAAAGAAGACATAGATAAATACGTCACGCCATTAACACCAATAGCTAGTGGATTTAAAGAGGATCCGCTGGCAGTTAAAGCGCTAAATAAATAGCCCGTACCATTGTTAGCCGCAGAATCAGATAAACTAAATAAATTACTAGCACCAGTAGCTGAACTAAAATTTAAATTAGTAGTGTAATTACCTAGTGATAAATTTAAATTAGCCGACGGAGTGGTGAGATCAGACCAAGACGTAGAACCGCCAGCGCCTAAACCAGCAACTAAATTAGCTCTGGTCATTTTACGATATCCGGAATTAGCTTGGCTATAAATTAATAATTCATCTAAAGCATTGATTGTTGTTTCGGTCGACAAACTTACAAAATCGTCATCACTTGGACGACCACTTAAATCACTATAATTTTTAGTTGTTAAATCAGCTAAAGAAGCTCCTGTTTTATTAACTCTTAACCAATCAATAGTGCTAGTAGCATTATTAATTTCCAGAATAAGATTATCGGCTCCTATTTGAGAAGCTATGACTTGATGAGGGTTATTGTAATTTATTAAATGAGAATCTAACTGGATATGCGTGCTAGTTCCAATATTAGTTAACAAAACGTGGTCAGTAATACCACCAGGCACGGCCGCCCAAGAAATACTTGTACCATTGGTAGTTAAAAATTTTCCGGCTTGTCCTGTTTGTACTGGAGACACCTGGTTTATCGTAACTTGATGAGGGTTATTGTAATTTATTAAATGAGAATCTAACTGGATATGCGTGCTAGTTCCAATATTAGTTAACAAAACGTGGTCAGTAATACCACCAGGCACGGCCGCCCAAGAAATACTTGTACCATTGGTAGTTAAAAATTTTCCGATATTACCAGTTTGCAGTGGCGCTAAAGAATTAAAAGCTTCAGCCGCAGTTGTTTTTCCAGTGCCCCCTTTATTAATATCTAAAGTATTAGAAAAATTATTTAAATTTAACACCGATTGATCAACTGAAAAAATATTAGAATTAAGAGCTAATCCGGTACCGGCTGTATACAAAGTATCAGTGTCAGTTCCCCATACCGGCAAGCCGCCACTAATTTTCAGCACCTGATTAGTAGAACCGGCCCCTAAAACGCTAAAAATATTAGTGCCTGATCCATAAATAAGCTCTCCACTTGCAATAGAGCTTAAGCCCGTACCACCTTTATTGGCCGTCAGTGGCGTACCACCTAAGTTATTAATTGATAAGCCGCCTTCGTTAATATTTAAAGTTAAAGTGTTAGCGTTATCATCATAAGTTTTATATATACCAACACCATCATTTATTAAAATATTAACCCGATCATCACTGCGTTCATCGTTAAAATATAAATTAGAACCCTCATTAATATCAGAGGTTGTTAGATTGACCGAGCCAGTCTTAGTGTTAACGCTAGTTACTGAAGCGGGAGTTAATAATTCAATCCAATTACCTATAACACTAGCGGGAGAAGTTTGTAAAACATAGGTTTTATTGTCACTAGTAGCCACAGCAATATCACCAACGGAAGCCGCAAGAGAAGTAAGTTCGCTAGAACTAGCAACCACAAATGTATGATTAATAGCAACGGAGCTTAATTGATCGGTAGGTATTTTTCCATCAGCACCTAGAGTTGCTAAGCCATTTAATTGCGCTTTTTGCAAAGTAATGCGCCCGTCCACCGAACCAGCAAAATCACTAATCTGATTAGCCGCAAAAACTAAATTACTATTATTAATACTTAGAGTTCCGGAATTAATAAGCAAATCACTACTTAGTGACAGAGGTGCTAAAATATTAGGATTAGAGGCATACAATAACTCCCCGGAACCAATAGTACTTAATCCGGTGCCCCCTCTTGTAAAATCTAGTACCCCAGTTAAATTATTTAAACCAACCGTTTCCCAGGCTGGCATATTACTACCAGACACTTTAAAAAACTGACCAGCTGAGCCGAGAAGACTAAGGCCGGTGCCACCTTGATTAAAAGAGAGTGGTGTTGTTAAACCAGATAAAGAGGTGATATCTGAATTAGCTCCCGCCGAAGAAGCGGGTATAACAGTACAATTATTTGTACCAGGAACACAGTTTGGATTAAGGGTTTGGCCGGGAACATAGGGCGTTGTCGGTGGAGCTGAATTAACCGTAGTTCCCAATAAAAAACTAACAAAAATTAGTATGCTTATTTTTTTATACATAATTATATATATTATAAATATATAATAGATTATAATACAAAAATAAATAATTAAACAGTCGGAGGTTAATATTAAAAGCCTATTTCCTCAGATTAAGAAAAAAGGTTATTCACGAACAGAGCCACTACGTAACTCTTTTTTAAAATAAAAAAAGCAGCAACCCGGAGTTTACTGCTGAGATGGTTAGAGTGACGTTTATTCACCTAAACAACGATAATGTTTGGTGGGGATGCTTTTGATTATTTTTTCAACCATTTGGTTAAAAATTTCATATCCCAGATAATCGGAATACTGGGTTAAATAGTCATACAAATCTTTCAGTAATTTAAGGAGGAGTTGTAGCTCCACATCTTTATAACTTTTTGAGTAAAGACTGTTGATAAAAATAAGAACCTCTTCCAGGTCATGATGCCAAGTGACTTGTTTTTTTATGTCAGAAATTTGAAAGGCATCATTTAGTGTAATGTCGGCCAGAGCTTTAATTGGAAATCCTGATTCTAAGTAGCTACGATTTTTAGCCAAATAAGCTAATTGACTATTTCTAATCGTACCGCTTTGCGCCTGTTCGATTATCGTCTTAAGCTCAGCTTTTATCTCACTAATCCTTATTTCCTCGGCCTGAGCCTCCTTACGTTTTTCTTCATCTTCTTTTTCTTTTCTTTCTTGTTTTTTAGTCTCTTCCTGAAGAAGTTTAGCGGTAGCAATTTTTCTAGCTTCACGACGATTAATTAAGCGAATAATTAAGTAAACAAGAAGACCAAATCCCAGTGTTCCCAAAACCATTAAATAGAGGTCTAACCCCGATATCAACTGATACAAGCTAATGGTGACAACGTGTCCCCAAAATCTTATCATTAAATCACAAATGTTACTCCAGAACTGGATAATAGTGCTAAGAGTTGATGTTAAAATTAAAACGGCTAATGTAACACTACTGAAGCTGTAATCTTCTAATTTGAACTTCTTTTCAATATCGAAGCCGGCCAGGAAAACAAAACAGAGAATCATTTGGAACAGCCCAGCGAACCAAATCAGCTGGGTTCCAAAATAGAGATAAGTGAAAATACCAATAGCAATCGTGGTAATGAGCGCTAAGATACCCCTCAAATTTTCATAGGAACAACGACCGCGTTTAAAAATGTAGATCAGTACAAGAATGAAAGTCAGAGAGATACTAATGGCGTAACCGAGATTACCGAAATGGTTGGTGTACTCGTAGTTAATGATAATCAACCACATAAAGAAGAAAAGAACTGCCAACCTACTCAAATTAAACATAATATTGAGTGCCTTTGAACGTATTTCTTCTTTTGAACACTCTTCAGATTTAAAACTTAAATCTGAGTATTCATCCCAAGAAAAGATGTCATACTTCTTGCTCATTATCGTTTGCACGATAATTGAACTGATCAATATGACAATAGCAATGCCAAAGCTCTGAGTTAGAGCAAAGAACATTAGGGCGATAAATAACGCCGGCAGAAAAACAGTGGCTACTGTGATAGCCAAGAAACTCAACACTTTTTTCATGATAATTAATTTTTAAGGAACTGGATGTATTTGGGGGTTTTTAGAACCCTTGGCTATCTCTAGCGTTTATCGTGCCATCCAATTTACACGAATATTTAAATATATCACAAATTAGTTATAATGTCAATAGATAAAGGTAATTAAGTCACTTCAATCCTAATTATGTTCGCTTATTTACCTAAAATTAGATCTATTTAATGATTTATCAAAAAACAAGATCTGTCTCCTGGGCATAAAATTCAAACTCCATCTCTTTAAATGGTATAACAAAAAAAGAAGGAACTAATTACTTCTTTTTTTGTTATGCTCAAAAATTAGAATAAGCTTTAAACGACTTTATTTTAAAAATCCAAAATATTTTAACGTTGGTTTTACATTAGGGGCTAAATTTTCTCCATCTAAACTGTTTAAATCCATCCAACACCATTCTTTTGTATCTTTACTAGGAGACACTTCACTAATTCTTTTAGCGAGAAAATGAACTAATATTATGCTGACAACCGTTTTCTCCTTCTCTTTTTCAGTATAGAAGAAATACGGAATACTATTTGATATTTCTATCCTAATTCCCATTTCTTCATTAACCTCTCTTTTAGCAGTATCTTTTAAATTAAAGTCGTTTTCTTCGATTCGACCACCACAAAACTTCCAGAAATCATCTTTCTCGTCTTTATTTAATAAAACTTTATTATTTTCTACTATTACCGGCCCGGAGGCTATAATTATTTGAGACATAATATTTTTGAAGACTGAGATAGGATTGGAACTTTTTTAATTTTATAAAGACTTTAGCCAATTATCTATTATATTATAAATTTCATCCAAATGATTTTTAGTTCTAAAAGTATGTGGCGCTTTTTTAATAATGTGTATTTCCTTTTTTCCTGGTAATTTATCAAATAATATTTTTTGTTGTTCCGGCAGAGTGCAATTATCTAACTCGCCAACAATCATAAGGACTGGCATAGTTAAACTATTAACTCCTTTTAATAAGTCATATTTTTCTTTTTCCTCCATATATGACCACTTTAATCTAATTTTTCCTTGAGCGCCCCAATCTTCTGTTAACCAGCCAGTTTTTTCCCAATCAATTAAATCTTCTTTACTATATGTTTGTTTGCTAAATTCAGCATTAATAACCGTAGAGAAAGGGGCTAAAGCCTTTATTTCTTCTGGATTATTCTCAGCATAAAAAGCTGAACAGATTGCTCCTAAACTATGGCCACACAAAATAAAAGGTTCTTGAAAAAATTCTTGTTTTTTAGTCCAATTTATCACATCCTCAAAATCTTCATAATAATTAGTGATATTAGCGTCTTCAAAAATACCATCACTTTCCCCAAAAGTATTAGTTGTATCAAAGCTAACCACCGTATAATTATTTTCTAGAAAACAGTCAACAAAAGTTCTTATATGATCGGAATTCTTAGAATCTCCGAGTCCGTGCATAACAAAAGCTAATCCAATTTGATTGTTAGCTTTTTCTACTATTACAGAAACATTTTGGTTCTTTCTATTTTTTATAAACATTTTTTTCATATATCTAGATTATATATGAAAATAAATATTAATTAAACAAGATAAGTATTCGAACTAATTTTATCCAATAAAATAAGCCTATTTACTAAAATACTAAAAATATAACTACCTACTCTGAAACTTATAAACTAACAAAAATGAGCATTTCGGCTCATTTTTTAATTATGCTCGGGGACCAGGATTTACCCCTTCGGGCATAAACTTCGAATCCCCGCCTCTTCGCACTGAATCAAAATCGCTTTTATTTTCAATTTTAGAGAGGACATTATATGGCTCTTTAAAAGAAATATTAGCGATTTTTTTGTTGGCAACGCTAGCGTTCCAAAGTACATCAATTAGGGTATTTCGCTGTTCGTCAGGTTTTTGCAATAAAAACTCTTTTTGCATTATTTTAGGCTCTAAAAACGCATTTCTTATCCGTTCCAAAGTAATATTATCTTGGCTAGATTTTTTAGTTTCTAACTCCTGCAGGTCTTTATTAATTAACACTATCTCATTTTCTATTATCTGATTCTTGGCCTTATAGTCGCCCTCTAAAACAACTTTATCCAAGTAGCCGTCTATCAGAACTTTCTTGCGTTCATCTAGCGTTTTGAGCCTATTTTGAAGACCGAGAATAGCCTCTTCCAAGTAGGACAAGACATTACCGCTTTCTTTGAGTTTAGCCCGATAGACGAGATTAACGACCTTTTCGTCAAAGATTAAGTTATCAAAAACATTATTTAATTCGGTCGATAAATTCTCCTCTTTGATATAGGCTTTATGCTCCTCGCAGACATTCTTGCCGTTAGTACAATAGTAATAAGTTAGTCGGCCTTTTTTCTTGGTGGCTGTTAGCAGACAACCACACTTGGCACACCTCAACATACCTCTAAAAGCGAAAGGAATATTTTGTTTTTTGATATGGGATTTTTTAGTTAGCATTTCTTGCACCTCGTCAAATAGTTTTTTAGAGATTAACGGCTCATGATTACCCTGATAGATAGCTCCGTCCTTTTCCATTATTCCGCAGTAGAAAGAATCGGACAGCATTTTATGAATTTTACTTTTATGATATTTATTATGCGCCCGACTTCTAAAGCCCTCTTTAAACAAAGTATCAGCAATTTCTTTAACGCTATATTTCCCAGTCTTATACATCTCAAATATTTTAACGATATATTTTCCTCTCGCCTTATCAATAATTATTTTACTGTCTTTGTTTAAGTATCCCAAAGGAGCCAGATTCGGCCAACCGCCTTTTTCCAGTTTAGCTCTTATCCCTCGTTTAACATTTTTTGATAAGTCTAAAATATATTGATTAGCCATTCCGCTTTCTACATTAAAGAGCAAAGCATTATCGCCAGGCAGATATTGTCTTTCCATTGTTTGAATAATTTTGAGTTCATTCTGTTGCAATAGCCATTGAATAGTGGCCGAGTCTATCGGATTACGAGATAAGCGGTCAATCTTCCAACAGATAACGCCCTGAATTTTGCCTCGCTTGATCAAATTGATAAGTTCGGAAAATTGCGGACGGTTATCTGGTTTCTTAGCTGATTTACTTTCTCTAAATTTGTAGTCAATGCTCAAATTTAAAGAATCGGCTAATTGTAGCATTTCTTTCTCTTGTGAATCTAAAGAAAGAATTTGCCGACTGCTGTCTTCGGTAGACTTTCGGCAGTAGAGGGCGTATTTAATTGTGGCTTCATTTTTGTCGTTCATATAATTATTATTTAATAATCAAAAAGGGCAGTCCTGATTGACCCAACATAACAAACTAGCCCAAAGGTTAATTTATCGTTTGGCAGAACTGCCCATTTCGAGCGACAAAAGGTATTTGTTAAAAAAATACCCTGGGCATGTCTGTTTATTATGTTAGGTCAATACTATTAATATACTAAAGAACAGATTAAAAATCAATATCGTCCAAAGAATGGCCAGTTAGTATCTCGGCGATGTTTTCGTCTAATTCGGGAAAATTAGAAAGGTCATATTGCTGATAATTAAACCAACGCATGAAATTTACTGGCTTGCCGATAGTGTCATTAATATCGCTCTGGTTATATTCTGTTTCGCCGTCATATTTATAGACCAAAGATTCCGAGGGCAGTTTTGATTCCACGAGCGACACGACTTCAACAAAAGAATTTTCTTGCGGTTTGAGTAGTCCTTTACTGGCGATATATTTCTTTTGCCGAGGGCAGTTATTTTCAAAGACAGATTTTTGAATATATTTAATGAAATAGAAAATAATCTTTTGCAGTTGTGCCTGATTTTTGACCTTTGTAAAATTTTTATCTTTTCCGCCAACCATAATTCGGCCTTGCCCCCATATCTTATACATTTTCCGATAAACATCTTTGATATAAGGCAGATTGAAAAATATCATATGATAATGAATCGCTCCTCTTTTTTGCAGTTCAAAGACCGCTAAATATTTTAAATTACTTTGTTTTAAGTCTTTGCCTTCAATACCATTAGTTTCATAATTGAGCCGTCTGATAAATTTAGTAAATTCATAATTGGCTTTTTTGAGGTCTGTAATATTCTCGGCGAATGTTAAAGTCAGAGTAATCGGCAAGTATGGTTTACCCTTTTCCTTAAACCATAGAAAGCAGTTAGCCATAATCAGCCGTTTAATCATTCGTTTGGCTCGGCGAGCGGAAGACTTCAATATTTCTTCCTGGCTAGCCTTGGGTTTGGGGAATTTCTTGGCCTCTTCAATTTCTTCCTCGGTTTTGATGTGTCTGATTCTGCGCTCTAAATGAATATCCCGACCAAACTGATATATCTCAAGTAATGAGCCAGATTTTACCAGTTTACGATTGGATAGGTATTTATTATCTTGTTGTTTCATATATTTATTATTAGTTTCTAGTTCTAATTAGAAGTTCTCTTAACAAGGATAACCTTTTTCTTTTCCGCGCCTCGCTACGCGAGACGGCGCAAAAAAGAAAAAAGCCTTTAATTCTCCGATGAAAGGGAATTGTAGAAATTTAATAACGACATTAAAAAAGATTCAGCTTCTTCATTGCTTATTTCTCGACCATATAATGAGCTAAAATAATCTTTGGCATCATCTAGTAAGTTTTGACTAAATTGAATCATGACCAAAGTATACAAAAAGAGCCTTGCACTATCTTGCGTGCAGGCTCTTTATTTAAGAAGTCTTGTTTTTACAGGTATTTTTTATTGATTTTGCACCAACCAGTCTTGCCGGTTGTGTACACTATAAAGTCAGTTATTTTATTATCAGTTTGCTTTGCTATTTTTTTATTTAAATTATCACAAGCGTGTCGGTATCGCTGATAATCGTTTGAGTTGTTATAAGAGGCTTCAGTATCAAAATAACTAGCAACTTCACTTAAATCCATTTCTTCTCCAAGATTATTAATGTCGGAAAATAATGCGTCTAAAATAAAAGCATCAACTGGTTTAACTGTTTTTAGTTTTATTTTTATTTCTTTACCATTTATGTATAGCAAACAATTATCTGAGTTATAGGATAAATTAGCCTGAGGCTTTTCGTTCTCCAGTAAAGATTCTGAGTCTATTTCATCAATTAAAAATTTGTTTACTAACTCCATTGCTACATCAAGGTACTGACCATAGGTCTTTTTTTTATTCTCAACGCCATTTAACATAGGTGTATCAACTACCGAAAAAGATTTAATCTTAATATTTTCTATCATTTTTTTAACTTCTTCAGTATTGCCAAGTTTTTGATTGTCTTTTATCTCTTCTATCATAAAAGCCGCTTGAGATAAGACAGCGATGTAAGCAGGGAGGGCAATCATTAAATCTATATCTTTTTTGCTTTTTATGTTTTCTTGGCAAGCAAGATATAAATCTTTAAAAATTGGCATTTGGCTGACGCCTTCTGGAGAAGAAATGTCAAAAGAAAAGTTATCTGGGTCTATATTACTAGCTTCTAGATTTTGAGCTTCTTTTTCAAGTATAGTGGCAGTAGGAAGAAGTTTTTCTGCTAGATATAAGTCTGATGTAATAAAGTTTATATAATCATAAACTATCTCAAAACTGCCAAAAGTCCCCATCATTTGTTTGAATTGACGGTTGTAGTCGATTAACTCTCTTTTCAGTAGTTTTTTGTCCATATGACTATATTTTGACTTATTAGCAATATTTAGTCAAAATATTTGCATTTTTATTGTTTTTTATATTGTTTTGATATATTATTATAGTAATATATATGAAATATATATAATTAATAAAATTTATATAAAAAAATATGTTTGCAAAAAGTAATCCTTTCAATCCTAATTCGGTTGTTGGAACAAATTTATTTGCCGGAAGAATAAACCAAGTAGGTGAAATTTGTAAAAAGTTAGCATCGATAAAACTAAATATGCCATCGAGTTTCTTTATATATGGAGAAAGAGGTATAGGAAAAACGGCGTTGGTTAAATTAATAAAATCCGTAGCTTCTTTAAATGATGGAGATTTATATAATTTGGATTTATTAACTTCTTATTACGCTGTTGAAAAGGGGCAAGAAATAGGAAGTGTTCTGCAGGAAAGTGTTAATAAGGTTGCAGACAGTATGGATAAAAACTTGATATCTGAAATAGGTGGCAAATTGGGTGCGCTTTTTAATAATGGAAAGTTTGAAATAGGTGCTTATGGTTTTAATTTAGGTGTTGAGGCTGGAAAAAATAATATACAAAAAGAGATAACCATAAAAGACCAAACGGTTGGCATACTTTCTAATTTAATAAGCGCTATAAGCGAAGAAAATCCAAAAAAATCAGAAAAAAATAAAGATGGCATTCTTATTATAATTGATGAAATGAATAATCTAGCTGATATTGCTTCATCTGCATCAATTCTAAGAAACATAATAACCACGCTAGATGTTGATAATAAAGGAAAAATATCTTTTATACTGGTTGGGTATAATGAAGATATGGAAAAGTTTTTTTCAAAAGATTCTTCGTCAAGGAGAACTTTTGATTTGATAAGTCTAGGTGTTATGCCAGAGGACGAGGCGAAAGAAGTTTTAAAAAAGGGGTTTGAAATGACAGGAATAAAATGGGATGAAGAAGCTATGAATAAAAATATCTCTGTTGCAGGAGGTTATCCTCATTCTATACAAATAATTGGACATCACTTAATTAATTCTGATAATGATGGAAATGTAGACCAAGCCGATTGGGATGATGCCACGCTTGATGCTGTATTAAGTTTAAAGTCAAAAGAATTTTCTGCAATGTATTCTTTTGGAAAACCACTAACGGTGGGTGATAAAATTTTACTAGAATTAGCTCAAGCAAGTGGACCAGTATCAAAGAAGGACTTGAACACAAAAATAGGCAAAAACACATACCAATATATTCCAAAATTATTAAAGACGGGAGCTATAAAAAGTGATGAGGATAAAAAGCTATGTCTTCATTCTCAGCTTTTTAGAACGGCTATATTATTTGATAATTATGTTCGTTTAAAAAGATAAAAAAATAAATATAAAAAATATGAGAATAGAATATAAAAAAAGAAAAAAAAGTCTTTTTGAACGAATTTTCAAATATCCCACTTTTTCGTTTAGATTCTGGTTTTCTTCTTCATCACTAATAGTAATAGCCTTAATTGCTTTATTAGTAATTATTCCTAAAATTTCTACGTGGGATAACAGATTAACAGCATTAAGTCTGGCTTTTCAATGTATAGCGCTTATTTTTGGTATAATAGCAACATTTTTTGCTTTGACACAACTCACTGAATCCAGGTTTTCAAAGTTGGAAGAAATAGGTTTATCTCATTTAAAAAATATGCGTTATTTTAATGCAATAAGTTCATGGAAAGAAGCGCTTTATATAAAAAGAAACAGTACTGTATTTTTTAATTTAGCTGAGGCATTTTTAATAGCAGGTCAAATCCAAGACTTTGATGAGATTATTAGTTGTCTTGAAAAAAAGAAGTCTTTTCAAAAAAATGTATTAGAAGAACCAAGAGATTATATGATTTTTTACTATTTAAGGGTATTCAGAGCCCTTATGGTTGAAAATATGGGAGTAGCAAAAAATTATTTAAATGAAATGGTTGATTTTGTAAAAAAAGAAAATTTTCAATCAACTGTTGGATGGACTTTTGATGATATAACAAGATGTGAATATTACAAAAAAATGGTTGGAGACCATAAAGTTGTAGCAGATAATTTAATAAAATATTTAGATAGAAAACTAGTAATTCAAGATAGAGCTATATTTGAATCTAATGATTATTTATTTGTTCCAAAAACACCATTGATTCAAAATAAAACATTAGTACAGGCAAAGCCTCCTATAGCGCAAGGTAATGTGCCGTTGGTGTCAAAAACTATTTAAAAATTAAAAAGTGCCGTTCCAACTACATCCCATTCTCCCCGAGGCATATAACAAAAAAACACATCATACGATATGTTTTTTTTGTTATGCTCGGGGACCAGGATTCGAACCTAGATCGACGGCTTCAAAGGCCGCTGTCCTACCATTAGACGATCCCCGAATTAAAAGACAGTTTATAGAAAACTGCCTTTATAATATGGCATTTCCAGTAACAAGTCAAACTACTTTAAATCTTAGCATATTTTCTAGCAGCCAACAGACTGGCAATTAAAGTAATGCCAAAAACTGATATAAATTGTAAACCAAAAATAACTAAAAAATTATCTACATAATAATTTAAAATATTTACACTATAGCCGGTAAAAAATACCTCTAGATAAGGTTGCAAAACAGTTAAGAAAGGATAAAACGAAACAATAGTTATTAGTATAGAGACTAATGCGTAAACAAAAGCAGAGAATAAATAGGGCATATAAATAAAAAAGTTAGACGCACCAACCAGCCGCATAATCTCAATTTCCTGACGATGGGTATAAATAGCTACCCTAATAGCATTGTAAACAACCAGCAAACTGGTTAAAACAAAAATCGCAATCAAAAACATGCCAATCTCATTAACCTTGGAAGTAACAAAATTTATCTTTTCTAAAATGGCAGAATTATCAGAAAAATCTCGAGACTCAATCGCGTCACTCTCCATAATTTTTAAAGAGGTAATTAGATTAGCCGAATTATCAAAATTTTTCGGAATAATAATAAGTGATGGCGATAAAGGATTTTTACCTAATTCTTTTAACGCATTTAAAATTTCTGGATTATTTTTATTCTTATTACGAAAAGTTTCTAGCGCTATACTTTTAGAAATAAATGTGGCCTCTTTTACATCCGGTAGGGCCTCTACTTTTTGACGAACATCTAAAATCATCGCCTCTGAAGCATCAGCTTTAAAATATAAACTAATATTTATCTTTTGCTTAACAGCACTCACCGCATTTTGACTAATTAGTTGAACAGTCAGCAAAGTATTAATAGAAAAAAGCGCTAGAATCAAAATTGTTATAGTAACAATTGATAACCAGATATTACGAACTATATCCTGAAAACTAAATTTGATTATGCGAAGAAGAGACAGCATATAAAATTTTTAAGTTATATAATTAAAGTAAATATTTACCACGTTCCTGGTCAGAAATAATCACCCCTTTATCCATAGTAATAACGCGACGACCTAAACGATTAACAATATCTTTATTATGAGTTACAAGTATAACCGTAGTGCCAAATTTATTAATTCGAAGTAATAAATCAATAATTTCATCAGCGTTTATCGCATCTAAATTACCGGTTGGCTCATCGGCCAAAAGAATTTTTGGTTGATGAACTAAAGCACGGGCGATTGCTGCTCGTTGTTGTTCTCCGCCGGACACTTCACGCGGATAACGATTCCCCTTATCTTGTAAGCCTACTATTTTTAAAACACTTGGTACTATTTTTTTTATTTTAGCTGAGGGCGTTCCACAAACCTCTAAAGCAAAAGCAATATTTTCTTTTAATGTTTTTTTAGGAAGTAATTTGAAATCTTGAAAAATAACACCTATTTGGCGACGTAAAAATGGCACATCGTGACGACTTAATTTAGTAATATCCCAATCACCAACAATAACGCGCCCCTCATCAATTCTCTCTTCACCAATTAAAACTTTTACAAGAGTTGTTTTACCAGCACCAGACTGACCAACAATTGAAGCAAACTCACCAACTTTAATATGTAGGTTAACTCCTCGTAAAATCTTTATTTTATTAGCGTACGACTTAGAGGCGTTTTGAAATTTAATCATATTTCATTTTTTAAAATTTGCAGATCGTAACTTTAATTATTATAGCATAGTAAGCTGAAGAAACTATATTCTTAATAAACTATAATTGACTTTGAGAGACCGTTACAACTATAATTAAAATGATTCTCTTTAAATTGCCGAGATAGCTCAGCTGGTAGAGCAACACACTCGTAACGTGTAGGTCGTGGGTTCGACTCCCATTCTCGGCTCAAAAATAAAAAACCAAGAACTAACATAAGTCTTGGTTTTTTTTATTTAAAAAAATAATGTAGCCAAAGACGCCAATTAATAATACGGCTTTCTTCGGGAACAGTTGAACTTGAAATTTCTATATTTTTTGGACGATTAACTACCACCACCAATTCATCTGGTTTTTTTAATCCTAAATTAAGCCTTGCCTGTTCTTCAAGTGAAGCATCTGATTGTAAATAATCAATCATTGCTTTAAGCTCCTGACTTTTATTACGATAAATCTCGTTGTCTCGTTTCATTTCAGCGATCTCCTTTTCAATCATTTTACGTTGGCTAAAACTACGAACTAAAGGGAAAGCAATCGCCACTAAAATCAATAAAAAGACCATAGCCAAAAAACGTTGGCTCATTAAAAAGCGCTGCCAAAACGGTTGATTACTTTGTCTTCTGTCAGCCGGGCTAAGGCCATAAGAACGATTAATCATGAAAATTATTTTTTAAAATGAAGAAAAAATAGTTACTTATAATATAGCAGACTAAAGAAAAAAATTCTAACTTAATCACGGCGTTCTTTTGGCGTTACCCAAAAACCCATATACTTACCAAACATCAAACGTATTTGAGCATCTAAACAAGGAATAGCACCAAAAATAACTATTGTTACTGGCACAAAAACCCACTCAACAACCATGGCTACACTTTTCCAAGCAGAATATTTTTTAGGTCTTTTAGGTAATAATAAATTAGAAACAACTGCTGATAAAATCATGCCAATCATTGCGAGGTTCATTAAATTGGTTGAAATGGCTGGCAAATTACCAGACAGCACTGATGAATTAAAACTATCGCCGCCAAGTAACATCGGTAACCAACCGATAACGGCAATAATTAAAGCACTAGTCCCCCAAGAATGAAAACCATAAAGCTGAATTAAAATATGACTAAAAACTCTTCTTTTATTATCTCCTGGCTCTCGCTTCATCTTTAAAAAATTGAAAATAAGATAAGCAACATTTTCGGCACCCCAAGCCCAGCGACGTTGTTGTTTATAAAGACTTCGCGCCGTTCTCAAAAAACTCTTATCCGCGGTAGCGTCCATAGAAACCATTACGTAAAGCGGTTCTACTCGATAATCTCCTTTATAATAAACTAAACAATGAAAAAATATTCGAGAATCCTCGCTAACCATTTTAGTTGACCAAAAACCAATATCAACTAAAGCTTTAAAAGTCATTGAATGAGAAGAATAGGTAACTAATTTCTCTTGCCTAATCTGCATCATCATTTGCCAAAAAGTATTAGAAGCGGCCGCAACCCGTGAAAAAAATGGCGCTCCCCAAATATTATTATGATAAACCGGAACCGGTTGATAAGAAGCTCGGTAAGGATTAGAAATTGTTAAAAATTTATAAGACAGGGCGAAAAAGTATCCTGGTCGCACGATTGTATCAATATCAAAAACCGAGACTAAAATTTTATCATAAGGAATATTTTCCTGATCAATAATTTCCGCCTTAACCTGTTTACCACACCAAGCCTGATTAGCTCCTTTTCCTTTTAACTCACCAATAATACCATCTGGGTGAAAGGTAATTATAAAACGTCTAAATTTTGTAGAAAATTCTTGTCTAATTATTTCTGCTCTAGTATGAGCTTCTGCTCCAGCACGCTCTTCCATGGCGAGCGCCACCATCATTTGTTCCGGAGGAAAGCCATCATCAAGCAAAGCCTTAAGGCAAGTACGAATAATATCTATGTCTTCATTATAATTTGGTAAAATAATTAAATGATGCAACTCTTCCCACTTCACACCATTTCTTGCTAAACAATCGCTTGGTAGATCAGAGCTATCGCTAGTTAATGTCTGACATTTCTCTTGCCAATTAATTTTTGTATTTTTTTGCACTTTAAGATATGAAGAAACTAAATACAAAGCTAAATATATTACTTGAAGCAACCAATAAACATCAAAGGCAATTAAAAAATAAGCCACCCAAACTGGCTTAAAAAAAGAAAGAACAATTAAAATTAATAATGTTCCTAGCGATAAAATACCGGGAACCATTTCCAGCCCACGATATAATCTATAATCCCTCCCCTTAAGTTCTGTAGCCTTGCCAATTTTAAGATAATCTGTCATTTATTTTAAATAAAAACTTTTAGATAGCGTTCCTATTTTTTAGCTCAAAAAAGCATTTAGCGCAAGCACCGACATCAACTAAAGCGTCGTGGGCATCAGAAAAACCAACACCAAACAAGCTATTATGTAATTCATCTAAATTTGGCCATTTATAGCGTCCATAACTAT
The DNA here is from genome assembly GCA_964355275.1 of uncultured Gammaproteobacteria bacterium. Taxonomy (GTDB): domain Bacteria; phylum Patescibacteriota; class Patescibacteriia; order Patescibacteriales; family UBA12465; genus JAEZRQ01. The sequence goes on along the minus strand of CAYHCB010000002.1, from coordinate 56,206 downwards.
TAGGAATACGACAGAAGTTAACGCTACTTTTCATGGTACATATTTTAGGAGTATTTTCTAATAAATTTTCCATATTTAAACGAAAAAATTCAGCACTAACAATTTTATCATCAAAATCAATGTTATGCGCCACTAAAAATTCTGCTTTTTTAAGTTCCTGTGAAAAATGTTTAAGAGCCACCTCTAAATCAACTCCTTCTAATTCCGCCCTTTCTTGAGTTACGCGATGTATTTTAGCCACTTCTTCAGGAATTATAAAACCATTAGGTTTAATGATATAACTTTCGCTCTCCCAAATATTACCTTCAGCGTCATACCAACTCCAAGCAATTTGAACCAATCGTGGCCAATTTAAAGAATCTGAAGCTGGGGCTTTATAGTCCTTGGGTAAACCAGTTGTCTCCGTATCAAAAAATAAATACATAAAATTATCAGTCACCAATCTATTTCTGAGGAAAAATAAGATACGGCGGTAAATTATTTGTCTTGTTTATTTAGGTTAATCTCTTCTCCTTCTTGCCAATTATCGCCAGCAGGCCAATTAGCTAATAATTCTCCATCATCTTTGTCATTAACTTCGGTGATATTTTTATCAGTTTTAACCATATCCGGTCGTCCTTTAAAATTTAATGGTTGAGCTGAACTTAAGTCTCCTAAAGACATCGTCGCCACCGGTTTTTCTGGAACCTCAAAACTAGCCATACTTGATGGTCTAAAAGGTTGCGGTTTAATAGGGGCCTGAGGTTTAAGGGGTCGTAAAATATTTACATTAGCCGCCTGATTAGTCGATTGACGAGGGGGTATCTGAGAATTATTTATTATTCTTTTACTATTTTGTCCGGCTTCATTGCTATAACTAGTCTTAGGGGTAGCTGGAATATTATTTGTTTTTTTAACAGGCGCTTCAACTAAAGTTGTCGCCGTTACCGTAGTAGTAGTGGTAGTGGTGGTAGCCGGAATTGTTGGCGTAGCCACCATCTTTGGGGAAACTGCCAGATTAGCGACAGGATTTACCGTCGTCGCCTGTTTGGCTGGTTGATTTTTTTCCATTTCTATTTTACGCTCTTCTTTTTTCTTACTTAAACATTGTTTACAAAAAACTGGTCGTACTCCATCTGGCTCAAATGGGGTAAAGGTAACATTATTACATAAAGCACAATTAGTCCGATAGCCCTCACCGCCCTGTGGTTCATAATTGCGAGTACTAGGAATAATTTTACTATTTACGTTATTGCCGCTAGCTGAAGGAATATTAACTGTAGCGGGGCGCTCAACTCGTTTATCACCTTCGTCAGAACTTTCGTGCCAACTCATAATTCTTTCCTCAACAATACTGCGAGGTGTAGCATATTTTTCTCGAGAAAATCTAATCGTGTTTTCTTCTTGTCCGGTGCGCTCTTCGTCAGTAAGTGGCGGTAAACCGCGAGCAGAAAATGGCGCCGAGGTAATACCATCAATCATTAGTTTTAAATACATCTCATATTTTGGCAGGTTAACTAAATCTTCTTCATTAAAAGTCGGCATGAATTCTTTGGCCAATTCTTCAGCATCAGAAGCCCCCACTCTAAAAGAGATCATTGTCCCCACGTTACCAAAAACAGCCGGTTTAACTTTTTCGGTTAATTGTTCAATATATTGATGAGCTAAAATTAAATCTAAACGATATTTTCTAGCTTCAGATAGAATATTTGCAAATGAGTCAGTAGAAAAATTTTGAAATTCATCAATATACAAATAAAAATCGCGACGTTCTTTTTCAGGAATATCTACCCGGCTCATCGCCGCTAATTGAATCTTAGTAATCATCATCGCTCCCAGTAAAGCAGAATTATCTTCACCAATACGGCCCTTAGATAAATTCATAATAAGAATTTTTCCATTATCCATGATGTCGCGCAAATCTATCGATGATTTTACTTGGCCAACAATATTTCTCATTAAAGCGCTAGATAAAAATTGTCCCACTTTATTTTGAATAGGCGAAACAGCTTCGGAAGCAAATTTATCAGCATAACTAGCAAACTCTTTTTCCCAAAAGGCTTTAACAACCGGATCTTTGATATTAGAAACTACTCTTTTACGATAAGCTTTATCGCTTAGCATTCTAACAACCCCCAATAAAGTAGAACCTGGAAAATCTAAAATGGCTAAGATAGCATTACGTAAAATATATTCCAAACGAGGCCCCCAGGAATCAGCCCATAATTTTTGAAAGACACCAATTAATCCAGAAGCGACTAAATGTTGTAAGTGATGTTCTACTTGCTCCACGACGTTAAAAGCAATTGGATATTCCATGTCAGCTGGGTTAAAATAAACCACATCTTTTACTCGCTCAGCAGGAATATATTGCATTATTTTTTCAGCTAAATCACCATGGGGATCAACAACCGCCACTCCTCGTCCCGCTCTAATATCATCTATTATCATGTTTTCTAAAACTGTTGATTTGCCCATACCAGTTTTTCCAATCAAATACATATGACGACGTCTATCGTCGGTTTTAATTCCGAATTTTTTAAATTCGTTTCTAAAAGTTGTTTGAGCAAAAACTGCTATTTCACTATTACTCATATTTTATTTATATAAAGAAGAAAATTGATCTAAATAATTTTTAATAAGTGGGGGTAAGTATAAAAAACCAATTAAAAGAGGCACTAAAATAAGGAGTAAACGAACCGTTGACCAAACTTTCTGCCATTTTACATAATTTTTAATAATATCTGTCTTTTCTAAAATCTCCTGACTGACTTCTAAATTATGACGTAAAAGTTCATTTTGCTCTATAAGCAGAGCCGATGATTCTTTCCCTTTATCTACTTCATTTTTTATTTCAGTTTCCATATCTTTATCTTAAATCACAAATTTTAACATAAGCCATCCCCACTTTAACCATCTCGGCCATATCTTTATCAGAAAATGAAGATTTTTTTTCAAGTTTACGATCAACTAACTCGGTATCTGATTTAAATTTTTGCAAATACCAGGCACTCGCTCCTTTAATTATTTTACCCATTACCACAAAGTCTTCTAAATTAAGCAAACCAGGGACAACGGTAGTTCTAAATTCATGAGGGACCTGACTATTAATTATCATTTTAACACTTTTTTCTAAATCCTGACAGTTCACTTTTACTCCAACAACACTTTCATATTTATTAAATGGTGCCTTTAAATCCATTGCCACATAATCTAAAAGATTTTCTTTTAAAAGTTTGGTTAAAACTTTTGGGTTAGTCCCATTTGTATCTAATTTTATTTTATAACCTAAGGCTCTTATTTTTTTTATAAAAACTGATAGATCGGCGTGAATCGTTGGCTCTCCACCAGTAATTACTACACCGTCTAATTTACCCTGACGACTTCTCAAAAAAAGAAAAAACTCATCCTCAGAAATACTAGGATAAGTCTTTTCATATTTTTTTTCGTCTGTTTCCCTCTCGGGCCAGACAAGCAGGGGGTTATAGCAAAAATGACAACGAAAATTACAACCTTTGGTAAAAACAATCGCTGCCAATTGTCCTGGATAATCTATTAAGGTCATTTTTTCAAGTCCACCAATAATCATATTTTTTGACCAGGAAAAAAGGGACGAAACAGTTAGCCTTCAAATAGCGAAGGGGCGCCTTCGCCACCAAAAGTTCCTTACTTAATTAACAATTTTTTTCTTCAACATTATAAGTTAAACGATCGCCATATTCAGAGGTTTTTCCTGGATTAAAGTTTCTTACTGGAGTTAACCAGCCAACAACACGACTGTAGACAATGCATTCTTGTCTTTGAGTTTGGATTGGGCTCATAATGTTATTATTTAAATTTTTTATATTATTAATTAAATTAAGTATTAGCTAAGCGCTGAGCGATAATTTCGTTTTCCGGAGAAAACCCGATATCCTCATCGCACTTAGGGCAATATTTATGTTCGCCGGCCAGATAACCATGTTTTGGACAAACTGAAAAAGTTGGGGTAATCGTAAAATATGGTAATTTATAATTATCAATAATCTTATGAACTAATTTTTTGGTAGCCTCACCATCTTTAATTCTTTCCCCCAAGAACCCATGTAATACTGTGCCTCCGGTATATTTAATTTGTAAGTCATCTTGTAAATCAAGGGCAGTAAAAATATCATTAGTGAATCCAACTGGTAAGTGACTTGAATTAGTGTAATAAGGTGGTGTACCATTTTCCTTAAAAGCTTTATCGTTAGCACAAATAATTTCTGGATAAATCTCTTTATCTTTTTTGGCAAATCGATAGGTGCAGCCTTCTCCTGGAGTAGCTTCTAGATTATATAAGCTACCACTCTCTTCTTGAAAATCACGCATTTTGTCACGCATAAACTCTAAGATATCAGCGGCAAAATCATGTCCTTCAGTCGTAGAAATATCTTGACCTAATAAATTTAGAGCCGCCTCATTCATGCCATTTATACCAATGGTATTAAAATGATTCTGCCAATAACTACCAAAACGCTCTTTTATATCATGTAAGTAAAAACGAGAGTAAGGATATAAACCGTCGTCAGTAAATTTCTCAACCACCTTACGTTTTATTTCTAAACTTTCTTTAGCTATTTCCATTAAATCAAGTAATCTCTTCTTAAAATCAGTACTATCTTTAGATAAATGACCAAGTCTAGCTAGATTAATTGTTACTACGCCGAGAGAACCAGTTAGTGGGTTAGCGCCAAATAAGCCACCGCCACGCTTTCTAAGTTCACGATTATCTAGTCTTAAACGACAACACATCGAACGAGCATCGTCTCTATCCATGTCTGAGTTAACAAAATTAGAAAAATAAGGAACACCGTATTTAGCGGTCATTTCCCACATTGGCTTTAGACACTCTCTGTCCCAATCAAATTTTTTATCAATTTGATATGTTGGAATTGGAAAACCAAATACACGGCCAGTGGAATCACCCTCTAACATTACTTCAGCGAAAGCTTGATTGAAGGTATCCATTTCTGCTTGAAAATCTTTATATTGCTCTGGCATGATTTCACCGCCTATTACCACACTTTCTTCGCCAATTAATTTAGAAGGGGTGATATCTAAAGTGACGTTAGTAAAAGGAGTTTGAAATCCAACCCGAGTAGGAACATTGATATTAAACATGAACTCCTGAAGACCCTGTTTAACCTCTTTATATGTTAGATGATCATAACGAATGTAAGGAGCTAGGTAAGTATCAAAATTTGAAAAAGCTTGAGCGCCAGCTGCCTCGCCTTGCATGGTATAAAAAAAGTTAACAATTTGTCCTAAAGCACTTCTAAAATGTTTTGGTGGTTTACTTTGAACTTTTTCAGAAACGCCCCGAAAACCTTTAACTAGTAAATCCTTAAGATCCCAACCACAGCAATAAGGAGCCAGCAAACCTAAATCATGAATATGTAAATCGCCACTTACATGCGCCGCTCTTATGTTCTCAGGATATAATTTATTAAGCCAATAACGAGCCGAAACCGCCGAAGCAATATAATTATTTAACCCCTGCACCGAAAAACTCATATTACTATTCTCTTTTAATCGCCAATCGGATCTGCCTAAATAATCTTCCATTAATTTTTCGTCCGAAGTGCCTTTACTTATATCTCTAATCTGACGATGTTGGTCGCGATAAATAATGTAAGTTTTAGCTAAAGCAATTTGCTTACTTTCAATTAAAGTTTCTTCAACAATATCCTGAACTTCTTCAACTGCGGGAATAGTATTTTTATGAAAATGTTTAGAAATTTTTTCAATTATTTTTACACTTAATTCTTCGGCCAACTTATCATTGGGTAAATTAATAGCCTCTTGAGCATTACGAATAGCCCGAATAATTTTGGCCTTATCAAAGTCAACGATAGCTCCGGAACGCTTACGAATTTGAGTGATTATTTCTGACATAATGAGTTACTAATTTTTTAGAGACAATATATAAACTAAATATTCCCCTTAAAATCTTGATTTTTAAAATTATTTTTTTTCTTTAATTAATTTATTCAACTCTTTACGAAATTCATTAGCATCTTTAAACTGTTCATAAACTGAGGCGTATCTAATATAGGCAACTTGATCGGTTTTTTTCAAATGTTTCATTACCATCTGTCCAACCTGACGAGAAGTAATTTCATTTTTTCTCAGTTTTTGTAAATCTCTTTCAATCCCATGAATCAACTGTTTAAATTTGTCATCGGTAACCGCTCTTTTTTCTAAGGATTTTTTAAGACCACTAATTAACTTCTCTCGGCTATAAGATTCTCTTCGGCCATCACGTTTGACTATAACTAAATCTAAAATTTCAACTTCTTCATATGTAGAAAAACGAAAACCACACTTTAAACATTCCCTACGGCGCCGAATAGATAAACCATCGGTCGCGACACGAGAATCCACCACTTTAGTGTCATCAAAATAACAAATTGGACATTTCATAGGGCTAGTTATCACTCAAAGAGTCGAAATTCGTCAAGAGGAGCGACAACAATATTTAGTGGGTACTTTTTTATTTATCACACTACATCTTGTATGTATAGCTATTGTAGCAAAACTAAAAGACTAGGACAAGCTATAATAAATAGCCAATTTTTAATAAAATATTGATCTAGCTGGGTTCTGTTTTACGCCTGTGGATAATTAGTGGGGAATTTAAAAAACAATGATTATGGGTTTAAAAAAATATATAAACGTTATTGGCTAGTTTTTATAGGGTTAAAAAAAATTTCAATATTTTTTAATAAGCCAAAATAATGAGTCTTATAATGATATAAATAATTGATAAATTTTTACTAACAAAAAATAGGGCTTTTACCCTATTTTTTTATATCTTTTAAATTTTTTTACATCATCTTCTTCCTAATAAACGCTGGAACACTTAAATCGTCCTCTTCAATACTAGTAGAACTTGGTTGCTCCATTTTTTTCTCAAGAATTGGTTTAATTGGCGTATTTTTAAAGACGGATAATTTAGTTTTAGTTTTGTCGGCCCAAGATTGAGAGCTAGGTGCATTTTCTTTTTCCATTTCCTCATTAAAAGAATTTGGGGTATAGGTATTTTTTATTGTTTCACTCTTTAGGCTGTTACCTTTACCATCAAAACCAGTGGCCACCACTGTAATTTTAATTTCATCTTTAAGTGATTCATCGATAACTGCGCCAAAAATAATCTTAGCGTCCTCATCAGCGGCAGCCGTGATAACTTTAGCGGCCTCACTAACTTCATTCATTGATAAATCAGCGCCACCAGTGATTGTAAAGACAATGCCACGAGCACCATCAATAGACATGTCTAGTAAACTAGAATTAATAGCAGCTTTAGCAGCGTCAATGGCTTTATTTTCACCACTTGCCTGACCAATACCCATTAAAGCGCTACCGGCATTAGACATAACCGCTTTAACATCGGCAAAGTCGGCATTAATAATACCAGGGACAGTAATTATTTCGGCAATACCTTGAACTCCCTGGCGAAGAACATCATCGGCAATATTAAAAGCATCAAGTAAAGAAGTTTTTTTATCAATCACCTGTAATAATTTATCATTAGAAATAGTGATTATAGTGTCTACTTTATCAGCTAATTCGGCAAATGCTCGATCAGCAATATTTTTTCTTTGACCACCCTCAAAAGCAAAAGGTTTGGTTACCACCGCAACTGTTAAAGCTCCTAGTTCACGAGAAATTTTAGCTACCACAGGAGACGCTCCGGAACCGGTTCCGCCACCCATACCACAAGTAATAAAAACCATATCACACCCCTTTAAAGCTTCTCTTATTTCATTTTCCGATTCTTCAGCTGCCGCCTTACCTAACTCTGGATTCATTCCAGCGCCAAGTCCCCTAGTCACGGTTTTACCGATATGAATTTTTTCGCTAGCCTTGTTATAGTGTAAAGCTTGAATGTCAGTATTAACTGCCACAAATTCTACACCCTTAATACCACTGTTAACCATTCGGTTAATAGCACTACCGCCGCCGCCACCAACGCCGACTACTTTTATTTTAGCGAAAGTTTCAATTTCTGGTTTTATTTCAGCCATATAACTATTTGCGAAAATTAGAAGCGTTAAATTATCTGAGAATACTTGTTAAAACGCTACTCACTCCGTATTTTAATATTTATTATTTTGGAATTATTCGTTGAAAAAAACTTTTAGCTTTTCCGAAGACTCCTGCTAAATTTTTACGTAAATTATTTTGACCACCGTCTCCACCATTGTGGTTTCCCCAAATAACTAAACCAAGGGAAGTCAAAAATTCTGGTGTTTTCACTTTATCAATTACTACACTTACGTTACGAGATAAACCCATACAAGCTGGTAAACGTAATTTTCGTTTAGCTAAATCAACTAAACCGTTAAGCTCTGAACCACTACCAACAAAAACTATGCCGGCTGGTAACATTCCCGATCTATCAATTTTTTTAAATTCGGCATCTATTTTTTCTAATATTTCTTCTACTCTAGCTTCAATAATTTCCGCCACATAATGGCGAGAAACTGTTTCAATATCATCATTTACATCCTCTTCTTTAACTAGTTCCCTAACATCAACTTCTTCTTCGCGATCTATTTCGCCTGGATTGCAACTACCAAATTCTCTTTTAATTCGTTCCGCTAAATTAATCGGGCAACGAAGACCAATAGCAATATCAGCCGTTACATGCTCCGAACCAATAGGTAATATAGCGGTATGTAATAAATTTCTTTCTTCATAAACGGCCACGGAAGTTGTTGATGAGCCAATATTTACTAAAGCGACTCCAAGTTCTTTTTGTTTAGGTGTTAAAACTGATTCTGAAGCCGCTAATGGGGCGAGTACTAAATCTTCGATTTCCAGACCAGTTCTATAAATTGCTTTTGTTAAATTTTTAATTTGAGTGGACAATCCTTGAATTATTAAAGTTTCCACTTCTAAACGAATGCCACTCATGCCAATTGGATCTTTTATATCAGTCTGATTATCAACCGAAAATTTAACCGGAATAACATGTAAAATTTCATAATTAACGGGAACAGCTAAAGCGCGTGCCGCTTCAATAGCTCGATTAACATCGGCCTCATTTATTTCACCGTCACTTTTAGAAACAGCCACCACGCCTTTACTGCGTTCACATTTAACATGAGGATCATTAATACTAACCCAAACATTAGTAATCGGAACGCCGATTAAACGTTCAGCTTTTTCTAAACAAGCTGAAATAGAAGAAGTTGTTTCTTCGATACTAGTTACAACCCCTTTATTAACCCCAGCGGTTGGTGACGATACGGCGCCAATAATTTGCAGCTCTTCACCAGAAGGAGTCTGTATTTTTTGGCCAATTACCAGGCGAATAGCGGTTGAGCCGACGTCTAAACCAGCAATAATTTCATCTCTCATAAATAATTTATAAATGTAAGCTAACTGAAAAATCAAGAAAAAACGAATTTTAGAAACATCCGTTCAACTAAAAAAACTTTACTTGTTCAAATTTATTATACTAGATTTTGATTTTTTCGGCAATCAATTTTAAAACTAAAAAAGGCCTAAATACCAAGAAGCAATTTCATTACCATAAAACAAAGAAATAACCCCAGAGATTGCCAAGAAAACGCCTAAAGGCAGTTTGCTTCCCCATTTTTTATGGGCTGATAACAAAAGACTTAAACCAACAATTGAACCAATAAAGTAAGCCCCTAAAATAGCGACGCAAAGCTCTGGTATACTCGGAAATAAGGCGCCTAAAAATAATCCTAGCCAGATATCACCCTCGCCTAACCCCTTACCTCTGGTAATTAAATATTGAATTCCAAAGAATAGAACACCTAAAATCATAGAAACAGCTAAAGCAAAAAGATAAGAGCCTAAATTATAAGGATAAGTTAAGGCTCCTAAAATAATTATTACTAAACCGGACCATAGTAGAGCGGAAACTGGAATTAGATACCAACGAAAATCGAAGATAAACACCAGAACTAAAACGGCAATGGCAATAAAAATTTTAAGAAGTATAAGTGGCGACAAAGCACCATAAAATAAAAAAGAAAAATAAAACAAAAGGCCAGTTGTAAGTTCAACTAGAGGATATTGCCAAGATATTCTCTCGGAACATGAACGGCATTTACCCTTTAATAAAATAAAACTTAAAAGGGGAATATTGTCATGCCACAAAATTTGTTTTAAACATTTAGGACAATAAGAGCGACCAAAAATTGTTTCTTCTTTATACAATCGCCAAGCTAGGCAGTTAATAAAACTACCAATCAACAAACCAAAAATTAAAGAAAAAATCGGACCAATTAATAAATATTCGTTCATATAATTACTTTAAAAATAAATTAACCTGAGATAATCGTGCTTCTACCTGATTTTGATAAATATTTAAGCGAACTGCTTGTTGTTCGTTTAGATAAGGGTTATTTATATCTGGAAGTAAACTAAAGGCTTTTTCAAATTTAGTTTTGGCCTCCATATATTGCTTATTAAATAATAACACGTCACCCCAAGCTAAATAAAGTTTCGGTAACTGAGGACTTATACCAGCTAAATCATTAAACATTTTTTGAGATTCATACAAACGATTAGTACTTCCCAAAATAAAAGCTTTAACAAATTTATTTTCAAAATTATTATCAGGAATATTTTTTTCGGTATCAACTAAATAATTTAAGACTACATAAAAACTAGATTTATCATAGATACGAGGTAAGCTTTCTAAAAAGCGTAAAGACAGCCCCTGATTATAAAACGATTTGCTTACTGGGTCAGGGTGCGTTTCTTCTAGATAATCTGAAAGGACTAGGGCCGTAAAATATTCCGAATCAGCTGTTGCTAACAAAGATTTATTAAAAAAATAATCTGCTTTCAGGCGCTTAATTTCTATAAATGTACTATAAATAAATAAAATGGCAGCCGTTACCACTAAGACTAAACGGAATAAATCAAATTTTTTATCATTATTTTTAACAGAAACTAATGGTCCACCTATTAAAAAAATTGATACCCCGACGATTAACCAAAAATAAATATTAGTGACTGTAATAGAAAAATTAAAAAATAAAGAAAATAAATAAACACTTAAAGACCAGATTAAAAAGGCCGGCAACTCATTTTTCAAATTAGCCTTAAAAGCTTTAAGCAAATTTAAATAAACCCAGCTTAAAAAATAAATAAAAATAACTAAACCAATAATCCCGCTAGTTAAAAGCGTATCTAAAATTAAATTATGAGCTCTATCGCTATAAGTATTAGGCCTAGCATAAATTGCCCAATCAACTTTATAAGCTTTAACATAAGCTTCTTTCTGGTTTTCTAAACCATAACCAAATAAAGGTTTTTTAGTAAAAGCCTGCCAGCCAGTCTTCCATAATTCTAAGCGAACATAAACAGTACTCTTTTTTATATTAGTCAGTTCTTTAAATCTAGACGGATTACTAATCAACAAAAAACTAGCAAAAAATAAAGTAAGTACTAGTCCTGATAAAATAATTATGGCAATTTTGCGAAATGATAATATCTTTTTTTTATTAAAAAACCAAAATGACCACAAAATTGAAATAACTAAAAATGTAATGAAAGCCGAACGACTTCCGGTCGCAAGTAAGGCCCCTAATTCAGTGACAAAAAATAAACTCCACAGGCCACGGATTAAATTATTTTTGGTATTAAAAAATAAATAGGCAGTAAAGGGTAAAATAATTAACAGCCAGCAGGCTAAATAATTTGGTTGTCCAAAAGATGAAACCGCGCGCCCCGTAAGTTTAGCCGGCTCAGACCAAGTGATGAAATCGACGCCAATTATTTGCAAAATAGCATAAATTGAAACTAAAAAACCAGAAATAGAGGCAACGATAAACAAGCGACGAATTTTTAAATTTTTTTCTTCTTCGCTATCACCAGTAAAGTGTAAAATCAATAAAATTGCCCATAAGCCATAAAAAAACCAAGATATTAGGCCTTCTTGTCGCTCAAAAGAACCGAACCAAGAAGTGGTAATATCAATTGAGAGAAATAAACTAAGCGTTAAAAAAATAAATAATAATATCATCGGCCAAAGTATGCGCCAAATATTTTTATTGATACTTAACTCAAGTGAAGATAAGCGCCAAATAACAGAAAAAAACAAAAGCATTGTAAATATTTTAAAAATTACAATTTTACTTAAGTCAATGCTGGTTGGATAAAAATAATTAAAAAATAAAGGCGTTAAGCCAACGATAATTAAAATAGAAAATTCCGCCAACCAAGCTGAGCCCGAGCCTAAAATAAATTTTTTCATAATAAAATTATATCATAAATTAAAAAGGACTCCTATTTGCCAACTGGCAAAGGAGTCCTTTTTATATAGTTAAAATGATACTTATTTTTTTCTCTGCCACTCTTCAAAATAAACCAATAATGGACTAGCTAGAAATAGTGAGCTATAAGCGCCACAGAAAATACCAATCATTAAAGCTAAAACAAAATCTCTAATTGAAGCTCCACCAAAAACCAAAACAGCAGATAAGGACAGAAGAACGGTCACGACAGTGTTAACTGATCTAACGAAAGTCTGATTTAAACTGTGATTAACTGTTTCAGCGAAAGAATCATGACTTTTTGGTAAATTTTCTCTGGTTCTATCGAAAACAACAATCGTATCATGAACACTATAACCTAGCACTGTAAGCAAAGCAACCACAAAGGGGGTATTTACTTCTACCCCGAAGTAATGGCCCAAGATAGCGAAAATACCAGCGGTAATAAAAATATCATGAAATAGAGAAATAACAGCAATTAAACCATACTTCCAAGAAGCCACTGGCTTAGAAACTTTACTAAAGGCAACAGAAATATACAAAATAATAATTACAAGAACTAAGAACATCACCCAAAAAGATTTACTTCGTAATTCTGCGCCAACTGACGATCCAATAGACTCAAATCTAATCTCAGTCATCCCCAACTTAGCTGAATCAATCTTTTTTAGAGCATCAATAACGGCTAAATGTTTCTCTTGAGAAGTTTCTTGAAAACGTAAAATAACTGAGTTACTACCAGTTGGTTGAACAATTAAACTACTTACCGCCGCATCCTTTAAACCATTTTGAATCTCCATTACAGTTGGCTGATTACCAGCGAATTTAACCTCCAGTAAACTACCACCAGTAAAATCTAGGCCGGCTTTTAAACCCCAAACTGATAAAGATATAATTGAAAGAATAACTATACCAGCGGAAATTAAAACCCAAAGCTTGCGATACTTAATAATTTTATAATTAATCATAAATTTAAAGTAAAAAAGATGTTTAGTTATTAATTTTTTTAACACCTAACCACCAAGGATGATTAGCTAAAAATTTACCAACAAAGACTCTCATTAAGCTGCTGGTAATAACAATGCTGCTTAACATAGAGATTGCAACTCCTAAAAATAAAGTTGCACCAAAACCTTTAACTAACCCGGTACCAAAACTCATTAAAACAAAGCAAGCTAAAATAGTAGTAGTATTACCATCACGAATTGAAGGCCAAGCTCGTTTAAAGCCTTCATCAATAGCGATATCAAGAGGTTTCCCGCTTTTAAGTTCTTCTTTCATCCGTTCAAAAATTAAAATATTAGCATCAACAGCCATACCGATAGAGAGAATAAAACCAGTAATGCCGGCTAAAGTTAAGGTAACAGCAGTATGAGCATAATAACCCAAGAAAATAAAGACGACTAAAAACATGGCTGCTGATAAAATACCATCAAAAATCTTTAGCTCCTTAAATACGGATATAAATAAAGCAAATAGTGAAACTAAAAATACCGCTGTCATCCACCAAGGCATTATCTTAAAGATTGCTAAAACAGCAAACACATAAATAACTAAACATAAAACAGAAACGAGACCCGGAAAACGATAATAAATAATCATGAACAAGGCAACTAATAAAAAACCAACCATGCCAGCCTTAAGACTGTTATCAATTGACTGTTGACCTAAACTAGCCTCAACTGTTTGTTGACCAATTAAAGTAATCGGCACTGGTAAGGCTCCAGTATTAAGTCTTTGTACTAATAGTTTAGCTTCGGTTATTGTAAATTTTCCAGAAATAACCGCCTCGCCACCGCTAATTTCCTGACTAACTGTTGGTGCACTAATAGTGTAACCATCTAAAACTATGGCTACTTGTTTGTTTATATTACGTCTAGTAATAGCTTCAAACATTTTTGACCCCTCCTCATCAAATTTTAAAGATACTTCGGGGGTGCCATCATTAGGATTGAAATTTAAAGCAGCGCTTTTAAGATTTTTACCAGTGAGCTCCGTATTTTTCCAGGCTAACTCTAAATTAGCCGCAACATCAGTTGAGGTTCCGCTACTATCTAAAGTAACAGAACTTGAGGTTCCATTATTACTCAAAGTAATCGGGCTTGTGGTAGCAGTGGTAGTTTCTTTAAATTCTAAAAGAGGAGTTTCACCAATTAATTTAATAGCCTCATCAACATTTTTAATCCCAGCTAACTCAACTATCACTCGATAGTCGCCAGAAATACTTCGATTAACTTGGATTACTGGTTCGCTAACACCTGTGGAATTAACGCGACGCTCGATTACGTCTCGGACACCATCTAAAGAGGTGGCGCGATCTTTTTCGAGAATATTTTTGACATCAGCCTCATAAGTTAATTGAGTGCCACCCTGCAAATCAAGTCCTAAAACAAAAGGAATTTCTTTAGCTAAGGGCAGAATAACCACGTTATGAGTAGCTCGAGCTAAAACATTAGAAAAGCGATTATAATAGTTGCCAGCACTTCCTAAAAAGGAAACTAAAGCAAAAATTAAAACTAAAAACAAGGTAAAACGTAGACGAGTTTTCTTTGAAGAAAATAAACTTTTTGACTGCTTTTGCATATAAATTTATAAATTAAAAAGCGAAACGAAAAAATTACAGCGTTTTGCTTCTAAAGCTTAGAATAAACCCCATAAAAAATCAATGGGCAAAAACCACATTTAATTAACATCTTTACAAAAGGTGATATTTTAATTATAATTAAGCCAAATATATTAATAAAGAGGCTAAATTATTCAATAATTTAACTTAAAATCATAAAAATATGCCACTTATACCAACAGTTATTGAAAAAGAAGGACAAATGGAGCGGGCTTATGATATTTATTCTCGCCTACTTCGTGATCGTATTATTTTTTTAGGAGAGGCTATCGATGATCATGTGGCTAATATAATTATTGCTCAATTATTATTTTTAGACGCGGAAGATAAAACTAAAGATATTAAATTTTATATTAACTCTCCTGGTGGTTCGGTCGCTGCAGGTTTAGCTATTTACGACACAATGCAATATATTAAAGCCGACGTCGCTACTATTTGTTTAGGTACCGCCGCTTCAATGGCCTCTCTTTTACTAGCTGCTGGAGCTAAGGGAAAACGTATGGCCCTGCCTAATAGCGAAGTAATGATTCATCAAGTAATGGGTGGCGCCGAGGGACAGGCTTCTGATATTAAAATACAGGCAGAACATATTTTAAAAACAAAAGAAAAACTAAATAAAATATTAGCCATACACACCGAACAAAAAGTTGATAAAGTCGAACGTGATAGTGATCGTGATAACTGGATGTCAGCTGAAGAGGCTAAAAAATATGGCATTATTGATACTGTCCTAAAGAATCAATAAAAAAATAGAATTGCTTTAATATAAAAGACTTGCCAACAAGCAAGTCTTTTTATTTGGGTAATAATTATTTAATCACTAAAGTTTTAATCATTAAATGGAATAAGGTAACGCTACTAGTATCAGACGTTAAAGGAGAACAAGAAAAATTATAAATTTTTGAAAAATCTTTGTTAAATATATAAGCAGCTAAGCCATCGCTAGAATAAACTCCTTGCCAAGTTTGGCCACTAACTGACTCTCCAGGGGTCACGCCAGAAAATTGCTGACCGAACCAAAGATTAGGCGCTAATTTTTCTGGGTTATCTTGATAAAAAACCTGAATAAAGGCTTTATCAGAATCAGCAAAAATTATCGTATTGTTAGCCTCACTTTTACTTATATCCCAAGTTAAAGGATAAATAATACTGGCTTCTTGATCAATTTGATAACTTAGCATTGAGGAATTTTCTGATATTTTTTGGTTAGGAACAAGCGGATCATAGCCACTTTTAAGTTCAGCTAAATCTAAATAACCATCATCATCGGTGTCAGCTTTATTAGGGTCAGTGCCCACAATTCTTTCCTCATCATCAGTTAAACCGTCAGCATCTGAATCAACTGTTGAAACTTTTACCGTTTCTAAAACTACTGGACGCTCTTCTGCTAAAATTGGTTCCGTAGAAGATGGTGTAACAGGTGTAGAGGTGGCAATAATAGGAGCATCGCTTATAATACTATCTGAAATAGTTTCAGAATCTTCATTTTTTAAATTCGTAGTAGTTGTGATTTCATTATTTTCTATCGTATTTATATTAACAACCGGAACTTCTGTTGGATTAAGAAGCGGTTTAACAAAATAAGAATAACCAAAATATAATAAAACTGCTACCAAAACTAGACCACCACCAATTATTAAAAAACCAATTTTATGATGACTGGCTACTTCAGGGATAATCACTGATTTATTACTGCTAGTAATTTTTGTGTCAGAAAAAGTCTGACCAGAAAAACGATTTGATTCTGGCATATTATGGGTAACAAAGTCAGCGCTGATTTTATCTTCAATTTTTTTATCAGGGTTAAAAGTAATTTTAGATTTTTGGAAACCTTTAAACATACATCATTAGTAAAATAATCAAACTGGAAATAATTAATAGGCTGGCAATTAACCAGCTGAAAACTTTAACGTCATCTGATTCCCGCCTTTTTGGCATAATATGAAGACTTAAAGAAACTTTTCGTTCTGGTTTTTTCTGTGAAAAAAGACCATTTTTATTTTTAAGTTTATTTTTTTCAACAAAACTATTATTCATACCAAAATTATTTTAAATTAGTGGTTCCTATATTTTATTTAGGAACGTCTGTCATTTTACCAGTACCAAGTGGATTGTAGCCACCTTGTACTTCTGCACCATCAGAATAAGTATCACCATCAGTATCTACTTTAAGAGGATCGGTTTTATAAATTTTTACTTCTTCATAATCTGATAAAAGATCACCATCAGTATCTATTTTATTGGGATTAGTATTATAAATTTTTACTTCTTCATAATCAGAGAGACCATCGGTATCAGTATCTTTAAGGTTAATATCAGTACCTAAAATATTTTCTTCTTCGTCAGTTAAACCATCATCATCAAAATCAGTTAAATTACTAACCGGTGGAGTAGTTGTGGCAATGGGAATAGACGGGATAACGACAACCTCTTCACTAACCGGGACAGTTTCGGTGGCCACTTCGTTTACAGTTAAATCTTGGCCGAAAGTGATTTTAGATTCTTCTTTAATTACCGAAGTAGTGGCCGTAGTGGTTGAGGTTAAAGCTAAATTATTATCAGTTTTTGCACCTGTTAAAAATTTAGCATAAACCAAATAACCTAACCCTAACAATAATAAAATTAATAAGATTATTAAAACTATTTTTAAAATTTTACCCTTAGACGATACCGGAACATCTTCGGCCGACGATAAGCCCACTCTTTGAGTTTCTATTTCTACAGAACTATTTAAAACACCGGGGGTAGTCTGGTTAGAATAATATCCAGAAAACTTTTTAGCCTCGGCATTTTTATCAGTTTCAGCAAAAATATCATCTACTGGAGCTTGTGGGGCAGGCTGACCTGTTTGATTTAAGTCATTAAACATAAAATAGTTATTTAAAAATTTTTATTTATTTTTCAAGCGATAATTATAAAGACCATCCTGATCTTTTAAAACTTCAACCTCCTGAGCAGGATCAATACCAACTTTATAAATTTTTTCTTCCTCGGTCATAAGTCTTGTCGGCAAACCCTTTGTTTGTGTGTCGCCTATAACCAAAACGTCTGGTTCAATAATATTTTTATTATTTTTTACTCTACTTAAAATAAAAATTAATAACGCCACTACTATAATAGCAGCCAAGATTATAAAAAATTTTTTCTTATTGTCTAATTGTATCATATAAAAAAATTAATTTGAATTTTAGTTAGTGCCCCCACCAGGATCTTCAAGATAGCATCTCTGGGTAGGCGTACCACAATCAAGACAGCAAGTCATATAAGTTTCCCCATTGTTACAGATATTATCACCACAATAACCAGACCCGCCACCACCATTCATTCCCTGAGTAACGCACTGTGGGAGAGCATTTAACCAACCGCAGTGAGCCCCATGGCCACATTTTACTTCCGTCTCTTTTGATTTACAGTTATTACCAATATCACCGTAACCAGTAAAATTATCACTAAAATAAAATAATCCTTCATCACAATCTAGGGTACAGAAACTATTAGAGCCTAACTCCGCGCACCAAACAGTAGTACAATTATGTGGGCTATTTAAAAGATCTAAACAGCACCCTGGGCAATCAATTGGGCAAGAAAGTGAGGTTTCTCCGTCGCCACACTGAGAATCGCCGCAAGAACCAGATATGCCACAAACATTAGGAACGCCACCGCCGCCGCAGGTTTCTGGTAATTGACAATTATTAGGGCAAGAACCACCGCAACCATTAGAACCACCGCATTTATTATTACAATTAGGGCTACAAACGCAATTACCGGTTGGTGAACATTCTTGACCAGCGGTACAGGATCCGCAAGAAGCGCCGCAACCATTAGAACCGCAGGTTTTGCCAGCGCAATCAGGCTGACAAGCTCCGGTGTTATAAGGGTTATATGTAAAAGATAGGCGACAAGAGCTAGAATACCCAACTGACTTTCCACCGCTATCCCAAACAAAAGGAATAAAAGTGCCAGCGGAATATGGTGGCTGATGACTAGTATTAGAATGAATTGGCCAATTTTGACTAAAACCAATATCGGTCCAATTATAATTTCCGTCTTTTAAAATATTAGCGGGGTCAAAACCATCGTCTGAATTACTACCACTAGGCGAGATAGGGGTTGAAGTGCATTTTAAGGCAGAGTGACTAGAATTAAAAGTAGCAAAAATAGGTGGGTTAACATTAGTGCTAGTTGGTAAGGGCCCAAAATTTATTAAAAAAGCTAAACCATATTGATTATCATAAAAATTATGAGTCCAAAAAGAAAAAACGTTTTCTCCGGCAACTAAAGTAGTTGTTGCCGTAGAAGTGGCATCGGATATTTGTTGCTTATAGAGACGCTTACTATTTGTATAAGCAATGTGTTCATTATCAGCTTTAGAAATTATTGTGGCTAAACAAGTTCCGCAATCCTGACTACAATTCCAACAATTTTCCATTAACTTCGGTTGACCATTAGCTAAAATTTGGAACTGACAAACACCGTCGCCGCAAAAACCACCTCCCGCATCAGCAGGCTTAAAGACACAATTATTATTATCGATAATTGGATAAGGTGAGTTAGTCCCAATTTCGGTGGCACAACCATATTGTATCTCTGATGAAGTACTTATGGCATTAGTTTGAACCCCCTGGGCGCCATCGCAAGACTCCATACCATCATTTAACAGGCCACCGCGACCTTCTGTATTTGGACCGTTATCTTTTTGTTTTACCCCATCGCCGCAAAAAGTATTCACTTTTAAATTAAAAGTTTTCTCAGTATTAGCCGCATATTCATTAACAACTTTTATTTTGACATTATTTTCAACCGTGCCGGCTGAAATATAGTTAGACTCTAAATAAGCATTAGAATCATCATTACGAATTAATAAACCAGATGGGCCAGTGACAGTATAACGTAAACTATGATTACCACTTTTTAAATTACCCAACAAACAGGAACGAGGAACATTGTTTTGACTAATTTGATAAGCCTTGCCTAAACGCGCCATGTTTTCGCACTGAAAATCTAAATAAGGTTGTTCAATTTTAAAATTAAGATTTATATCTTTAGTAGCCGGAGAGCCATTAGTAGTAGCCGTAATTTTATAAGGAATTGTAACATCAGAAATTACCGGAGTTGAGGTGGGAATAAAAATTAAGAGATCAACTTTAACCCGATTTAAACCAATTGGGGTTAGAGTTGTTGCCGCCGCCGCAATATTAGCCTTTAATAATGGATTATCACCTGTGGGATTTACTGGTAAAAAAGTATAAGTTGGTATTGAATCACTACCTTGAAGATAAAAAGTATATTTAAAAAGATTCAGTGGATCAACAAAATAATCAGCATTTTCAGCTTCAATTTTAGGTTTATTAGCAGGACTAATATTAAAAGTTAACTCGCTGGTAGTCGCTGCTCCACGACTATCTTTTAATTCTAAAAGCATTTTATAGGCGCCTTGATTGCCTGCTTTTAAAGCATATATTTTCTTCTGATTAATGTCACCAGCATCTTTCAAAACCGGTAGACCACTCCAACCAGTCCAACTGCCGGCAGGGGTTATTGGTGTTAAAGTCCAAGATATAAAATCGCCCTCTAAATCGGCAGCCTTTACATAACCATTAAACTCTTTACCAGTCTCACCATTAGTGTAAGAGCTAATTAATTTTGGCTCAGTATTAGTATTGCTGCCACCATAACCAGCCCCCACATTACATGATTTAGAGGTTAGTTGTCCTTCAGCGGTATCATAGCCAGCATCTTTAGCTTCAAACACACCACACAAATCATAGTTAACTCCATTTTTAGTAGACTTATAAATAAAAGCATAACTACCATATGGTAATACTAATTCACTGCTAAAAAATTGGTTGGTATCCTTATTCCAACAAGTTGTCGGGTCGTAACCAGCGCAATAACCTAAAGTATTTATAGGGTCCACAATTAATTTATCTAATTTAAGTTTTGGCCAAAGTGTATCCTTCCAGCTAGGCCAAACAGAAATACTGCTACCTAAAACATAAGTACCAGATTGTAAGTCAGGATAATTTCCATTATTTACTTTATATAAATCTATCGCCTCCTTTATTTTATTAAAATCGCCCAAGCGTTTAACATCTCTAGTTATTTTAGCTTTTAAGCTATCGCAAAATAAATTGACTGGACAATCACTATCTATCAAACAAGTTTTATTTTTTGTTTTATTACATGGTGCCTCACTTAAGGGGTTACAAGCATGTTCTTCTTTAAAAATACATTTTCCTTCATTAGGTTCACCAGAGGAATTTTCACACAAATAATTTTTAGGACAATCGGAGTCAGCCTGACAAGTTAATTTAGAAATAGTACAAAAACCAGTAGTTGCAGCATTATTATTAAACTTCCAATGAGAAACTAATTGGCCTAAAATATCTACTGTTTTTTCAGCTGATTCCTGATTATAAGAAATTAAATATATATTAGTATATAACTTATTATTATCTGAATCTAAATTAGCAGCATTTATAAAAACTGTGCGGCCATCACGAATTGCTTCATAACCATCAACAATTAAACTTTGGGGTGATCCTCTAAAACCTTGATTGGCATACCAAGTGCCAATACTATCATGACTAGGATTAGGCATGACTCTGACTGCAATCGCATCAGATTGCTCCGCCGCTTTTGTTTGCAAAATTAAGAAAACAAAAATAGCACAAACTGCGAGCAAACCAATACTTAAATTTTTGAGATTAATAATTTTGGCACGCATGGTTTTATGTATTAAAAACTAATTAATAATTTTTTCAACTTTATATATTTTTTAATTAATTGGCGCAGAAGGCATAACAAATTTAATTTCATCAGACGCGGCACTTACATTGTTACTTTTATCAATCGCTGATAAAGAAAAATAGTGATCACCAGGTCGATAGTTATCTCGATTAAATTCTAAACTACTTGCATTATTTGGGGAGTCAACTGAATCAGATACTTTGCCGGTAAAAAGACCATGAAATAATCGATAATAAAGAGCATCGTCAGTGTTAGGCGTCCAAGTTACTTTAACTGAACTAGTAAGTAATTCCACATTCAAGCCAATTGGTTTAGCTGGCGGAGTGGTGTCGGTTACAATTACTTCCATGCTTCCAGAAAGAGGACTTTCCGCTTTTTTCTCAGAGATAGCTGATACTTTAAAATAATATTTCTGATTATCTATTAATCCATTAACTAAATATGAACAGTAATTCTTATCCCCATTAACATTACATGACGCCTCAGCTAGAGTTAGCGGTACCACATAAGAGCTGGTACCAGTTGGAACCAGTCCATAGTAAACCTTAAAAGAGGCGGCCGGAGCTAAATTATTAATTGGAGCATACCAACTAATAGCAATCTGCCCACCAGCTCCCGTACTTTTTACTTCAGTAATTTCACCAGACTGAGGAATTGCTTCACGGAAGAAATAAGATTCTTTAAGCACATTCCAAATACAAGTGCCTCCTTCACCGCAAGGGGTATTTTGATTTTCACAGGCAGCCCCGCCAACGCTACAAATAAGATTTGAGGAACCTAAAATTAAAGCTGGATCAATTACCGCTGGCAAATCATCGGTTGTGCCTGGCTTACCAGCATCACGACAGTAATAAAATTTATAATTATAATTAGTACATTGAGGAATAATATTTCCGTTAGCATCAGTACATTTGTCTGCCCAAGGATTCCAGATACCATTTACTTCTATTGGCCAAGGGTTCGCACATAAAAATACATAAAGATCTGATTCTCCAGTGGTTCCATCACCATCTAAACTAGCATTACAGCAGTTATTAGAACAATCTGTGCCACTACATACACAATTATTAGAAACGCAATTACCCATGCTACTAAAATTATACATATTAACAGCAGCGCTAATCTTAGTGCCTTTATCCGTAACACCAGTTACGGCAGCAACTACGATTCGATTAGAGTTTAGTCCTTCTGTTAACTGATTTTGCGCTACTGAACTATCTTCAATATTCCAGTCCCACTTCCAATAATAACCAGTTACTGGTTGTAATAATTGTTCATCAACACTATAAGCTAAAGCCGAAATCGCTCTATCATTATCACTCTTAGTATCAAAAGCACCAATAAATGGATTATCATCACTAACATCATTATCGGGACTTTTTATGATAAACGAATTAGGATTAAGGGCGACACTATCTACAGTACATAATCCATTTTTACCACTAGTATCATCCATCGTAGTAAAGCCAAAAGTATAAGAATTTCTAAATAATACTTGATTGAATTCTGCATTAACAATCGGACTATAAGCGGTGGCGTTAAGACCAATTTTATTTTCGCTTACAACGCCTGAATTACTATCTAAATTTTCATCACCTTTTATAACCACAAAATAATTAGCGTTAGCACTCATTATTTTCATTGGCCTGATATAGATTACGGTTGTGGTTACACCATTTGTCGAAGTTATTTGTGGTTCAACTATTGTTGGGGAAACACAATATAGTTTATCAGGAGAGGGGGTGGCCGCGGTGGCGCTAGAATTTGTCCTTCCAAAAATACTGATCAGGCTACTAGTTATTCTATAATATAATTTGGCAAATATATTTGTTTCTTTGGTCTTAAAAGGGTTCATCGACAAAGTGGTGCCACTAGGACAAGTATCTTGTCCGTATTCTTTTTCTTCAACTAATAAAATATTAGCGCCTAAAGCTTGAGTGTCCATCATGGAATCAAAATTAACAACTATTTGACCATTACGACAAACCTGTTCTTTATTATGTTCCGGTAAAGTACTAACAACATTAGGGCGCCCATGGCAACAAGTATCGCTACCGCAGCCCTGATTTACATTATCGCCGCATTCAGTATCAGAAGTACAGCCGCAACATAAACCTCTTTTTCCGCCACCGCAAGGAGTTTTGTTCGGTACGCATTTTAAACCATCAGTATCTGAACAAGCATTAATATCTTGCGGGTTACAACAACAAATACCACAGTCACCGGTAGTTGGCGGTTCGCCGGCTTCCGTGCGACAAGAATAAGGATTACCACAGAAACTAGTATTACAAGCATTTGTTTCTGCTGACGCACAGGTTGAACCTGGTAAAGAAAATTGGTTATCACAGCCATCTTCACATTTTACAGTTCCTAAAAATTCTCCAGTGGTGGTAGCCGAACCTAAATCACAAGCTGTTCTCTCTGTATTACAATCATAATATGCACAGTAATTAATACCTAATAAATTAATCTTATCTGTTCCGTTAGTACATTTATTATTTTTACCATCAAAACAGCAAGCTCCTAAAGCTGAGCATTTAACTGAATCGGCACCAGCTAAATCACAAGCTGTTTGAGGATTAGCCGCGCAATTAGTAATACAGGTTGAAGTAGCTAAAAATTGTCCAGTTGTCGTGGCCGTTATATTACACTGAGTTTTATCTACAGCATCACAATCATAATAAGCGCATTTTCCGCCTGGGATTACTGTGCCGTCTCCTCCTTGGCAAGTATTTTTTGTATCGTCAAAACAACACTGGGCTGAATGGAGTGAACAACCGACGGCGTCTAAAGAGGCACAGTCAACACAAATTCCCCCAGTATTTTTCTCATCAATTTTACAAAACTTACCACTAGCTAAACTACAATTACAAGCGGCATCATGTTCAGCGGTGGTAGTTCCAACATCAGCGCAACCAGAGCAACTACCAAAACCATCATTATTATCGGTAGTATCACTACCGCAAGTACCAGCGCACTTTAAAGGAGCGCAACAATCTCTGGCATCCTGGCCTATTTCACAACAACAATCACAACTTTTCTGACCAGCAATAAGACAAGAAAATTTGCTAGGATTATTTGGATTAACGCCACAAGAAGAATTTTGACTACAAATTTTAGGTGACTCGCAAAGACCTAGTGTTCCTCCGGCGCCATTATCTACACATTCAAAATTTGTAGGACATGGTGTGCAAGGAACCAAAGGAACACTTACACAATAACCACTATCAGAGGCAATCCATCCATCTGGACAAGAGGTATTAACTTTAAGTTGTTTAACAAAAGTTTTTGGTCCAGGCACTTGTATCGGACCACTATATTCGCGACAGCTTAATAAACCTTTATGGTTCGTAGTAACGCCATTGGTTGTCAAAGTATAGTTAAGTTCATTTTCTAATTGGCAAACCTTTGCCTGACAAAGATCTTTTGCCTGATTATAATTACAAACGTTAGGATTATTTTGACAATAAGTTAAGGCGCCGCACTGAGAATTAGCGCCACCGCAATCACCTAGCACTTCTGGTAAAATTGGATCAAATGGAGAACATTTACCCGGAGAATTTGGACAAAACTGACCAGTCTGACAAGTACCAAAGAAAGCGGCCATGCCAATACAGCTATCAAATGGTTCCGTAGTTGAACCAATTAAATTAGTATTAAATTTAGTTTCATAAACAGAATTAGGAACATCAAAATAGCAAGATAAAAGAGTGGCCGCACAAGAACCAGCCTTATAAGTATTACCCTGACAACAAATTGGACTAGAGGCGCCGCACTCAGTATTACTTATACACTTACCCACTATAAAATTGAGTTCATTACCAAATAGTCCATTTTTAATTACATGAACTGGCCCAGTTATCGCTGGCACAGCAGGGACTTTATCTAAATCTATAGGCACTATAGTTTGCACTTTATCAGCCTGGCCATCTTTAATTATTTTTGATGAAGTGCTTACATTACGATTAAAGACTACTGAAATATCTGAACCATTATTACCAAAATATTCACCCCACAAAGTGACTTTATCACCTATTTGCCCACGAATTGGATCAATTTTGCATAAACTAGTTTTAAGTGGTTCAGCGGGATTAAAATTAAAAGTATTATTAGGGCTAAGTAAATCGGTATTTATAAAATTATTATCCCCTAAGTTTATTTTAATACCATAGTTTCCAGGATTTAAATTTTCTGGCACCTTTACTATAATTTGACTATTACTCCAGACAGAATTCGCGCAAACTTCTGGAAAAATATAAGAAGCCTCTTTGTCGCCAAAGAAAACCTGTCGACTGCCTCGCGTATTTCCGAAGCCGCCACCAGAAATAGTAACATACTGGCCAGATTGTCCAGTTATCGGGAAAAAAGAAGAAATATATGGTCCCGCCTCCTTATCTTTTTCTTTAGTAAAAATTAAAGCATTACTTTGTTGATTAACCCCCAGTAAAGTTCTCTCCACAAAAGTGGTGGTCTTACCTGGGGTAATGCTAGGGGCTAAAGCTTGACCTGATAAATTATCAGTTAAAAAATTAGAATTAATTCCTTTAAAGGCATTCGAATATTTACCGAAATAAGCAGTGCCATATTTTAAATTGGCACCTTGATAAGCAACTCTATCGCCAAGCAGTCCTTGGGTTGGGCTAACTAAACACAAGCCCGGACGAGAAATATCATTTTTTATAAAATCATTAATATTGGGGCCAATATCATTATTGGTAATATCGGTATTATCTGGTAGGTCGCCGTCGCGTTTCACTTTAACTGGACCATTAGTTGCGCCACTGGGAACGGCGACAATAATCTGACGATCAGTCCAAGAACTGATACAATTTGGATTAATTAAATTAGGAAAATTAGCTAACTGTGATTCAGCGACATTTGCTCCTAAAAAAGTAACCTGTCCATTATTTAAAATCTTAGTAATTTCAAAATCATCAATAAAAAAATCGGTACCCGCTCCGGTAGAATTATAACCCGCTAGCAAACCAATTTCCATTAATTTATTTCCTGAAACATCCAGCCAGCTAGCCATTTCTGGGGTGTATTGGAAGGTATAAGAATATAAAGCCCAATCATTTGTCGTACCAGCGGCAATAGAAGCCATATCCAAAGAACCATAACACTTCTTCTGATAAGGTGCATTAAAACAACAAGTATTAGATTGATTTTCGCAAGTTTGCCCAAAAAGACAAGGATCGTCACCAGTTGGTGGGGCAGGAGTTACGCTTGTACCGTCCCAAGTATAGCCACTTTTTAGAGCGGCAGCAGAACTATAAGCGGCACACATTGTTGGATTTTCTAAATTAGCACCAGCTGATATTAAAACATTAGACGCGGCCTTACCTTTATAATAGAAATGAATAGAATAAGTTTCACCAATACTGAAATTTAAGGGGGCTAGATTATAAGATAAACTGGCTAGCATCACTTTATTAGTATTTCCCCAAACCAATGTTTCGCCTTCTTGGTAGACTGCCGGACCAGTTAAATGAGCATTATCGCTAGTTAAAAAATGACAAGTTTTGTCTAGCGCATTCCAAGTACAATTACTAAGATCCTGGCAAATGCCACTGCTACAAATTCCTGGATAATTTAAATTAGGGTTTTGATGTAAAGACAAACTTCGTGTCCCTGATTTAAATTCAGTATCAACAATTCCTACTTTTGAATATTTTTGAGCATTAGCCGTAAAATTATTTGGCACAGTTCCCAGCGCTCCTTGCTCAAAATTATTAGTGCTTAAAATATCACCTAATAGACTAGAGGAGGTTCCAAAATTATAGCCATAAATACTTATAAAGTTATTAACAGCACCATTTGGAGTAATAGTATCGCAACTAGCGCCACCGGAACAATCAGTGTCAAGATTACAACCACGACTTTGATCATTAGCACAATAACCGCCAGCCGGACTAAGACCGGTAATAACTGGTGGCCCCTCACAAATACAACTATCTGGATTACAAGTTAAATAAGGACCACATAAATTAGTATCGGCCGTACAACTTCCATCAGGTGTAGTATTGCAAGATTCACCTAAACTAAATTTTGGTTTACATAAACAGGTATCGCTGTCGCATAAAGAATCTGGACTACATAGAGTATCATCAGCCTGACACTGGGCATCTGGATTACTATCACAACTTTGCTCACCGCCTTCGCAATCAGCTGGAACAGAGCCTAAACAAGGCCCCCAAGTGCCAACATTACAAGTTTGTTCGCCACCGCAACCGCAACTAATAACGGCGCCATTTGTACAATTATCAAGACCTGGGCCTATTCCTCCGGTAGCTGTTAAGACCCTGCTTAAAATAAAATAAGCGATACCCCAGGCTGATAAAATAATTAATAAGCCAACAACCGCATTACGTAAAATCTTTTTTGCCGTTCCAATTTTTTCTTCACTGCCGTTTGAGGTCATCCAAATAAAGCCACCATATAAAACTAAAGAAACGGCAATTAAACTTAAAAGTCCTAAAAAAATATTTATTATACTAGTAACAACCTTTATCGGGCTAGTGTTGCTTAATTTTATTGAACTATCTACTGTGCTAGTGCCGGTGTCAACAATTGCCGCTAAAGAATATTGGGAAGTTAAAAAAACTGCTCCAATAATAAAAATGAAAATCAGAAGATGTTTAAGTTTATTAGGCATATTTATAACAAAAAATTATCAACAAAACATTAATTAGCGCAATTACCATTTTTATCTAAAACATTAGTTGCTTCACCAAAACAACAAGAAGGATTTGTCTCATTAAGATTCAAACAGGCTGGACCGATACTTGGTTTAAAACAATTTTGGTAAATATTTTTTACCCCCGAACCAATTTGTGAAACATAAGTAACCGCTTCAAAAAAATCTGTATGTTTCATAATTGTTGAAGTAAAGTCTAGTTCACCATCGGCTACTCCTCGTTCTTTATTCTCACTTTCAAGCCAATACCCTAGAGGTTTATCTGTCGAACTATTTAAATTAAGTAATTTATGTTCAACATTTATCAACCCATTATTTATAATTAATCTACCAGTAAGCAAAGTACTATTCATCATTAAGTCATTAAAATCGATAATTACTGGATTAGTAACATAAACACTAGATTCAAGTAATCTAGGTGAAGTAAGGGAAATAGTTGGAGGAATAGAATTAATTTGATTACTAATAAAGAATGAGAATTGAAAACCATCACGTTTAGCTAAATTATTTTCCCCTTCAACAAAGAAGGGATAAACAGCTAATATTGGTCCGTCAGCTTTATTATCACGATTTCCATCTAAAGAATTAAAAGCTAAATCAACTGCACCGTCAAGCTGTAAGGCGTCCGCTAAAGGATAACTAGCTTGACCAATTGTATCGCGACAAACACTGTTAACGCATTCCGAATATGGAGCAAAAGTTTGGCAATCAGTGGCAGCCGTACAAGCTTTTAACCCCGCAGCATTTATTTTTAAAGATAAGTGACTACTAGCTGGCAAACAATACATTATTTCTCCACAGCTATTAACGCCGCATTCTTTATCAGAAATAAATTCTAGAGTTCTATAAACATTACTTAAAGAAAATTTACCGCTGATATAGTCGCCAACACAAGATGTGGCCTGACAATTATAAGATAAGCAATCATCATTACTGCCACAAATACCGCCATCACCCAATGACGTGGCACTAGCATTTATTAATCTAAGATAAGATTTAACTTCATCAGCCTTACCGGACAAAACCATCGGATTCATAGCTTCATTAAAATTAACCTGAATAACAGAATTCATTGGCTTATCCCTTAGTCCTTTAATTTCATAAGTTTCACTCTTTTCAACGCCTCCAGAAAATTTTTGTAAAAATAAACCTCGGCCGTTTGAAGAAAGAGTTAGACTGTTTCCCGACAAACCAACGGCTTTAGCAAAAATGGTTAAGGTGCCACCCGAGCTAGAGACGCTCACTTCGCTGTTACCACTTAATGCGACTTCAATATTGGCGGCCATATCACCAGGAGAACAAGAGGCGGGGACCAATATTTCATTACCACTATTAGTTTTCTGTTTAACAAAAATATAAGATTTATAAGCAACTGCTAAATTTTCGGCTGCCTGAGCTGGAGTTACAATAATATCCCAAGAGTTACCTTCAACGGCGCTTTCTATACTAACTGTAAAGTAACCCTCAAAAATTGCTTGATTATTTATAATATCGCTAGCTCCCAGTAAACTATTACCGCTAAATAAGCGCATTTTATTAGTACTACCTAATAAATCAACAGTAAAATTAGTAATTTCTCCAGAATAATTTGGTTCAACAACGACTTCGGCGTCAACCGAGGCTCCGATTTTAGTAATACTGACTAGTTCAGCGGGAGCATAAGTTCTAGGACAATCAGTTACTACTATTTTTGCCTGAGCGGCTTTAGCGGCCGAATTAAGGCTAAGAATATCCGCCTCGTTATCAACTGGCGGGAAAATACCACCAGAAATTACTTTTGGTGGAGTAAGATCTAATTTATTACTAGTTTCAAATTTCCATTCTAAAAAATCAGAAGAACAAGAAGAAAATAAAGTCTCGCCACCTAGTTTTTTAAGATCATTGGTTAGCCTGACAGCATATTCAACATTACCAACTGATGTTCCTAAATAATTTAAGGGTCGAAGAACTAATGTTTTGCCGCCAGCAGGAACTGACACTTCAACATCTCTAATGTTTGTTTCGCAATTAGCTGAAGCGCAGGAATTACCATCAGCTGTTTTGTAAATCTGAATATTATTAGGATTAACAAAATTACAATTAGGGGTATTGTCACAGGCGCAAGGAGCCTTAGTTATTTTGTTTATACAAACCGTATCCAGTTGGAAGGCTTCTTTAGCGGTAATTAAAATAGCTGTATTGCGCGCCACTTCTTTGCTATCTGGCTGAGGATAAACTAATTCAATTGAGCAGGAGCCTAAAGCACCGATACTTAAATTTTGAAAATTATTTTCATTTGAAGGGGCAACCGGAACACCAGTAGTTATGCCAATTAATTTTGCTAAAACAAAATAAACAATTCCCCAAGCTGATAAAATTATAATAATACCGATCACGGCATTTTTAAGTAATCTTTTGGCTTCACTAATTTTATCCTCGCTACCCATCGAACTCATCCACAGATAACCAGCATAAATAATAATACTTAAAGCGATAATGCCTAACAGGCTTAAAGCTATTTGAATTATTTTACCAACAATAATAAATGGAGAGGTGTTACTTAACTTTAAAGTTTCATTTACTTGCGCCGCTCCGACATCGACACCATCGGCCGCTAAAGCAATTTTTACTAACAAAAAACTAGCTATGATTATCAAAAATGGTAGCCCAAATTTTTTTAAAAAAGAAGTTAAATTTTTCATCATTTAATTTATAATAATTAACTTATTATGTTATAATAATTATAACAGAAAAAGATAAAAAAAGAAAAATACATGACCATTGACCGCATAGTAAAAAAGTTTAAAGAAAACCACCCGCAAATTGATGCGGAAATTTTATGGCTAGCTTACGATTTTGCTAACACCGCCCACTTAGAACAAGTTAGAAAAAATGGCGAACCCTATATAAACCACCCTCTTCATACGGCTTATCTTTTAACCGAGATGAAGGCCGATTTAGCCACGGTTACTGCTGGTTTACTTCATGATGTACCAGAAGATACCGATTATTCCATTGATGACGTCGAAAAAAATTTTGGCGAAGAAGTCGCCAATCTAGTTCGAGGTGTTACTAAATTAGGAAAATTAAAATATAGAGGTATTGAGCGCTATCGAGAAAATCTAAAAAAAATGTTTTTGGCGATGACCGGTGACATTAGAATTGTTTTTATTAAATTTTGTGATCGGTTACATAATTTACGTACGCTCGAGTCGCTACCTGAAGAAAAAAGACGCCGTATCGCTAAAGAAACTTTAGAAATATATGCTCCGATAGCCGGAATGTTGGGAATTTGGCGCCTCAAATGGCAGATGGAGGATTTATGTTTTAAATTTTTATTTCCTGAAGAGTTTCATGATTTAGAACAAGAATATGAAGTAGAAAAAAAAGCTGAAAGAAATTTATTTTTCCAAAAAGTTAGAAATATTTTAAGCCCTCTTATGGATGAGGCTAAAGTTGATTATGAAATTGAAGTTCGTTTTAAACATTTATATAGCATTTGGAAAAAAATGCAAAATAAAAACAGACGTTTTGATGAGATTTATGATGTTTTTGCGCTACGTCTAATTGTAGAAAATGTAAATGATTGTTATAAAGTTTTAGGAATTATTCATACTATCTGGAAGCCTAAACCAAATCGCTTTAAAGATTATATTGCCGTTCCGAAACCAAATGGTTATCAGTCACTTCATACAACTGTTTTTGGACCAGAAGGAAAAGCTGTCGAGTTTCAAATAAGAACCAAAAAAATGCAAGAAGAATCAATTTATGGACTAGCCGCTCATTGGTATTACAAATCCCAAGACAATAAAGATTTTGAAAAGCAACCAAAATGGCTTCAAGAAATTGCCGAAGTGCAAAAAGAAATTACCAACACATCTGAATTTATAAAAAACGTTCAACTAAATGTTTTTCTTGATAGAATTTTTGTTTTTTCTCCGCAAGGTGACGTTTTTGAATTACCAGAAGGGGCCACTTCCATTGATTTTGCTTATGCTATCCACAGTGACATCGGTAATCATGCTTCAGGAGCAATGATTAATGATAAATTAGGCCGTTTAGACCAGGAGCTTAAAAATGGTGACTTAGTAGAAATTATAATTGAAAAAAATCGACTACACCCAAGTAAAGATTGGATAAAATTTGCCAAGACAAAAAGAGCTCGTGATCATATAAAACAATATGCCAAAAAATCAACGCTGGAAAATATAAAACGCTTCATTCCGGGAATTAATAAATAAAAAGAGTCCAATATTACTTGGGCTCTTTTTATATTTTATCTTCGCATTTCTTCTTCTGGTAATTTACCAGTCTTGCGCAAATAATCTTTTTCTTTTTTTAGTTTTAAACTAGTGAGAGCATACTTTTTTTGTTGACGCTTAGTTTTTTTAGGAACTAAGTGTTGTTTCTCTCGAGCTTTTTCTAGACGCTTTCCGTTCTTTAAAGCCTTCTTAAATTTTCTTAAGAAACTTTCAAAGCTCTCTCCAGTTTTTCTTTTAAAATCAGCCATAAATAACACCTACCTTTCTATTTATTTTTTTATCTAATTTATCTTTAATCTTTTTTTGAGCGACAATTTCCTGAACGCCTGATTCCATATCTCTCATTAAAATAGTTTCATCCATAACTTCTTTCTTGCCCAAAACTAGAGTTATCTTCGCTTTTAAACTACCGGCCTCCTCAATTTGCGTTCTTAAGCTATCAACAGAAAAAGACTGACGCACGTTAAATCCAGAAGTTCTTAATTCTTCAAAAAGAAGCAAGGCTTTAGTTTTAGCTTGTTCGCCAATTTGAGCAATATAAATAAGCTCATCTTCATCCGAGTAGGTTGCAAAAGAATTTTTTTCTTTTAACTTCATCATAGCTCTTTCCATGCCAACAGCGACTCCGACGCAAGAGGTTGGTTTACCCCCTAAACTCTCTACTAAAATATCGCTGCGGCCGCCGCCAGCTAAAGCTAATTTACCGCTAATTGTGCCGTCTTCAGCAACTGGCCAAAATTCAAAAACAGTATCATTATAATAACTTAAACCACGGACTAAATAAGAATTAAAATTATAAGGAATACCAAGTTCGTCTAAGTATTCTAAAACTTTCCCAAAATGCTCACGACTAGCAGCTGATAAATAATCAGCGATTTGAGGTGCGCCTTCTCTTATTTTAACACAAGAATCTTCCCGACAATCCAGTAGCGCCAAAGAATTTTTTCCTAAATTTTTCTTACAATGGTTGCATAATTTAGAACGGCGACCGCGCTCTTTGTAAAAAGATAATAATTTACTATTATATTCTTTACGCGAATCATTATCGCCTAAACTATTTATTTGAATCTGAACATTAATTTGTAACTCTTTAAAAAATCGATAAACCGTGTTAATTAAAACTGCCTCAGCCATTGGCTTTTTTTCGCCAATAATTTCTAAATCAAACTGATTAGATTCACGATAACGGCCACTGGCCATTTTTTCTTGACGGAAAACAGGACCAACAGAAAACAAACGAATCGGTTGAGGTAATTCATCCATTTTATTCTCAATATAAGAACGAATCATTCCTTGGGTAAGTTCAGGGCGAAGAACTGCTTTTTCGCCACGCTCAAACTCCACAAAATAGAATTCTTTATCAGAGCTTTTTCGAGTTGATCTTTTGTAAAGATTAAAATCTTCAATTATCGGAGTACGAAGTGGAGAAAAACCAAAAATACGAGCCAATTCCCAAGCCTTAGTCATCGCTAAATCCCAACTTAAAAAATCAGTTCCTAAGTAATCTTTTAAACCTAAAAGACGGGCAACTGCTTTAGCGCTTTTCTTTTCTACTTTTTTACTATTAGGCAACTCCTTAGAAGTGCTAATTAATATTTTTTGCTTTGGCATATTGATTAATATTTCGGTAAATTATTTTTAGTAAATACTTTTGCCTCGCTTATTGGTAATCCACGTAACCAAACTTTTCCAGTAATAAAACTTTTATTAACTGCTCCAAAAATACGAGAGTCCTGAGAAGCATTTCGGTTATCCCCTAAAACAAAATATTCATCTGCTTTTAAAGTAAGTTTATTTTCACTATTAGATAAAGTTACTTCACTCTCTTTCAAATAATCTTCCTTTAAAATAAACCCATCCGGGTAAGCATCATTAAATATGTAAATATTTCCATTTTTAATTTGAACACTTTCCCCTGGTAAACCAATAACTCTTTTAATAAAATGCTCTTGTGGATCACGAGGGTAACGAAAAACTATTATTTCTCCTCTTTGTGGAGCATTAAAACGATAACTAAGCTCATCAATAATCAAATACTCATAATTATGAAAATTTGGCTCCATAGAAGCTCCTTTAACATAAAATGGTTGAATTAAAAAATAGCGGACCGGAACGATAATCAACAAAGCAATGGCCGCTAACTTAGTAAGTTCTTGTAAAAATAAAAATAATTTTTTAAACATAGACAAAGCAAAAATTACTTGAGTTTTCGGACGGTAAATTTGTCAAACTTTTGTCTATTCTAACATCAAAAATAAAAAAAAGCAAATACCCCACTTTTAAATCTTTTTTATAAATTATTTTATTTAATATTAGTAAATAAACATCGCATCGCCATAAGAAAAAAACCGATAAGAGCTATTAATTGCCTCTAAATAAGAAAGCTCGACCAATTCTTTGCCCGCTAGAGCCGAAACTAGCATTAAAAGTGTGGATTTTGGCAAGTGAAAATTAGTAATTAGCGCTTCAACAACGGTAAATTTATAACCCGGATAAATGAAAATATCAGTCCAGTTAGCAAATTTATCAGGATTACCAGCTTGCCCCCAAGATTCCAAAGTACGACAAGTGGTTGTACCAACGGCAATAATTCTTTGCCCTAAAACCTTGGCCCTCTTTAATTTTACAATTGTTTGTTTACTAATTTCCGCGTACTCCGTATGCATTTTATGTTCTAGAATATTTTCTGTTTTAACAGACGAAAAAGTCCCCAAACCAACATGTAAAGTCACTGACGCAACACTTACCCCTTTTGCCTTTATTTTTTTCATTAAGCGTGGCGTAAAATGTAAACCAGCAGTAGGCGCAGCGACTGAACCAACTTTTTTCTCACTAGCATAAATAGTTTGATAGTTTCTTTTATCCTCTTGTTGATCTTTTACTCTTTTTATATAAGGTGGTAAAGGTAGGTGCCCAATTTTATTAACCGCCGTAAAAAAAGCACTGCCAGATTTATTAAATTCTACTAGCCACGTGCCATCTTGATTATTTTTTTTTACAATCGCAATAAAATTTTGTGCTAATTCAATCGTTACCCCTTCACTAACACGACCACCAAGTAAACACTCCCAAGTATTATTAGTTATTTTTTTATGTAAAAAAACTTCCACAGCGCCTCCAGTATTTTTTTTATGGCCAAATAAACGAGCCGGAAAAACTTTAGAATTATTAACAATCAAAATATCCCCCTTCTTTAAATAATCGACTAAATCACTAAATTTTTTATGTTGTAATTTTTTTGTTTTTTTATTTACAACTAAAAGCCGCGCGGAGTCGCGTGGCCTGACCGGTTTTTGAGCAATTAACTCCGATGGTAAATTATAATTAAAATCACTTAAACTATATTTCATAAAACCAAAATTACTTACAAATATAATCCAAGCCTAAGTGTTTATAAGCTGTTTCCGTGGCTATTCGGCCGCGTGGCGAACGATCTAAAAAACCTAATTGAAGGAGATAAGGTTCATAAACATTTAAAATTGTATCAATGTCTTCACCGGTAGCCGCCGATAAGGTGTTAAGACCAACTGGTCCACCTTTAAATTTATTAATAATTGTACTGAGTAATTTACGATCAACCTGATCAAGGCCTAAAACATCAACCTCCATCATTTTGAAAGCTTCCTCGCAAACACTTAAATCAATATAACCGTTTCCCTTCACTTGTGAATAATCACGGACTCTTTTAAGTAGACGATTAGCGATACGCGGCGTGCGGCGTGCCCGACTAGCAATTAAAGTTGCCGCTTTTGAGTCAAGTTCAATATTAAGCAACTTAGCGCTTCGTCTAATAATTCGCTCCACATCTTCTAATTCATAAAAATCTAAATGATGAATATGACCAAAGCGATCCCTTAATGGAGCTGATAGCAAACTGGCCATCGTAGTAGCACCGATGATAGTAAAGTGTGGTAAATCTAAACGCAAAGTTCTAGCACTAGGCCCTTTACCCATAATTATATCTAGAGCAAAATCTTCCATGGCGGGATATAAAATTTCTTCAATATTTTTATTTAAGCGATGAATTTCATCAATAAATAAAATATCGCCCTCCTCTAAATTGGATAAAATAGCTGCTAAATCACCACTTTTTTCAATCGCTGGTCCTGAAGTAACTTTAATATGCGCGCCAATCTCATTAGATATAACGTGGGCTAAAGTAGTTTTTCCTAGACCCGGAGCACCATAAAGTAAAACATGCTCCATAGCTTCTTGTCTTTTTTTAGCAGCCGAAATAGCAATATCTAAATTAGCTTTTATTTTTTCTTGGCCAATATATTCGATTAAAGTTTTAGGCCGCAAAGAAAAATCGAAAGACTCTTCGCTTCCTTGCTCCTTTGGGTCAATAATTCTTTGTTCTTTTTCCATAATATTATTAATAAGTAATTTCATCCCAAGTTTGTTGACCGTTACCAGTTATATCGTAAGTATCGCCCATATATCTAGGACTAACGGCAAAAGCCACACTAAACCAGGCCTTAACTCGGGCTAGAATTTCCCGCTGCTTCATTCTAGTAATATTTTGATAGCTTTGTAAATCAGCCGAACAACCTAAAACATCGAGACCTAAAGAATGGCCAAAATATAAAGCCCGTGGCAAATGAAAATCTTGCGTAATTATTATAGTTCTTTTTACTTTAAAGATATTTTTAGCTCGATAAATAGAACTATAAGTATCAAAGCCGGCATGATCTAAAAAAATATCGTTACTTAATACCCCTTTTGATAATAAATAATCTTTACCAGTATTTACTTCATCATAATTTATCTGACCATGATCGCCGGAGACCAGTATTTTTGTTATTTTTCCTTTTTTGTAAAGATTAACCGCTGTTTGCAATCTATCAGAATACACATCACTTACTAAACTGGCGCCCATAACTCTCGCTCCTAAAACAATGGCAACCGGATAATTATCTATATTATTATAACAGTCAACCGCAATATAACGGGCCCCCGACATTACAATCATATTAACAAACCAAACAAACCACAAAAAAACAATAGTAGAATAAAATAAAAAACGTTTTTTAAAAGCTAAACTCATAAAATTATTTTAAGCGCCACTGACAGATATCACGGAAGTCGCAGTACTTACAAAGTTCTGTTGGATTAGGAGGAAATTTACCTTTTTTTATAGCAGCTATTTCTTCTAAAACTTCTAATCTTAATTTTTCAACATCCTTATCTTTAGCGACAAATGAAGTTTTATAACCCCCCTCTAAATAGTAATAACTTAAAAGACTAACCTGCGTTCCAAAAAATTCTTCTAAAAATATTTTATATAAAATAAGTTGTCTCTTGTCGGCATACTCCAATTTTTCTTTAGGATTGCCCGTTTTGTAATCGATTATTTCTAGCGATCCGTCGCTCAATCTATCAACTCTATCAATTGCTCCCTTTATAACACCATCGCCTATTTTAAAAGTAAAACTTTTCTCTAAAAATAAAACCTCCGGAGTCTCCTCTGTCAACCAACGTTGCCAAAAATTATTTAAAATTTCTTGACCTTTTTTATGATATTTACTTCGCTCTTCTTTGCTAGCGTAACCGTCATCTTGCCAACGACGTTCATAAATATCTAATAACTTTTTATTATCTAAGTCGACTTTTTTTACTTCTCCAAATAAACTGTCTTGAAAAGCTTTTTTAGAATCAAGCAATGGTTCTAAAAACTCATTTAAAACATTATGAAGAACTCGGCCAAAAATTAAACTGGCCTTATCGGTGGGTACAGGAATTTTTAAAACAAAGGCAAATTTATATTGCAAAGGGCAATTGGAAAAAGCCGCCAATTGAGAAAAAGAAAATTTATCAGGTAATACTAATTTTTCGGTTTTCTCTTCTATCTTTTCATCTAAACGATCGAGATCTCTTAAAAATTCTAACTTAGAAGAAAACTCCTGGGAATCTCCAACCTCAAAAATATCTAGACCCATTTCAGAAATAAATGGTGATGGTTTTTTTTCACGAACTCCACCGTAATCTTTTGCGCCACTTATAAATAATTCTTCCTTAGCCCGAGTAAGCGCTACATAAAATAGACGACGCTCTTCTTCAATGTGAGCCTCTTTACCGCTGATTATTTTTTCTTTAACTAAATTATCTGGAATACTTATTTTCTCGGAGCGAGAAATAGTTGGGAATTTTTTATCGACAATATTAACTAAAAAAACATATTTAAATTCTAATCCTTTGGCGGCATGAACGGTCATAATTTTTACCGTATCATTATCAGAAAA
The DNA here is from genome assembly GCA_964355275.1 of uncultured Gammaproteobacteria bacterium. Lineage (GTDB taxonomy): Bacteria > Patescibacteriota > Patescibacteriia > Patescibacteriales > UBA12465 > JAEZRQ01. The sequence continues at coordinate 17,390 of CAYHCB010000002.1, read as the reverse complement.
ATCTAAACGAAGAGAACCAACTTCCCCTGCCTCTAATTCTAAATCCATGAGTTGCATAAAGTCACTTAAACGAGAAGCCGGTAAAGTTTCTTCAAATTTTTTTATTTTTTGATAAAACTGATTAAGATAAGAAAATATTTCTTGATCACGATCAAAGTCATATGAAGCTACCAGCCCCGAATCATAAGCAAAGCGTAAAAATAATTTACTTGGCTCAGAGTCGGCCACTAAAACAGAATGCTTATCCAGTAATAATAATAATTTAGCAATGTTGTTTCTAGCTAGATCAGACACCCCAGGAATAGAAGATACATTTTTTAAAGCTTCAAATAATGACCAAACTTTTCGTCTAGCAAATTTATTGATTGTAATTAAATCTAAATGACTAACTTTAAATCCCGACATATTAAGCACGCGAAACAGGGCTGATGATTCATGATAGTTATCTAACAATCGTAAATAAGCTAAACAATCTAAAATAATTGGCTTAAAATAAAGTCCTTTAAGCGACACAAATTGATTAGGAATATTTAAACGGGTGAGCTCTTTAACATAAGCTTCGGCTGTATCATTAGCTCTAACTAAAATAGCAAAATCAAGCCAATTAACTTTTTCAGTACCACTATTTTTTTGTTGATAAACATCTAAAATTTGAGCAGCCGTAAAAGCTACCTCCTCTTCGCCACGATTAAATTGTAAATACCTAACCGCGGCTGCTTCTCTCTTATTAAAATTAGCACTGGATTTTAACTGTTTATCAATTTTTAATTTTTCTTCTAAGCGATTAGGATTATTATGTTTAATAAAATGATAAGAATAATCTAAAATTTCTTGCCGAGACCGATAATTATCAATCAATATAAGTTCTTTGGCTTTTTTAAAGTCATCCTTAAACTGCATGATATTAGACAACGAGGCTCCACGAAATTTATAAATAGACTGATCGTCATCGCCAACAACTGTTAAATTATTATTAGGCAAAGACAACATTTTGACTAACTCATATTGCGCCCAATTTGTGTCCTGGAACTCGTCAACCATTATTTGCTTAAATTGAGTTTGATAAATTTTTAAAATATTTGGTCTGGTTCTGAAAAGTTTAAGAGTAAAAACAATTAAATCACCAAAATCTAAAAAATTATTTTCAATTAATAGTTCATTATAAGTTTGATAAGCTCTAGACAACTCTTTGAGTCGCTTTATTTCTAATTCATCTTCATCTTTGTTGTTTGAAGCTGTTTCTAAATAATCAAGCACTGAAACATCTTCATCTTTAAGACGAGAAAAATGCCTTAGTAGCTCTCCAATAAATTTAGTGGGGTTACCCAGAGGACGATAATAATCTAAATCAAAACGTGCCAGATTTCTTTTAATTAAAATCCACTGTTCGGTTGCTGAAAGTAATTTAAAATCAGCTGACAAACCGATATCTAAAGCATGCTCTCTTAAAATTCGTTCACAAAAACCATGAAAGGTGTGAATCCATAAATCAATATAACCATAAGGTAATAATTCATCTGCCCGACCCTCAAGTTCTCCGGCTGATTTTTCAGTAAAGGTAAGAAGTAAAACTTCATCAGTTGATAAACCGCATTCTAAGACTAAATGAGCCAACCTATTAATTAAAACGGTAGTTTTCCCCGTACCAGCTCCAGCGACAATTAAAAGAGGACCGACCTCATGAGCCACGGCCTCGTTTTGTCGACTATTTAATTGTTGATTTATTTTTTTTATCACAGGTATATTAAAACTTTAAAGCTTTTTTTAAGATTAATTCTTTTTTCGAATTAAGAGGGCCAATTAAAGCTAAATTTAAATTTCTTTGAATAAATATTTTTTTAGCAACCCTTTTTAAATCAGCTAATTTTATTTTATCAATCTCCGCGATATAATCATCTGGAGTTAAATATTTCTTGCGAAGAATTGCTTGTCTGCCATACCAATTAGCCAAGTCATCAGAAGCTTCTAGTGAAATAGCTAGCCGCCCCTTTAACATATCCTTTACTCTTAATAATTCCTCTGGCGAAACTAGTTCCTGAGATATTCGACGATATTCGTTAATAATAATTTTTATAACTTCTTCTTCGTGTCCTAATTTAATACCAGCGGTAGTCGCTAAATAACCAGAGTCGGAATAAAATTCGGTACTTGTTCTAACTGAGTAAGCTAAACCACGGCGCTCTCTTATTTCACTAAACAAACGGGAGCTCATTGAACCGCCTAAAATTATACTAAGAAGTTTAATAATGAATTCGTCTTTATGACCAACTGATTCAGTCCTAACACCAAGAGATAAAGTAATTTGATCGGTTTTTTTGTGAACCGCCAGTAAATTAGGATTTTTTTGCGCCTCTTTAACTTTTATTTTATTTTTCCAAGAATTTTTAGGAAAATTAGAAAAATATTTTTTAACCAAACTATCAGTATTTTTTAATAAATTACCGGCTAACACTAAAGTGGCACTACTAGCGCCATATTGCTTAGCAAAATAATTAATAAAATCTTGGCGTTTAAATGATTTAACATTAGAAACCTGACCGGCCACATCCCAACCGGCCGGAGTATCACCATAAAGACAGGTTTCAAAAACATCCTCTATCTTCATCAGTGGATTGTCTTCATACATATTTATTTCTTCGACAATCACTCCTTTTTCGCGTTCAATTTCCTCAGCTTCAAATTTAGAGTTAAGTAGCATATCAGAAATTAACTCTAAAGCAATTTCTGTTTTATCAGAACGGACTTTAATCCAATAACCAGTATATTCTTTAGAAGTAAAAGCATTATATTCGCCGCCAACACCATCTAACTCGGTGGCTAGTGCCAGGGCTGACGGTCTTTTTAGTGTCCCCTTAAAAAACATATGTTCTAGAAAATGGGATAAGCCATTTTCGCGACGACTTTCATATTTTGAGCCAGTTTTAATTACCACAAGGGCGGTAATTGTCTCTGTTCCAGCTAAGGGGGCACTAATGTAAGCCATTTTATTATTTAAGGCCTGAATATTATATTGTTTCATATAGTTTATCTTTAAAATTTATACTTTAAATTTATCACAACTCTTATATAAAGGGAAACTAAGTATTTGTCCGCTTAGTTTAATAAATAATTATTTTAAAAATCTTCTCGAACCATAAAAGCGGCCAATAAGAAGAACACCATTAGCCCCATTGGTTGCGTCCAGAACCAATGATCAAATAAACTTAAAATAAACAAAGTAATAGCCAGTGGCCATAAATATTTTTTGATACTTAACTTAATAATAGAAAACCAAAAAATAAAAATACCGAGCAAACCAAATAACCCAATTTCTGACCAAATAAGTAACCAATAATTATGAACCGGTTGATAATACCAAAGTTCGTGCCGGCTATTATCTGTTTTTTTCTCCGCTAAAATATAATTACCAAGCCCCACTCCTTGTATTGGATTTTTTATAATAATGTCTGCCGCCTGCCTAATATAAGATTCTCTTTCAATTAAAGATTTCTGCTCTAAGCGACTATTTACATTTACTCTTACAAAAAATAATTCGCGATTAGGCATAATAACAACAACCGAAACACAGATCATCAGAGTAATAAATAAATAAATTATTTTTTTCTGGACCAAGGAGCCTCGCCAAGCATTAATTAGTATAAAAAATAAACTAACAAAAAATGCTAGAATAGCGGAACGTGAAAAAGAAAGGAGTAAAGTTAAATAAAATAATATAAAACTAATTAAATAAAATAATCTCTGATTTTTACTGATCTCTTTTTTTAAACTTAAATAAATAATTATAATAAGTGCTAACGCCATTAAACCGCCCAAAATATTAGGATGATCAAAGGATCCATAAGCCCTTAAAAAACGCCCACTACTAGTTTCTATAACCGATGAACCTAGGAGACTGGAAGAATGAAAAGCTAGGCCTAAATATTTACTGGTTACCGTGTTTTGACTAAAGAATTGCCAAACGCCTAAAAGGGCTGGAATAAATAAACCGAGTAAAAAAAAGTTTCCCAGCCTATGAATGAAAATTATTTTATTATTTTTTATAATATAAAATAATAGAATGCCAATTACTAAGACTAAATAACGAAACAGCGCCAGTATTTTATCTTCAGCCCAAAAAATTGATAAAAAAGCAACAAGTTCAAGTAAAATTAAACCAAGCCACCATAAAGGATATTTATCGTTTTTTTTAAAACGCCAATAATCACTCAAAAAAAATCGCCAACCCCAAACTAAAAATGGGATAAACAGTAATAACCAAGAAATAAAAAAGGAGATTTCTAAATAATTTACTGGAGCAGAATGAATAATTAATTTTGTCTGCCATGGCCAAACAAGTAGCCAAAAATAAAGACAATATTGGCTTATTTTATCTTTATTCATAAATATTAAAATGAGTTAGCTTGTCGTAATATTTTTTATGAAATTCAGCCCGACGATCGTTTAAATAAAAACGTAAAACAGAATCACTAACTACTACCCCCGATTGCTTGTTAACCAAATTTTTTAAACGAGCCGGCATAATAGTCAACTGTATGTTTTTGGCCAACAAATTAAGCAAATCTCCAAAATAGAAAAAACTCCAACTCCAAAAACTACGTTTAAAATAATTATCAGGAAATTTTTCTTCTAGCAATAAACAATTGGGAAAAGAATTTTTAAGCCAAAGATTTTTAAAACGTAAATATGATAAATACCGATTATCGTCATAAACTGGATATAAGCCCAAAAACCAATGATCAAAATAAGGATCGTCTGGTTTAAAGCGAAGTGATTCCATAGCTAAACCATCTAAACTGGCATAAAAACTTAAACACATTTTATTGCGCTTGCACTGTTTAGTCGGACGCTGATGGGTTATTTTCATAAGTCCAGTACAAAATAAACGAGTCAGCCACAGGCGACGCGGAGAAGAGATAATAAAAATATCAATATCACTTTCTTGTCGTAAATTATGATGACCAATTAAATTAGAAACGGCCACTAATTTCACACTCGGTAGTAGTCTAAAAAATCTAGAAGCGCGACGGGCTAATTTAATTTTATAATTGGCATAATTATAACGTTCACGACGAATATTAATTAATTCTTCGCGATTAGGCAAAAAATGAAAACCTTCTTTTTCACAAATTACTCCTTCAGAAACAACCAGATTAACCATTCCATCTAGATCACTAAAATTAATTTCGATTGGTAAGTTTTGCCAAATTTCCCAACGTGTTAGCGGATAATTAAACAGGTCAAAAAAGACGATAGCTCGAATAACGGCTTCACGCAGTAAAATGTCTTCATTTTTTTGATAAAGATTATTCATCGTTTTTTGGTCTCTCAATTGTTATAACTTCCACCTCACTGGCACCGCCAGTAATTTTTATAACGTCTTTATCGATTTTTTTAAACTCAGAATAAGCACTATTATAATGATTAACTGTGGTTGATAAACTGTTACCCATTTTTTGTAAAAATTCATCATAAGAAATAATGTGTCTACCTAATTTTTCTACATTTTGTTTTATTTCTTTGGCCTTTTCTTCAATCTGCATAGCCTTTAGTCCCTGCAAAACGGTTTGTAAATAAGCCAAAAATGAAGTTGGCGAAATAATAATTACTTTTCGTTCGCGAAAAGCATATTCGATTAAATCGCGACTATTTACCTTAACGCCGCCTACACTACCAACTAATAAATCGTAATAAATAGATTCTGAAGGGATAAACATGAAAGCAAATTCGAGTGTGCCTCGGCTAGGCATTACATATTTAGCAGTTTCATCAATTCTATTTTTAAGATCTTGCTTAAAAGCTACTTCTAATTTTTTTCGAGTCTCCGGATCAGAACAATTGAGTAATCTTTCATAATTTTCTAAAGAAAATTTCGCATCGATCGGAATTATTTTATCTTTAACAAAAACTACCGCATCAACAATTAAATCTTTACCAGTCTTTTCATCCTTACCCATTTTATATTGCATTTCATAAGATTTTGGTGGCAATACATTTTTTAAAGTTTCCTCTAAATAATACTCCCCTAAAATACCACGTTGTTTTGGATTTTTTAAAATATCTTGCAAACTTTGAAGTTGCGCCGAAAAATTAACCACCTGTTTATTTGTTTCGTCTAACTTAGTAAGTTTTTCAGTTACATCGGCAATAAGTTTAGCCGACTGTCCGGTAATATTTTGAATAATCCGCGTAGTTTGCTCAAATTGCCCCTGACTAGCCCGGTGAGTTTCGGATAACTTACGATCTAGTTCTTGACGAAGCTCGGTGTTCTGGAGATTAAGCTGACTTAGTTGCTCTGATTGAGTAACTAAGCGCTCCATAAAGGGAGTCATTTTTTCTGCTCCTTCATTTTTTTTCTTAAGTAAAATAAAAATAATCACAGTCAAACTGATGAGAACCGCAACAAACAAAAATATAAATAAGTTATCCATAAAATATGTAAAAATTAATAAATTATTACTTCTATTATATATCTTTTAAGTTTTTTAGCATATTGACAATAACTTGATAAAATACTAGAATAAAAAAATTATGAACCTTAAAAATAACCCGTCTTTTAAAGAAAAAGGCATAAAAAATATTTTATGAAAATAAAAATAGTCCTTTTAAAAATTGGTCATTTATTTTTTTTTATTATGGCCGCTGCCCAATTTATTTTGGCCGCCCCCGTCGCTCTCCTAATAATATATTTTGGTCTAGAGAAAAAGAATATAACCCAATTTCTCGGCCCGGAATTATTATTTTTATCTTTACTAGGAATTAGTTTTTTTATAGCTAAAGATTTAGAAAAAAGATATTTAAAAACTTCACTAAAAAAGCTAACCCCGAAATGGGTTTATCTACTCCTTGTATCGTTGATATTAATTGCAATTATTATGACGCGATTATGGTCATAAAATGTGATCATAAAACCTACAAAAAAACCGGACACAAGCCCGGTTTTTTCTTATCTAAAATCTATTTTTAAGCCCACGTAACGCTAGCCACCCTGTCATCACCGGCCTTGAATCTCATAATTTTTACACCTTGGGTATCGCGACCCAAAACACTAATTGATTTAAAGGGAACACGAATTACTTGACCGTTATCAGAAATGATTACGATATCGCGATCAATCATTGTTTCCGAATTAAGTAAAAAAGCATTAGTCAGCTCGCCGGTCTTCTCAGTTATTTTTGCCGTCTTAATACCGCTACCACCGCGACCCTGAACTTTATACAAACCGAAATCTGTTCGTTTTCCGTAACCACGAGCCATAATTGTTAAGACTTGGTATTTTCTAATTTTATCTTTATCAGTTTTAGCAATTCCAATACCAATTAAACGATCGTTCTTATGTAATCTAACGCCATTAACGCCAGAAGCATTGCGGCCCATATCTCTAACATCAGTTTCTTTAAAGCGAATTGCTTGTCCTTGAGCTGTTATTAAATGAATATGATCACTACCTGAAGTTGGTTTAGCCCAAATTAATTTATCATCTTCTTTAATTTTAATTGCCATAAGACCACTGCGACGAACATTGGCAAAGGCGCTAACGTCAACTTTTTTAACTAAACCCTTTTCGGTAGCGAAAAAAAGATAACGACTATTTGATATTTTATCCAAAGGTAAAATAGAGGTCACCTGTTCACCGCCGGTAAGTTGTAAAAAGTTAACAATTGGCGTACCTTTAGCGATTCTAGAGGCTTGAGGAATTTCGTAGGCTTTAAGTTGGAAAACTCGCCCTTTGGTGGTAAAAAATAAGATATCATTATGGGTCAAAGTGGTGAACATAAATAACACCGAATCCTCCTCCTTAGTAGTTAAACCAATAATACCTTTGCCACCCCTAGCTTGAACCTTAAAAGTATCTGGCTCAGTACGCTTAATGTAACCATCGCGCGTCATCATGACAATCGCTTCTTCATTGGGCACTAAATCCTCCATATTAAATTCCTTAATACCATGAGGAATTATTTCGGTACGACGTTCATCGCCAAATTTTTCAGTAAGCGCTAATAACTCTTCTTTAATTAAAGATCTAATTTTAATTAATGAAGCAAGTAAGGTTTCGAGTTCTTTTATTAATTTTCTCTTTTCACTAAGTTCATCTTCAATTCTTTGTTGTTCTAAATTGGCTAAATTTTGCAAACGCATTTCTAAAATTGCAACAGCCTGACGATCTGATAATTTAAATTTTTTAATTAAACTTACTTTAGCCACTTCTTTATCTTTAGAGGCTTTAATGGTTTTAATTACTTCATCAATATTTTTAAGCGCAATCATGAGCCCTTCTAAAATATGAGCTCTGTCTAAAGCTTTGTTAAGTTCAAATTGAGTGCGACGTTTAACCACTTCTTCGCGGTGTTTAATATACTCCTCTAAAATCATTTTTAGAGTTAAAACTTTTGGCTGAATACCACGATCAACTAAAGCTAACATATTAACGTGAAAAGTAGTTTGCAGTGAAGTATGTTTATATAAAGCGTTTAATATTTTTTTAGGATAAGCTTCTTTTTTCATTTCAATCACTACGCGAACACCATCTCTATCAGACTCATCACGTAAAGCTCGAATACCATCAACTTTTTTATCTTTGACTAAGTCAGCAATTTTTTCAACCAAATCAGCTTTATTAACTTGGTAAGGGATTTCGGAAATAATAATTTGAAAACCATTTTTATTTTCCTGAATTTCTGCTTTACCCCGCATGACAATGCCGCCACGACCAGTAGCGTAAGCAGTTAAAATATCTTTTTTATTATAAATAATACCGCCTGTTGGAAAATCTGGTCCTTTTACAAATTCCATTAAATCTTCAATGCTAGCTTCTGGATTATCTAATAAATGAATAATAGCGCCCGATAATTCTCGTAAATTATGGGGCGGAATATTAGTCGACATACCAACAGCAATACCCATGGTACCGTTAAGTAATAAATTTGGTAATTTAGCTGGTAAAACTCGCGGTTCTTTATGTGAGCCATCAAAATTAGGTATAAAATCAACCGTATCTTTATCAATGTCGAATAACATTTCTTCAGATATTCCGGATAGTTTGGCCTCAGTATAACGCATCGCCGCTGGTGGGTCACCATCCATTGAACCAAAATTTCCTTGCCCCTTTACTAATTGATAACGCAAAGAAAAATCTTGGGCCATACGAACCATTGAATCGTAAACAGCGCTATCGCCATGAGGATGATATTTACCTAAAACTTCACCGACTACTGTCGCTGATTTTCTAAATTTAGCATTGGCTCTCAGCCCGATGCTCCACATCGCATATAAAATACGACGATGAACTGGTTTCATGCCATCGCGCACATCCGGCAAAGCTCGAGAAACTATAACGCTCATAGCGTATTCTAAATAAGAGCGACTCATCTCGTCGACGATTGGTTGTTCTTCAACCATCCCAAATTCTGTTTGTTTGCGGATATTTTCTAATTTTTCCGACTTTTCATTCTCGTTAGACATAGACTTCTAAAGTTTAATAAGCAATTTGAGTAACATCTTCACAACCAGCAGGAATAATACATGGTTTAGCCTCGCCAATTGAAGGCATACAATTTATATACGGCGGACAATTAATTCTTTTAGGTGTGGTTGTTCCAATTTTTATTAAATCTGATAATTCTTGTTTAATTGTTTTGTTAGCGGAGTTATTATTTGTCACAGTAGAGCTAGCTTTATCAAGTAAATCTTTAACGAAGGCACTGTCTGAAGAACTAGAAACATCGCTAAAGCGACTTTCTGCTTCCTGAAAAGATTTATTCATATCGCTACTAATCTTTTCCCACGTTTTATCCGTACTATTATTTCTACTTTCAAACACTCCTCGTAAATTAGCCAACCATAAAAATAAAATAACAGTCAATAAACTTATGACTCCTATTTTAATCCACAAAACTCTTTGATCATTTTGTTCGCCTGGGTTCATATTCTACTCTTTAATACCATCTAAATTAACATCATAAATAATTCCTTCGGCTACTAATCGATAACCAATAATTTCTGAATTATCAAACCAAATTTTTATTTCTCTTTCAGCTTCTTCGGTTTGGTCAGAACAGTGAATTAAATTACGTACTGCCCTATCGTCATAACTAGATAATTCATAAGAATCTAAAGTAAAATCACCACGAATTGTGCCTACGTCTGAAGTTAATGGCTCGGTGCCACCTACAATTTTTTTAACAATCCCCATTGCCTGATTGCCTTCAAAAATCATTGGGACAATCGGCCCAGCAGTCATAAATTTAACAAGCGCGCGAATAATATCTTTACCGTATTCTAGGGCTTCTTTTTCTACAGGCATCCCTAAATCTTGCCGATTCTTCATTATATTAGCACCTTTTTTTAAAAACCAAGCCTCATCTTTATTATAATGGTCCCAACACTGTTGTTCGGTGGCCATAACCATTTTAAGGGCTATCATTTTTAAACCAACCCTTTCAAAACGGGAAATAACTTCTCCTATAAGACCTCTTTGCACAGCATCTGGCTTAAGAATAACAAATGTTCTTTCTTTCTTAGGGTGTTGCATCATAAATTTTCTATTTTATTTTTTTAAAAACTAAGAATAACAAGCTCCATGTCTTCTTGGGGTAACTCTTTTTTTGTAATCTTTAATTTCTCTTCACGACTAGGCTCAATCCCTAATTCCTTTATAAATTTTTCCACAGCATCTAAGCCTTCATAGGCTAAACCGTCGGTATAATAATGCATCGGGATAACAATCCGAGGCTCAATTTGCGATATAACCTCAACTGCTTTATGCGCATCTAAAGTATACTTACCGCCAACAGGAATAAGTAAAATATCAGTGCCCACTAATTTTTCTAACTGACTATTGTCTAGTACATGGCCCAGGTCACCAAGATGAACAATCGAAATGTCATCAATTTCAATGCGATAAATTATATTTCCCCCACGACTTTTGCCCTCTTCTTCATCGTGATAAGAATCAATGCCTTCGATGAGAACACCTTTAACATCATATTCGCCAGCGCAATTTATTATAAAAGGATTACCTCGTAAAGCGTCAACATTATTATGATCATTATGATCATGGGATACCGTTACTATATCAGCCTCACAACTAGTCATTTTAAGACCGGTCTCTTTACCGTAAGGATCAGTAATTACGGTTACTCCGTCGCTGCCAATTTTATCTTGTAATTTAAAAGCGGAATGTCCTAACCAAGTTATAATCATATTTGTATTTAAATCTTAAAAACAATAAAAAGGGTTTAAGTAAACCTAAAGTTTATTATATCAGGCGAACCTTAAAAGGTCAATTTAGAGCCTAAAATAAAGCCTTTTAACTAATAAAATAAAAAAAAGGAGTCTCAACATTGTGTTAAAACTCCTCTTTACTATAGATTAAAATTTAGTTTAAACGGCAAAATTATTAAACTATTTTTTAAAATATAGACTGTTCCAGTTGAGGTTGATATCGGCGTTAATCGCCTTGTCAACGTCCTGGGTGGTAATCTCCACATAGTTGTCACCGCTGGTGACGTGGAGGGGGATGAACAACGACGGATGGAACATACCCCGAGCGTCGGTGCAGGAAACCTTTAAATAAAATTGTCCAATTGGAGCAGAGAAAGGTCGTGAACGTTGGTTATACTTTAGCGATATCGGATCATTATTCCCTCGCATTTCCGGTTTTGGTTCAAAATAAATTTTATAACCGCGGGCCATAAACTTTACTTTAATCATTTTCGTTTCGCTGGTGGACATTTTTTTAATTTCGCCATCATTTATGTACAGCGTGTCATCCTCCTTGTTCAGTCTTTTGCGAAATTCTCCGTATTCGTTAATCGCTCCAGAAGGATTAAAAATTACACCAATGTGTACATCTTGGTCCTTTTGAGCTAATAAATAATACTGATTTTTAGCATTATCCTTAATGGAATCAGTTGTCTCTTTGCCGCGGAATTCAATTCCTTGCCAGCGACTACCGCCAATATCGGAGAACACTTTAAAACGAGGAAAACCATCGTAAATCACGAGAACTCTTTCCAAATACTGCTGAGTTTGTGTTTGGTTCACGCCTTTTTGATCTGTTACAATAGTAGTAACTGTTTTCTGAGATGAAGAAGGTACAGCAGCACCACTCATCACGCTAGACAGCGAGGCGCCATTATTAGATGCCTGATTATCATACGAAACAGCCTGCGTTTGAAATGTTTGAACGGTTTGAACCACTGCCGGTTGCGGATAGTCGCTTGGTTCAATTGTTATATAACCATTTCTTGGCACTTTTTTTACCAAAACAAATCTGGTATTAGTGACCGGATCAAGACAGTCCAGCGATGCCTGTTTTTCGCGAACGTTATAAATCGTCACGTTTTTATAGGCAATCGCTTGAGTTTGTCCACCAACAGCAACCCGTAAATTTTTGCCGCTATTATTGGCGACACGTAGCTGACCGAAAGCAACACTAAAGCTGCACGTAATCAGTAAACAAAGAATCCATAGAGTTTTCATTTTCTTTCCTTTTTTTATGACTGGTTTGTACTTATTTTTACTTTTTCTTCTTTTGTTAAAAAACCTTATCTTTTACAGATAATCGTAATATAATATCAATAAATTAAACTTTTGTCAATAGACATAAAAAACATAAAAAAAGACCGAAAAAACCGGTCTTTTTAAAAGTAATCCCAATATTTAGATTAAATCATTAATTCTTACGAACTAAAATTCTTACTAATTTACCAACTCCTTTAAAAGTCATATCAAAGTTACGATCACCATTTACAACAAAATGTTTATTTATTGAATCAAAATAAACCCCATCGGTTTTGACACTAAAAACCTCGCCTATTTTATTTATTAATTCGGCCGATGTTAAATTATTTTTATTAAATAATCTTAAACTTTCATAAATTGTTTTATCACTAGCACTTAATTTATTCCAAGAAGAAAAAATCTTTTCCAAGCCACCGCGACGAGCAAATTTTTCCGTTGACAACCTACCCTTAAGTTCATCTACAAATTCTTGAGGAATAATTTTATTATTATTATCAAATACTTCTTTAATAACACCCTTGCCGGAATCAAAAATTATTTTGCCGCCACTACTGCCTTGATAAACTAAATCATTACCAACCGCTTTAATTGAATCCGGGGAGACCTTAAAAAGTTTAGCTATTTCATTAGTTAGCCCATTACTTATGCCTTTTGTATTAGTATCTAAAACTTCCACCTTAGTATCTCCTGGTTGATACTCAATTTCAGATTTTGTGAAAGAATTACCACCTGTTTTAAAAGCGTCCACCTCATCACCTGGGCCAACGACTGGGCTCTTAGTACTTAACTTTACTTCAATTTTTTTATCGCCACTATTATTTAAATCTTGACTTACTTCTCCTGGCTCAGGACTATTTATATGATCAACTTCAACTTTTAACTGTCCGCCTTCTTGAATTAATTCTACTTTATCGCCTTCGTAAACAGCATCGCTTACATCACCGCTATTATGAATGGCATTAGCGGTTTGTGTTTCCGCCCAACGATTAAGGGCTGTTTGGTCACTAGGATCCCCTTTATAGCCAAGCTCGGCAGAACGATTTTTAAATATTTCTCGAACTGAACGCCAAACTGAATCATGTTTACCATTTAATTCTTTATTAGAAATTTCATTAGTAAACTTTTCTACTTTAGGCGTCGCGTTTTTACTAGCAAGTGCTTCTGAGGAAGCAGTTCCTTTAGTTGCCGCTACCGTCTCATTACTTGTTGGTATAGTTTTGCCGGCAGAATTAAGTTCGGCATTTTTAGAAACATCAGATACTGTTTTTCCTGAAGTTGCTTCTTCGATAATTTTAGCCGCTGACCCGCTTGAAGAAGAATTAGGAACAACATCTTCTTCAGAAAAAATACTACGAAAACCATGGCCAACGCTATGAAAAAATGAACTAGTGCCTCGTCCTACAGATTTAAGTGGGTTGTGGTTTCCTAACCAATTATTTACACCAAGATGTTCGGCAACAAAAGCGCCGGCGGTAGCAAAACTAGCGCCGAGTACCATACCCCAAGCAACATTTTTAGCTAAAAGTTTAACTTCTTGTTGGCTGCGTTTATCTTCCTGATAACCTAAAAAACTAGATAAACGATCTTCAACACTTATTTTTTTAAGTTCCTCTAATTTTTGTTCATCTGTAGCCCAATTAATAAATTTAACATTAGCTTCTTGATATCTTTTTTTATAATCCTCGTCACTTTCGTTTTCGATTCTTTTTACTTCAACTATTTTATTATTATATCTGGTACTATTTTTAGCATCCTTATCTAAATAACCATAGTTAGAAGATTCTCTTAACAGACCGCCTCTTATATATAATTCTCCTTGAGCTCGGGCTAAAGTGTTTACTAAATTATAATAATTAACACCTCTTTCACTAACTGGCCCATAAGAAACTAGGCCATCAGACATCCGTCCTATAGTATATTTAACTCTATTCTCCAGTGAGTCTTGCACTTTTTTAATTTCTTCTTGACTAGCTGAATTATTTTTTAAATTCTCTATTCTATTTATAAGCTCTTCAAGCTTCTCATTTAAACCTAATTTAATTTCTTGGCCACTAACACCTTCTTTTTTACCAGCGGCCAGGTTCATTGTTTTTGCAGTAGCACTATCATCTTTAAAACCAATTTGAGCAAACTCTTCTTTTTCATTTAATTCCTGACGCGTTCGGTTATAAGCTCGAAAGCCACCAATAATTGAAGCAACTGCTGGAGCGACCGAATAACTTAAGGCTGTTGCTAGATAAGCATTGGTAGCTAAAGCAAAATGGGCCCCTGTTCTAACAGAAAAACCTAAAGCGGAATAGCCAATTTTATCTTTATGGCTACCCACCATTCTTTTTGTTTTGCCAAAACCACCAGTGGAAGAATTTTCTATTTTTTTTATAATTTCTTCGGTTGCTTTATTAGCTGATAAAAATCGTAAAAGTTTAATATTTTTTTCCGCTTCAGTTAAATTATAAATTAATTTAGGTAAATCTTCGTCTGAAACTCCTGTTAGAATTTGGCTTCTGAGCTCGCTTAGTTTATCTCTGCCAACCTCTTGTGATGAACTTCTAAAATCAGAAAAGAGCACACCATTAGTTTTTTCTTTAGGTAGTTCTATATATTTTCTAGCCTCTTCATTATAACTAGCGATTAAAGCTTTTGTTTCGTCGCTAAAATTATCATCGTGTAAACAATTAACTTCAAGCTGACCCTCTTTATTAGTGATAACTTCTGGGCCATTTTTAACTACTTGAATTAACCATTCGAATTCCGTTTTTCCGTAAGCCTCTAAACCTTTAAGTTGTAAATTTTGAACAGCTTCTATTTGATGTCTTTTTTTATGATAATTTTGATTAAAAGCAAAACCTAACTTCCACCACTCTTTAGAGGCTTTTTCCTGATCAAAATTTTCACGTGCCTCTGATTTCGCTTTTACCAAAGAAGAGCGACGTAGTGTTTCTAAAACAAACTGTTGTTGATTTACATTTAAAGATAAGAATTCATCATTTGCTGATAAATCTTCTTTTTTAATACCAATACTTTCCGCGTAAGATGAAACCGAGCTATCTAAATCTGGAGTTTTTGTAAGGTCGGGGTTGTTGTCTAATCCAGTATCCAAAACTGGATCTATTGAGTCTATTGAATCTGCTGAATCTACAGGAGTTATATCATCTAATTTTGGGCCGGATTCATTATCATCTTGCATTAAATCAACTGCATCCAAAGAAGCTAAATTATCGGGACTAACTAGGTCGGCTTCGGATTCCGGTTTTAATTCATCAGGTAGTAATTGCTCTTTAAAATCAGCTAAATACTGATTTTCTTTGTCCGCCTGCTCTTGATTTTTTTCATCTTCACTTAGCATTCCTTCCATCATTTGTAAGGCCGCATCAGCTTTTGCAATAGGTGGTTTTTTGGCAGTGTTTTTTTGATTTAATAAATATTCTTCCAAATCTTTATCTTCGGCCTCCTCCTTATTTAAAGCATCTTCTTGCTCGATATTTGAAAATTCTTCACTAAGCTGACCTTGATACATTTCGGAGTATGTTTTAAGAGCTTCAGAGGCTAAATCGTAATCAGAATCTTTAGAAATAACTCGACCATCAGGAGCAACAATATTATAAAGAGCTTCTTTATTATCAACCGGAATGTTTTTGCCAAATCTAATAAGTTCTTTATTAGTTAGCTGCATTAAATAACCATTATCAGAAAAGGAAACGACATTTTGATTGGCATCACTTATATTATCAACGTTAATAATTTTACTCTCATCCCGACTAATTATATTATCTACTAAATGATCAAGTAATATCCGTTTATTAATTTCGGACATTTTTTCATAGACAAACTTGGCAAAAGGGTCAACTAGTTCTTGCTCAAGTTCAATCATTGCCTTTTTCATCGCCTCATCAAAAATAAAGGGAGCTGGTTTAACTTTTATTTCTTTACTTACTTTTTTATCAATTGCTACTTTAGCCTTAGTGACGACTAAATCTCTTTTTTTATTAATTTTTTTAGCCACTTTATTAAAAGTGGCGGATGATTCTAGCCCATCGCTTAAATTTTCTTCAACAGCCAAATCACGCTTAGCCTGTCTAGTAATTTCTACTTTTGCGCCATCGGCTTTACTTTTTAAAAGCTCCTTTTTGCTCTTGGCCGGCGTTTCACTTTTATCTAAAGTTTTCTCTTTTAAGAGATTAAGTTTTTTTATTGTTTCCTCATCAATCATCGATCCGATGTTATTCATAAATTTTTAAAAAAGAAAATTTATTAAAATTAGTTACTTATAAATTTTCCCGAATTTTATTTAACTCGGCTAAATTATTTTCGGCTCTAAATTTTTTAATAAGATTTAACTTCTCAGTGTGCAGACTACTTAACCTAACTAAAACATCTTGAAAAATGTCCTCAATTTCTTGTAATTCTTGCCCTTGGCTTAATTTATCATTCATAAGTATAAATAATTTAAAATTAATCTTTCCTAAGCCTCTTAATAATACAATAAAAATGTTATAAAAACAATTATTTTATAAATCTTTTAAAACGTGTTTTTCCCTTTGTTTTATAGGTATTGACAAACACTTGTTGGTAGTATATCATAACAACATCGAAAATAAAACAGAATAAGCAAAGGTAAAACAAGATATGATTTATATCTCTGTTTTTTTCTGTCTAGTTTCGTGAACATTAACAATTTCAATTTTTGGTGAAAGTTTTGATGCTAATTGGCATCGATTCGGAGAATAAAAACAAAACAAAACAAAAATCCGATTTATCGGATATCGAATATATTGAAAGCTAGTCTTTCATTAGAGTCACAAACTTAATAGAGAGTTTGATCCTGGCTCAGGATGAATGCTGGCGGCGTGTCTAAGGCATGCAAGTCG
>CAYHCB010000001.1:98290-196420 GCA_964355275.1 uncultured Gammaproteobacteria bacterium | reverse complement strand
TTTTTTTAACCTCAGCCTCTAAAGCTGGGGTTTTGTTTAAATATTTTTGGTTGACAATGAGGGATAATTTATTTATAGTGATTAAGTGAATTTGGGTCGATACCGAAGCGGTCAAACGGGACAGACTGTAAATCTGTTGGCCTCGCGCCTTCGCAGGTTCGAATCCTGCTCGGCCCACAAAAAATAAAAATCTCCTTTTTGGGGGATTTTTATTTTTTATTAATTAATAAGAGGGTTCGAAGTTTATACCCGAAGGGTAAATACTGCTCGGCCCACCAAAAGCACTAGAATTTATCTAGCGCTTTTTACTGTTTATTGATAAAATATAAATATGAAAATAATCGACCCTGACAATATGGGCTATAGCTTTATAAAAATTTTTGCCGTGGAATTTATTTTATTGGCAATTATTGTTTCACTAATCGTTTTTTTATAAGCTCATGCCAGAACTACCTGAAGTTGAGACAGTGCGCCAAGATTTACGCGAGCGTCTTCTCAATAAAAAAATAAAAAATGTAACAGTTTTAAATATTAAAACTGTTAGCGGTTCTTCTGAAGATTTTATTTCTAATCTTTCGGGGTCTTTTTTTGTAGATATCTTACGTCGCGGTAAATTACTTATTTTTAAATTAAAACGTTCTAATCTTTTTTTGCTTACTCACCTAAAAATGACCGGACAATTAATTTATTCGTCGGGCGGGGAAATATCAGTAGGCGGTCATAGTTTGCCATCTGATTCTTATAATAAGGCAGTAGGCGGCGCCTTACCTAATAAGCATACTAGGATAATTATAAATTTTTCCGATAAAAGTTCTTTGTTTTTTAATGATCTGCGAAAATTTGGTTACATGAAAATAGTTAATCAAGATGATTTAGATAAATTTATTGCTAAAAATTATGGACCGGAGCCGCTGGAGAATAATTTTATTTTTAGTGATTTTTTTCTTAAATTAAAAAAAAGAAACCGTAACATTAAGTCAGTTCTACTTGATCAAAAAATATTAGCGGGATTAGGTAATATTTATGTTGACGAGGTTTTGTTCGCTTCTGGTGTTAGACCAATGCGCTTAGCCTCGACACTGACAAAAAAGGAGGTCTCTAAAATTTATGAAGAAACACGTCGGATTCTTAATTTAGCTATTTCTCATCGGGGTACGACTTTTAGTAATTACGTTGACAGTAAAGGCCACTCAGGAAATTTTTCCAAAGAATTAAAGGTTTATGGTCGCGGCAAAGAAAAATGTTTAAAATGTTCCAGCGCTATTATTAAAACAAAAATTGCGGGTAGAGGAACACACTATTGCTCTAATTGTCAAAAATAACTTAGTCGTCTTTTAACTTGACTCTTTGCCAAATATTAGATATTCTAAAGGTAGTCAAGATAATTAAAAGCTAAGTAACGCGCCTGTCCCGTTACCTTGATTGGCGTCGTTTTAAAAAGTTCTATGTCCAACGATAACATGATCAAATTGGAGTGCACCGAATGCAAAAAGGTGAACTATTTCTCCAGAAAGAACAAGAAGACTTTAAAAGCTAGATTGGAAATGAAGAAACATTGCCCTACTTGCGGCAAGCACACTTTACATAAAGAAACCAAATAAGCGACTAGCCATCCCGCCATTTTTACGGGATGGTTTTGTAATAATTTTTAAAAACATGTCAAAAAATTTATCCAAGCCGTTCCTCATCGCCTTGGTCATCATCACGTTAATAGCGTGCTATTTTGTTTTTCGACCATTCTTAACAGTAATTGTGGTTGCTGCCATCTTAGTTACTGTTTTTTATAAACCTTATGAAAAGTTAGTTGGTTACTTGAGGGGTCGCCAAAATTTAGCTGCTTTAATAATGTGTTTATTTTTAGTAATAATTATTATTTTACCAACCGTAAAATTAATTATTTACTCTGCTAATAAATCGGTACAAGCTTATACCGACACAACTGCTTATTTTAATAATCATAACTTTTCTGATGTTTTTAAGGCGCCAATTTTTGTTAATTTAAATATAAGTGGTGTTAATATCGATCAGTATAATAATGATGTTGTTAAAAATGTTCTGCTCGATTTTTTACAAAAATCTAGCAACTGGATGTTGTCAGGAGCCACTTCCGTTTTAATGCAAACGACAAATTTCATGGCTTCTTTGATCATGATAATTTTAACCATGTTCTTTTTCTTTGTTGATGGAAAGAATATGCTAAATCGTTTAATGTATTTGTCGCCGCTTCAAGATAAATATAATAAAGAAATATTTACTAAATTCAAAGAAATAAGCTATACCACCATGATATCTACCTTTGTGGTTGCCTTAGCTCAAGGATTAGTTGGCGCTTTAGGTTTTGCTCTGGTTGGTTTTCCAGCTTTTTTAGCCGGTATTCTGGTGGCTCTTTTATCACTGTTACCTTATGTGGGCTCCATGATTTTTTATATTCCAGTCGGTCTGTATTACTTATTAATGGGCGATACTTGGCAGGGAATTTTTGTGTTGCTTTGGGGATTTTTAATAATTGGTACGATTGATAATATAATTAGAGCCTGGATGTTAAAAGGCAAGGCGCAAATTAATCCAATTTTTGTTGTCTTTTCAGTTTTAGGAGGAATTGTTTTATTTGGTTTTTGGGGTGTAGTACTGGGACCGCTGGTGGTAGCGATTGCCGCCACAGTCTTACATATTTATAGTCTAGAATTCAGCCAGGAGCTAGACGCTGTTTCAGAGGATGTTCCAATAATTTTTCCACATAAAGTAAAAATAAAACATAAGAAGAAATAATATGCAGGAATTTAAGATTCTTGGTTATATTGATCTTCCTGAAAAGAAGATAAAACCAGAAGAATATCGCGGATTACTTGAGTCAAAAATGCTGGGCATTTCCCAAGAAGTTAATGAAGCTTTTTCCCATAATTTATTAGATAAACAGGCTAAAATTAAGATGAATGACAGCTCGGAACTGGAATCTGATAAAAAATTTGTAAACGAACGCGAACAAGAGTGGGCTAATGTAAATAGAAAAACAGTAGAACAATGGCAAGAAGCTAGAGATAGAAATCCGGCCACAATTACCGAGCTGGCCGTTACACTAGTTTTGCATCGTCTTCTTAAAGAAAGATTTATAGTTGCTCGTGCCTCTACTTTGGATGATTATAAATATGGTGTTGACAATGTTTTAATTGATAAGGTGACTGGAGCCGTAGTTTGTGGATTCGATGAAGTTTTAGGTTTTGATGGTGATGATGGTGGTGAAAAGAAAAGTAAAAAAATTAAAGAGACTTTATCTTCTGGCGGCACATCTTTAAAATACGGTGCAACAATAGTTGACGGAAAAATAGCCAGACAAAGTTTAAAAAATATTCCTACATTCTTTCTTTCTTTATCAAAAGAAGAATTAAACTCTCTTCTTAAGGATCTAAAATCTAATGAATTACCGACAGAGAATGAAAAGAAATTAGCGCTTAAAATGGTATCTTCTTTAGAGCATCAATATGAAGAAGCTAAAAAAATAACTATAAACAATAATCTGCAGAAAAATTTAGAAAAATTCGCTACTTCTTTAGAAATTATTAAAAGCGAAATAAATAAATAAAAATATTAATAATAAATTTATGTTAGGAGAAAAAACTAAGAAAAATTTAGAAGAGGCTTTTGCTGGCGAATCAATGGCACGTAATAAATATGATTATTTTGCCTCAGTGGCACGTGATGCTGGTTATATTCAGATGGCTAATATTTTTTCAGAAACTGCTTTAAACGAAAAAGAACATGCTAAGCTCTGGGCAAAAAGATTAGATTTAATTGGCGACTTACCAGCTAATCTAAAGGTTGCTTTTGAAGGTGAGATGTACGAAAACACTAGCATGTATCCTAGAATGGCTGCTGAAGCCTTAGCTGAAGGGCATGCTGATATCGCTAAGATTTTTAGTGAGGTAGCTGAAGTAGAAAAAGCGCATGAAGCTCGTTATCGAAAATTATTAGCTAATTTAGAAAATGGCGAGGTATTCAAGAGATCAGAAGTAAAAAGATGGAAGTGCGGCAATTGTGGACACATTCATGAAGGAGAAGAAGCACCGCTAGCTTGTCCAGCTTGTTCTCATCCTCAAGCCTATTTTGAAATTTTAGCTGATAATTATTAATTAATAAATTAAAAATTATGTCTAATCGCGTTGATAAAATATATTTTTGCGCTATTTGCGGCAATGAAGTTCGTTTTGAAAAAGATGGTGGTGGGGCCTTAATTTGTTGTGGTCAACAAATGAAGGAAAAAACCGAAGAAGAGGAATAAAATTTGGAAAAAATAATCATAAAATACCTGGAAACGGGTATTTTTTGTGTTTTAAAAATATTTATTTTATATTAATCATTTCTTAATCTTGTATTTGCTATAATTAAGTTATGAAACAAGATTTAAAAAAACAAGTTTGTCTTTTAAGACGAAATGGTTTTTCATTTAGGGAGTTAAGCGAAAGATTTAATATTTCTAAAAGTACCGCTTATTTATGGTGCAAGGATGAAATTATTATCACCACTGGCAAAGAACGTTTAAAGCAACTCTGTATTAATGGCAGGAAAAAGGCAATTTTAAAAAATAAATTAAAAAATACTCAAACTATAACCAGAATTAAGAATTGTGTGTATTCTTTTAGTAATATAAAATATTCTATTTATGATTATAAATTGTTATTAGCAATGCTATATTGGGGTGAGGGGGCAAAAAATGGCTCATGTTTAGATTTTACAAATTCAGATCCTAAGTTAATCGCGGTATATTTAAAAATACTCCGATTAAGTTTTGATATTAAAGAAGAAAAATTTCGTTGTATTATTCACTTACATTCATATCATAATAAAGAAGAGATGCTTAATTTTTGGTCAAAGCTCACTAACATTGCCAAAAGCCAGATTTCTATATATAATAAAGAAAATTCTGGAAAACAAAAAAAGTTGGGTTATAATGGTTGTATTAGTATTAGATATCATAACTATTTATTATTTAATGAAGTTATGGTAATTATTGAGCGGTTTTCTGTTTTTTTAATTTGAGTAAGCGGGATTGGTGTAGTGGCAACATTTTTGATTCCAAATCAAAAAACGTGGGTTCGATTCCTACATCCCGCGCTTATATAAAGAATGTTCTTATTTTAGAACATTTTTTTATTTTAAGTTTGCAAAATGTATATAAAAATTTAGTTTTAATTCTAAAATAAGGAGTTATAGTAAACACTAATCAAAATTCATTTACCCCTGGTCCCAGAACCCGCCAAAGTTAAATTTTTTCTTGTTTTAAAGCTAAAATTGTGATAATTTACAAGTATAATAATTATTAAATTATTCAATTTATGTCTCATGAAATAGAAGCGGATTTTGTATCTAACTGGCCAAATGAGGCTTCGCAATGCCAAAATTGTACTAGTTTTATAAGTAACTCAGGCATTGGTTTTTGTTCTGAAGCTAAAAGTGAGGTGCCCAGCGATGCTCATTGTGATTATTTTCAAGCTAAAGATTAAATAAACAGTTAATCAGTTTTTTATGACAACAATAGATTTTCTGAGAAGTTTTCGTTTAGAAGGTTATGCTATTTTTGATTTTGCTGTTTCGTTTTTAGGCATTTATTTACTTTCTCCTTTTTTATCAAAATTATTTTTAAAAATTGGCCTTAATATTCCTAAACCTAATTGGTTATTTTTAACTCTGCCTCTCAGTATTTTATTCCATTTAATATTTAACAAGCTCACGCCGCTGACTAGAGATTTTTTAAATCCTGGCGGAGGTTATATCTTAAAAATAGTAGTTTTATTTTTATTTATTTGGGGAATAAGGGGTATTAAAATAGTAAAAAAATAAATATATGGATAATAGAATCCAAGTATTATTTATTCATGGAGGAATGACATTTAAAAATAATCTGGATTATTTAGATTATTTAAAAAATAGGGAAGTAACAATTTTTAAAAAAGTTCGTTGGTTTGAGGAATATATAGATAAAAAATTAGGTAATAATTTTTTAGTTATTAAGCCGCGAATGCCTCTATCTGACAACGCTAAATATGAGGACTGGAAAATATATTTCGAAAGATTCATTCCACAACTAAGTAAAAATATAATTTTAATTGGAGCCTCTTTGGGTGGTCTTTTTTTGGCTAGGTATTTATCCGAAAATAAATTTCCTAAAAAGATTTTATCAGTTTATTTGATTGCCGCCCCTTACGACGATACCTTACTAGAGGGTAATTTAGTTGGCGGTTTTAAACTTCCATCAGATTTATCATTAATTGAAAAAAATTGCAAAAATATTAATTTATTATTTTCAGAAAAAGATGATGTTATTCCCGTTTCCCATGCGTATAAGTATTTTAATAAGTTTAAGGCCGCAAATTTAATAATCTATACCCATATCGATGGTCATTTTAAAATTCCAAAATTCCCTGAAATAATAAAAATGATAAAAAATGATGTCACTAAAATATAAATTCTAACTCAAAAAATAATTTTTATAAAAAATAAAAACATGGTTTAATGACCGTGTTTTTTATATAAAATTAGGCAACTTTTCCCGTCTTGGCTGTTACTATATGTTGTGGTATAATATTTTCTACAATACTATTAATGGTATTTATTGATAAATTTTAAGATTATTTTATGATTGCCTACAAGATTACCAAAAGAAACGGAGTTTTAGCTGATTTTGACTCTTTAAAAATAAAAATTGCACTTACTAAGGTTTTTCAGGCGACTGGTGAAAGTGAAAAATATCCACTCGATGATTTAGTTTTGCGAGTCGAAGAAAAAATAAATAAAAATTTTGTTAGCTTGGATAAAGTGTTAAATGTTGAGGATGTTCAAAATATTGTTGAAGAGGTTCTAATGGAATCAAGTGCCTATGAAGCCGCCAGGGAGTATATTATTTATCGCTCTTTGCATAAAACATTACGAGAGGCTGAAAAAAATAAGATTCAAGATGAAATTAGCCATCATTCTTTCAAAATCATTACAGATAATGGCTTGTTAGAAAGTTTTTCGGAAAATAAAATTGAACTTAGTTTATCGGCGATGTCTTCTGATTTAGAACATATAAACATAAAACTTATTTTAGAAGAGATTAAAAAAAATCTTTATGAAGGCATTAAGCTAAGCGAGCTTAAAACCATGACAATTAATGCGACAACAGCTTTAATTGAAAAACACTATAATTATTCTTATTTAGCCGCTCGTTTATTGTGGGATCAGCTATATGAAGAAATTTTGGGAGCGGATTATAGTACAGAATTTTTAGATGACAAGCTAGGGCTAACTAAATATCAAAATGGTTTTATTGATTATGTCTCTGCTGGTGTTAAATATCAATTATTAAATCCAGAATTAATTAATTTTGATTTACCTAAATTAGCAGCGGCCATAGATAAAAATCGGGATCATAGTTTTCAATATTTAGGCGCACAAACAGTTTATGATCGCTACTTACTTAAAACGCCTACGAAGCCGCGGCATATTTTTGAATTACCTCAATGGATGTGGATGAGAATCGCTATGGGCTTAGCGCAAAAAGAAGCTAATCGTGAAGAACGAGCAATTGAGTTCTATAATGTCATGTCTCAGTTTTTGTTAATCCCTTCAACGCCAACTTTGTTTAATAGCGGTACTGTTTATAGTCAAATGAGTTCTTGTTTTTTAAATACTGTCGACGACTCTTTAATTGGGATCTTTAAATCTTTTTCAGATGTCGCTAGTTTATCAAAATGGTCTGGCGGAATCGGGACTGATTGGACGCCAGTAAGAGCAATGGGGTCTAAAATAAAAGGAACTAATGGTGACTCTCAGGGAATTATTCCTTTTATTAAAATTTTTAATGATATCGCCGTTGCCGTAAATCAAGGAGGAAAACGTCGCGGTGCCTTAGCCGCTTATTTAGAAGTTTGGCATGGAGATATTGAGGAGTTTCTGGAACTTAAAAAAAATACCGGCGATGAACGTCGTCGGGCTCATGATATTCATCCAGCTTGTTGGATACCAGATTTATTTATGAAAAGAGTTCTAAGCGATAGCTCTTGGACTTTGTTTTCACCAGATGATGTCCCAGAATTACATGATTTGTATGGTCAGAAATTTGAAGAAAAATATGTAGAATATGAACTGGCGAGTGTAGCTAGCGCCAGACAGATACCCGCTAAAGATCTTTGGAAAAAAATTCTAACAATGCTTTATGAAACTGGTCACCCTTGGATAACTTTTAAGGATCCCTGTAATTTACGCTCACCGCAAGACCATGTCGGTGTAGTTCATAACTCTAATCTATGTACGGAAATTACTTTAAATAGCTCAAAAGATGAGGTGGCGGTTTGTAATTTAGCTAGTTTGAATTTAGCAAAGATGGTTAGTGGTAATAATTTAAACGATGATTTGATTAAACAAACGGTTACCACTGGTATGCGGATGTTAGATAATGTTATCGACGTTAATTTTTATACTATTCCTGAGACTAAAAAATCAAATAATTTACATCGTCCAGTGGGGCTAGGTTTAATGGGTTATCATGATGCCTTGTATCAATTGGATATTAATTTTGCTAGTGAAGAAAATTTTAAGTTTGCTGATCGTTCAATGGAACTTATTTCTTATTACGCTTTCTCAGCCAGCTCTGATTTAGCTGTAGAGCGTGGTAGTTACCAAAGTTATGAAGGCAGTAAATGGAGCCGCGGTTTACTTCCAATTGACACTCTTAAAATATTAGAGGAAGAAAGAGGATTGAAGCTGACAATAAATAAAGATTGTACATTAGATTGGGATAAGTTGCGCCAAAAAATTAAAACTCAAGGCATGCGTAATTCTAATTGTTTGGCCCTGGCTCCGACCGCTACTATTTCTAATATAGTTGGGTCTGTTCCATGTGTAGAGCCAATTTTTAAAAATATTTATAGCAAGGAAAACATGTCTGGTAGTTTTGTGGTAATTAATAAATATTTAGTAGACGACTTAATTAAAAATAATCTTTGGAATAAACAAACTCTAGATTTAATTAAAAATAACAATGGTTCTATCGCGGCGCTTTCTGCTATTCCAGAAAAACTTAAACATAAATATCGAGAAACTTTTGAAATCGATCCTTATTTTGTGGTGCGAGCTGCCGCTTATCGCGGTAAATGGGTCGATCAAAGCGCTTCGACAAATATTTTTGTATCAACAAGTAGCGGTAAAATGTTAAGTGATATTTATATCGATGCTTGGAAAGCTGGCCTCAAAACTACTTATTATTTAAGAACTTTAGCGGCCTCACAAATCGCTAAAACAATTGAAATTCCAATTGAACTGGAAGTAAAAGAAACACCTAAGGCTTGCTTGATAGATAATCCTGATTGCGAAGCTTGCCAATAATTATAATTAATTAATAAAAAATATATGGGAAGAGAAATAGGGAAAATGAATAATCTATCAAATGCCGAAGTAATTAATAAAAGGTTGGTAATTAATGGTGAGGATGATGGTCTAATGCAAATTGCTCCACTAAAGCATCCTTTTGCGGATGAAATATTTAGAACGATGTTGAAAAATAATTGGGTGCCACAAGAAGTGAATTTGCAAGAAGATATTGAGCAATGGAAGAAGCTAGATTTTTTGACAGAGAATGAGCGCCGAGTTTATAAAAGAAGCTTAGCTTTTGTTTCTAATTTAGATGGTATTCAAACGGCAAATTTAACGACTAATATTATTAATCAGATTACTTCACCAGAAATTATTTTAGCTATCGTGCGCCAAGCCTTTGAAGAAGCTTTACATGTTCATAGTTATGCAAATATGATTGAGGCTTTAGGTTTTAATCCGGACGAAATATATGGAATGTATAAAACAGATAAGGAACTTTACGAGAAGAACCAGTATGTTTTAACGGCTATTAATAAAATTGGTGACCCAACATTTCAAACTGGAACTTTTAAAAATGATGAGTTATTTTTAGAGGCCTGTGTTGGTAATGTAATTTTAGAAGGCATTTATTTTTATAGTGCCTTTTTAAATTTCTATGTTTTGCGTCGTAATAATAAGATGCCTGGTAGCGCCCAAATGATTCAGTTTATTAATCGTGATGAAGATATGCATCTTAGATTATTTATTAATATAGTAAATACTATAAAAAAAGAACAACCAGAACTTTGGAGCCCGGAATTTCAAGAACGGATTATTAAAAATATTGAAGGTGCAGTTGATCATGAGCTTAGCTGGGGTTTGTCTTGTATCCAAGATGGCATTTTAGGTCTTAATAAAGAAAATCTAACTAATTATTTACATTTTGTTGGCGACTTAAGACTTAAGGCTTTAGGCCTACCTAAAAAATGGAATAGCGAGAATCCTTTTCCTTGGCTTGATGAAATAACTCAGGGAAATATGACTGAAAGTAATTTTTTTGAATCCACAGTTAAAGAGTATTCTACCGGTAGCCTAGAATGGTAAATATCTTTTAAAGAATAAATATAAAAAGGTGTTGGTTTAGAATAAACATGATATAATTTACATATAAATAATAATTATGATTCATAATATTGCTATGACTTTTTTTCTTGGTAAACCGCTAGTAATGTATGGCGGTCTGTTTGCTTTTTTATTAATGATAATTACTGCTATTATTGGCTTAGTAAAATTTAGAGAAAATAAATTAGCTAATTTTAAGTGGCACTCAAGATCAGCAACCTTGGCTATAGTAATTACTCTTTTTCATGTAATTTTTGGTCTTTCTATTTTTTTTAATTTTTAAAAATTAGTTTATGATAAATCCGGACCCAAGATATATTCCTAAAGCTAAAAGTAAAAGCAAAACACCTAAAACAAAAAGAGTCGTTGTTGACTCAAATTTTCCGACGCAAGCCAAGAAAAACGAAATGAAGCCTCTTAAAAAGAAGGCCCCTTTTGGCAATAATCACGTTTGGTCTAACTAACTATGATAATAAATAATCTAGCGCTTTATATTTTTGGTATTTTTTTAGCCATTAACCTATGCGCCTTTTTTATTATGTTGGCCGATAAAGTCAAATCGGCTAAACCGGGATTAGAAAGAATTTCCGAGGGGCGATTATTTTTTTTAGCGACAATTTTTGGTAGTTTAGGAGTTTATGCGGGTATGTTTATTTTTAGACACAAAACACATAAATGGTATTTTTTACTTGGTATTCCTCTATTATTTATTCAAAACATAGCTCTAATTTTTTTAATTTATCTATTTCTACTTAATAAATAAAAATTAAAAAATGACTAGGCCTTGACTGGTTGACAATATGTGCTATTATAAGTAATTACCAGTGTACCTTGCTAATAATAAATAAAAATAGAGATGAGAAAAGAATTGTTGTCTGAATTTGGATCAATACTTCCTTTTTCTGTCGCTCCTCAATCATATAAATTGGTTATTAAAGGTTGTTTCTTAAAAATAGAAGATCAACCTCAAAAAAAAACCATGATTAATTGGATACTAAGACAGGAACAAAGGGAGTATGAAATAAACTTCAAAATTTGGCAGAAAAAGAGGGATTTGGGTGTCAAAATGAACCCTCCTGCAAATAAAGCTCTTATTATTCTAAATTAGAGCGCTGCCATAAACCTTGTTAGAAAGTTCTGCCACAAACAGAACTTTTTTTATAATTAAATTTGACATATTTAACTTTCTCTTTTATTATGTAAATAAGTAGCCTATATATTATTAAATAGTGCTATAATTAGTGTAAGGTGATTAAACAATAATTTTAAAATTATGAACAATTTCGAAACGGATTTAATAAAAAATAAAACCGAAAAATCTGCTGGTACTGAAAAGGAAATAAAAATAGATACAGCTGAATTATCACAAGAGGCTTTAGACGCGCAAAAGAACTTAGCGACTCTTAATGCTACCGGCAAAGAAGCTGATATTATGGCTTATCAAAAAGTTTTAGATTCAATCGAAAAAGACGGTGCTAGTTCTAGTAAAGAAAAAGGCGCCGAAGCTCGTGCTGAAAAACGAATGGAAGTGGTTAGTAAAATCATGCAAATGATTATTGATAATTTAGAAAGTAAATTAGATAAAAAAGGTTTTGGTGGTTTTTTAAGTCGTCAATTAGGCGTTGAGGATGAAATAAAAGAGCATATTAGTCATGCTCGTGTTTATCAATCTCAAGGGCTTGATAGACTTAATGTGCCAGGTCTTTATGCTTTCGATAAACCAGGCGTTCATACTGATAAAAATTTACGGAAAGAAGTTGCTGATTTAATTAAAGCAGAAGTTTCCCCTGAAGATCAAGAATTATTTACAGATAGACGAAATTTAGTTGGTCACCAACTAACTAATGTTTCAGCTGGTTAATTTTTTAAACATTGTTTTTTAAAAAAACACGTCTATTAAAGGCGTGTTTTTGAAAGATTAATAGAAAAAAAACATTTTTTATGTTAATGTTTTTATATAAATAAAAAAATATGTACGAAATATTTTTAGACGCCATTATTGACACTACAAAAATGATTCCATTTTTGTTGGTGGTTTATATTGGAATTGAACTGATTGAATATAAATTAGGGAACGCAATAAGAGAAAAAATGCAGAAAGTGGGTAATTCTGGCCCGGTACTTGGTGCCTTAGCTGGCAGTTTTCCCCAGTGTGGTTTTTCGGTGGTAGCAGCTGCTTTATATACTCAAAGGTTAGTAACTCTTGGCACTTTTTTAGCCGTTTTACTTTCTACTTCTGATGAAGCTATCCCTGTTATCCTATCTCAACCTGACAAGACGAATCTTATTTTACCAATAATTTTAACAAAAATTTTTATTGCTTTAATTGCTGGGTTTGCTGTTGATTTAATATTTAAGAAAGCTAATAAAAAGACTTTAGCTCATATTAATGCCTATGCTAGCGGTGAAGACGACAGTCACCATCATCACGAGTCTATTATTGACGAACAAGCTTGTTGTGGTCATAGTACTAGTTCTTCGGCCAAAAAATTTAGCTCTAAAGAAATATTTTTTCATCCAATACTGCATACTTTAAAAATAGCTGTCTTTATATTAATAACTACCTTATTTATAAATTTTACTATTTTTCAGATAGGAGAAGATACCTTTATTAAATTATTTTTGGGTCATAGTTTTCTGCAGCCATTTTTAGCGGCCTTAGTTGGATTGATTCCTAATTGCGCCGCCTCAGTTGCGATTACTCAGCTTTATCTTGAAGGCGCCATTTCTTATGGTGCTGTGATTGCCGGTTTGTGCGCTAGCGGTGGTTTAGGAATATTAGTGTTATTTAAAGAAGATACTGATAAGTCGGATATTTTTAAGGTCATCGCTTTATTATTTGGCATTAGTGTTTTCTCTGGCTTAGTTATCCAATATTTCTTTGTTTAATAATTGATTATTAAAATAGGAAGATACTTTTATGTATTATCTGTATATTTTAGAGTGCACTGATAAAACCTTGTATACTGGAATTACAACTGATTTAAAGCGCCGAATAAATGAGCATAATAACTCTTCTTTGGGTGCAAGGTATACAAAAGCTAGACGGCCCGTTAAATTGGTTTATTATAAAAAATTTAAAACTAAATCCGCGGCTGCTAAGCGAGAGTGGGCGGTAAAGAAGTTAAGTAGACAAGACAAATTACAGCTAATTAGTAGTATTTAATTTTATTTATAAAGTATGTTTTCATTTCTAAGTAATTTTTTTCGTTTTGCCGGCTCAATTTTAAGAGGCCTTAAAGATCCTGAATTTCGGGCTCTATTATTTTTTGTTTTTGTGATTCTTATTGTTGGTACTATTTTTTATCATAATTTTGAAGGTTGGCGGTGGATTGATTCTTTTTATTTTAGTTCAATATCTTTAACTACTGTGGGGTATGGTGATTTAGCACCAAAAACCGATATTGGAAAAATTTTTACCGTTGTTTATATTTTTTCTGGTGTGGGAATTATTTTAGGTTTTTTAAATACAGTAGCAAAACATGCCGGTCACAATTCAAAAGATGATAATTAATTAAAAAAAGTCTCGTATCTACGAGACTTATTCTATGTTTATTATTTTATAGTTAGCGGTGCTTTCGGTAAGTTGTATTTTTATAATATCACCAATTTGATGACCGATTAAAGCTGACCCCAACGGGGAATTGTAAGAAATTACTCCAGTGGTGGGGTTAGTTTCTTCTGAACCTAAAATTTGGTAAGTTTTTTCTTTGTTGTTGTGTTCCAAGGTGACAAAGTTACCAATTTGTACGGAATCACTATTTTTATCAGGTTTAATTATTTCGGCGTTTTTAATTAAATCTTGAATGTCTAAAATTCTTTGGTTGACTCCACGTAAACGTCCTTTAGCTATTTGATATCCAGCATTTTCTGAAAAATCACCCATTAGTGCTAATCTTTTTACTTCTTCAGCTTCTCTTGGTCGGTTAATATTTATTAGTTTAGCTAATTTTATTGTTAGTTCGTCAAATTTAGCCTGAGTAATAAAAGGGTCAGTTTTTAGGTTTGTGTACTTGTCAGATTTTCTAATTGGAACTCTCATAATTTTTATTATAGGTCAAATATAAAATTTATTAAAGAGAGGGGGTAAATTTAATTTTTGTTTATTAATAAAAAATGCTAAAATAAAGGGGTATCTATGATTAAGCGAAAAATAATTCTTTATCTCATATCTTTATTTATTATTAATTTGACCATTTATTTAAATTTGGCCAATTCTTTTATTTATTTTCGGATTGGAGAGGGTAACTTAGTTAATCCTCTTCGTCAGCAAGTTTATTATATGTCTAGTGAGAAGACTGGCCCTAAAATAAAATACGTTGCCATAGGAGACAGTTTAACTTCCGGAGTGGGTGCCGAGGAATATCAAGATAGCTATCCTTATTTATTGGCAGAAAGAATGGCCCAGTCTGATGGGAAAATAGTTTTCAAAAATTTCTCTCAACCAGGCCTTAAGACGCAAGATTTAATAGATTTTATGATAACCCCAGCGGTTAAAGAAAATCCAGATGTTATTACTCTGTTAATTGGTGTTAATGATATTCATAATCACGTAGGAGGGAAGCAATTTAAAGAAAACTATGAATATATCTTAAAGCGACTGACGAGTGAAACTAAAGCTAAAATTTATTTGATAAATATTCCTTTAATTGGTTCTAATACCATTATTTTTCCACCCTATAATTATTATTTTGACAAAGAAACTGATAATTACAACGAAATAATTAAAGAATTAGCGCAAACTTATCAGGTAAAGTATATTGATTTAAATACGCCAACTAAAAATTTATTAAAGAAAGACGGCCCCCACTATTCCGTCGATTCGTTTCACCCCTCATCACTTGGTTACAAGTTGTGGGCTCAAATAATTTATGATCGTCTCAATTACTAATCCAATTTTTCAAACCTATATTTTTTTTGGGGTTTTTTTATTGATTTTGTTGTTTTCTTTGCGCCTACGCAAAGATCAAGATTTTTTTCCGATGTCAGTTTCCCAGGAACTCAAAGGTTTTGCAATTTTAACTATTGTCTTGGCTCACGTTGCCTATGCTTTAGTTAGTGATAATCGGTTTTTATATCCCTTATCAACTATGGCTGGCGTTGGGGTTAATCTATTTTTGTTATTATCTGGCTATGGACTAATAGTCAGCGCTATTAAAAAACCTCTTTCAATTTGGCAGTTCTATAAGCATCGTTTAGTAAAATTATATGTTCCTTTTTTAATATGTCTCCTGCTTTTTTTCGCTTTAGATTTCTGGCTTTTAAATATAAATTACGGCTTTAGTTATATGGCTCAGTCTTTTCTGGGTTTTTTCAGTCGAGCTAATCTTTATTTAGATGTTAATTCTCCTTTTTGGTATTTTACTTTAATTGTAAGTTATTATTTAATTTTTCCGTGGCTTTTAATAAAAAAATTACCATGGTTATCGGCGATTTTAATTTATGCTCTTACTTTTTTTATTATAAAAATAGAACCATATTTTTTAGATCAAGTATTACACCTCTACCGAGTCCATTTAATTGCTTTTCCTTTAGGTGTATTTTTGGGCTGGTTATTTAATGAGTCAAAAGTTTGGTTAAAAATTAAAAACTTAGCTACTAGTAAATCTTTAATAATTTTTGGTGAAGGGAAGGGTTATAAAAAAATGTTATTAAGGGCTGTAATTAGTTTAGGCTTACTAGTAATTATTTTTTATTTGAGTAAACACTCAGGAGTTGGCGAAAGACCAATT
This sequence comes from uncultured Gammaproteobacteria bacterium, assembly GCA_964355275.1. GTDB lineage: Bacteria > Patescibacteriota > Patescibacteriia > Patescibacteriales > UBA12465 > JAEZRQ01. The sequence goes on along the minus strand of CAYHCB010000001.1, from coordinate 180,239 downwards.
ATTGAAGAATTAATTAGTATTTTAATTTGTCTGTTCCTATTAGCTTTATTTTTAATAAAAAAAATTGAAATAAAAATATTTTATTGGTTTGGTTTTTTCTCCTATGAAATATACATGTTCCATTGGCCACTGATGTATCGTTATGACTTTTTATTTAAGTATTTGCCGGCTTGGCTGGCGCTCCTTCTTTATCTGTTTATTTTCTTATTATTGGGTTGGTTACTAAAATTATTTATAAATAAGAGCGGCCAATTCCTTTCTAAAAAAAGAGAATCCTAATATTTTTTGCTATAAATAGGTAAATTTTATTATTATTTTGATTTAGCTATTGACAAAATTATTATATATTGTTAGAGTTATTAAACCAAAAAAATGCCCATGAAACGGACAAAAACAATAAATGCGTTTACCGATGCATTTATTGAAAAAAAATTAGATCCCGTCAAGCACTTTAATGAAGTGTATCGCGGAGTATCTAAGGAGTTTCCCGGGTTAGTTGGTCATTCCATAGTTAACTTGATTGAAGGTAAAAAAACAAACCACAAAGTCACCTTGCTAAGGATGTCGATTGAGCCGGCTAAAGATTATCAGCCTTTTATCATCGCTGTTTACTATTTTAAACAGTTGATAATAGTTGATCTGTTAAGTAGCAATGCTTCGGTTAAGAAAATTGCCGAAAAACATGAAAAAAAATTAATTCATCATGCTTTCGCTTTTAAATCCGGAAGTTTAAGTGTTGATTCAGAAAAAATGATAAATTTTTCAGAAACAAACGATTTAAATTCATTGGCTGCCTTTGTTATTTCAGCCTGCGGTTTTACTAGCAACATTAACTCCGCATCAGGAGAAAAAATCATCGAGAAAATCATTGAGAAAGGCTAAAAATAATTTTTAGTCTTTTCTTTTTATAAATTATAAATTTAAAATTATGAGTTTTAGGGAATTTAATCAAGTTTTAGGCATACAGAAAGAAGAAAGTGTTTTAGACAAGAATGATAATCAAATAAAATTGTATGAACGCCTTAAAGGTGCTTATGACAATCGACCTAAAAAATTATCTGATTTTATTGGCGCAATGGCTGATAATGAAAAACAAGCCTATAAATATACCAAGGAACAAATAGAGCTGGATGAAAAATATGTAAAAGATACTAGAGGTGAAATAGAAAAAACAAATAGTTCTTATGGACAAAAAGAATTAAGCGGCCGGGAGAATGGCTTCGCTTATGGAGAAATGGCTCAGTCAATGATTACCGATTTAATAAATAATGTTTGGTTTCCTGGGTTTAAAGCTATCATGACTCATGATTTTGATGATTTAAAAGCCGGCATTGATACCGTTTTAAAAAAGGGGGACACTTTTCTTGGCTTGGGTATTGATTTTACTATTTCTGGACAAGAAGACACGATTGCTAAAAAATTAGAAAAAGAGTGGAGCGGTCATGTGACTAGGGGGAAAATTGCTACCGTTAAATATTTTAAAGATCCCGATACCGGTAAAATGGGCAGCAAAGTGACACCTAAATTTATTATTGGTAGTTCTAAATCATTTGTTGAAGAAGCGGCCGCGGCTTATTTAGCTGGTAATGAAAAATCTTTAGAAGGTCATCCAATGCGCGAATCGTTTATTAGACAAATTGAAACACAGTTAAATAATGCTTTAGATTATTTTGAGGAAAGACTAGATGCTAAAGACATTAGTCCGGAAGATTTTAAGAAATTTAGTTTTACTAAAATGCAGTACGAAAAAGTTTATAATGCTGTTTCTGATCTTAAAAAAAGCTCTTTAGTCAAAGTTGATCCTATGGATTACCATATGTTTTCTAAAGAAAGTGTGGCCGAGCGGGCGATTAAAAATTTTTATAATTCCGCTGACGGTAATAATTAATTTAGAATATAAGGACAAAAATTAGAAAGTCACCAGTAATGGTGATTTTTTAAATTACAAATTAGTCCAATTTTTTTGTAAGCTATGATATAATATTTATATCACTTTAATTTATTTATTAGATTTAAAATGGAACATAATCTTTTTTTACAAATAAGTACTCTTTTAGCGATTACTGTTTCAATCGCCTTTCTTATTAAATTTTTAAAACAGCCATTAATCGTCGCTTATATGATTGCTGGCGTTATTTGCGGACCCTTATTTTTTAATCTTTTAAATGGTGAGGCTAACCTGTATAAAGCTTTTTCTAATTTCGGCGTAGTTTTACTGCTTTTTATTGTAGGGCTTGAACTAAATTTTTCCTATTTAAAAAAAATTGGTCGTATCTCAATTACCGTTGGTCTTTTGCAGTTTGGTTTTAATTTTTCTTTAATATTTATTCTGGCTAATTATTTAGGTTTAAGTTTATTGGGATCGGTATTTTTGGCTTTAGCAGCTTCTTTCTCTAGTACCATTGTGATTCTAAAAATGTTAAATGATAAAAAAGACGAAGAATCGGTTTATGGTCGCTATACTGTTGGTTTAATGTTAATTCAAGATATTATTTCGATTGCCATTCTGTTTTGTTTAAGTATTTTTTATTCCGAAGGAGCTTCTGGTTTTAGCTTACTTACCATTCTAAAAATATTTTTAGTAGCTCTTTTAATTATTACTAGTGCTAAATTTATATTGCCAAGAGTATTAGATAAAATTGCCATTTCAGGTGAGTTTCTTTTTATATTTACGGTTGCTTGGTGTTTTGGGGTGGCTTCACTGATGGTGTGGTGTGGTTTTTCTTTGGAAATTGGAGCAATAATTGCTGGTCTTAGTTTGGGCACCTCAAGATATCAACCGGAAATAATTAGTCGCATTAAGCCCCTTAGAGATTTTTTTATTGTAATATTTTTTATTATTCTCGGTAGTTTGGCAGATTTTAGAGATATTGAGTTAGTTTTAATCCCCGCTATTCTTTTGTCTTTGTTTGTTTTAATTGTTAAACCATTTATTCTTTATATTATTTTTAGAACCACTCGCTTTACTAGAAGAAATAGTTTTTTAGCCGCTTTAACTTCAACACCACTTAGTGAGTTTGGCTTTATTATTTTACTAGCAGCGCTAAATTCTGGTTTTTTAAAAGGAGCGGAATTATCAATTTTCACCGTAGCCGCCATTATAACTATTTTTGTTTCTTCTTATTTTATTACTTATAATACTAAAATATATAATTTTGCGTTGCCTTTATTTCTTTATTTTGGTCGTGATAAATATATTCAAAGAGAAGATAAAAAAGAAAGTTTTGACGCTCTTGTTTTTGGTTATCATCGAACTGGCTGGAAGATAGGTAATGCTTTAAAAGAGAAGGGCTTAAGTTTTGCGGCCGTAGATTTCAATCCTGATAATATTATTCGCTTGAAGAATCATGATATTAGAATTTTCTTTGGCGATGCCGCCGATATTGAATTTTTAAAAGCTTTGCCTACGGAAAAAACTAAGGTTGTTATTTCTACTATTCCTTCATGGGAAGATCAGTTAGTTTTATTAAATTATTTTAAAGCTAAACATGAAAAGGTGACAGTTATTTGTACTCTTTATAGTAAAAAATATTTAAAGAGGTTATATGAGGCAGGGGCTGATTATGTGATGTTACCCCATTTAATTAGTGGTACTTGGATGGCTAATCTAATTTCTATGGGAGCGGTTAATCGTCAAAAGTCTTGGCAAAACTTTCGTAAAATACAAGAACATGAATTAGCCGGTAGCTTAGATCATAAAAAAATAAAAGAAATAAATAAATTTATCTAAATTGTATAGTATATTTTGTATTTTTTTCGATTGCTTGTTTAAAAAATTACTGATAAGATAATAATAAATAAAAGAGGCATTTAGCCTCTTTTTGGTAAAAATATTTTTAAATGAAGGTCCACTCAATTGAAACATTCGGCACTCATGAGGGGCCAGGTATCCGCCTGGTAGTTTTTTTGCAAGGCTGTAATTTAAATTGCGCTTATTGCCATAACCCAGATACTATTAGCTTACAAGGTGGCAAAGAAATGAGCTCCGCTGATATAATAAAACTGCTAGCCAACCAGCAATCATATTTTTCTGGCGGCGGCGGAATAACTATTTCTGGGGGTGAACCAAGCTTACAAGCCACTGAAGTTATTAAATTATTTACCGAAGCCAAGAAATTAGGTTACCACACGGCATTAGATACAAATGGCACAATATTTACAAGCGAAACTAAAAAACTTTTAGCGCTAGCTGATTTATCGTTGATTGATTTTAAACACTATAACTTAGACTGGCACCTAAAGCTAACAGGACGAGGAAATGAGTCAGTTTTTAAAACTATAGAGAATCAAGAAAATAATAAAAAAGTTTTTTGGATTAGATATGTTTTAGTGCCTGGCTGGACTGATCAAGTGGAGCATCTAGAGGCGATGGCTAAGTATTTAAGTAAATTTAAATATTTAGAGCGCTTAGAAATTTTGCCTTACCATACTCTGGGAGTATATAAATATAAAGAATTAGGATTAGTTTATAATTTAAATGGTGTTACACCTCCAACGGTTAAAGAGATAAAAATGGCTGGTGATATTTTTAAAAAATATTTAGGAGAAGAATTGGTTAAATATTAATTATTTTTTGGATTATTACTTCTGTCATTTACGTTGTATAATGTAATCAGGATTATAAATAGTTAATTATAAATAATTACCCTATATTTAAGATAACTTATAATAAATTGAATTAAAATTTTATGGCCAATCTAGACTTTGTTTTTAAACCGCGCTCAGTAGCGATTGTTGGTGCCTCTACTAAACCAAATAGCGTTGGTAATGCCATTGTAAATAACCTAGTTCAAGGTTTTTCAGGAGCTATTTACCCAGTTAACCCTAAAACAGAGGAATTGTACGGTTTAAAATGTTATCCATCTTTAAGTTCAATTGGTCAAACCATCGATTTAATGGTGATAGTCGTCCCAGCTGTGGTTGTACCCCTTGTTTTAGAAGAGGGGGGCGCTTTAGGAATTAAAGGAGCAATTATTATTTCGGCTGGTTTCAAAGAGATTGGTAATTTTGAGTTAGAAAATTCCATTAAAAATATTTGTCTTAAATATGATATTGCCTTAATCGGACCAAATTGTTTAGGCATTATTAATCCTTCCTTAAATTTAAATGCTTCCTTCGCCGCTTTTTCTCCAGCAGCCGGTAATGTCGCTTTTATTTCTCAAAGCGGTGCCCTGTGTACTGCTATTTTAGATTGCGCTACTAGTATGGGTATCGGTTTTTCTAAATTTATAAGTGTGGGTAATAAAGCGGTGCTTGATGAAACTGATATTTTAGATTATTTAAAAAATGACGAAGACAGTGACGTTGTCGCTATGTATGCTGAACAACTAGAAGAGCCAGGAAGACTAATGGCTAAAATAAAAGATATGAGCCATGCGGTTAAAGCTACTCCAGTAGTGGTTTTAAAATCTGGAAAGACTTTAGCTGGCGCTGGCGCTACAGCTTCTCATACAGGTGCTTTAGCGGGGAATGATGCGGCTTATGCGGCTTTATTTCATCAGAGTGGCATAATTAGAGCTAATACATCAGAGGAATTATTTGATTATATTAAAGTTTTTAGCAATAACAAAGTTAGAAGCGCTGCGCGCTTAGCTATTATTACTAATGCTGGTGGTCCAGGGGTGTTAGCGGTTGATGCGGCCATTTTAAATGGCTTGTCAGTTGCTAATTTAGATGAAGCTACAAAGAAGGCTTTATCGTTAGTTTTGCCAGCTGAGGCCAATATTCATAATCCTATTGATGTCTTAGGTGATGCTAAGGCTGATCGTTTTGAAGCTGTAATTAGTGTCGTGCTCGCTGATTCAAATGTTGATGCCGCTGTAATTATTTTAACCCCACAATCAATGACCGAAGTAACAGCGACCGCTCAAGTTATAATTTCTGCCATAAGTCTTTATAATAAACCAATTACAGTAGCTTTTATGGGGCACGAATTAGTTGCCCCTGGTTTAGAAATATTAAAGAATAATAATGTAGCAGCTTACTCTTATCCGGAATCAGCAGTTAAGTCTCTAAGTGTTTTAGAACAATTTTATCAATATACAAAATCGCAGGTTGAGCCGGCACCAGAATTTTTTAATGTTAACAAAGAGTTAGTGTCCAAAATATTTGCACAGGCAAAAAGTGATGGTGTTCTTATTTTTCCCGAGGCCTCGGCGATAGCTGTTTTAGAAGCTTATGGCTTGCCAGTTTTATTGAGTGAGGTGGCACATACAGCTGAAGAGGCTCAAGTGATTGCTCAAAAAATTGGAAAAAAATTAGCTTTAAAAATAGTCTCAAACGATATTTTGCATAAAAGTGATGCCGAGGGAATTATGTTAAATGTTGATCCAGAAGAGGCGGGGCTCAAGTTTACTGAACTTATGAAACGAGTAGCCATTTGTAAACCAGAGGCCAAATTAGACGGTGTCTTGCTAGTCGAAATGATTACCGAATCAGGGACAGAACTTATTTTGGGAAGTGTTCAGGATGCTAGCCTAGGCGATGCTATTATGTTAGGTTTAGGAGGTATTTATGTAGAGATTATTAAAGATGTTGCTTTTGGTTTAAACCCCCTTAGTCGTTCTGATGTTCTAGACATGATAAATAATCTTAAATCTAAAAAAATATTAGATGGTGCTCGAGGCGTTAAGGCGTCTGATAAAGAGGCTCTTATTGAATGCGTCTTGCGCTTAGCTAAACTGCTTGCTGATTTTCCAGAAATTAAAGAATTAGATATCAATCCTTTACTTGTTTTGGAAAATGGTAAAGGCGCTAAAGTTTTAGATGCTCGTATTGTGATTGAATAATTTAGTAATGACAAAAAAAGTATTTTCAGTTTATTAGTAATAATTTATTTTTTTTATTTTTAATTTATGATAAATAATATAAAAAAGAAGGTGGTTAAAAAATCAAATATCAAAATTAAAAAAACTAGCCCCGTTAGCTTGAGTTTAAATTTAAATCATTTAGACGTTCGTTCCTTTGTTTTGCGTAATTTTACTGCCTATAACGGTGACGCTTCTTTTTTGTCAGGGCCATCTAGAAAAACTCAGAAATTATGGAGTGAGTGTGAGTATTTGCTTAAGCAAGAAGCTAGGCGCGGCGGTGTTTTAAAAGTTGATAATCGAGTCGTCTCTAGTATTACTAGTCATAAGGCTGGCTATATAAATAAATCATTAGAAATTATTGTCGGCTTACAAACCGACGAGGCTTTAAAAAGAGCCGTTAAACCTTTTGGTGGTTTAAGAATAGTAGAAAAAGCCTGTGAGGAAAATGGGGTTACTTTGGATCGCTCTATTTCTGAAATTTTTTCCAAGTTTCGAAAAACCCACAATGAGGGTGTGTTCGATGTCTATACCGAACAAATGAAATTAATGCGTAAAACTGGTATTTTAACCGGTTTACCAGATGCCTATGCCAGGGGTCGGATTATTGGTGATTATCGTCGCGTGGCTTTATATGGTATTGATTATTTAATTAATATTAAAAAAGAAGATAAACTTAAACTCGATCCACCGGAAATGACGGAGGATATAATTAGATTAAGAGAGGAAATAAGTGATCAAATAAAAGCGCTGGAATCAATTAAATTGATGGCCTCGTTTTATAATTTTGATATTTCTGGTCCAGCAAAAACAGCCAACGAGGCTGTTCAGTGGGTTTATTTTTCTTATCTAGCAGCCTTAAAAGAGCAAGATGGAGCGGCGATGAGCCTGGGAAATGTTAGCTCTTTTTTTGATATTTATATTGAAAATGATTTACGCGAAGGTATTCTAACAGAAGAAAGTGCTCAAGAATTAATTGATCAATTTGTAATTAAACTTCGCTTAGTTCGTCATTTACGACCTAATAGTTATAATGAACTTTTTGCTGGTGATCCTACCTGGATAACCGAGTCACTTGGAGGTGTGTTTACTGGAGCTGGTCATAAAGTAACCAAAACAACTTATCGTTTTTTACAGACTTTATTTAATTTAGGTTCTTCGCCTGAACCTAATTTGACTATTTTGTGGTCGAAAGATTTACCGGATAATTTTAAGAAGTTTTGTGCTGAGGTGTCTATTAAAACTTCTTCGATTCAATACGAAAACGATGATTTAATGAGAGCTGTTGGTGGTAATGATGATTATGGAATTTCTTGTTGTGTTTCTAAATTAAATATGGGTTCTCAAATGCAATATTTTGGGGCTCGTTGTAATATTGTTAAGGCCTTACTTTTAGCAATTAACGGGGGAAGAGATGAAAAAACTAATGAAAAAATTGTTGATGGTATTTTACCACTTAGCGGTAAGACTTTAGATTATAAACAGGTAGTAAAAGAGTTGAAGAAAAGTATTTCTTTTTTAATTAGAGAATATGTTAAAACTACAAACGTAATTCACTACATGCATGATAAGTATTATTATGAAAGTTCTCAAATGGCCCTGCTTGATAGCGAGGTAGATCGTTTAATGGCTTTTGGTTTAGCTGGTTTGTCGGATGCCGCTGATTCTTTGTCAGCCATTAAATTTGCCAAAGTGATTCCCATTAGAAATGAAGAAGGTGTGGCCATAGATTTTGAAATTACTGGAAGTTATCCGAAATATGGTAATGATGATAAACGGGTAGATAGTTTAGCAGTTAAATTAGTACAAGATTTTAATGCTGAACTTAGTAAACATAAAATTTATCGTGGTGCTAAGCCAACTTTATCAATTTTAACAATCACTTCCAATGTTGTTTATGGAGAAAAAACTGGCGCTACTCCTAGTGGGCGAGTATCTGGAGCACCATTTGCTCCTGGGGCTAATCCAATGCATGGCAGTGATATAAATGGAGCTATCGCTTCTTTAAATTCGGTGGCTAAGTTAAATTATCGTGATGCTTTAGATGGGATTTCTAATACTTTTAGTATCACTCCAAAAACTTTAGGATTAAATCTAGAAGAACAAGCAAGTAATTTAATTTCTTTGTTAACAGGTTATTTTGCTAAAGGGGCCCAACATTTAAATGTTAATGTTTTTGATAAAGAAACTTTAAAAGATGCTATGAATCATCCTGAAAAATATCCTCAGCTCACAATTAGAGTTTCAGGCTATGCGGTTCATTTTACTAAATTATCTAAACAGCAGCAGGAAGAAGTTTTGGCTCGCACTTTTTTCGAAAACGTTTAAGAAGACTAATTATCATTTTAACTCCATTTTTACTGATTATATAGGGGTTTTATGTTATACTTAAAAAATGAAATACGATGTTGCAATAATAGGGGCTGGCCCAGCCGGGATGATGGCGGCTATTTCTGCTGGCGAACTTGGCGCCAAGGTTATTCTAATTGAAAAAAATAAACGCCCCGGACTTAAATTACTAACTACCGGTGGCGGACGTTGTAATATTACTAATGCTATTTTTGACCCAAAAGTAATGGCTTCTAATTTTGGTGATAATGGTAAATTTTTAATTTCCGCTCTTAGTAAATTTGGTGCTAGTGAAATTATTAATTTTTTTAATAGTCATGGGGTGTTTACTAAATTAGAAAAAGCTAACCAAATATTTCCTGAGAGTAATAGAGCGAGTGAAGTTTTAAATACTTTAATAGATAAAGTAAAAAGTTGTGGTGGTAAAATTATTACTGAATCAACAGTTAGACATATAATTAGTCAAAATAATCATATTGAAAAAATAGTTTTAAATAGTGGAGAAGAAATTGAAGCACATAATTATATAATTGCTACTGGTGGAAGATCTTATCCTAATACTGGTTCAACTGGAGATGCTTATTTATGGTTAAAAAAGTTAGGACATACTATTATTGCTCCGCGACCAGCATTATCACCTATTATAGTTAAAGAGAATTTAGTTAAAAAATTAGAAGGTTTAAGTTTGAGCGATATAACTATTAGTTTGTATGATAATAATAAAAAAATTAAAAGTATAACTGGTGATATTATTTTTACTGCTAATGGTGTTAGTGGTCCCGCTGCCTTAGATTTAAGTAGATATATAAATGGTACAGAAAAACTTAATTTAAAAATAGATTTTTTACCAGATTATAAGACAGATGATTTAGATATTCATTTACGTGATATATTTTCTCGCCATGGTACTAAATTTTTTAGAAACAGCTTAGATGGTTTAGTCCCTCCTAAGTTGCAATATTTATTAGCCGATATATTAAATATTAGTCCTGATAAAACAGCTAGTGTGATAAATAAAGAAGAACGAAAATCTTTAGTTAATTTTTTAAAAAATTTAAATTTAAAAATTCAATCAATTGGAGGTTTTGATAGATCGATTATTACTGCTGGCGGCGTTGCCTTAAGTGAGGTGAATCCAAAAAATATGCAATCTAAAGTAATTGATAATTTATTTTTAGCCGGTGAATTATTAGATTTAGATGGTCCTAGTGGTGGGTACAATTTACAAATTTGCTGGAGCACTGGATATGTCGCTGGCACAGGTGCCGCTGTTAAATAAAAAACTCGGCCGCTGGCCGAGTCTTTTTTTATCTTTCAATAATCTCACAAATTTTATTAAATATATTATCAATACTAGCTTCGCCATCTAATTCGTAAAATTTATTTTTATCTTGATAATGTTTTGAAAGGGGAATAGATTCTTTAAGAAAAACATTCATTCTATTTTCAACTACATTTTTGTCTTTATCGTCAATACGATTATCTACGGCAATTCTATCATTTATACGACGCTCTACTTCGTTACTACTTATTTTAAGCAAGCACATCGCATTTACCTCTAAACTTACTTCACTCAACATTTGATCTAACAAAATTGCTTGGTCAATTATTCTGGGGAAGCCATCAAAAACAATCCCCGTTTCGCTTGCCTGTTTTTTTACGTCACGCAACACTTCTAAAATTAATTCATCGGAAACTAATAATCCAGAGTCTACTGTTTCTTTTATTTTTTTCCCTAATTCTGAACCAGAAGCAATTTGCTCTCGTAATTTTTCTCCCATTGCAAAGTGATACAAACCATATTTATCTGCTATTTTTTTAGCTTGAGTGGTTTTACCGGATGCGGGGAGGCCGTACATAATGATAATTTTGCCCATAATATTTTTATAATTTTTAGAAAAACTTATTGTATCAGTGAATTTTATGGCTGGCAAGGGTATTTTGACAGGATTATAAAACAGTTGACGTCTTGACTTTTTTGTGATAGTATTTATTAGTTATTATAGATCCGAGCATTTGTCATTTTAAGTGGCCTGAAATCGGGTCGCTTATTTTTTTTATGATAGAAAACAAACAAACAGTGGATTCCGGATTTGATGAATTGGGAATCAAAGACACTATTTTAGCATCAATCAAGAAGTTGGGTTTTATAACACCAACACCTATTCAGGAAAAGACTATTCCTATAGGACTTAGCGGAAAAGATTTAATTGGCGTCGCTCAAACGGGCACCGGCAAGACTTTTGCTTTTGGCGTTCCAATGTTACAACGCTTAGGCGTAATTGGTGGTCGTGGCTTAGTTCTCCTACCAACTCGCGAACTTGCCTTACAAGTAGAAGATAGTCTAAAAAAATTAGGCACATCTTTAGGTCTTAAAACAGCCGCCTTTATTGGTGGTGAGGCTCAAGAGCGCCAACTTTACGCATTACGTAAAAATCCCCACATTATTGTAGCGACCCCAGGTCGTTTGATAGACTTTTTAAAACGAAAAATTTTAACTTTAAATGATATTAAAATATTAGTTTTAGATGAGGCGGATATGATGTTTGACTTAGGTTTTGCTCCTCAGGTTGAAGAAATTTTAACTAAAATGCCTAAAGACAGACAAACTATGTTGTTTTCGGCTACTATGCCAGCTTCAATTGTTAAGTTAGCGGCTAATCACATGAATTTACCGGTTAGTATTGAAACAGCGCCATCAGGCACAACGGCTGAAAAAGTTGATCAGGAAATGTATATTATGCATAAAGATGATCGCATAAAGCATCTTGAAAGAATTTTAAATGAATATAAAGGTTCAGTATTAATGTTTGTTCGTACTAAACATAGTGTTACTGGACTTACCGAAGCAATTAGAAAATTCGGTCATACAGCTGAAGAAATACATTCTAATTTATCATTAAGAAACCGAAGAAAGGCTTTAGATGATTTTAAAACAGGACGAGCTCGTGTTTTAGTGGCCACTGATATTGCCGCTCGTGGTTTAGATGTAAGTGGTATTGAATTAGTGATTAATTATAATTTACCAGATAAATTATCCGACTACGTCCACCGTATTGGTCGTACTGGTCGAGCTGGCAAGTCAGGTAAAGCAATTTCTTTTGCGACTCCAGACCAAGCTCGCGATATTCGTGATATTGAAAAGATTATTAATCAAAGTTTAGCTTTGACTAAATTTGCCGAACCACAAAGCTTTACGGCTCGCTCTAAATCTTCAAGATCGTCTAGTGGAAAAAGATTTGACTCTAGACCAAGTTCAAGTTCAAGATTTGCTTCCAAGCCAAGTTTCGGTTCCAAGCCAAGTTTTGCTTCCAAGCCAAGCTTCGGTTCAAAACCAAAATCTAGTTTTTATTCTGAACCTAAACCAGGTTTAGACGATAAATACACACCTACATTAAGAGATACTCCGGCGCCAATTACTCGTACTCCGTTTAAAAGTTTTGACCGAGCTCCACGTAGTGAACGCTCAAAATCGGAACCACTTTTTAATAGTGGGCCAAAAAAATATTCCCGAGGAGACGATAAAGATAACTTTGATCGTGATCAGAGATTAAATCATCGACCTAAATTTAATAATAAACCAGATTTTGAAACTTTTAAATTTGTCGAAGATGCTCCAACTAAACGTTCAACTACTAGCCGACCAGCATATTCTACTTCTAAACCAAGAACAAATTCAAAATATGAAGGTTCGAATCCACGAACAAGTTCAAAGCCAGTTTATGGTGGAGTAACTCGTTCCTCTTCTTACGAAGGTTCAAATCCACGAACAAGTTCAAAACCAGTTTATGGTGGAGCAACTCGTTCCTCTTCTTACGAAGGTTCAAATCCACGAACAAGTTCAAAACCAGCTTATGGTGGAGCAACTCGTTCCTCTTCTTACGAAGGTTCAAATCCACGAACAAGTTCAAAACCAGCCTATGGTGCCGCTGCTAGACCATCATCTTATCACTCTGGAAGAACATCTTCAGCTAAACCATATTCCGGCCCCTCATCTTATAAGTCTAGTGCCGGTTCAAATTATGAAGGCTCTAATCCAAGACCTAAAAAATCAACGGATACTTGGACTTCTCACTCTTCAGCTGCTCGTCCCGCTAAAGCACGTGATACTCGTCCAGCTAGACCATTTCGTGCTAAGAGTAAACCCGGTTTTAAAAAACCAAGATAAAATTACAGAATAATAAAAGACAGGCCAATTTTTGTGCCTGTCTTTTGTTTTGAATAATATTTAGTTATAATTAAGTTATAATAATAAATTAAAATTTATGTTATTTTCTCAACAATATAAATCTTCGCAACGCTTAACTGACTTACCTAATATAAATTTAAAGACGGCAGCTCATTTATCAAAGGTAGGGATTAGAACAGCAGACGATTTACTAAGTGGCGATCCTTATCAAATTTTTGATTTAATGCTTAAAAAAGTAGATCCAGAGCTTAGCCGTCAGGATTTATCTAATGTAGTTGGTGCTTATAAAGGCTGCAATTGGAATAATGTTTCTGGTGAGGCGGTACGAGAATATCGAATGCGTTATCCAAAACATGTTTGGAAAAAATAATTGACGATATAAGTGTTGCGGTGTAATATATAAGTATCCTCCCCCCAAGGGTAGGGGTATATAATATTTTATGAAAAAAGAAAAACTTACTCCTAAGCAAAATGTTTCGAGACGTCTTAAAATAGCCAACGGACATCTTAAAAAAATAATTGACATGGTAGACAATGGAGTTTATTGTATCGATATTTTACAGCAAACGGCCGCCGTTAGAAGTGCTATTAAAAAAGCTGAAGAAGTATTACTAGTTAATCATATTAGCCATTGTTTGGTTAACGCCATAAATTCTAATGGCAAGGAAAAGGCCATCAAGGAGCTAGAACAAGTGTTTCGAAAGATAAACTAATTTAAAAAATCTAGGATTTAATGAAAAAATATTATATAAAAACTGTTGCTACGTTCCTTATGATTGCCATTTTTTTTATGGTTGGTAGTTTATGTTTTGATTCAGTATTTAAGATAAGTGAAGTGCATGCCGCTAATTTAGAAAATAATTTAGATGGTGAGGTTGATCTTTGTATGGGTGGGCACGATGCAACGCAAAAAGAAGTTGAGGAATCTACATCAGCTAATAATCATAATTCATTATTACCTTGTTGTGTTTCTGGTGCCCATCCCACTCTTGGACCCTTAACCTTTCAAATAACTGAATTAATTAAATCTATCCCAACTGTATTTTTTAATGAATATGATACAGTAAAAACAATTTTAATATCGGCCGTTTATTATAAGCCAATTACTTCGCCGCCAGAACTTTTAGCTCTAAAGACTACTATTCTTCGTATATAATTTGAATTATTAAATGGCTTTTTGTGCGCCATAGTTTTGTATTAATTAAATTAATCTTAATAATTCTTTTTTATGTCTCAAAATAAATATATAAAAATACCAATCAAGGGAATGCATTGCCGTTCCTGCGAGCTTTTAATTGAGGAAAGCCTTAAAGAGGTTTCTCATGTTGAATCAGTGGATGTCGATTATAAAGAAGGGGAAGCGATTATTTATCATGATGGGCAAGCTCCTGATAAAGAAGCTTTAATTAAAACCATCATAACGGCTGGCTATGAAATTGGTCATTCTGGTAAACTACCAATATTTACTACTGATAAAAAAGAGTATATAAATCTTGGTGTTGCCTTTTTGTTTCTGGTGGCATTTTTTTTGATTCTTAAAGGTCTTGGTTTATTTGATATTAATTTAGGTTCTGATCTTAGTAAACCAAGCTGGGGTCTAATTATTTTAATTGGACTGGTAGCGGGATTTTCGACTTGCATGGCTTTAGTCGGCGGTCTGTCTTTAGGTATTTCTACTAAATTTATTGAAAACAATCCCAAAGCTTCATCATCTGAAAAATTTAGACCTCATTTATTTTTTATAGCTGGCCGTATAATTTCCTATGCTATTTTAGGGGGATTACTTGGCTTACTAGGAACAGTATTTAAACTTTCGTCTTTTACTAATAGTATTTTAATTGCTTTAGTGGGCGTAGTAATGCTTATTATGGGTTTGCAGTTAATTGAAATTTTTCCTCGTCTAAGTCGTTTTAAATTTACCTTACCTAAGAGCGTTGCTAAAACACTTGGGTTTAGTGGAAAAACAAAAAAGTATAGTCATAAAAATGCGGCCATTATTGGCGCTCTAACATTTTTCTTACCCTGTGGTTTCACCCAGTCAATGCAACTTTATGCCGTCTCTACTGGTAGTTTTTGGTCAGGAGCCCTTATTATGGGTTTATTTGCGATAGGCACAGCTCCGGGTTTACTTAGTATTGGTGGGCTAACTTCTTTAGTCAAAGGAAAATTTAAAGCTAGATTTTTCAAGGTAGCCGGAATTGCCGTTATCTTTTTTGCGTTATTTAATTTAAGTAATGCTTATACTTTAGTTAGTTTAAGTTTAGGTGGATTTAGTAATAATGCTACTAAAATCAGTGATCAAAATGTTGTTATGGAAAACGGCGTTCAAGTAATCCATATGACCGAAGGTAACGATGGTTACTTTCCTAATAAATTTTCAATCAAAAAAGGGGTTCCGGTTAAATGGATAATTGAGGCTGAAGCGCCTTATTCTTGTGCAAGTGCACTGATAGTTCCTAAATTAAATATTAGTAAAAATTTAGAAGCAGGTGAAAATATTATTGAATTTACTCCTAAGCAAACAGGTAAGATTCCTTTTTCCTGTTCGATGGGAATGTATACTGGCGTTTTTAATGTCTACGATGATAATAACTCAGTAATAGATAATTCGGCTGTTGCTACTCCAGTAGCAACAAATAGTGGTAGCTGTGGAATTGCGAGCACAGCCACAACTAAAGCTAGTACTGGCGGCTGCGGTTGCGGTGGTAGTACTGGTTCCTGTGGCGGTGGTGCAAAAATTATACCCAATACCACTGATACGGCAGCTACTCTAGTTAGTGATGTGCAACTTATTAAAGCGACTTACACCGTGTCAGGTGATATTCAACCTAATAGTTTTACAGTTAAAGCTGGTAAACCGGTTCGTTTTGAAGTTTACGCTAAAGAAGATGGCGTTGGTTGTATGGGATCAATTCAGGTCCAAGACTTATATGAAAATATTCAAGGCTTTGAAGCGGGGAAAACGGTTGTTATGGAGTTTACACCTAAAACCCCAGGTAGCTATTTAATTTCTTGTGCTATGGGCATGATTCACGGAACTTTAAAAGTACAGTAATAAATAAATTATAAATAATTATGAAAAATAAAATATTATTAAAAATAGTTGGTATGCATTGTCCCTCTTGCGAGGCAATTACTAAAGAAGAGTTAGGGGGGTTACCGGGTGTTAGTAATGTTGTAGTTGATTTTAAAACTAGCTCGGCGGAACTTATTTTAGATGACTCGCAAAATAGTATTACTGAAGTTATCTTAGCTATTAAAAAAGCTGGTTACCAAGCAGAGCTTCAGTTAGAAAATAATCAAGATGCGAAAGGATTAGTTAATCAGGTTGGAGATGTGACTATTGTAAATAAGTCCTTAGATAATGGGAATACCAGAACTAATTTATCTCTTTTTGGAATGCATTGCTCCTCGTGTGCCAATATTATTGAGCGATCACTCAAAAAAGTTCCTGGCGTAAGATCTGCTAATGTAAATTTTGCGGCCGAGAAAGCTAGTATCATTTATAATAAGTCTCAAGTTAAAGAACAAGATTTAATTGAGGCAGTCTCTAAGGCTGGGTATAAAGCAGAATCAGTTGACTTAAAAGATACTGAGTATGAACATCGTAAACGTGAGCAAGAGAAAAACGCTTATGCAAAAAAATTCTGGTTTAGTTTTGTGCTGAGTTTGCCGATGCTATATTTCATGCTTTTGGATTTTTTTGCCATTCCTGGTAAGGCGGCTATTTTGCCATATGTCGGAATAATTTCTCTAATTCTCACTATTCCAATTCAATTTATTATTGGTGCCAGATTTTATAAGGGGATGTGGGCGTCGCTTAAGATGAAGACGTTTAATATGGATAGTTTAATTGCTATTGGTACTTCAACTGCTTTTATCTATAGTTTGGTTAATTTTATAAATTATTTTATAAAGACTGGTTCAGTGCTCGGCCAAAATGGCAAAGTCCCAGAATTATATTTTGAAACAGCGGCTTACCTAATAACTTTTGTTATTCTTGGTAAATGGTTGGAGGCAAAAACTAAAAGTAAAACTGGCGACGCCATTAAAAAATTAATGGGCCTACAAGCTAAGACTGCTCGAGTTATTCGTAACGGTGTAACTTTAGATATTCCGCTTGAAGGCGTGGTTCTTGGTGATATTGTGATTGTTCGTCCAGGTGAAAAAATTCCAATTGACGGTAAAATTATTAAAGGTTCATCAGCAATTGATGAATCAATGATTACCGGTGAAAGTTTACCAGTAGAAAAGAAGTCCGGAGATAATGTAATAGGTAGCACTATCAACAAAACAGGTAGCTTTGAATTTGAAGTAAATCGGGTTGGCGGAGAGACTACGCTAGCCCAAATTATTCGTTTAATTGAAGATGCTCAAGGATCAAAGGCGCCAATTCAGGGTTTTGCTGATAAAATATCCGCTGTATTTGTGCCCACGGTTATTGGTTTAGCAGTTATTACTTTTGTTGTTTGGTATTTCTTTTTAGGGGCTACTTTATCATTCGCCTTAATGGCCTTTACCTCGGTTATTGTTATTGCTTGTCCTTGTGCTTTGGGACTAGCCACGCCAACATCTTTAATGGTTGGAACTGGTAAAGGGGCGGAGTATGGCATCTTAGTTAAAGGTGGTGAGCCACTTGAAGCAGCCTGTCATATTAACGCTGTGATATTTGATAAAACGGGAACGCTAACTAATGGTAGACCAGAAGTAACCGATATTATTAAGTTTGAAAATATTAATGAAGATGAAATTTTAATGATTTCCGCTAGTCTAGAAAAACAATCAGAGCATCCACTAGCTGAAGCAATTTATTCCTATGCTAATTTAAAAGTTGTCAGTTTAGCAGAAGTAAAAGAATTCGCAGCCATCGCTGGGCATGGAGTTAGTGGTGTAATTAATAATACTAATTATTATTTTGGCAACAGAAGACTCATGACAGAAATTTTAAATTTATCAATTGACACAATAAATCAAAAATTAATTAAGTTAGAAGAACAAGGTAAAACAGTGATGATTCTTGCCACTAAAGAAAAAATATTAGGTTTTATTGCTGTAGCCGATACAGTTAAAAAGACTTCAGCCGAAGCCGTCGCTAATTTAAAAAAACTTGGCATTAAAGTTTATATGATAACTGGTGACAATGAACGCACCGCTCAAGCAATTGCCGCTCAAGTGGGTATTACCAATGTATTGTCTGAAGTTTTACCAGAAGATAAGGCCAGTGAAGTAAAAAAATTACAACAAAATAATTATAAAGTAGCAATGGTTGGCGATGGTATTAATGATGCTCCCGCTTTAGCTCAAGCTGATTTAGGTATTGCGATGGGTTCTGGGACCGACGTGGCAATGGAGACTGGGGGTATTGTTATTATGAAGAACGATTTAAATGATGTGGTTACTGCTTTTGAGTTATCTCGTGAAACGATGAGTAAGATTAAGCAGAATATGTTCTTTGCTTTATTTTATAATGTTATTGGTATTCCAATTGCCGCTCGTGTTTTTCTTGGTTTTGGTTTAGTTCTTAAACCAGAATTGGCTGGTCTTGCTATGGCGATGAGTTCTATTTCAGTTGTTGGCAATTCATTGTTACTTAAATATTTTAAACCAAGTAAAAGAAATTATTTTTCACTAATTGCTCCAATTGTGATGGTAATCGTGTTTACTTTTGGTTTCTTTGAGTTTGCAAAACTTAGTTCTGGCATGGAGAGCCAAGGTATGGGGGCAGTAGTTTCTGTCCAAACAGCCACGACATTAAATAATTTTATCGCTAGTAGTATTACTAAAATTAATTTTGCAGAAGGTAATCCTAAATTAATTTTAGGAGTCGGTAGTCTGCCAGGAATATTAACAGTCAAAGAAGGCGTTCTAACCTTAGGTAATGATGAGATGATTCTGGGTTATAAAGAAGCTATGATGATGAAGGAAAAAAAATTAATAAACGGCGTTGGGGATAGCTTGAAAGATTTCTTTGGTTTATCAAGTGTAAAAATTGTTGGTATCTTAGAGCCAACCGGAACCCTATTAGATGATTATCATTTCGTCAATAATAATACTTTATCTAAGATGACGAGCGTAGCCACGGTAAAATATGTAGCCGAAAAAGAAATTATAAAAGTATTTTATTTTGATACCACAAATAATACTCCAGAAAAACTAAAGAATAGTATTCAGGGCTTTGACGTGTTAACTCTAGGTGATAAAAAATATTTACCAATTTATATTGGCTCAAGTGAGGCTAATATGATGATTGAAAATAAACTTATTACTAAGACCGGGGATACAATTGATAATTTTTTTGGTAACGATGTAATTATCGCCGGTATTTTACCGGAAACTAAAACTGATTTTGATATGATGCATTTTGTTGGTGCTGGATTTGAGTTAAAAAAATAATTGTATTTTTTATAAAAAATAGTCTTTCTTTTTATTAAGATAGACTATTTTTATTTTAGATATTATTCTATTACATTAAACATTCCGGTGTACATTCTCATTGAACAAGAAAAAGGAATTTGCCCAGTTTTATTTGGCGTAAACTCAATGACATTTTTCCCCGGTTTTAGAAATTCACGAATTTTATAACTGGGAACTATTAGTGCGCTAGCGCAAGTTCTATCGGCGGTAGCTTCGATTTCCCAACGGACGGGAACCCCATTTTTTACAGTAAATAGATTAGGAGTGTATCCACTGGCAGACTCAGTCATGCGGATTATCTGAAATCCATTTTCTATAGTGATATCAGAATCTTTATTTGGCTTAGTAGTTTTACCAGCTGATTTAGTGGCTACTAAAGTAATAGCGATAATAATGATAATTAGTCCAATGGCGATTGTTAGTATTTTTTTGTATTTGAATTTCATATTTTTGATTTAATTATTGCTAATTTTATACCTAATTATAGTCCTTTTTTGATGATTATACAAGATTTAAGAAGTCTTATTTTTATTTACAATTAGGTGATTATTTGTTAATCTTATTCAATATAAATATAATATTTTTGATATGAAAAATCCCACTGCACCAAATTTTAAAACCGAAATGTTTCCCGTTTTTAATCTTATTTTATCAATATTTGCTGCTTTTTATTTTCGTTCTAAGTTTCCTGATATTATAGTAATTAGTTGGAGTGATCTAGGCGAACCTATTAAAACTATTTCCTGGAACTTCCTTATTTATATTTGGCCCGTAATACTTTCTGCTGTCTATTTGATGTTTTTATTTTTTCCTTATTTTAAAATTAATCATCAAGAAGGTTCTGCCTTAAAAGATCAATGGCATAAAGCCAAAGAATTGTCTTTGTCATTTTTATTTATTTTACAAGTAGTTGGTGGACTCTTATTATCTGGTATAGATAAATCCTTAATCTGGACTTTACCAATTTTATTTTTTTTATTTTTAGTCTCTCTTGCTATAACTATAAGAAAAATTATAAAACATCGTCAAAAAAATCCTATTTTATATTAAATAATTTTTATATACAAAAATAAATAGAAGTTATAAATTATTATTATGGAAAATAACTTACCTCTAGCCGCTTTTTTTCGTCCCAAAACTTTGACGGATTTTGTCGGCCAAGAACAAATTATTGGTCCTGATGCTTGGTTATATAAAGCTATAAAAAGTGATCAGGTGCCATCTCTCTTATTTTGGGGTCCGCCAGGCAGTGGCAAGACAACCCTGGCTCTTATTATTGCCAAAGAAACTAAAGCGGAATTTGTAGAAATATCGGCCACCGAAAATGGTAAAAAAGATTTAATGGTGATAGTTAATCGAGCCCGTCAATCTAAAAGATTAGGGACTAAAACTATTTTGTTTATTGACGAAATTCATCGTTGGAATAAAGCTCAGCAAGACGCTTTACTGCCTCAAGTAGAAAACGGAACAATAATTTTAATTGGCGCTACCACTGAAAATCCTAGTTTCGCGGTTAACGGCGCTTTACTATCAAGAGTTAAAGTAGTCGTTTTAGAGGCTTTATCTGAAACAGATTTAAGTTTGTTAATTACTCGAGCCGCTAAGTTTTTAGGTCTTAAAGCAAAAAAAGATGTTTGGGGTTTAATTGCCAGATTAGCTAATGGTGACGCTCGTAAGGCTTTAAATATTTTAGAAAGTGTTGGGGCCGATGGTCGCTTGTTAAATATTGACTTAGTTAAACAAATAATTAATAAACCAAATTTATTGTATGATAAAAATGGTGAGGAGCACTATAATATTATTTCCGCATTACACAAATCTATGCGCGGTGGAGATGCTGGTGCAGCAATTTATTGGTTAGTTAGAATGCTTGAGGCCGGGGAAGACCCTTTATATATTGCTCGTCGCTTAATCCGTTTTGCTTCTGAAGATGTTGGTCTAGCTAATAATAGTGCTTTGTTGTTAGCAAATGCTACTTATGACGCCTGTTCTAAAATTGGCATGCCCGAGTGTGGCGTTAATCTAGCTCATTGTGTCGCTTATTTAGCTAAATCAGTTAAAAGCATTGCCGCTTATCAGGCTTATAACTTAGTTAAATCAGAAATAGAGACAAGCGGCAATTTACCAGTACCACTTCACATTAGGAATGCGCCAACAAAATTAATGAAAGATTTAAATTATGGTAAAGGTTATAAATATACGCCGCTAGAAGATTCTGGTTCTCAGGAGTATTTACCCAAGGAGTTAAAGAATAAAAAATTTATATAAAAAATCTCGATTTAATTCGAGATTTTTTATTAGGCAAGTTCTAACCACTGAGCTTCAGTTTCTTTTATTAATTTTTTTACTTCCTCTAATTCGGTGATTTTTTCAGAATCATAATTAATGGGGTGGTCAACAAAATACTTAAAAATATCTTCTTGTTGTTTTTCTAATTTTATTAATTTATTTTCTAAACTTTTAAGTTTTTTTTGACGATCTTTATTTTCTTGATAAATTAAATTAGGACTTTCTATTTGGCTATATTTTTCAATTAGCATGCTTAGACCCAATCTTTTTTCTAGTTGAATAATATAATCTTCGTAACCATGATAGTAGCGCTTAGAGCGTCCATTATTTACTTCAATTATTCCGGTGGTTACTAAATTAGCGAAAGTTCGGTCGTGACTCGTAAATAGTAAAACGCCATTATAGTTTTGTAGAGCCAAACCTAAAGATTCTACTGTTTCAAAATCAAGATGATTACTCGGTTCGTCTAATATTAAAATATCTGGTTTAGAAAGCAGTAGGCCGGCTAAAATTAAACGAGATTTTTCTCCACCACTTAAAACTCCTAGAGATTTTTTTAAATCTTCATCACGAAATAAAAAATCTCCAGCCATTTGCAAAACCTTTTCCGTTTTTAAGTCGTTACTAGCCAAGCGGCGTAAATATTCACCAACTTGTTCATCTTGATTTAAATTTAAAGTAGATTGTTGCCCGTAGTAGCCTTTCTTTAGTCCCGTAAACCAAGAGAAGCTACCCGAGATTACTGGTAATTCTTCGGTAAGAGTGCGTAGTAAAGTGGTTTTTCCTTGTCCGTTATCGCCAACAATAATAATTCTTTCTCCTCCTTTTACGATAAAGTCTAAATCAGAGACTAGCGCCTTATTGTTATAACCAATACTTAAATTATCCACATTTAAAATAGTTTTTTTAAGTTTTACAATATCGGGCATCATGATTCGCACGGTACTGGAGTTATGCTCAATACTTATTTTATGAACCTCCATTTTATCTATTTTTTTAATGAAGGCCTGGGCTTGCTTAGCTTTAGAATCTTTATAACGAAAACGGTCTACAAATTTTTGGAGATGTTTTTGTTCACGATCAATTTTTTTATTAAGATTTTGATCGCTTATTGCTCGTTGTTCTTTGAAGGCTAAATAAGTCTCAATTCCTTGAGGAAAAGAAATACAACGATGTGAGGTTATTTCTATGGTCTCTGTGCAGGTATTTTTTAGAAATTGACGATCATGGGAGATTACCAAAAAAGCACCCCGGTAACTTTTTAAAAAATCTTCTAATAATAAAATTGTTCCTAAATCTAAATAATTAGTTGGTTCATCAAGTAAAAAAAGAGTTGGTTCAAGTAGTAGCATCGCACTTAGTTTTAAACGCATTTGCCAACCACCAGACAACTCGCTTACCGGTTTTTCTAGTTGCTCTAAAGTGAATCTAAACTGATTGGAGACTTTTTGACACTGCCAATCTTCTCGTTTACTTTTTCTTTTTAAATAATCTATAGCCAATTCATTTTCTAAAAAATCGCTCTCTTGTTCAATGCTGCCGATTATAACATTTTTGCCTATTATAACTTCTCCGTCATCGGCTTTTTCTTTATCTAAAATTATTTTAAAAAGAGTCGATTTGCCAGCCCCATTTCGACCGATTACTCCGATTTTTTGTTTAGCCTCAACACTAAAAGACAGCCCGGAAAAAATAATTTTTCCGCCGTATTCTTTTTGTAAATTATTAACCTGAAGGAGTGGCGCCATTTTTTATTGAATTTAATTGTAGTCTTTATAATAATATGGATATTTTATGATTTGAGCAAGGAAGATGCCCTATTTTTTATAGAAGATGCCTTATTTTTTTATATATGATACGATATTTACACATTTTTAACTAGTTATATTTTATGTCATTACTTAACTCTATTATATCATTTCCTTTTATTAGGCGCCTATCTGATATTGAATTATTTAAAAAATACCCCGAAGAGGTGCAAAAGGAAATGTTTTATTATCTAGTTGATAAAGCAGCTGATACAGCGTGGGGAAGAGAGCATAATTTCAAGGAAATAATTTCAACTAAAGATTTTTCTGAAGCTCTTAATCTTTTTAAATTAAATATTCCTCTTTCATCTTACGATGATTTAAAACCTTGGATTGATAGAGCGCGTCAAGGAGAGGCGGGCGTTCTTTGGCCGGGCATTATTAAGTGGTTTGCTAAATCATCAGGAACAACTAGTGATAAAAGTAAATTTATTCCCGTGACTGATGACTGTTTAGAAGAATGTCATTATCGTGGCGGCAAAGATGTAGTGGCGCTTTATGTTAATAAACATCCAGAAACGAAATTATTTATTGGTAAAACTTTAAGTTTAGGTGGTTCAAAGCGCCAAGACGAACTTAATCCTAATAATTACTGTGGCGATTTATCGGCTATCTTAATAGATAATTTACCATTTTGGGCTCAGTTTGTAAGAATACCAGAATTACCAATAGCTTTAATGGATGAATGGGAAAGTAAATTAAAAGAAATAATAAAAACTTCTAAAAGTGAAAATGTGGTAGCTCTAGCGGGGGTGCCATCATGGATGCTTGTATTACTTAGAAATATTTTAAGTGAAACTGGTGTTTTAAATATTAGGGAGCTATGGCCTAATCTGGAATTATTTATGCATGGCGGAGTGGCTTTTGGTCCTTATAGCCAGCAGTATAAAAGTATCTGCGGTCCTGATATGAATTTCATAGATATCTATAATGCTTCGGAAGGTTTTTTTGGTATTGGTGGTGACGGCGATCGTGATGATATGTTGCTGATGTTAGATTATGGTATTTTTTATGAATTTATTCCTCTTGAAGAGCTGGAAAAACCAGAACCTAATTCTTGTATTCTGTCAGAGGTGGAACTTAATTGTAATTACGCTTTAGTTATTTCTAGTAGTGCTGGTCTATGGCGTTATCTTATTGGCGATACGATTTGTTTTACCGGTTTAAAACCTTATTACTTTAAAATTTCTGGTCGGACTAAACACTTTATTAATGTTTTTGGAGAAGAGTTAATGGTTGATAATGCTGATCGAGCGATTATTAAGGCCTGTGAAATTACTGGCGCTTTAGTAAAAGAGTATAGTGCAGCCCCAGTATTTATGACTGAGTCTGAAAAAGGACGCCATCAGTGGTTAATAGAATTTGAACATGAACCCGATGATTTACTACAATTTAAAAATGCTCTAGATGATGCTTTAAAAAGTTTAAATTCTGATTATGAAGCTAAGAGGTATAAAGATATTACTTTAGGTGCTCCAGAAATAATTATAGCAACGCCTGGGTTATTTTATAATTGGTTGAGCTATAAGAATAAATTAGGTGGTCAAAATAAGGTACCAAGATTATCTAATAACAGAATTCAATTTGAAGAAATGCTAAAATTTCTTAGAATCTAATTTATAGCCACGACCGGCGAAAGTATGTATTAGCTCACATTCATTATTTTTTTTTATTTTATGACGTAAGTTAACAATATGAGTATCTAAGGTGTTGGAAAATGGATCAGAATTAATGTCCCAGACTCCTTCCATTATCGTTTCTCGTGATTTTATTTCACCACGATGTCTGCCTAAATATTCTAAAATAGCATATTCTTTCTTTGTTAAATTAATTATTCGCCCTTGTCTTTTTACTGTTTGTTTCTTAAAATCAATTATTAATGTTTCGACCCGTAGTATCTCAGAAATAGTTTGTGGCGGTCGACGCATTAACGCTTTTAGTCTTAAAAATAATTCATCTAACAAAAAAGGTTTAGTTAAAAAATCATCAGCCCCAGAATTAAATGCTTGTTCTTTGCAATTAAAATCTCCACAAACGGTAAGCATAATAATTGGCGTTTTTTTATCTCGTCTTATTTCTTTAATTATTTCCATGCCATTTTTTTTAGGCAAAAGATAATCTAAAATTATTATATCGTAATTACCAGTTCTTCCCAGCAAGGCGCCACTTTCACCATCTCTGGCAATATCAACAATATAAAGTTGACTTTCTAAGCTAGCTTTAATAAAATTAGCAATACTAATTTCATCTTCAATTATCAGAATTTTCATAAAATTTATTTATTAGTTAATTTAAATAAATTAAATTATAAAATAAAACACCTGAATTTATTATAAATAAAATGAACCAAATTATAAAAAAAATAGCCTTTATAATCCTTAAGTTATTTGGTTTTTTAGCTTTGTCTTTTTTCTTAATTTTATTGTTTGGTTTTTTAGCGGTTCGTTTTAATTTAACTAAAGTGGCCGGTGATATCGATGAAAATGCTGGTTTTTATAATTCTTTAGAAAGTAGTTTGGCTGCTCGTAGAACTGAGTTAGTTTTTTTGCCAGTAAATCAAGATATACAAAAAACTAATGATTTAAAAATATATTGTCGCTTGTATGTTTTGTCAGACTACGCTGATTTTAATGTGTCTAATATTTTAGCAGTATATAAAAAAGATAAATCTTATGAACTGGCAGAAAGGATGATTCTGGCTCTTAAATTAAGACTCCAGGACAGAAGTTCTCTTAGTGACAGATTAGCCTTATGCGACTTGGAAAATATTCCTGAAATTGATATTAATTGGCTTGAAGAAAGTTTGAAAAATCCTAAACATGCCAATGTTTTTATTTGGCAAACCGAAGAACCTTGGCAAATTATTCGTCAGGCTGTGATTAAAGATCGCGATTATTTAAATAGAGTGGGTAAAGAATTAAATATTTCGCCACGTCTTCTTTTATCAGTGGCGATTGTCGAACAATTAAGACTTTACTATACGCAACGAGAGTTATTTGAACAAGTTTTTAAGCCACTTAAAATCTTAGCCAGCGCCAATAAGATGGCTTGGGGGGTAATGTCAATTAAGGAGGCCACCGCTATTTTAGCCGAGCAAAATTTAAAGGATAAAAATTCTAATTTTTATTTGGGCAGTGATTACGAAAATATTTTAAATTTTAATACCAGCGACCCTAATAAAGAAAGATATGACAAGTTAACCGATGGTAAAAATCATTACTATTCTTATTTATATGGTGGAGTTATTATTAAGCAGGCAATCACTCAGTGGCAGAAAGCGGGGTATGATATAGCTTATCGACCAGAAATTGTGGCCACCTTATTTAATGTTGGCTTCAAAAATTCTAAACCAAAAGATAATCCTCAGGTAGGAGGTTCAAAAATTACAGTAGCTAAAGATGAGTATGTATTTGGTTCCTTGGCTTATGAATTCTATTATTCTGGTGATTTATTGGAGGAGTTTCCTTATAGCGAGGATTATTAGTTTATAAGTAATTTTGAGTAAATATAATCTTTTTTGGCTTGACTTAAATTGCTATATATATTATTATAACAAAAGCTTAATTATTTAAAAATTACGCGACGAAAAAACGTCGTGTATTTATCTTTTGGGAATTTATAGATTTCTGGAAATAACTCAATCATCTATGGAAATTAGAAACATCGCCATTATTGCTCACGTGGATCATGGCAAAACAACTCTAACAGATGCCTTATTGCGACAGAATGGTATGACCGAAGCTGGTGCCAGTATGGATAGCAATAACCTAGAACAAGAACGTGGTATTACAATTTATTCAAAAAATTGTAGTCTTTTTTATAACGATAGCAAAATAAATATAGTAGATACTCCTGGTCACGCTGATTTTAGTTCTGAAGTAGAGCGTATTTTACGTTCCATTGATTGTGTTCTGCTTATTGTCGATGCCCAAGAAGGGCCAATGCCACAAACAAAATTTGTGTTAAAAAAATCTTTAGAATTAGGTTTAAAACCAATTGTAGTTATTAATAAAATTGATAAACCAGCCGCTCGTCCACTTGAAGTTCAGGAAATGGTGTATGAGTTATTTTTAGATTTAGGGGCGTCTGATGAGCAATTAGATTTTCCGGTGGTTTATGCTAACGGTCGAGCGGGTATTGCTAAAATAAATTTAGAAGATGAGTCTGAGAATCTTGACCCGCTACTTAATAAAATTATTGAGCACGTGTTGCCAGCGGCTACTACCGAGATGGCCACTTTAACTCTAGCGGCTCAACCTTTTAATTTAGCCTATGATAATTTTTTAGGTCGCTGTGCTATTTGTCGTATTTATAAAGGTAGCATTAAGCAAGCGCAAAATATTTATATTAAAGAACCAGATGGTACGATGACAACTGGTAAAACTACAAAGTTATTTACTTTTGCTGGACTAGCTCGTCAGGAAATTCAAGAAGCGGTGGCTGGTGATATTGTGATGGTTGCCGGTTTACCAGATGTGTATATTGGCGAAACTATTTCTGATACTGTTGAGCAAGAACCATTACCAGCTATTACTATCGATGAACCGACAATTTGTCTTAATTTTTTAGTAAATAGCTCACCTTTTGCGGGACGTGAAGGTAAATATGTTACTAATCGTCAAATTAGAGAACGTTTAGAAAAGGAATTAGAAGTTAACGTTGGCTTGAAAGTAGATTTTTCTGACAATAATTTTACTAAAGTTTATGGTCGCGGTGAATTACACGTCGCCATTTTACTTGAAAATATGCGTCGTGAAGGTTATGAAATGCAAGTTTCTCAACCAGAGGTTATTATTAAAGAAGTAGATGGCGCAAAGCTTGAACCATTTGAGGAAATTACTATTGATATTCCTGATTCTTGTTCGGGGATTGTGATTGAGAAAATGTCTCGTCGTAAGGGACAAATGACCGATCTCAAAAGTCATAATGGACAAAGTCGTTTAATTTTTGAAATACCGACTCGTGGTATTTTAGGTTATCGTAATGAATTCGTAGTTGATACTCGTGGTGAAGGAATCTTGTGTTCTCATTTTTTAGGCTTTAAACCATATGTTGGAGAAATAGAACGTAGCCAATTAGGTTCCATGATTTCTATGATTACCGGAAAAGTAGCAGCTTTTGCCCTTTGGAATTTACAGGATCGTGGTGTTATTTATATTCAACCTAACGTTGAAGTTTATGAAGGTCAAGTAATCGGTAATGTGGCCAAAGGCAATGATATGGCGGTTAATCCGGTTAAGGGAAAGAAATTAACTAACGTTAGAGCCTCCGGTTCTGACGAAGCTATTAGTTTAACTCCACCTTGGGAAGTAACGCTGGAACGCGGTTTAAGTATTATGAACTCTGATGAATATTTAGAAGTTACCCCTAAGAGTGTTCGTTTACGTAAACAATTTTTAACAGAAAATGATCGAGTTAGATCTACTAGAAAATAAATAAATTTGAAATAAAAAAATGCTTCATTCGTTAACTAACGGAGAAGCATTTTTTAGAGTAAATCTTTAACAGGTTTAAAACTTTTACGATGAATTTTGCAAGGTCCATATTCTTTTAATTTTTCTAGATGTAATTTTGTGCCGTAACCTTTATGTTTGGCAAATTGATATTCCGGATAAATTTTATCAAGTTCGGTTATTAAATAATCACGGCTCACCTTGGCAATGATTGAAGCGGCGGCAATACAAAAAACAAAAGAATCACCCGATATAATTGTCTTTTGGGTGATATTTAATTTAGGAATCATTTGATTGCCATCAATTAAAACAAAGTCAGGTTTTATCTTGCAAGCCTCCGTGGCCTTTTTCATTGCTAGCAAACTAGCTTGTAAGATATTTATTTTATCAATTACTGTATGACTAACAACGCTAATTTCTACCGCTGTAGCTTTTTCTTTGATAATTTTAAAAAGCTGCTCACGTTTTTTGGCGCTTAGTTTTTTTGAATCAGTTACTAATTTAAGCTCGTCACTATCGATTCTAAAATTAGAATCAATGATTACACAAGCAGCTACTACTGGGCCAGCTAGTGGTCCGCGACCAGCCTCATCGACGCCAGCGATAAATTTATAACCTAAGTCAAAGATTTTTTTTTCAGTTTCGAGGTTTAACATTATGTTAAGTATTTATATGAGAAATTTAGCATATTTTTCCTTTTACAGCGAATTTTCGTTATACTACCTATATGACTAAGCGAATGATTAATTTAGCAGGGCAGGAGATTGAATACGAACTATCTTCCAGTCGTCAAGCGAGAAAGATGAGAATTGAAATTGGCGTAAACGGCTTAAAGGTGATTAAACCAGTTTTTGTGCCGTTTATTTTTATTGAACAATTTATTAAAGCTAAAGCAACTTGGATAATAAAAAATTTAAAAGTCACTAAAAATTATACTCCACCACTAGTAGTCTCTAAAAATGACTTAGTTATTTTAAAACACCGAGCGGCTCATTTAATTATAGCGAGACTAGAATTTTTTAATAGTTATTATGGTTTAAAATATAAAAGTTTATCAGTTCGTGATCAAAAAACTCGCTGGGGAAGTTGTTCTAGACAAGGAGCTTTAAATTTTAATTGCCGTTTAGCACTACTGCCAGAAAGTCTTTTAGACTATGTGGCGGTTCATGAATTGTGTCATCTTCAGGAAATGAATCATTCACCAAAATTTTGGGCTTTAGTTGAGAAAACAATTCCTGATTATAAGGATCGCCGACGCAAGTTACGTAGTTTTAATCTTTAGTAAAGTATAATCTTGTTTTTTATCTGGGGTTATGACAGACTTCAGGTATTAGCCCAAATGGTGAAATTGGTAGACACGCAGCGTTCAGGTCGCTGTTGGAGTAATCCTGTGAGGGTTCGAGTCCCTCTTTGGGCACTTTTGATATATTGACTAAAGTTTGCGCAAGCTCTAGTATGAAGAGACAGTTATTTAACAGATAAATAAAAAATGAAATTTAAAGTTTGGTTGGTTACCAGGACTTCTTTTTAAAAAGGTAGTCGCGGTAACCACCTAAAAACAAATAAATCATGAAAAAAACTATGGAAAACATCGAATTATCTTATGAACAAATACTCCATTTACGCTCTTTAAATAACAGTTTATTGCACGTAACTGGCGTGGACTTTATGTCCGTACTTGGAGACTTGGCCGCTTCTAACAATAAAACGGAGAAAGAGGTGCAGGAATTTTTTAAAAAAAATTACCCCGGCGCTTCAAATCCCGAAATCCTTGATAAGGAAGATAAGATTCACCTATCTTTACTCATGAGTTTTTATTTGTTAAAAGTTGAAGAGCATGATGAATTAGCACAGGAAATTGATGCTAGTCAATTAGCTTATTGTATCCCCGAAGAGTGCCAGTGTGACCAGAGTTTTCGGTCTAGGCATCTTGCTAATTTTCCGCTTCCTGCTAAGGAAACTTCTCTTGTTACCGGTTTTTTTCCAAAAAATTAAAACTTTTCTAAAAAAGAAGCCTTGCCAAACAGCAAGGTTTTTTTATTTGCTTTTTTTAAGTAAAAACCTTAATATAAAAGCATGAATAATCAAAAAATTAGTAAAATTAAATTAGAGCTTTTAGCTCCAGCTCGCGACCTTGAGAGTGGCCGTTTGGCTATTTTAGCTGGCGCTGATGCCGTTTATATTGGTGGTCCTAGTTTTGGTGCTAGATCGGCGGCGAGTAATTCTTGGAAGGATATCGCCGAATTAGTTGAATTTGCCCATAAATACTACGTTAAAGTTTATTTAACCTTAAATACCATATTTTTTAATGAAGAAACGGCGGCGGTTCACGACGCTATTTGGCAAGCGTATGAACTTGGTGTTGATGCTTTAATTATTCAAGATATGGGGATTTTGGAAATGGATCTGCCGCCAATTCCAATTCACGCTAGTACACAAACAAATAATTATAATTTAAATCAGATAAAATTTTTAGAAAAGACTGGATTTTCTCGAATAATTTTAGCAAGGGAACTTAGTTTAACGGAAATTACCGAAATTAGAAATAAGACTAAAGTTGAGTTAGAATTTTTTGTTCACGGCTCATTGTGTGTTTCTTTTTCTGGACAATGTTATTTTAGCGAAGCTTTATCTGGCAGAAGTGCTAATCGCGGCCGCTGTCAGCAAGTTTGTCGTTTGCCGTTTTCTCTTGTTGATGGGGCGGGTGTAGAGCTAGCTAAAGACCAATATTTATTATCACCAAAAGATTTAAATCTTATTAATTCTTTAGGTGAATTAAGTGAAGCAGGAATTACCTCTTTTAAAATAGAGGGTCGCTTAAAGGATTCAGTTTACGTGACTAATGTAGTGGCTAAGTATCGAGTGGAATTAGATAAAATAATTAATTCTAGTGCTGGTCGATTTGAGCGAGCTTCAAGCGGGGAAACTGTTACTAATTTTGTTCCTGATTTAGCTAAGACTTTTAATCGTGGTTATACTGATTATTTTTTACATGGCAGACAACCAGATATCGTTTCTCCAGAAAATCAAAAATCTTTAGGGAAATATATCGGAAAAGTAAAACGAGTTGACCATCGTTATTTTACATTAGATTCTCCATTTAAATTAAGTAATGGTGATGGTCTTTGTTGGTTTAATAGTCGTGGTCAATTAAATGGGACAAATGTTAATTTAATAAGTGACGGTAAAATATATCCTAATAAATGGATACCACTTAAACCGGGCACCCTTATTTATTGTAATCAAGATCAGGCTTTTGAGAAAGCGGTAGTAAGCGGAGCAGCTAGAAGTATTCTGTTTAATATTGGGGTTAAAGAGCTGGACACTGGTTGGTTAATTAGTGCTATTGATGAAAATAGCAATAAAGTAGAATTAAATATTGTGGCGGATAAGGTTGCTGCTGAGAAAACTGATCAAGCCAAAGAGAATTGGCGACAACAACTTAGTAAAACAGGGGACACTATTTTTAGAGTTGGCGAGGTAAAGTTTAATTGGTCGCAGCCATGTTTTGTGCCGATTAGTATTCTTAATAATTGGCGTCGTCAGTTGATTGATTTATTATTAGCTTCGCGTTTAGAAAATTATCCTCGAGAAATTTCTAAGCTTAAATTAACTTCACATCCTTATCCTATTAAAGAATTAGATTATTCTTATAATATATCTAATGATTTAGCTAAAGCTTTTTATACTAGACATAAAAGTTTAGTTAAAGAGGAGGCTTTAGAAATTACTAGTAACGCTTCTTCAAAAAAGTTAATGACAACTAAACATTGTTTGCGTTATGCTATGCACGCTTGTCCTCGTCGCAGTAAGAAAGGAGCCAATCTTCTTAAGGGGCCCTTGTCTTTAGTTTATAATGGTAAAAAATATCCTTTAAAATTTGATTGTGATAATTGCGTAATGGAAATTTATAATGGATAATTTAAATATTTATTGTTTAAAATATTTCAACAAAATTGTAAATCATTAAATCTGGTTATTTATAAGATAAAAACTGGATTTTTTGACTGTTGTAAAAAATAAAATAATCGGCTATTATGTCACCAGGTTTTTGAAATCTAAGTTATTTAGGTTACTTAGCTCAGCTGGTTAGAGCGCTGCATTCACATTGCAGAGGTCCGCGGTTCGAGCCCGCGAGTGACCACTGGCGCCGTTTTAAAAATAGGGATAATTTTAATTTAAAAATAAGGACTATCTTAAAAAAAAACCTTATGTATGCTAAAATATAGCAGTTAAATTAATTATTAAAATTTATGAAATTAGTTTTAAGGTTATTAATAAATGCCTTCTTTCTACTACTGGCTTCTTATATAATAAGTGGCGTTGAGCTTAATAGTTTTTACGCGGCTTTAATCACTGCGGTGGTTTTAGGTTTGATTAATGCTTTAATTAGACCGGTTATAATATTACTTACCTTGCCAATAAACATTTTAACACTTGGCCTTTTTACTTTAGTGATTAATGGTTCACTAGTTATGTTTGTGGCTAGTTTTGTCAAAGGCTTTCAGGTTGATGGTTTTCTATCAGCAGTTTTTTTATCAATTTTTTTATGGCTCGGCTCACTTCTTACCAATTCCTTGCTTAAGGATGAAGGGGAGGCAAGTCGCTAATATTTATCTCTAAATACGTTTATGACTTATCAAGAGGCTTACGAGTATTTTGATTCATTACATAACTTACCTCGTCTTTATAAAGGTAAGAATAATTGGCAAAATACTCCAACTATTATTAGGGGTGTTCGTTTAATGCTGAAGATGGCCGGTAGTCCGGAACTTAAAATTCCTCATTATATTCATGTTACCGGTACTAGTGGTAAGGGGTCGGTGTCAATGATGGTTAGTCAAATTTTGCGAGCACAAGGTTTTAAGGTTGGTCTTGTTACTTCACCACATCCCACTAATATCACGGAACGCTGGCAAATAAATAATCATTCAATGTCGGAAAAAGAATTCATTGAAATGGTTACTGATTTAAAACCGATTTGGGATAATTATATTCATACGGCTAATTACACATTTCCTTCAATGGTTAGTTTAAACACTATCATCGCTCTTTATTATTTTGCTAAAAATAAAGTTGACTATGCTGTTTTAGAAGTAACTTGCGGCGGAAAACATGATGGAACCAATGTTATCCCCTACAAAGACGTGGCCATCATTACTAATATTGGATTAGATCATATTAGTATTTTGGGAAACACCAAAGAAAAAATTGCGGAAAATAAATCAGGTATAATAACCAAGGGTTGTAGTGTTTTTACCGCCGAACATAATCATAAATTAGTTAAAATTATAGAAAAGGTTGCCAAAAATAAAAAAGCTTTATCATTTGAAGAGGTGGAGACTGATAGATATGGCGATAAAAGTGGCACAATTACTAAGCAAACTTGGAGCGGCACTGATTTTAAAATCGATGGTGTTTCTTATCATTTAAATAATTTAGGTTATCATCAAATTGATAATGCTAAAATAGCGATTGCGGCTACTAAAAAATTAGGTGTTAGCGAAGACTCAATAAAGAAAGGTTTGATGGCCACTGAATTTCCTATTCGTTTTGAGGTTGTTAGCGAGAAGCCTTATATAATTTTAGATGGCGCTCATAATGCTGATAAAGTTAAGGCCACTATTTTAGGCGTTAAGAATCTTAGTAAAAAGTATGATAACCTTCATTTACTAGTTGGTTTTTCTGATAATAAAGATCACTCTACTTTTTTAAAGGAACTTTTAACTTTAAAACCAAAATCAGTGGCTTGTACAAGATTTACAAAAAACATTTTTCGTAAAACAGCTGACCCTAAAAAATTAATGAACTCATCTTTGAAAATACAAAATAATTTAAACGTTGCTTCTTTTCTAGATCCTCTAGCTGCCTTAGCCTGGACCAGAAAAAATGCCAAACGTAACGATTTAATTTTAGTAACAGGCTCAATGTTTCTTTCTGGTGAACTCCGCCCCTTGTTTAAGAAAATTCAATAAACAATTCGGGCCGGGTTTTCCGGTCCGTTTTTTTAAGGTATAATATTATATAAGATTAAACCTTAAATTGTATGGCTAAAATTAAAACAATAAAGATAGAAATCAATCAAAAGGACAATCTAAAAATTATTACCAAAAGATCTCTCAATTTAATTCCCATAAAACAAGTTTATAAGGATAAAAAAGCGTATACCAGAAAAAGAAAGACTAAACAAGAAGATTATAATAATTAAAGATATGGTAAAAAAGAATTTTCTTTATTTTATTTTAGCTATTATATTTTTAACAGCTTTATTTCTTAGAATTTTCTCTAAAGAAGATAATTGGATTTGTGATGGCACCCCTTGGGTTAAGCATGGTAATCCTAGCTCGCCAAAACCAACTGAGTCATGCCAAATAAATAAATTAGAAGATATTAAAAAAGAAGAAACGGCCTCAACTGCAAAAAATTTAATATCTCAAGCGTCGACTACAAGTTTAGAACAAACAGATAAAACTGCTCAGGCAATTATTTTAAGTCCTCAGCCAAACACTTTAGTTAACAGTCCGTTTGTAGTCAAGGGAAGCGTCAGTGTCAATTGGTTCTCTGATAATATGTTAGATATTATATTGTTAGACGATAAAAATAAGTTAATTACTAAGGCACAGGCTTCAACTGAAGACGATTTAGCAACTAACGATTTAATTGAGTTTAAAGCTTTACTTGAATTTACAACTTCGGCCACCTCTGGCTATTTGCTTATAAATAAAAATAATTCATCTGGTTTAGTAGAAAAAAATGAAAAAATAATTATACCAATACAATTTTTAAATAAATAATAAAAAATAATGTGATTTTATACAACACCTTAACTAGAGAAAAAGAAGAATTTAAACCAATAAATAAAAATGAAATTGGTCTTTATACTTGCGGACCGACAGTTTATAATTATGCTCATATCGGTAATTTACGTAGTTATTTATTTGAAGATTGGTTGAAACGTATTCTTATCTATAATAAATATCCAGTAAAGCATGTCATGAATGTGACCGATGTTGGTCATTTAGTCGGCGATGGAGATGTTGGAGAAGACAAAATGGAAAAAGGTTCAATCCGTGAAGGAAAAAGTGCCTGGGAAATCGCCGATTTTTATTTAGCTGCTTTTAAAAAAGATTTAGCTTATTTAAATATATCCGAACCAACTATTTGGTGTAAGGCGACAGATAATATTCCCGAACAAATTGATTTAATTAAAATTTTAGAGAGCAAGGGTTTTACTTATCA
Organism: uncultured Gammaproteobacteria bacterium; assembly: GCA_964355275.1. Lineage (GTDB taxonomy): Bacteria > Patescibacteriota > Patescibacteriia > Patescibacteriales > UBA12465 > JAEZRQ01. The sequence goes on along the minus strand of CAYHCB010000001.1, from coordinate 143,692 downwards.
AACAAGCGACGGAATTTATTTTAATACTAATAAATTTCCTGATTATAATAAGCTTAGTCATTTAAATTTAGCAGATTTAGAGGAGGGGGCTAGAGTAGAAAAAAATCCTGAGAAAAAGAATCCAACTGATTTTGCTTTATGGAAATTTTCTCCACTTGGATTACAACGCCAGATGGAATGGGAGTCACCATGGGGAATTGGTTTTCCCGGTTGGCATATTGAGTGTTCGGCGATGAGTCTTAAGTTTCTTGGCTCATTACGAGATATTCATTGCGGCGGAATTGACCATATTAACGTTCATCATACCAATGAAATAGCCCAGAGCGAAGCAGCGACTGGTGAAAAATTTTTTAATTATTGGCTTCACGGGGCTTTTTTAAATGTTCCTGGTGGTAAAAAAATGGCCAAAAGTACTGACGATTTTTTAACTCTGGATAATGCTTTAGTGAAAAAAGGTTTATCACCTTTAGCTTATCGTTTTGCGGCCGCCTCGGTTCATTATCGAAAGCCAATGGAGTATTCTGAGGATAGTTTTCGTCAAGCACAAAATGGTTGGAATAACTTACTTAAACAAATAGCGTCTTTGGGGGAAAATATTGGCGAAGTAAATGAATTTTGGCGCAATAGTTTTATATCGGCTATTTCTGATGATTTAAACATTCCGCAAGCGTTAGCTATCACTCAAGATTTACTTAAATCTGATTTAGCGCCTGACGTTAAATTAGCCACGGTTCTAAATTTTGATAAAGTATTAGGCCTAGGTTTTAATCATGCTAAAAATTTTGTCACCAGTGAAATTATTTTTAGTGAGCTGTCAGCTGAAGTTCAAGCTTTAGCTTTGGCTCGTGAAGCGGCTCGTTTGGCCAAAGATTTTGCGGAATCTGATCGTTTAAGAGATGAAATAAAAACTCGTGGTTATGGCGTGGAGGATACCAAGGAGGGGATGAAATTTAGTTTAATTTAAATGTCTTCTAATAATTTTTGGCAAAAAATAAAAAAACCGATTTTAGCTTTAGCTCCTATGGCTGGTTTTTCTGATTCAGCCTTTAGACAAATTGTTAGCAAATACGGAGCCGATGTTGTTTATAGTGAGATGGCCTCTGTTACCGCCCTATATTATAATAAAAAACCAACCTTGGATTTATTACGCTTTAATAAAAAATTGGAAAAAAATTATGTTGTGCAACTTTTTGGTAGTAACCCCGAACACTTTGGGGTGGCCGCTAAAATTGTAACTAAAGAAATAAAACCACAAGGAATAGATATTAATTTTGGTTGTCCGGTTGGTAAAATTATCAAACAAGGTGCAGGCGCAGAACTTATGGGAAAGTTAGAGAACGCTCATGCCGTTATTTCGGCTGTGTGTGCTAACACTAATTTACCGGTTTCTATAAAAATTAGAACTAAATCGGGGCAGGTGACGGCGCTAGAATTTTTAAAATCAATTTCTGATTTACCGGTAGCGGCGGTTATGATTCATGGTCGCTCACTTAGTCAAGGGTTTACAGGAGAAATAGATTATAATTTAATTAAAGAAGCTAGAAATTATTTTAAGGGTATTATTTTAGCTAATGGCGGAATTAATAACCTAGATCAGGCAAAAAAAACTTTAGATTTATCAGAAGCTGATGGCTTAGGTCTGGCCCGTGGAATTCTAGGAAGACCATGGTTATTTTCTGAAATAAAAAAAAATAAAAAAATTGATTTAGATATAAAAGATGTGTCTAAAATTATTTTAGGTCACGCAAAGTTGTGCAAAAAGTTAAAAGGAGAAAAAGCAATTATTGAACTTCGTAAACATTTATGTTGGTACGTGCAGGGATTAAATGGTGCCGCTAGTTTTAGATCTAAACTCGTTAAAGCGGAAAGTTATAAAGATGTAAAAAATATTTTTAAGTTTTAATTTATGACTCTATTTATTAACACGGCTTCTTATGACGAGGTTATCGTTTCATTACTTAGCAGTGAGGGTAAAAAAATAAAAACAAAAAAATTTAAAGCACCACGTAAGCAGGCAGAAAAACTTTTACCAGCTGTTGCTTTAATTTTAGCTACAGTTGATAAATCGATTGCTGATTTAAAAAAAATTCAGGTAGTAACTTCTGGAGGTTCATTTACTAGTTTGCGTATCGGCGTTGTAACTGCTAATGCTTTAGCTTATGCTTTAAATATTCCCGTAGAGGCGGTTACCGAAAGTGGTGAAGTTTTAAAAGATGAACCAGTAAAAAAATTTGCTAATTATATTTTAGTTACCCCGAAGTATGATAGAGAGCCAAATATTGGCATATCTAAGAAGAAAAAAAGTTAAGCATAATTCTTTATAATAAATAAAAAATAGAAATCACTTATGCACAGGTGATTTTTTTTATTTTAAAATTAGCCATTATTTATCATAATACTTGATATTTGCTTTGTGTTGACCATTGGGGGGCGGTAATGTATAATTGGGGTATTGAGGCAGATAGTGGGGAATATAGGTGAATTGTAAAAATAGTGAATAATATAATAGTTTTTAATTATAAAATTCAAATTGAAAAATTATGTTCATTGGTGAGTACAAACATAATCTTGATGACAAAGGACGCTTAGCAATCCCTGCTAAGTTTAGGGTTGCTCTAAAAAAAGGAGCAGTTGTTACAAAGGGATTAGATAATTGTTTATTTTTGTATTCTAAAGAGCAGTTTGCCGTTATTGCTAAAAAATTTGCTAGCTTACCCATTAGTCAGGCGCGCGCTCGAGCTTTTAGTCGTCATATGTTAGCCGGCGCTATGGATTTAGAATTTGATACTCAAGGAAGAATTACCCTACCAGAATATTTAAGAAGTTTTTCTGGCTTAAAGAAAAATGTTATTGTGGCTGGTTTATATAATCATTTAGAAATCTGGAATGAAGCATCATGGAATAAATATAAACAGGAGTCAGAAAAAAATAGTAATGCTATCGCCGAAGAATTAGGTGATTTAGGAATTTAAGAACATGGATTACAAACATATACCAGTGATGTTGCCGGAAGTACTAATTGGCTTAGACCCAAAACCAGGACAAACTTTTATTGACTGTACTTTAGGTGGTGCCGGTTACACTTTAGCGCTTTCCCGTTTAGTGGGTGATAAAGGAAAAGTTTTAGCTATCGATTTAGATGATTTATCGCTGGATAATGCCAGAGATAAAATTATCAAAGAAAATATTTCAAATATAATTTTAGTACAAGATAACTTTCGTAATTTACAAAAAATTATTCAGGAAAATTTCCCAAAAAATTATAAAATTGATGGAATAGTATTTGACCTAGGTCTTTCTTCCGCCCAATTATCTGATACGAGTCGTGGTTTTTCTTTTCAAGGTGACAGACCACTGGATATGTCTTTTAATCAAGAGGGGCATACTGCGATCGCGACCACTACAATTATTAATCGTTATACACTTGATCGTTTAACATATGTTTTTAGAGTTTACGGAGAAGAGCCTAAGGCTTATGCCCTGGCTAAAAAGATAGTCGAATTAAGAAAGGGGAATTGGATTAGAACTACCGGAGAGTTACTTCAAATAATTTCTCAAGTTATAAAACCGAATCCAAGACTTAAAATAAATCCTGCGACTAGAGTTTTCCAAGCTTTAAGAATGGAAACAAACAAAGAACTCGAAGCTTTAAAAGAAGTTCTGCCAGTGGCTGCTAGTATTTTACGAGAAGGGGGAAGGTTAGCTGTTGTATCATTTCATAGTGGCGAAGATAGAATTGTAAAAGAATTCTTTAAATCGGAAAGTAAGGATTGCACTTGCCCCTCATCGTTTCCGGCCTGTATTTGTGATCACTTGGCTACTTTGAAAATATTAACCAAGAAACCCACCCCAGCTAGTGATTTAGAAAGTGATATAAATCCCCGAGCACGTAGCGCTAAATTCAGATTGGCCCAAAAAATATAATAATTTTTAAATTACATAATAACTAAATCGTTATGACCGCAGTTATAACCACTAAACGTCCTAACTACATAACAGGACGAGTTGAGATTTCTAAAAGATTAAATTTAAAATTGGTGAACTTTTTTTTGGGAAGTTTAACCTTAATTATTGGCGGTTACTATTTAATAAGTATTAATGATCTAACGGTTAAAGGTTTTCTTCTGAAAGAACTAAAATCTCAAACGACTATTTTGGCTAGTGAAAATTTAGATAGTGAAGCTAAGGTGATGAATCTTCAGTCTTATAGTAATTTAAATGATAAGATTAAAAAATTAAATATGGTAGCGGTTTCAGAGGTTGAATATTTAACTGTTAACCAAGCCGCATTGGCCAGAAAATAATATAATGTGGCGAGATAAGAAAAAAACAACTAGTAATCGCCAAGAAGGTAATAATAGTCGCCTCCGCTTAGTCGTGGCGATTGTTTTTTTATTTTCCGGTTCTCTTATTTATCGTCTATATCATGTTCAAATTAATCAAAGTGATATTTATGTCGCTCTAGCAGCTAATCAACATGAGATTTCAAGCACCATTACCCCCGATAGAGGAAAGATTATCATTAGCGATTCAGCTGGTGGCGAGAAAATTCAATATACCTTGGCCACTAATAAAGATTTTTATTTAATTTATGCTGTTCCTAATGATATTATTAATCCAGAAGAGGTTGCTTTAAATCTTTATGAATTTTTTGATAAACCGCGTCTCTCTCAAAGTTTAAGTAGTAGTATAGCTAAAAGCACGGTTGAAGATTTTGAAACTCGTTTAACAACAATTAATAACAATGAATTACTTAGTCCCGAGGAAAAACAAAAAAATTTAGCCCAAGAAATTAAGCGTCAAATTGATTTAAAAAATTCTGGTACCTTAGAAGAACAAGCAGAAATTCAGAAAGAGCAGGAGCTGGAAAATAATCGACTAACTTTAGTCGCGGCATATACCAAAAAACTCAGTCGTCCGGGCGGCATGTATGCTGTGATTGAAAATAAAGTTAGTGATGATAATTTATTAAAGTTTTATGCCTTCATGAATAATAAGGCAACTTCGTCTGTTGTAAGTGTCGATGATTTGTCTATTTCTCTTGGTAAAGTAATGAACACTAAGACAAATAAAGAACTCAAATTGATTGGTTTTAGTTTTGAAATTAGAAAATTTAGATATTATCCAGAAGAGAATATTGCTTCTCATATTTTAGGTTTTGTTAGCTATGGGGATGAAGCTGGTGTAGGTAGTTATGGCTTAGAAGAATTTTTTAATGAAGAATTATTTGGTAAATTTGGTTCGCTTAAAGGAGAACGTGGAGTTAATAATTCTTTAATTGTAAATGACAGGGAATACATTAAATCGATTCCGGGTAGTGATTTGGTGCTAACAATTGACCGTAGTGTTCAATTTTATGCTTGTTCTCAACTTAAAAACACTGTGGATAAATTTCAAGCTAAAGGAGGCACGGTAATTGCAATTGATGTTAAGACGGGGGCGATTTTAGCTATGTGCTCGGTGCCAGATTTTAATCCTAACGATTATCGTAATGTTGAAGATATCGCCGTTTTTAAAAATCCCGCTATATTTGACCAATATGAACCAGGCTCAGTTTTTAAAGCAATTACCATGTCAATCGCATTAGACCAAAATAAAGTAAATCCGAGCACCACTTATCGTGATTCCGGAGAGATATATATTGACGGCTGGTCAAAACCAATTAGAAATGCCGACTTTGATACTAAGGGTGGCCACGGCACCGTTGATATGAATTATGTTTTAGAAAATTCACTTAACACTGGAGCTATATTTGTTATGCGTCAGGTTGGTGCTAAAACTTTTGCTGAGTATGTTAAGAATTTTGGTTTTGGAGAAAGAACGGGAATTGAGCTTGGTTCTGAAGCTCCTGGTGATATAAATAATTTACTTAAAAATAAAATAAAAGATATTGATGCCGCGACTGCCTCTTTTGGTCAGGGGATTGCGGTTACACCATTACAGATGGTATCCGCCTATCAAGTTTTTGCTAATAAGGGTTATTTAATGAAGCCATATATTGTTAAGGAAATTAAACATCCAGATGGTAAAATTGACACCATTACCCCGGTTCAAGGGAGGCAAGTAATTAGTGAGAAAACAGCAACTACTATGCTCGGTATGTTAGCCAATGTGGTGACTGCCGGCCATTCTAAAAAAGCCGCTATTGCTGGTTATTATATTGGTGGTAAAACAGGGACAGCTCAAATTGCGGTTAACGGAGGTTATGAAAAGGATCGGTATAATCACACTTTTATTGGCATCGCTCCTATTGATAATCCGCGTTTTGTAATGCTAACCCACATCGACAGTCCTGAGGGGATTCAATATGCTGAGGCTTCAGCTTTACCTTTATGGACCGATATAGCAACGTTTATGCTGCAATATTATCAAGTTCCTAAGACTAAAAATTAAACTTGACGACAAAATGACCCAGCGCTAAGGTGTTAAAGTATTTAAGTCTCTTTAATTATAAAGAAAATATGCGCAAAATACTTAAAATAAAATTAAAATTTTTAGCTTCACTGATTATAAAAAAATATCAGCCGCACGTTATTGGTATAACTGGTAGTATTGGTAAAACTAGTTCTAAGGAGGCAATTTCTTTGGTTTTAAGCGACCGCTTTAAAGTACGGTCTAGCTTTAAGAACTATAATAATGAATTAGGTTTACCATTAACTATTATTGGGCACGAGTCGGCTGGGCACTCACTTCTTGGTTGGTTTAAAATATTTATTAAGGCCTGGAAGTTGATATTAATAAGAGATAAAAATTATCCAGAAATTTTAATTTTAGAAATGGGAGTAGATCGTCCTGGTGATATGGCTTATTTATGCTCGATGATTAATTTAGAAGTTGGTGTTGTTACGGCCGTATCTTATGCTCACTTAGAATATTTTGGTAGTGTGGCCAATATCAAGAAAGAGAAACAAGTAATTATTGAAAATGTTGATAATAAGGGTTTATCAGTTTTAAATTATGATAATGAATTAACCAGAGAAATGTCCGAGGTTAGCCATGCCAAGGTGATGACTTACGGCTTAAAAGAGGGTGCTGATTTAAGGGCGCAAGATATTTCCTATAATTTTTCTAAAGGAGATTATGATTTAGCAGGTTTACATTTTAAAATGAGTCATGAGGGCGCTCTTGTACCAGTCTTTATGAAAAATGTGTTGTCTGAGCCAGCTATTTACGCCGCTTTAACTGGAGCGGCCTTGGGTCTACATTTTGGTATGAATTTAGTGGAAGTAGCTGGAGTTTTAAATAATTTTAACTTACCAGCGGGGCGAATGAATTTATTGGCTGGCATAAATCATACCTTTATTATTGATGATACTTACAATTCTTCACCAGACGCTTGTATCGCCGCGCTAAATGTTTTAAATGATATAAGAATATCAGAAGATGGAAAAAAATATGCCGTTTTGGGTGATATGATGGAAATTGGTGATTATACCGAGGAGGGTCATAATTTAGTTGGTAGTAAATTAACCGGTAGCGATATTGATTATTTGCTAGTGGTTGGAGAAAAATCTAAATTTATTATAGATGGTGCTCGCTTGGGTGGTTTTTTGGAAGATTCAATGTTTCATTTTGCTAATATTAAAGAAGCTGGAATTTTTCTTAAAGAAAGAATAAAAAGTGGTGATGTTATTTTAGTAAAAGGTTCACAGTCTATGCGCATGGAAAATATTGTTAAAGGAATTATGGCTGAACCAGAAAGAGCTCATAAGTTACTAGTTCGGCAGGGTTCAAGTTGGAAATAAGCAAAGTATAATATTTTTTAATAAAATACCTGTTTGGCGATTAGCTAAAAGGTTTTTTTAATTAAATAATCAATTCTCTTAAATTTATTATTTTCTTGATTCCTGGGAGTATCTAGACTATACTAAAAATAATATGAAAATACTTATTTTAGGAGCCAGCGGTGGTTTAGGCACGCAACTTGTAAAAACTTTTTCAACTGATAAACCTTTATCCTGGGATAAAAAAGAGGCAGACTTTTTTAATTTAGAAGATTTATTTATTAAGTTAGAAATAGCTAAACCTAATATAATTATTAATGCGGTGGCTTATAATGCCGTTGATAAGTGTGAAACTGATTTAGATGAATTAACTATTGCTACAAAATTAAATGTTGATTTACCTAAATTTTTAGCTAATTGGTGTTTAACTAGCGGTGCTACGCTTATTCATTATTCCACTGATTATGTTTTCAGTGGTACAAAAGATAAATTTGAATTTAGCGAAACAGCTACCCCTAATCCAATTAATAAATACGGAGAAACTAAATATTTAGGTGAAAAAGCGGTTATGGCGGTAGCTGAAAATGGTTTAAAATATTATTTAATTCGCTTGTCTAAGTTATTTGGACCAAAAGGTTCAAGCCCTCATACTAAAGCTTCTTTTTTTGATGTGATGCTTCAATTAAGTGAAAGTAAGTCTGAGCTCACAGTAGTTGACGAAGAGCTTAGTTGTTTTACCTATACTCCTGATTTAGCTAAGGCGACTAGACAGTTACTTTCAGAAAATTTTCCATTTGGTGTTTATCATTTAACTAATAGTGGTCCGAGTACCTGGTATGAGAGTATACTAGAGTTAAAAAAAATTCTTAATTTACCAATTAAAATAACAGCCATTAAGAGTGCTAATTTAAGCAGAGAAGCCCTTCGTCCTAAATTTTCGGTTTTAAAAAATACTAAATTTCCCGCTTTACGTGATTACCGTGAAGCGCTTCGTGATTATTTAATAATTAATAGATAAAATTATGAGAGGAATTATTTTATCAGGGGGAAGCGGAACGAGACTTAGACCGCTTACTAAAATAACTAGTAAGCAGTTACTACCTATTTATAATCGACCAATGATTTATTATCCACTTAATACTTTAATACAAGCGGGTATTAAAGAAATTTTAATTATTGTTTCGCCAGAGAGAGCGGGCGACTATCTTAATTTATTGGGCAGTGGTAAAGATTTCGGTGTTAAATTTACTTACGAAATTCAGGATAAACCAGAAGGTCTAGCACAAGCCTATTTAATTGGAGAAAATTTTATTGATAAAGAGGACGTCGCTATGATTTTAGGCGACAATATTTTTGAAGATGATTTTTCAGAAGATATTAAAAATTTTAAGGGGGGCGCTAAAGTTTTTGCTAAACATGTTATCGATCCGGAACGTTTTGGGGTCGTGAAATTTGACGATAATAGAGTCGCTCAGGAGATTGTTGAAAAACCACAAGAGTATTTAAGTAATTACGCGGTGACTGGGCTTTATGTGACTGATTCAAAAGTAGTAAATATTGCTAAATCACTAAAACCAAGTGTTCGCGGAGAACTGGAGATAGTCGGTGTTCTTAATGCTTATTTAGAAAAAGGCGAGTTAGAAGTTGGGATGGTAACTGGCGAATGGTTGGATGCTGGAACTTTTGATAGTTTACTAAGAGCCCAGAATTTTGCTAAAGAAAGACTCGATAAGAAAATGATTATCTAAACCAAAATTATGAAATTAGCGGTTGGTTTTATAACCTATAATACAGATACGGCTAAATATTTACCATATTTTTTAGACAGCCTATTTAAATCTCTGGAGTATTTACCAAGGGGTCAGTTTTTAGTTTTAGCTCGTGATAACAGTGATGATAAAGATAATTATAATTATGAGTATATTAAAAATGTTTTTAATAAAAATGAAGTACTGATTGATTTTTCCTGGTCAGGTGGTAACGATGGTTTCTCTAAAAGTTATAATATTATGATTTCTCAGGCTAAGGAGTGGGGGGCCGAAGCCTTCTTAATAATTAATCCTGATACGATTTTAGCCCCAGATACTTTAGAGAAGCTTTTACTGGCCCTTAATTCTGACGGTATGCTTGGTTCAGTAGCGCCAAAGGTGTTAAATTGGGACTTTACTAATCAAAAATTAACCAAAGTTATTGATACTTGTGGGTTGACACTCCGTCCCGGTTTGATTTTTACTGATATTGGTCAAGGACTTCTTGATACTAATCAATTCCATAATTTTTCAATTTTGGGCCCCTCGGGTGCCGCTGGTCTCTATAGAATGACAGCCCTATCTAAAGTTAAAGAAAAAACCGGTTTTTTAGACGAGCGAATGTTTATGTATAAAGAAGATTGCGATTTAGCTTATCGCTTGTTTTTATTGGGCTTTTCTTCAAAACTTATATCAGAGGCCTTAGTTTATCATGATCGTAGTGTGTCTGCTAAAGGAGCGGGGCTTTTTTCAATTTTAAAAAATAGAAAGGAAAAGAGTAAACAGGTCAAATCTTGGTCTTTTTTGAACCAGCACCTGTTGATGATAAAATTTTGGTCAAAACAAGACAAGCTGAATAAGTTAAAAATTATAACAAAATGGCTCTCTTTTGGGGTTTATGCGCTAATATTCGAACCATTTCTATTAAAAAATTATTTAAAAATTAGCCAGTATCTGAGAGAGCCGAAAAATAACCAAAAAGCTATTGACTAATCTAAAATATTATGATAAGTTGACCTTATTGAAAATTAAATTAAGCAATGATTATAAATTAATAAAATATTTAGGAAACTGATATTTTTTAAAATAGTATGGAAAATGTCTTAGAAAGAATGGTAAAAGAAGAGAAGTCAGAAGAGCTGGCTCGTCTTGATGCTATTACCATTGTGAATAATCTTTTTTCGGAGCTTTTAGATCGTGAATGCGACGTTCTTTCACGTCGTTTTGGTTTAAAGGGTGGTAAATCTGAGACTTTAGAAAAGATTGGCCAAATGCACAAATTAACTCGCGAAAGAGTTCGCCAGATAGAGGTGGCTAGTATCCGTAAAATCAAGAAGTTAGAAAATCTAGAAAGCTGTCTTAGTTCACTTAAAACCACTATTTCTAAACTTCTAGAAGAACATGGTGGCTTACTTCGTCGTGATTATCTATTAGATATTTTAACTGTTTATTCTTTAGAAATTGGTGACAATAATAAAGAAGTTACTGCTGAGACCAGATCTATATATCGTAACCATTTTAATTTTTTAATTTCTAAGTTACTTGAAGATGATTTAGATGTCGTTAAAGAATCAGATAAATTTAATTTATCTTATAAAACAAAAAATTCAGAAACTAAGCATTTAGAGGAATTATCCGATGACTTGATAAGTAAAATTGAAAAAAATCAGAAAACCTTATCAACTGAGGAGTTACTTGAGCTTATTAAGGGCTTAGATGTTTATAGCAAATATCAAGGATTACTTAATGAAGAAAGTGCGACCGATATTACCTCTGTTTTTAAAAGTCAAACTTTCCCTGATAAAGCAGAAATAATTAATTCTAATAAAACTCTGTATTCTTTACTGCAAGCTTTAAAAAACGTTGAACAAAATAAATTTGGTCATTGGGGAAAAGCTGATTCACACGAAATTAAACCAAAAACTATTAATGATAAGATTTACTTGGTTCTTAAAAATGAAAATAGACCAATGCATTTTACCGAAATTGCTAGTCGTATTAATGAGGTTAAATTTGACCGTAAAAATGCTAATCCAGCCACTGTTCATAATGAATTAATTTTAGATGGTCGGTATATTCTAACTGGTCGCGGTATGTATGGCCTTAAGGACTGGCAAAAATAAATTATCTTTTAAACAACGCCTTGATATTCTATCAGGGCGTTTTTGTTTTTTGCTAAATATGATAAAATAGACATATGGATATCATTATAAATACTACTCGTTTGGATGAGTTTTTTCGTGCTGATACAGCGGACATGGCTTGGCAGTTTTTTGTTAATATCGGTTGGATGATTTTAGCCGTTATGTTTTTACTTGCCGTTCGAGAACTTTATTTAATATATATTGAGGATAAATTTGCGGCTACCTTAAAAAATATTATTTTAGCAGTTGATGTCCCTAGAGGAAACGAACAGTCACCAAAAGCAGTAGAAAATTTATTTACTTATTTAGGTGGCGCTCATGGCTCAATAAATTTTTTTGAAAAATGGTTTGAAGGTAAATTCCAACAATCTTTTAGTTTTGAAATTATTTCTATCGAAGGCTATACTCAATTCCTAATTAGAACTCCAGCAGAATCGCGTTATTTAATTGAGTCAGCTGTTTATTCACAATACCCAGATGCAGAAATTTCTGAAATAGATGATTACACTATTGGAATGCCCACTAAATTTCCAGATGAAGAGTGGGATATGTGGGGGGTGGAATTTTTACAGGGTGCCCCAGAATCTTATCCAATTAAACTTTATCAAGAGTTTGAACATAAGTTTGGTGAATCAGAAACTCAGTTTAAAGACCCCATGGCTTCACTGATGGATTTGTGTAGTTCTCTTAGACAGGGTGAGCAATTGTGGATTCAATTTATTGTTATACCAATTGGTTTTGATTGGATTAAAAATTCTGATAAAGAAGTTGATAAAATTTTAGGAAAAGAAAAAAAGGCAGAAGGTAGAGCTTTAAAATTTTTTGCTTGGTTAGGCGAGATGAGCGAATATATTTTTGCTATTTGGGGGGATATTGAATCTAAAGAAACAAAAGGAATTTCAATGATGGAACTTACTCCAAAAAAGAAAAAACAAATTGAAGCCATTCAAATGAAATCATCTAAATTAGGTTTTGGTTTTAAAATGAGAGTTGCTTATATTGCTAAAAAAGAAATCCTTAATCGGGCTAAAGTAATTAGTGGTCTAGTTGGTTGGGTTAAACAATTTGCCGCCCTTGATCTTAATAACTTAAAGCCTGATATGAATGTAACGGCGACTAAAACGGCTTATTTTTCTAAGGACAGTCGGTTGATTACTAAAAAGAATACCTTAATCCAAAACTATATAAATCGTAGTGCTTATAGTGGTAGAAATCCTGGAGTATTTAATATAGAAGAACTGGCAACTCTTTGGCATTTTCCACTTGAGGCTAATGTGAAGGCACCTCTTATTCAAAAGGCACCAGGAAGAAAAGCTGACGCACCTTCATCGCTGCCTATTTTTGAAGAAACTAGTAATCAAGCTTTGCCACCAGATATTTTTGGTGAGCTAAATTTAAAAAAAGAAATAACAGATAAAGACGCAGCCAGTAGTTCGCAAGATATAACTTCAAATGTCGATAATAAAAATGGGGACTCTTTATTTTGGGTTGAGGGTAATAATGTAAGTAATAATTTTTCAAAAGAACAAAAAAAGGAAGAATTAAGTAAAAATGAACCACCGGCCGGTTTACCATTTGTTTAATTTATTTATTTAATCATGAATACTAAATCAGAAAAACGCCTAATAATCGGTATTGATGCTCGTTTTTACGGCCCTTTAGGCAAGGGGCTAGGTCGTTATACGCAAGAAATAGTTGATAACGTTATTGCCCTTGATTCTAAAGAGCATCTGTTTGATTATATTATTTTTTTATCACCAGATAATTTCGATGAATTTATTTGTCCAAATAATAACGTTCGCAAGGAACTTATAAAATCACGTTGGTATACTTTATCAGAGCAGTTTGAAATTCCGTATAAGTGGTGGCGCGCTAAAGTTGACTTAATGCATTTTCCTCATTTCAACGTACCGCTTATTAAACCAGGCAGTTACGTGGTAACGATACATGATTTAATTCTAACTAAATTTCCTACTCATCGAGCTTCAACCTTACACCCATTAGTTTATTGGTTAAAAGATAAAGCTTATCGTTTAATTATTGCTTCAGCGGTTAGTCATGCTAAAAAAATTATTACAGTTTCTAAATTTACCAAAATAGATCTAATTGATCAGTTTAGAGCTTCAGCTGATAAAATTGAAATTACTTATGAGGGCGTCGCTAATTTAACAAAGGGTAATGACTCTTTGTTTGTCACAAAATTGGATAATAAAAAAACTTTAGCCCTTTATAATGTTAGTGGTCCTTTTTTACTCTACGTGGGAAATGCTTACCCCCACAAGAATTTAGATGGACTGATTACTGCTTTTTCGCAGTTACATGGTAAGCGTCCAGATTTACGTTTAGTTTTAGTCGGTAAAGAGGATTATTTTTATAATCGTATAAAAGAAATAGCTAAAAGTAATAACTTGTGGCAAAAAGAAAATCGTAATAGCGCTATTATTTTTACTGGTTATGTTCCTGATGTTGATTTAGAAGCTTTATTTCAAGAGGCAGCTATTTATGTTTTTCCGTCTCTTTATGAGGGTTTTGGTTTACCGCCACTTGAAGCGATGGCACATGGTTGTCCTGTTGCTAGCTCCAACAGAGCTAGTATGCCAGAAGTTTTAGGCGAGGCAGCAATTTATTTTGATCCAGAAAATAAAGAAGAAATGGCTGAGGTTATTAGTAGTGTTTTAAATGATAAAAGTAAACGAGAGCAGCTAATTGCTCTTGGTTATTTACAAGTAAAAAAATATAGTTGGTGGGAGTGCGCTAGAATAACCAGTCAAATTTATCGCTACGTTTTAACTCGTTCTAAGTAAATGATTAATTTAAATAGAAAACAAAATATAAATTATTCTGAGCACTTACCAGTGTCTAATTTTATACTTGATTTGCGCAATAATAATTTAGAAAAATTGGCATTAGAGAAAAAGAATAAAAAAAGACGAGTTAAAAAAAATAGTATATCACCAAATTTTCTAGATGGTATAGATGGTTATGAAGACACCTATCTTCAGGCTAAAAAAGTAACAAAAAATTTGTATGGCAATTTAATTAAAAATAAAAAAATAATAAAAGAAAAAGAAAAAATTACTTTTTCATCTTTTTATTTTTTATATTCTTTAGAAAAGTATATTACTAATTTTTTACGTAATAAACACAATATTTTTGATAGAGAGTTACGTGGTGGTGAAAAAAAATTAAAAAAAATTCGTTATCAGTTTTTAATAAAAAATAAAAATAATTTAAATAAAAAAGAGGTTTTATTTAATCAAGTTTGGCAACTAAAGTGGTATCGTTCATTATTTTCTTTCTTTTTAGTTTTATTATTTTTAATCGTGCCTTTTAAAATATTAGCTTATTTGCAAGTTTTTAATATTTCAATTCTGGAAGATAAAATTATTACTCATTCTAAATTAGCAGTTGATAATTTAATGGGCGCTGGAGCGGCTGCTTCTAAATTAGATCTTGGAACAGCGCAAAATCGTTTTGCTGACGCTGGCGCTAATTTTTTGCAAGCAAGCGATGATATGGCTTTTATTAATGACACCATTTTATCACTTGCATCTTTGTCTTCTGACCCCAAAATAAAATTAGCCGCTGAGAGTAAAAAGTTTTTAAGAGTCGGTATGTTGAGCGCCAATTTGGGTCAAGAATTATCTCAGGCTTTGTCTGGTTTATCTACTAGTAGCGATGGAAATTGGATAAAAATATTAGATGATTTTTCAGTGCATGGTCATTTAGCGTTAAATGATGCAAATTTGCTTAAGTTAGAATTAAAAAAAATAAACATTAATAATTTACCAGAAGATTATCGGGGGCGTTTTACTGAATTGGCCGCCAAAGTAGATAAATTACCTGATAATTTATCTTTAGTAGTAGATAATATTGACGAATTAAAATTATTTTTAGGGGCTGGTCGTGATAAAAGATATTTACTTATTTTTCAAAATAATGCCGAGATGAGGGGGGCGGGCGGTTTTTTGGGAAGCTATGCCTTAGTTGATTTTAGAGAGGGAAAAATTCGTAATTTAGAAGTGCCGGGCGGCGGCTCATATGATACCGAGGCTGGTTTAAGTGAAAAAATAAAGGCACCAGAACCATTACATTTAGTTAACCCTCAATGGCATTTTTGGGATGCTAATTGGTGGCCTGATTTTCCAACTACAGCCAAAAACTTGATGTGGTTTTATGAAAAAAGTGACGGCCCATCAGTAGATGGCGTTATTTCGTTTACTCCAAGTGTAGTTGAAAAACTATTATTAGTTACTGGGCCAATTGATTTAACTAAAGATTATGGCCTAATAATTACGGCTGATAATTTTTGGCAACAAGTTGAGCTTACAGCCGAAAGAGATAATTTAATAAAAAGTAATCCAGAAGCGGTCACTCATTTACCGGAAGGAGAGAAGAATAAACCTAAAAAAATCATTGGTGATTTGATGGCGAAAATATTGGAAGTATTGCCTCAAAAATTAGATAAAAATAATTTAATAAAATTACTTAGTATCTCTGAGGATAGTTTAGCTTCAAAGCAAATAATGTTTTATTTTAAAGATGCTAGTTTAGAAAAAACAATTATCGATCGTAATTGGGGAGGAGCTATGTCTAAGGCTCCATTTGATTATTTAATGGTGACAAATACAAATATCGCAGGTGCTAAAACTGATAGGGTAATAAAAGAAGAAATCACTCATCAAGTTGATGTTTCTTACGATGGGTCTATTATCGATACTGTGACAGTAACTAGAGCCCATACGGCCGCCAAAAATACTCCACTAGTTGGCGTTCGTAATGTTGATTGGTTAAGAGTTTATGTGCCTCAAGGTAGTGAGTTATTATTTGCTTCTGGTTTTTCGTCACCCGATCTTAAATATTTTGAGGAGCCTGATCCAGCTTGGATAACTAATGAGTTTATCGCGCAAACAGAGGATTTAGCCGTAACCGATTCACTTAGCGGTACTAAGATATATCAAGAAAATGGAAAAACAGTTTTTGCTAATTGGTTAATGCTTGATCCGGGGAATAGTGTAACAATTACTTTGCGATATAAATTACCATTTAATCTGTGGCAAAAAGAAATAAAAAATGACTTTTATAGTCGTTTAAATAATTGGCTTAATTCTTCCGATAATAATTTATATCCTTATTCTTTGTCTGTCCAAAAGCAACCAGGGGCAGAAGGGGAAAATATAACTACCGATTTGAGATTACCCAGTTTTGCTAAATTAGTTTGGAATTCCTCTGATAAAAATTTAAACGATTTAAAGAATAAATGGCTATTAGATAGGGACCAATTTTATTCTATTTTAGTCTCCAATAGATAATTAAAAAAATTATGATAATTGATAACAAAAATAAACCTAAAAAAATTTCCAGTCGTCAAGTTGCGCCAGTTTTTATAAAAAGACCGGTACCCAGTGAAGAGCAGGTCAAAATTTTTGAAAGGGCGGTTAAAAAAGAAGCTCGTCAAGAAGAAATCGACGATAATTTATCAGAAATTTATCGTGATAAAGCTGGAGATTTAGTTGATGTGTCTCACATGAAACACGAAAAAGGTTCAGTCTTAGTATCAATTATTAAAAAATTATTTGTGGTGGCGGTGTTGCTTGTTTTAGGTTATGGTTTTTATTTTTATTTTTCTAATCAATCACTGGACGCTTCCTTGGTAGATTTTACTATAAATGCTCCTGAGCAAGTTAAGGCTGGAGAAGAGTTTGTTTATACTCTGCATTATAAGAATCGTAGTAAGTTTAATTTAAACTCTTTGCGTTTAGAATTTAAATATCCTGATAATTTTATAGTTTCCGAGGTTTCTGGCCCTGGCTTAGAGGCAATTCAGGGATCAGCTTCACAAAATTATTTTAGTTTACCGGCTTTGCTTATCGGTGGTGAGTCTAATATTTTAGTAAAAGGAAAACTAGTTTCTAACAAAGATACCGCTAGTTTAATTATTGCTAGCCTTAGTTATCAGCCTGGGGAGCTTTCTAGCGAATTTAAAAAAGAGATAGTTGCTTCAACTTTAGTTAATGATTTAGGCTTTGATTTAGGTTTTGAATATGCCAATGCTGCTTTAGTTGGTGAAGAAGGTCAAATAGATTTAGTTTTTACTAATGTAAAAAGTAATTTTTTAGATGATTTTGATGTTTCTTTTATGTTTCCGGAAAATATTATTTTAATAAATCCGCAGACAACACCGGGTTCAGCTAGTACTACAGCATCTACTACCGATCCAAGTTTAATAGTTGATAAAAAGACGACTTTACTATGGGGTGTGCGTAATTTAATAGCTAGTGACGGGACTTATCGTTTACCGGTATATTATAAAGTTACTAAGAAGGTTGATGATAATCAATCTATTACTATTAAGTTAAGTAAAAAAATGGAAAATGGAAAGTCATATACTTTTGCAGAAAAAACTGTGGGGCTTAATGTAATGAATAGTAACTTAAATTTAACTTTAATTTTAAATGGTAGTAAAAATGATAACACTGCTAACTTTTCTGACACTTTAAATTATTCTTTAACTTACTCTAATAAAAGTGACGGACCGCTAAGTGATGTGGCTATTATGGTTGCTTTAAAGGGTGATTTTTTAGACTGGTCTAGTTTTAAAAATGTTGAAAAAGGAATCTTAGGTGAAAATACAATTACCTGGACTAAAGAACAGATTCCAGATTTAAGCTCCTTAGATCCAGGAGAGGAAGGGGTGATTGATTTTTCAATTGCTGTTAGACCTTATAATGATAGTGATTTAGGTAAAAGTTTCACTATCCAAAGTTATGCGCAATTTAATGTTAATAATCGCCAGGGCGGCTTAAATGATAGTAAGAGTAATAATATAATGACTAAAATTAATAGTGATTTAAGTCTAACTGAAAAAGTTCTTTATTTTGATGAAAATAATACCCCAGTTGGTTCTGGGCCACTGCCGCCAAAAGTAAATGAAAAAACCAGCCTTAAGGTGTATTGGAAAATTGAAAATAATCTTCATGAACTCAGCGATACAAAAGTAATCTCTAAATTGCCAGATTACGTCTCATTTAATGATGGTATCCAAATCTCAACCGGTAATTTAATTTTTGATAGTGCTAGCCATTCGGTTATTTGGAATATTGGTATTTTGCCAGTTTCTACTTATAAAGCTCAGGCAGAATTTAATATTAGTGTTACGCCAAATGAAAGCCAACGTAATAGTTTATTGGTTTTGCTTTCTGGTTCAAACGTCAGCGCCATTGATTCTGACACTAAATCAGTCCTTGATAAAAAAATTAATTCAAAAACTACTAAATTAGAAGATGATGATATTGCTAGTTTTAATAATTCTGGTCTGGTTCAATAATTTTTTATGTTTAAATTAAATGCTAAAAAAAATAAACTACGAAGTGGCTTAATTAAAACTGCCCATGGTGATTTAGTTACACCCTTTTTTATGCCAGACGCTACGCGTGGTTTTATAAAGTTGCTCAGTGAATCCGAAGTTCAGCAAACCAATACTCCTGCTATGGTGGTTAATACGTTTCATTTATATCTTCAGCCGGGACCAGATTTAATTAAACAAGCTAAAGGCATCCATAAATTTATGGAGTGTTCTCGACCCCTTTTGTCTGATAGCGGCGGTTTTCAGGTTTTCTCATTAATCCACCGTAGTAAGAATATGGGGAGCATTAATGATGATAAAGTAATTTTTAAGTCACCAATTGATGGCTCAAAACATGAATTAACGCCAGAAAGGTCTATTCAGATTCAGTTTAATTTAGGTGTTGATATGATGGTTTGTTTAGATGATTGTCCGCCTAATGAATTTTCTCGAGTTGATTTAGAAAAAGCGGTCACCCGAACAATTACTTGGGCTAAACGTTGTAAGGTTGAATATTTAAAACAAGTAAAAAAAAGAAAACTAATTGGGGCTAAAAGACCTTTACTATTTTGTGTTGTTCAGGGAGGAGCAGAATTAGATTTACGAGAAAAATGCGCCAAAGAATTATCGATTATTGGTTTTGATGGTTATGGTTTTGGTGCTAGGCCAATTGATGTTAGTGGTAATTTCTTAGCTGAGGTAATGTTTAAAACCGCTTCTTACATTCCTAAAGATGCTATTCGTTTTGCTTTAGGTGTGGGTACTCCGGATGATATTTATCGGTCTTATTTAATGGGTTGGGATATGTTTGATTGTGTAATACCAACGCGCGAGGGCAGACATGGTAGACTATTTTATTTCGATTCTAAGTTTAAAGGATTTAAAAGCCCAAAAAATACAGATAAAGTAATCACCACTTCTCCTAAATTTTATAATACGATAAATATTAGTAACGCTATTTATACTAAAGATTTTTCCAAAATTAATCATAAAAGTAAAATTCCAGAATTAAGAAATTATACCAAAGCCTATCTTCATCATTTATTTAGAGTTAATGAGCCACTAGGACAAAAATTAGCTAGTTTAAATAATTTAGAATTTTTTTCTAGTTTAATGGGTTATTTAAAGAAAATTAAATAAAATCTTGGCAAAAGCCCTGATATACTTTATACTAGAAGCTGCTAATTTACTTTTTAATATATAGTTATGAACACAAAAATAGTGGCCACTATTGGCCCTAAATCAGAATCAGAAGAAGCTTTAACCGCTCTTATGAAAAATGGCGTTGATATGGTAAGAGTTAATTTTTCTCATGCTACCTATGATCAATATAAAAAAATTAAAAAAATTATCGATGTTTTTAATAATGATAGTGAGCGTAAGGTTTCTTTAATGCTGGATTTACAAGGACCACGAATTAGAGTCGGTAAATTTCCTGAAGCTGGCATCACTTTACATGTTGATGAGATTTATCAATTTACTTATTCTAAGCTACCTTATAAAAATGGGGGCATTATTCCAATTGATAGTAGCGATTTATATAAAGATATAAAGAAAAATCATCCTTTATTTTTATGTAATGGTGCTATTGAACTCATGGTTCAAGATGTAAAAAATAAGGTAATTACTGCTAAAGTTATTAATGGTGGCGTTTTAAGTTCTAATAAGGGCATTAATGTTCCTGACACGAACATGAAAAAAGGTGGCCTAACTGCTAAAGATATTAAAGATTTAAAATTTGGCATTAAAGCTGGAATGGATTATGTCGCTTTATCTTTTGTACAAACTGCTAATGATGTAACTAGACTTAGAACTTTGTTGGGTAAAAAAAGTAAAGTAAAAATAATTTCTAAAATTGAACGGGGGATTGCTCTTAAAAATATTGATAAAATAATCACCGCTTCTGATGTTATTATGGTGGCTCGTGGCGATTTAGGTATTGAGGTGCCAATTGAGGAGTTACCAATTATCCAAAAGAATTTAATTAGACACGCTCATTGGCACAATAAACCAACAATTTTAGCTACTCAAGTAATGACTTCAATGATAAAGAACCCTCATCCTACTCGGGCTGAAATTAGTGATATTGCTAACGCTGTTTTTGATGGCGCTGATATGGTAATGTTATCTGATGAAACAACCGTGGGAGATTACTCACTGGAGGCAGTTAAATTACTTAAAAAAGTTATCGCTTGTACCGAGGAGAATATTTATAAGACCTATATTATTGATTAGTTAAAAAATAAATAAAATATAATTATTTTAAATTCAATATATGAAAATACAATCTATCAAAGCTTTGCAAATACTGGATTCCCGTGGTAACCCAACGCTTTCAGCTACTGTTATTTTAGAAAATGGTGCGATTGGTTGGGCCGCTGTTCCTAGTGGCGCTTCTACCGGTAGTTATGAAGCAGTTGAACTTCGTGATAATGATCAGCATATTTATGGTGGCGCTTCCGTTAATTTAGCTATTTCAAATATTGAAAATAAAATATTTCCCGCGCTAGTTGGTCAAGATGCTAGTAATCAAAGAAAAATTGATGAAATCATGATTGCTTTAGATGGTAGCGAAAATAAAGCCAATTTAGGTGCTAATGCTATTTTGGGCGTTTCTTTGGCAGTTGCTAGAGCGGCAGCGGCTGGTTTAAATATGCCATTGTATAAATATTTAACAAAATTTAATCAATCATTTTCCGGTACTTATCAAATGCCAATTCCGATGATGAATGTTTTAAATGGTGGCAAACATGCTAATTGGGCCACTGATATTCAAGAGTATATGATTTTGCCAGTGGGCGCTAAATCTATCACTGAAGCTGTCAGAATGTGTGCCGAGATTTATCAAACTTTAAAAAAAGTTTTAAAAAATAAAGGCTATGGTCTTACTGTTGGTGATGAAGGTGGCTTTGCCCCAGCAGTGTCATCTAATGAAGAAGCCTTTCGTTTATTATCAGAAGCGGTGACTGAGGCTGGTTATAATCTTGGTAAGGATATTGTCTTTGGGATTGATTCGGCGGCCACAGAATTTTTTAAAGATGGAGTATATCATCTTAAAAAAGAAAATAAAGTTTTAAGTAGCGATGAACTAATTAATTTCTATAAAGGTTTAGCTGAGCGTTACCCGATTTATTCTTTTGAAGATGTGCTAGCAGAAGATGATTGGACAGGATTTAAAAATTTTACCGAAGCTTTTAATCGTGAGGTTCAGGTAGTTGGGGACGATTTATACGTCACAAATGTTAAACGTTTAGAAAGAGGTATTTCTGAAAAAACCACGAATTCAATTTTGATTAAATTAAATCAAATTGGTACTCTAACAGAAACAGTAGCTACTATTTATGAGGCTCGTGCCAGTGGCATGACCGCCGTTGTATCTCATCGTAGCGGTGAAACAGAAGATACTTTTATTGCTGACTTGGTGGTGGCCATGGGTACTGGTCAGATTAAAACCGGTGCACCAGCTAGAAGTGAAAGAACGGCTAAGTATAATCGTTTAATGGCAATTGAAGCGGAACTCGAAGGAACCTCTGAATATGCAGTCTTTCCTTTTGTAATTAAATAGGGGCGTAAAAATAGGCCAGCTAAACGGCTTACTTGGGGTATGGATATGTATTTTTATCTTAATCTTTTTTTCTTAGTTCTTGGTAATACCTTGGCCTGGTTTTTTATTGTTCAATTCTTTGGCTTAGAATCTTTTTCAGCTAAATTAATTATCGGTTATCTTGTTGGCGTGTTAGGATTATCTACTTTTGTCTCTTTAATTTTTATCAGTAAACGTGATAATTTATTTACTCGCCTATATTATACAATTTCTGTTTCTTGGATGGGATGTTTACTTAATTTTGGTTTAACAGCTTTATGGGTGGGCTTAATTTTTTGGTTTTTAAAAATATTTTCAATCGAAATGTCAGCTTTAGTGTTTAGATCTTTATTAATAGCGGGAACAGTAATTCTTTCACTAAAAAGTTTTTATAATGCTCGTAGTATTAAAATTAAGGAATACCAAGTTGTAATAAAAGATTTACCAGAAACCTGGCAGAATAAAAAAGTGGTTCATATATCCGATATTCACCTTGGCCCGATTTTACGAGAAAAATTTTTTCATCGAGTAGTTAATAGAATAAAAGAAATAAAACCAGACGCTGTTTTTATTACTGGAGATTTATTTGACGGTTCGGAGTCAGATTTTTCTTGGGTGGGTAAACCATTAAACGATTTAAATGCACCCCTAGGGTTATATTATTCTTTAGGTAATCACGACTTTACCTTAGGAGCCAACAAAGTAATTAGTTTGCTTATGGGGGAAAATATTACCGTTTTAAGTAATCGGATGGTAGAGAAATTTGGTTTACAAATTATTGGCTTAGATTTTACCCCTGATCGTAACTTTGATTTAAAAAGACTTATTTTAGCTGATATTGGTTATTTAGCAAATAAACCATCAATTTTATTATTTCATGAACCAAAGGAGACAGTTAAATCACAAGGATTAGGAATCGATTTACAGCTCTCTGGGCACACTCATGGTGGTCAAATGTTTCCTTTTAATTTTTTAGCTCGTTATTTTTATCATAATCACAGCCACGGAATTTACCGAAGAAGGGACTATACTTTATCAGTTACAGCTGGCGTCGGAACTTGGGGACCACCAATGAGAACGGGTAGCCGATCAGAAATCGTAATCTTATCTTTACAAAAAAAGTAATCCGTGTTAGTCTCTTCTCCTATGAATTTATCAATTTTACATCAAATAATTATAAATGAACCAAAGTTCCGTCATCAACAAATAGATAGAGCCGTTTTTATTGACTTAATAGAAGACTGGAATGACGCGACTAATCTTCCTAAAGATTTACGCGAACGTTTGAATGAATCTTGTCCTCTTACTATTCCTGCCGAGGTAGTTAAAGCTATCGGTAAAGAACCAACTCATAAGGCTTTAATCACTTTAGAAGATGGAGAAAAAGTAGAGGCGGTTTTGATTCGTCAAAAAGGGAACAGGAATACGGTTTGCGTTTCTTCTCAGGTGGGCTGTCCTTTGGCCTGTTCTTTTTGTGCTACCGGTCAACTTGGTTTTACTCGTAACCTAAAAGCACACGAAATTGTGGAGCAGGTTTTATTTTTTATGCGTGAGCTTAAAAAAGAGGGCGGCGCAGAGAAGGTTGATAATATAGTTTTTATGGGCATGGGTGAACCATTTTTAAATTATCCAGAAGTAATTAAAGCTCTTAAGTGGTTAAATGATTCAGAAAGTTTTAATTTTGGTTCTCGTCGTTTATCAGTCTCAACGGCTGGCGTTTGTGAAGGTATTATAAAAATTGGCGGTGAAAAATTACAACTTAATTTAGCCGTATCTTTACATTTTCCCGCTGATATTTTAAGACGTCGTTATATGCCAATTGCTGATAAGTACCCTTTGGCTAAAGTTTTTTCGGCTGTTGATGATTATATTAGAAAAACTGGTCGTAAGGTAATGTTTGAATATTTGATGATTAAAGATATAAATGATAGTGAAAATGATGCGAAACTACTGGCCGGTTTAATGACTAAACCGCTTTATATGGTTAATCTTATTCCTTATAATCCAACTGGTCGTTTTCAGGCTTCAACTGAAGAAAAGATTGCTAAATTTAAGAAAATTTTAGAGGATGCGGAGGTAAACGTCACAACTCGTCATTCTTATGGCGGAGAAATTTCTGCCGCTTGTGGTCAGTTAGCCGCTAAAAAATCATTTAAGAAATAAAAAACAAAAAATTATTAAAAAGACCTGATTATTTAGGTCTTTTTTTAATAAATCTTTTGATAATTATAAAAATATTAAAATATTAGTATATTTTTTAACTTTCAATATTAATCTTAGTTTGCTATAATAAAAAGGCAAAAATATTAATAATTAACTATAATAATATGTTTACTCTACCAAGTTTACCTTTTAACCCAAATGAACTAGAGCCTCATTTATCAGAAAAAACCTTAGAATATCATTACGGCAAGCACCACCAGGCTTATGTTGATAATTTAAATAAATTAATTGCTGGTACACCAATGGAAAATGATTCCTTAGAACATGTCGTTTTAAAGACTGCTGGACGAGACGGTAAGGAGGCGATATTTAATAATGCTGCTCAAGCTTATAATCATGAATTTTTTTGGAAATGCTTAAAACCTGCCAGTAAAGAAATGTCTGTTTCAGTAGAGTTAAAAAATTCTGTAATCCATTCTTTTGGCACCTGGGAAAAAATGATCGAAGATCTTAAGGGGGCAGCACTATCCCAATTTGGTAGTGGTTGGGTCTGGTTAGTTAAAGAAGATTCTAATGTAAAAATTGTAAAAACAGCTAATGCTGATACACCCTTAGTTCACGGACAAAGACCACTTTTTGTAATTGATGTCTGGGAACACGCCTACTATTTAGATTATCAAAATCGTCGCGCTGATTATGTTAGCGGAATTCTTGAACACTTAGCCAACTGGGATTTTGCCTTAGCTAATCTTAAGGATTAAGTTCATGTCTTATCAAAACCCTTATGTTAAGTTGCGGCCCAAGACTCGTCGCCCTTATACGGTAATTTATTTAGTCAGACATTGTCATCCAGATTATACTTTAGAAAAAAAAATAGGTGATTTTAATATGCCTCTTTCTTCTTTTGGTAATGAGCAATTGCACTTTTTGACAGAACGTTTGGTAAAATTAAAAATTAATCGTTTGTACGCCAGTGAGTTAAAGCGCGCTCAAGAAACAGCCGCCCCACTAGCCAAAATATTAAATATCAAAATTGAAACAGAGTCACGCTTAAATGAAATTGATTGGTGGGATTGGTCTAGAATTCCTTATTTTAATACCAGCGAAACAAAGCGTCCCAGTAAAGTTAAAGATTATCTAGTCTTAGACAAACAACTTAATGTTATGCAAGCTAAGGCTCGTCGCCTGCTTCATGATATTTTTAAGAATAATCAAGGTAAAACAGTAGCCCTGTTTACTCATGGTAACTTTATTAAGTCCGTTCTTACTGGCATTTTAAATGCTGATGTTATTGGTTTTTTATCACAAGAAGTTTTTCAATCGTCATTATCAAAAATTGTAATTGATCGAGATGGGTATGTTAGGATTAATTTTATTAATAATGTAGACCATTTACCGCAACCACCAGAGGAAGATTTATTCATCACACTGGTTGATTAATTAAATTATGATTTTTAAAATCAAATATAAATTATTACTAGGGGCTATTTTTATAAGTAGTCTAATTAGCGTTAACTCAGCTCTAGCAGCAACTTTAGACGCAAATTTATCTGGCCGTATTTTATTACAAGTTCAAAGTAAAGGAGAAGCTTGGTACGTTAACCCGCAAAATAATAAAAGATATTATCTGGGAAAACCTGATGACGCTTATAGTTTAATGCGTTCTTTAAGTTTAGGTATTTCTGAAAAAGAATTTGCTAGTTGGAGCCAGGGCGCTCCAGTTTGGGCACGTGGTCGTTTATATCTTAGACCTCAAAGTCATGGTGAAGCTTATTATGTTGATTTAAATAGACGTTGGCATTATCTCGGAAGACCGATGGATGCTTGGTTATTATTTAGAGCTCAAGGTTTAGGGATTACAAATAGTGATTTAAGTAAAATTAGTATTGCCTTAGCTGCGCCAGTTACGACCAGTAACGTTGCACCTGCTGTTGGTTTTAGTGATTATAAAACTAATTTAGTCTGGCGTTATAAATTAGAAAATTTTAATTTAGATTTACCACTTAGGTCTAGTTTAAATTCTGAATATGAGAAAGCCGTTAAAGCTTTTTACTATACTGGTGATACTCCGCCGGTAAATGCTAGAGAACAGTTTTATAATATTTTTTTTAACAAGAAAAGTGGCGACACCTCTATTTCTTATTTAGTAAATTATGGCAAGCAGGAAGCCGCTACTCATTCTTGGAGTAAAGACCAAACAGCCGATTTTTTACTTGCTCTTATTCAGTATATTCCTTATGATAGCGCTAAATTAAACAAAAATCCTTTGCAACCTAATTATCCCTACGAAACTTTATATAAAAATTCTGGTATCTGTTCTGATAAAACTTTTTTGGCGGTAACTGTTTTACGTGAGTTAGGCTATGGCGCCGCAATTTTAGATTTTCCTGATGCTAATCATTCAGCGGCAGGCATTAGTTGTCCTGTAAGTGAATCAATAAATAATTCAGGTTATTGTTATATTGAAACTACTAATTACTTTCCGGTTGGAGTTATCCCGCCAACAATTTCTAACGGACAAGCCGTAGCTGCTCAGGATAATTTGAGCAATTTATTTAATATTTCTCACTTAAGTAAAATAGAAATATTTCAAAAAACGACTGGTTTAGTTTATCAGGGGATAGCAAACACTAAAAAAATAGTTACCGACTTACAAGCTAAAGATGTTTGGATTGAAGCACAAAAAATAGGGCTAGCAGAAAAAAATTCTAATCTGACAGCCCAACAGAGCATTCTAAGTGCCCAACAAACTCAACTTAGTGCTTACCAAGCAAGTGGCAATATTAGTGCTTATAATTCTTTAGTAGAAACATATAATTTAGGTGTTATTAAATATAATAGCGATTTAGAGCTTTATCGAGCCGAACTTACAAATTATAATAATATGGTTAATGATTATAATCAGGGCTTAAAAGGGTTTTATCAACAATAAAGCCTGTAATTATTGACATCTTAGCGTTTTTAACTTATTATAAGGGGCAGGTAAGTTAAATTATAACTTTGCCTATTTTTATTTAATATTAAAAAAATTATCACATTCCGGTAATTTTTCTTGGTCTACATCAAACGATATCGCTTAGCGATTATCTATGAAGATGGTATAGATCGGCGGAATGGATGCTTTCCCTAATTTTGGGAAGGGTAAAAGAAAAAAACATTATGGTAAAACTTCCAAGCGTAGAGGACATGTTAAAAGCAGGTATGCATTTTGGTCATCGAACTAATCGTTGGCACCCAAAGATGAAGTCTTATATTTTTACTGACAAAAAAGGTATTTATATTATTGACTTAAATAAAAGTCGTGAAAAGTTAGCTGAGGCCATGGAATTTATGAGCCAACTTATTTCTGAAGGTAAAAGTATTTTATTTGTTGGTACAAAAAATCAAGTTAAATCTGGACTTAAAAAAATGGCTGATGAAACAGGCATGCCTTACATCGTTGGTAAGTGGTTAGGTGGCTATTTAACTAATTTTGCAGTTGTTAAAAAATCAGTGCAAAAATATAAAGAGTTGGTAGAAAATAAAGCAAATGGTAAATTAGAAAAATATACAAAAAAGGAACAATTAGAATTTGCTCGCGAAATTAAAAAATTAGAAGAACGTGTTGGTGGTCTTACGGGACTTAACAAACTTCCTGACGCTTTATTTGTCTGGGATATTAAGGAAGAAGAAACGGCTGTAACTGAAGCTAGAATGAAGAATATTCCAATCATCGCAATTTGTGATACCAACGTTAATCCGGAATTAGTTAATTATCCAATCCCTGCTAACGATGATGCTACTAAAACTATTGCTCTATTAATGGAAACTATTAAAGACGTTGTTTTGGAGGCTAAAAAGAATATAAAGCAAGCTGAAAATACTACTATAAATAAATAATTAAAATTTTTTCTCTTAAAATATTTTGGCTTTTTTCGTTTCATGTTTAATAATCGAAAAATGCCACCATTAACAATATGGAAGCTATTAAACAACTTCGGGAAATGACTGGCGCTGGTATGGTTGATTGTAAAAAAGCACTAGATGAAGCTGCTGGTGATTTAAATAAAGCAGTCGAAATTTTACGTAAAAAAGGTATTGCAAAAGCGGCCAAGCGAACCGATAGAGAAACTAATGAGGGGGTTATTATGCTTAGCGTTAATGCTGATGCTACTGAAGGCTATATGGTTGAAGTTAATTCCGAGACTGATTTTGTGTCTCGTAATGATAAATTTCAAGATTTTACTAAACAAGTTTTGGAATTAGTTAAAACTTTAAAACCAGCCACTTTAGAAGAATTACTTGCTGCTCCAATGGCTGGAGTAACCGTTCAAGAAACCTTAGAAACTTTCTCCGGGGTTATCGGTGAAAAATTAAATATTAAACGTTTAGCTATTTTAAATGGCGAAACCGTTGCTGCCTATTCCCACTTAGGCGGAAAGATGGGTGTTTTAGTT
This sequence comes from uncultured Gammaproteobacteria bacterium, assembly GCA_964355275.1. GTDB lineage: Bacteria > Patescibacteriota > Patescibacteriia > Patescibacteriales > UBA12465 > JAEZRQ01. The sequence goes on along the minus strand of CAYHCB010000001.1, from coordinate 114,549 downwards.
GCGATTAATCAAGGTGGCAAAACGGAGATTGCTAGCGATATTGCTATGCAGGTAGCCGCCGCTAATCCTAAATATTTAGTAGCCAGTGAAGTGCCTACTGAAGAAATGGATAAAGAAAAAGAAATTTATCGCGCTTTACTTCTTAAGGAAGGTAAACCAGAAGAAATGGTTGATAAAATTGTTGAAGGTAAAATGAGTAAATATTACAGTGAAGTTTGTTTAACTGAACAAGAATATATTAAAGATGATAAGAAAAAAGTGAAAGACATTTTAGATGGCGCCGCCATTACTAAATTTATTCGTTTTAGTCTTTAATCAATCTTTTTATAATCCCGTGCGATTAGGTTAGAGGTTTATCCTTTTTATACTTAAGGCGCGGGATTCTCGTATTATGAAGATCGCTCAAATACAATTTTCCTCTTGGGATAAAATATATAATTTTAGTGCTGAAAATGTTAAAGTTAAACGTGGCGATTATGTAATAGTTGAAACCGAGCTAGGTGATGAGCTAGGTAAAGTTCTAATTTTAGAAGATAGGGAACCTAAAAATATTGAATTAGCTGAGGGTGAAAAAGTTTTAAAACCGATAAAAAGAGTCGCCACTTCAGTTGATTTAAGTCGCATGGCTGATGAAGATAAAAAAAATGAAGCTATGTTTGTTTGTCGTGAATTTATAGTAAAAAGAGGTTTAGAATTAAAATTAGTTGATGTGCACTTTTCTTTTAGTGGCAATCGTTTAAATTTTGCTTTTATTGCCGATGGTCGAGTTGATTTTCGTGATTTAGTTAAAGATTTAACAGCTCATTTTAGCTCTCAAATTCGTTTAACTCAAATAGGCACCAGAGACGAAGCTCGTTTTAGTGGTGACTGTGGTCCTTGTGGAAAAGTTTTATGCTGTAAAGGGCATATTAGAGAATTTTTTTCTATTACTTCAGATATGGCCGAAGCTCAACAAGTAGTTCATCGCGGTAGTGATAGAATTTCTGGTATGTGTGGTCGTTTAATGTGTTGCTTGTCTTTTGAATATGAAGGTTATAAGGCGATGGCTGGCGCACTGCCACCGATTGGCACTAAAGTTAATGTTGACGGCTCAAGAGGGGTGGTTGTTGGCCATCATATTTTAAAGCAATCAGTTGACGTTAAATTCCCAGGAGCTAAAGAAGGTGAGCGAGATTTTGTTGTTCAGGTTGATATTAATCGCCATGTTAAAAAAGCTAAACAGGATATCAAGGCGGCTGAAGAAAAAGCCAATTCAAATAATTCTAGAATAGACAGACGAAATCGTAAATAAAAACATTTTTTTAAAAAAGACTATCTACCTTTGCCGTTAGCAAAATAGATAGTCTTTTTTTATTCTAAAATTTTTGTTTGCCTTTCTAATATGTTATAATATCAAAGTATTTATATATAATTTTTTTTCTATGTTTAACAGCAAAATTAATGTGGCTATTAATGGTTTTGGGCGTATTGGCCGCGCCTCGTTTAAGATTATTTTAGATAGTCATCCAAGATTAAATGTAGTGGCGATTAATGACTTAACTGATACTGCTACTTTAGCTCATTTAATGCAGTATGATTCTTGTTACGGAAAATATCATCATAAAGTTAGTCATACTAAGGATGCGCTAATTGTAAATGGTAAAAAGTATTTTGTTTTTTCTCAGAAAGACCCCTTACTTTTACCTTGGAAAAAATTCAAAGTAGATGTTGTCTTAGAATGCACCGGTCGTTTTCGTGGTAAAGAAGATGCGAGTGCGCATCTTACAGCTGGAGCTAAAAAAGTAATAATATCGGCTCCTGGTAAAGACTGTAAAACAATTGTTTTAGGAGTAAATGAAGATAAACTAAATAAAAGTGATGATGTTATTTCTTGTGCCTCGTGTACTACTAATTGTTTGGCACCAGCGACTATGGTTATTAAAGAAAAGTTTGGTATAAAAAAAGCTTTAATGTCTACCGTTCATGCTTATACAGCTGATCAAAATTTAGTTGATGGACCTCATAAAGATTTACGACGAGCTCGTAGTGCCGCGGTAAATATTGTACCAACAACTACCGGCGCGGCGGTGGCTGTTACCGAAACAATCCCTTCTTTAAAAGGTAAATTTGATGGTATGGCCTTACGTGTCCCAGTTCCAGTTGGTTCACTTTGTGATGTTACTTTTTTACTAAATAAGAAAACTAGTATCGAGGCTGTTAATGAGGAATTTATTAAAGCGGCTAAAGGTAAATTAAAGGGTATATTAGAAGCTTCGTCTGAAGAATTAGTTTCTTCTGATATTGTTGGCAATCCGCACAGCTCAATCATTGATTTAAAATCAACGGCTTTAGTGGGTGGTGATTTGCTTAAGGTTGTGGCTTGGTATGATAACGAATGGGGTTACTCTAATCGTTTAGTTGACCTAACAAACTATCTTAAAAAATTTATAAAATAAAAAATTAAACAAAAATTATATGAGAATGGAAAATAAAGTGGCTATTGTAACCGGGGCAGCCTCCGGTATTGGTAAAGCGATTGCAGAAAAATATTTAGCCGAGGGAGCGCAAGTTGTTTATGCTGATATCTTAGATACTTTTGAAGTAAATAGTGATAGGGCAATTTATGTAAAGTGTGATGTATCTAGCAGTGTCCAAGTAGATGCTTTAATTAGCGCCGCTACTGCTAAGTTTGGTCATTTAGACGTAATGGTAAATAATGCTGGTATCGGTTCACTGGGAGGAGTTTTAGAGGCTGACGATGATAATTGGCTAAAAACAATTAATGTTAACCTATCAGGAGTTTTTTATGGAGTAAGGGCGGCTGCTCGAGTCATGAAAGAACAAGGCACTAAGGGTAGTATTATTAATATGAGCTCTATTTTAGGTAAAGTTGGTTTAGCTGGAGCAGTATCTTATTGTGCTTCAAAAGGTGGCGTTGTTCAACTAACTCACGCCTCAGCTTTAGATTTAGCCTCTTTAGGCATTAGAGTAAACGCTATCGCCCCTGGTTTTATCACCACCGGTATGACTCGCGATGTTTTAAATAATGAAGCTTTTAGTAATATGGTAAAAGCTGGAACACCCTTAGGTTATGTTGGCGAACCAAATGATATTGCTCATGCAGCTTTATATTTAGGTAGCGATGAATCAAAATATGTTACAGGTGAGGTTATCTATGTAGACGGTGGCTGGACAGCCAGATAAAAATTAAATATGGGTAGTGATATAATCACAAAGATAAACAAAGTAGAATTACGGGGGCGCGGTGGCGCTGGTTTTCCGGTGGCTATAAAATGGCAAGGAGTTAAAAGTGCTTTAGAAAAAAATAAAAAAGCAGGTTTTTATATTGTCATTAATGCTGCTGAAGGCGAGCCAGGAGTAAAGAAAGATGCTTATATTTTAGAACATCACGCTAACCTAGTTCTTGAAGGAGTAAAAGAGTGTGTTTTAGCTCTAGGACCTAAACGTTTAGCTGGTATTTACTGCTTTATAAATCATGAATATTATAAACTTTACGCCAAAAAAATAAATAAACTTTTAGGCGAGCATCAATTTCTTTCACTCTCAATTTTTTGGCACTGGAGTCTTAAGCCTAAGGTCTTAAGTTATTTAAGCGGGGAAGAAACAGTAATTTTGAATATAATTGAGGGCAAAAGAAAGGAGCCGCGTTTAAGACCACCGCTGCCAGTAGATAGTGGTTTATTTGGCGAGCCAACGATTATTAATAATGTTGAAACTTTTTTTCAAGTAGCTTTAATTAAAAATAATAATTTTGATTCTAAAAGGTTTTATACAATTAGCGGCGAGGTATCGCGCCCTGGTGTTTATTCTTTACCGGGTGATTGGAAAATAGAAGATATCTTACGATTAACGGGTAATTTTCCTTCTTGTAAATTTTTTGTTCAGGTTGGTGGTGATATTTGTGGGGAATTTTTAAATTCAACTCAACTGAAAAGAACTGTTAGTGGTAGCGGATCAATCACTGTTTATTCTTGGTTTGATAATAAGCAAGAAGAAATAATTGGTCGTCTTCTTAACTTTTTTAAAGATGGCTCTTGCGGAATGTGCACTCCTTGTCGTGAAGGAACTAGTAGATTGCTGGAATTATTTTTAGCTAAAAAAAAGTATAGCCCAGAATTCTGGGATATTTTAGAGCTTTTAAAGGACGGGAGTCTTTGTTCTTACGGGAAAAGTGTTGCTTTACCATTATCAAGTTATTATAAAAACATTTTAAAAATAAAATAACGGTTAATTTAAAAAACCGCCCTTTAACTATATGAATCAAAAAGAAAAGCTTATTAAATCAGTCACTCTTTTTAAAGAAAGCTGGGAAATCTATCGAAAAAACTTATTAAAATTTATTATGGTTTTTCTTTACGGGTTGTCTGGTCTTATTCCTTTACTAGTGGTGCTAGTTTTATTTTTTACTTACAACATAACTGGTTTAGCGGAAAAAGCTTCATTACTAGTTAACTTTAGTCTCGCGTTAATTGGTTTTGGTTTATTTGTGGCCAGTCTGTATATAGCTATAGTTTATAGTATTAGGACTAAGGTCGCGAGCATTCTATTGCTTAAAAATAATTTTACGCCAGCTAGAAATAATTTTGAAGAAGCTAAACCATATTTTATAAAGTTTTTAGGAGTTTCCATGTTAATGATGGTTTTGATTATTGCTTGGGGCTTTCTTTTTATCATCCCAGCTTTAATTTTTGGAATTTATTATAGTTTCGCCGCCTATATCCTGGTAATAGAAGATAAGCGTCCTTTTTCGGCAGTTGAGCGAAGTTATGACTTAGTTAAAGGATATTTTTGGTCAGTTTTTGGTCGTTTATTTTTAGTTTCAATTTTTGCTATTTTAGTGTATGCCTTTATTTCTTGGCCAGTATATAAAATGTCAGAGGGCAGTAATATTTTTATTGCTTATAATGTTTTAATTAATATTATCTGGGCTATTTTAGCTCCATATTTTATAGTTTACTTTTATCAGCTTTATAAAAGCTTAAAAGAAGTAAAGGATAAACAAATATAATTATTTATTAAAAAAGATGACGCAAATACTAAAAATAAATAATCGGGAGTTTGTTTATAATCCTGGCGAAACAGTTTTACAGGTAGCTAAAAGGCATAATATTTTTATTCCTACTTTGTGTTTTCATCCCGACTTTCCGGTTAAAGGGAATTGTCGTCTTTGTTTAGTAGAAATAATTTATAATTCAAAGAGACAGGTTGTTTCCGCTTGCTCGACACCGGCACAAGATAATTTAGAGGTATTTTTAGATACCCCTAAAGTAAAACGTTTAAGACGAACTAACTTAGAGTTATTATTTGCGGAGCACGTAGAAAAGTGCGCTTCTTGTAAATTAAGATTTAATTGCCCCTTGCTTACTTTAGTAAAGCAGTATCGCGTTAAGTCAACTAGGTTTTTAGAGCGGAAGGTTAATCGTAAAAAATATCATTTTTCACCTTCAATTGAAATTGACGGCTCTCAATGTATTGATTGTCGTTTATGCCTTGAAGCTTGTAATAAATTACAAAAATTAAATTGTTTGGAGCTTAAAGGCCATGGGATTAATCAAGAAATTGTGCCCACTAAAAATCCTTGTACTTTCTGTGGCCAATGCGTTACTCATTGTCCGGTTGATGCTATCTCTGAACAAATTTCTTATCCAGATGTCTATAAAGCTTTAAAAAATAAAAATAAAATTATAATTGCTCAATTTGCTCCCTCAATTCGGGCCGCTATTGGTGAAGAATTTGGGGCCGAATATGATGATAAAATGACTGGGCGGGTAGTCGCCGGTCTTAAAAAATTAGGTTTTAATTATGTTTTTGATGTTAATCTAGGAGCCGATATTACAACCATAACTGAAGCTGAAGAATTAATTGAAAGACTAGAAGATAAAAAGGCAATTTTTCCAATGATGACTTCTTGTTGCCCCGCTTGGGTTCGTTATGTTGAATCACGACACCCAGAACTTATTCCACACTTAACTTCAGCTAGGTCGCCACACATGCATTTAGGGGGTGTAATAAAAACTTATTGGGCAGCTAAAATTGGCATTAATCCTAAGGATATTATAGTTGTCTCCGTTATGCCTTGTACGGCTAAAAAGTATGAAATTACTCGATCAGAGTTTAAAATAAAAGATGTCTCTCCAGTAGATATTGTCATCACTACTAGAGAATTTGCTTTAATGATGAAAGAATCAAAAATTGATTTTATGAAACTTAGTCCTAAACCCGGTGATTTAATTTGGAATAATGGTAGCGGCGCAGGAGCTATTTATGGTGCCTCAGGTGGAGTAATGGAGTCAGCATTGCGTACCGCTGTTTGGTATTTAGAAAAAAAGAAAAATTTAGCCAAATTAGAATTTAAAGATGTTCGCGGTACTTTGGGTATTAAAAAAAGTATTGTGAAGATTGCCGGTCGCAATTTAAGGGTCGCCGTAGTAAATGGTTTGGGTAATATTTCTCAGGTCTTAAATCACTTAAGTGATTATGATTATATCGAAGTAATGAGTTGTCCTGGTGGTTGTATTGGTGGTGGTGGTCAACCAGCCCCAGCGTCTTTAGCAACAAGAAAAATGCGAATGGCAGCGCTATATTCCATTGATAACAGGCAAAAGGTTCGTCGAGCTCATGAAAACTTAGAAGCAATGGCGGCCGTTTCTTATGTTAAAAAGATTGGTTTAGGCAAAGCTGTACTTCACACCTCTTTTAAAGCTAAAAAATAATAAGAAGAATATTAAAAATCATCCTAGAAGGGGTGGTTTTTTGTATTTAATCAAATTTGACTAAAATTAATTAATATGTTAGAATATTAATAACAAACAATTCCGTTTGTTATAACAAAGGAGGCCTAAATGAGCCAAAATAAGAAACTCTCAGAAGAGAGAAAAGGACAAATCGCCCTGTTGATGTTAAAAAAAGACATCGCCAGTAAACAGTTGGTATTAAATCGCGCCGATTATCAGCGCAAAATCGGTAACGCCGCCAACGAGTTGAAGGAATTTGGCGTTACAAAAGACGAACTTACCTCAATGTATGAGGAATTGGTTCGGGAAAACGTTGACAAAATGTTCGCAAAAACAGAAAAAAAATCAACGCTTTCAAAAACCTAAGAACAATTAATGTTTTTAGAAACAGAAAAATAATCAAGGTAGGACCAGCGGTCCTCTAAAAGGGTAATTACTGATCTCTTTATAGACTTTCAGTAGAACAAGAACCTCTCCTTATTATTTTTTTGCGAGGAGGACTAGCAATAGATCCTCCTTTTTTTATTAAAAAATATAGTGTGGACTTAAGTCTGGTAAATCAGGTATAATAAAACCAATATGATTATTCCAATTTACGTTTTAGAAGCAATCCAAAAATTAAAAAATGCCGGTTTTGAAGCTTATATTGTTGGTGGTTGTGTCCGTGATTTCTTAATGGAGAAAAATCCTAAAGATTGGGATATTACTACTAACGCCAAGCCTGAAGAAATGCTTCAGCTTTTTGTGGGTGGCAAATATGAAAATACATATGGCACGGTTATTGTACCAATTAGAGCGGAGCTTATTGAGGGGCAAGAAAAGGGTGATTTAATTGACGTACTGGAAATAACAACCTACAGGAGCGAGCAAGGATATTCAGATTTTCGTCATCCTGATGAAATAGTTTTTGAAACAGAAATCGATAAAGACTTAGAACGTCGTGATTTTACAATAAATGCTTTAGCGCTTACTCCTGAAGAAGAAAAAATCCAAAACGACCCAGGTCGTCGTTATTTAATTATTGATGGTCAATCTTATTTGTTAGTTGATTTATTTGGTGGTCAAAAAGACATTAATAAAAAAGTAATCAGGGCTGTTGGTGAACCGTCCCTCCGTTTTAAAGAAGATGCTTTGCGAATGATGCGGGCTGTTCGTTTCTTTTCACAGCTTAATTTTGAATTAGAACCAAAGACAGAAAGGGCAATTACCAAATTAGCTGGAAGTATAAAATTTATATCTAAAGAAAGAATTCGTGATGAATTAATTAAAATACTTTCATCTTCGCACCCCTCAGAAGGCATTAGATTGCTTCATGAATGCAAATTGTTACAGTATATTTTACCAGAGCTAGAAGATGGATTAGGCGTTGCGCAAAGTCGTCACCATATTTATCCGGTGTATGAACATAACGTTTTAACTCTTAAAAATTGTCCCAGTGCTAAATGGACAGTTCGTTTGGCGGCGCTGTTACATGATGTGGCTAAACCAAAAACTAGAAAAATAATTGGGGGAATTGCCACTTTTTATAATCATGAATACGTGGGAGCAAAAATGGTTAGACGAATAATGGATCGTTTAAAATTTTCTGGTGATGATAGCGAAACGGTGGTTAATTTAGTTAAAAACCATATGTTTTATTATCAGGTTGGCGAGGTAACGGCTACTTCTGTTCGGCGTTTAATTGTAAAAGTCGGTCGAGAAAATTTACAAGATTTGATTCATTTGCGGATGGCTGATCGCGTCGGTTCAGGAACACCTAAAGCTTTACCTTATAAATTACAGCATTTACAGTATATGATGGAGAAGGTGCAAAATGATCCCGTTTCTGTTAAAATGCTTAGTATAAATGGTAATGATTTGTTGTCAGAATTAAAAATGACACCAAGTCCTAAAATGGGCGCAGTTCTTGATGTTCTTTTGTCAGAGGTTTTAGAAGACCCTGAACGAAACACTAGAGAATACTTGCTTGAGCGGGCTATTAAACTCAAAGACTTTGATTTAGAGGAATTACGTGTTCAGGCTAAAGAAGTAATTGAAGAAAAAAGAGAAGAGGAGGATAAAAAAATAAAACGTAAATATTTAAAAAATAAATAGAGATTATTATGAAGAAAATTTTAACTATCACTTTAGTGTTAGCGATAGCTTTAACCCTATCAGCTTGTGGCACTGAAAAACAAGAAGATTTATCAGAAAATGTTAATGAGACGGCCAACGATTCGTTAATTCAAACGCCAGTTGTGCCTCTAACTCAAAAATCTAATTCAATTAATCAAATAGAATTAACGCCTACCGATAATACGGGGGCTAGTTCTATTGCAACTAATAACATGGAAAGAACTTTAAAGGACCAAAAAGATTTATTTAAGGATTATTCAGGTGCTATTATTAAAACTAATCAGGGTAACATTGAAGTAAAATTTTATCCAGAGTCACCGATTACTGTTAATAATTTTATGAACTTAGCCCAGTCTGGATTTTATAATGAAACTAAATTCCACCGAATTATTAAAGATTTTATGATTCAAGGTGGCGATCCTTTAACTAAAAAAGCGGACACCGCGGCTTATGGCACTGGCGGTCCAGATTATAAATTTGCGGATGAGTTTAATAGTCATAAATTAGTGGCTGGCAGCTTAGCAATGGCTAACTCTGGACCAGGAACTAATGGTTCTCAATTTTTTATTGTTACTTTAGATGCTACTCCATGGCTTGATGGTAAGCATACTAATTTTGGTGAAGTAATAAGTGGTATGGATGTTGTAAATAAAATAGAAGGTGCTGAAACAGGTGCTCGTGATTTACCAATTCAAGATATTATTGTAAAAAGCATTGAACTTATTAAATAGTTTCATTTAGAAATAAGAGCCGAGCTTCTAGAAGGGGCTCGGTTTTTTATTTTTTGTGGGCTCTCCACAAAAGCCAATAAATCCTTTATAATAAAATTACTTATAATAATATTAATAGTTTATGAAAATATATTTAGATAATGCGGCCACCACTCGGCTTGATGCTAGAGTTTTGGCCAATATGAAGCCATATTTAATAGGGGACTATGGAAATGCCTCCTCCATTCATTATATGGGGCAAAAAAATAATTTGGTTTTAGAGTCAGCTAGAGATACTGTGGCTAAATTATTAGGAGCGCCAGCCCGTGGTATAGTTTTTACCAGCGGTGCCAGTGAAGCTAATAATTTAATAATTAAAGGGGTAATGTTAGCTAATCAAGATAAAGGTAAACATTTAATTGTTTCATCGATTGAACATCCTTGTGTTTTGCAAAGCGCTAAGCAATTAAAAAAATTAGGTTTTGAAATAGAAATTGTTCCCGTAACTCCTAGCGGATTAGTTGATTTAATTGCTTTAGAAAAAATGTTGCGCCCTGATACCGTTTTAGTTTCAATTATGGCGGTAAATAATGAAATTGGTACAATTCAGGACTTAAAAACAATCGCTAAATTGGTTCATAGTAAAGGGGCTTATTTTCACAGTGATATCGTTCAATCTATTCCTTATTTAGAGATAGATATTAGTGATTTAGGTTTAGATTTTGCTAGTTTAAGCGCCCATAAATTTCATGGTCCCAAGGGGGTTGGCTTAGCTTATGTTAATCCAGCGGTTAAAATCGAACCACTTATTATGGGTGGTGAGCAGGAAAATGGTTTGCGCGCCGGTACTTATAATTTACCTGGTATTGTCGGCTTAGTAAGCGCTTTAGAATTAGCATATCAGGAAAGAACCGAATATCTATCTAAAGTTCGAGAGTTAAGAGATTACATGTGGGCTAGAATTAAAAAAGAAATTCCCGAAGTTAGTTTAAATGGTAGCTTAGAATACAGAACGCCTAATAACTTAAATATTTTATTTTCGCGAATCGAGGGGGAAGCAATTCTAATGGATTTATCCATGAAAGGCATTTGCGTTTCTACAGGCTCAGCTTGTAGTGCCCATAATCTTAAAACTTCTTATGTTTTAGAAGCTATCGGTTTGACACTTGATGATTTAAATAGTAATATTCGTTTTTCTCTTAGTAAATTTACTAGCAAAAAAGAAATTGATTATACAATCTTAAAATTAAAAAAAACAGTTACGCGTTTACGAAAATTTACGCCAATTAAAAAATAAATATATGTCACTTAATTATACAAAAAAAACAGTTGAGCATTTCTTGCATCCTAAAAATATTGGTGAAATAAAAAGTCCTGATGCGGTGGCCGATGTTGGTAATATGGTTTGCGGCGATCAGTTATCTTTTTCTTTAAAAGTAAAAGATGGAAAAGTTAAAGATATTAAATTTTTATCTTTTGGTTGTGCTTCTAATATTGCTACCGCTTCTATTATGACTGAACGAGTTAAAGGCATGACGCTTGAAGAAGCGAAAAATTTTAAATGGCAGGAAATTGTTGATGAACTCGGTGGTCTGCCAAAACAAAAGATTCATTGTTCTATTTTAGCTTCCGAAGGTTTAAAGAAAGTAATAGAAGAATATGAGAAAAAAGTAAAATCAAAATAATTTTTTAGATTTAAAAAAAATACCATTTTCTTTCGAGGATGGTATTTTTTTATTCAGCTATGTTTTTCAATGAATTTTTTAGACTGAAGTTTTCTTAAAAAGTTAGAATCTCTTTTCAAGAGGGCGAGCTTCGTTTACAACAACACGGCGACCATCAATTTCTTGATTGTTCCACATAGCGATAGCAGCATCTGCTTCATCGTCATTTGTCATTTCAACAAAACCAAAGCCTTTTGATCGGTGGGTAATTTTATCTTTAATTACGACTGAGGATAAAACAGCACCTGCTTGGGAAAAAGCGGCAGCTAAGGACTCATCAGTAGTGCCCCAAGATAGTCCGCCAACAAATAATTTCTTCATGGTTTTCATTCTTAGTCATCTCCGTTTAGCGGGAAATAACTTATGTTTAAAAAGGTAAGACGACCTTTTCCTAGTTAATAAATAGAAAGTGATAACACTTCTATATTTTTTAGAATACTTACGAAAATTATTATAACATTTATCGGTGCATTGTCAATAAAAATTATTTGACTTTTGCCTGTTTGACTACTAATATTAAAAGTTATAGAAAAAGTTCCTTAACCTTAAAATAATAAAAGATGAAAAATTCAAGAGAAAATGAAGCCACTGTGGCCGCTAATTTTATTCGTCTTAAATTTCCCAAGTTAAATAAGTTAGAGAGCCCTATTGGTTTAGTGCTTGGTACCGGTTGGGATGTTTTAAGCGGCGCTGCCAACAATTTAATTTCTTTTTCCGACATTCCTGGTTTTAGTGATTTAGAACAGCTTGATGGTCACGCGCGCCAATTACTTTTTGGTAATATCTTGGGTAGGCAGGTCTTAGTTTTGCGCGGACGTATTCATTTAAATGAGGCGCCTAATAATTCAAATATTGCCAGAATAGTTCGTTTGCAAATTGAGATGTTGTTTAAATTGGGCGTTAAGAAAATAATTGTTACCAGCGCCGTCGGTAGTTTAGACAGAACACTCGAAGTTGGTAGTATCGCTGTTATCGATGGTTTTGTAACCGTTTATGCCCCGGATATGCCACTATGGGCAGGAGAGTTTTGTTCTCCAGATGATACGCTTAGCAAAGAAATGATGAAAATCGCTATTGACGTGCAAGGTAAACTTAAAGCTCAGGAAGCTGGACATGTAATGCTTCGCAGGCCATTTTTTGAGGGTCGCCGGTATGATAAACAATTATTAATAGCTAGCGGCGCCAAGGTTGTCGGCATGAGTATGCTACCAGAGGCTTGTATTGCCGCTCTCTACGGCGTAGAGTTTCTTGGTCTGGGATTTATTACTAATACTCATTTTGAAACGCACTCACATGAAGATAATTTAGCGCGAGCTAAAAAATCAGCAAAATTTTTAAAAAAATATTTAATTAAAATTATCTCTCGGGTCTAATTAAATTTACCGATTATTTAAAAGGCTGCCAAAAGGTAGCCTTTTTTACAAAAAATAAGCTCCAAATTAATGGAGCTTATTTTAATATACTTAGTGGATTTAAAATTAGGAAACTATTACTTTAACACCTTTACTCATTGAAGAGCAGATACTAACAGCCTTAATATAAGAGCCTTTAGCAGAGGATGGTTTAGCTTTTCGGATATTATCCAATAAAGCCGCAAAGTTTTCCACCAATTTTGGTGTTTCAAAACTAACTTTTCCAATTAAACAATGTAAGTTAGAAGTGTCATCATTTTTGTAACTAATTTTACCTTTTTTAAGTTCTGAAATAGCATTAGCTACGTTTGGGGTAACAGTTTCATTCTTAGGGGAAGGCATCAGACCGCGAGTACCTAAAATTTTAGCGATTGAAGATAAATTTTTCATTATAGCTGGTTCAGCAACGGCGACTTCAAAATCTGTTTTGCCACTTTTTTTAATTTCTTCAATTAATTCTTCACCACCAACTAAATCAGCACCAGCTTCTTTAGCAGCCTTTTCATTTTCAGGATTTACAAAGGCAGCTACGCGAACTGTTTTTCCAGTACCATGAGGCAGAGAAACTGCTCCACGAACCTGTTGATCACCTTTTTTAGGATTAATTCCTAAGCGGAAATGAACCTCTACGGAGGCGTCAAATTTAGTAGTTGTAATTTTTTTAACAATTTCTAAAGCCTCATTAATACTGTAAGGTTTGTTTGATTCGTAAATTGCTGATAGATTTTTAATTTTTTTGACTACTTTTTTAGGAGCAGCTACTTTCTTTTTAGTTTCTTTTTTTTCTATTTTTGTTTCTTCTTTTTTCATATAATTTTTGTGGTGCGGACGTTTTAATTTTTAATATTTAAGATAAAACTCCCACAATAAATAATAAATTATTAATCTTTAACTTCTACTCCCATATTTCTGGCAGTACCAGCAATAGTATTCATCGCTGCTTCAATTGAATTAGCGCTAAGATCACTCATTTTTTTCTCAGCGATTTCACGTAGTTGATCTTTAGTAATTGAGCCAACTTTATCAGTTAAAGCTTTACCAGAACCTTTCGTTATTTTAGCTGCTTTCTTAATTAATTCAGAAGCCGGAGCAGTTTTCATGATAAAATCATAAGTTCTGTCTTCATAAACAGTAATTTCTACTGGAACGACATCACCCATTTTATCATTTTTTGTAGCATCATTAAATTTTTGACAAAATTCAGCGATGTTTAAACCATGTTGACCTAAAGCTGGACCGATTGGAGGGGCTGGGTTAGCGTGGCCACCAATAATCTGTAATTTTATTTTTGTTTTTATTTTCTTAGCCATAAAATGTTGTCACTATTTGAGGCAGAAGCTTTCCCCGGTAAGTGTTTTTTTAATATGATAATTAGCTTATCGTTTATTTATATTTTTTTAACTTGTAAAAAGTCTAGTTCAACTGGAGTTTCACGACCAAAGAGATTAACATTAACTTTAACCTTACCTTTAGCTTCATCAATAGCGGTAACTTTTCCTTCCATATTTTTAAAGGGACCTTCATTGATTTTAACCGGTGATCCAATAATGATATCAATTTGAAATTTAGGATCCTCAACTCCCATTCGTTTCTTAAGAGACTCAACTTCTTCTTCACGAATTGGTGTAGGAATTGTTCCGGTACCAATAAAACCAGTTACGTTTGGAGTATTTCTAACTATATACCAAGATTCATCAGTTACCATCATCTCTACTAGAATATAGCCAGGAAAGATTTTTTCTTCAACGACTTTTCTTTTACCATTTTTAATTTTTACTTTTTTTTCAGTAGGAATTAAAATGCTAAAAATCTTATCCTCCATATCGAGAGATTCGATTCTTTGTTTCAAGTTTTGTGCGACATTTTCTTCGTACCCAGAATAAGTGTGAAGAACATACCAGCGACGGCCTTGATTTAAAAGTTGCTTGGCCATAAAGGTACTAACATGTGGAAGATGCTAAAAAGCTATTTAAGCTACTAGTTGACTTCCTAATGTACTATTTAAAGATTAAATTTTATATAAGATAGCTTTAATACCTTCACTAAAACCTAAATCTAACAGGCCTAGAAATAAAGCCATAATTAGACTGATACCGATAATAAGAAGGGTGTAGTGATAAGTTTCCTTTTTAGTAGGCCAAGTCACCTTTTTCATTTCTTCGATTGATTCTTTGATGTAAGTAGTAAGTTTGTTCATAACTTTTCTAATTTTTTTGTGGCTTTAATTATTAAAATAAGGCAAGATTGCTCAATTTAAAAATAGCCTTGCCGGCCACTTTTTATCTAGTAAAATAATACATAATACTTTGGCACTTGTCAAATCGTTTATTTGCTTTTTAAGGATAAAGACGGTAAAATTAGTTAGTAATTCATTTTATGCTTATAAAATGCTAATTTTAGCTTATTATATATGGTAAGTCCTAATCTCATAAAGACAAATCAAGAGGTCAAACCAGCCGAAATAAATGAAAACGCTAAACGGCTTTTTCAGGTTATTTATAGTGATAAAAATAAAAAAGGGGGAAGTGATAATGATGATATTTCAAAAATAAGTGTTTCCACGGTTATTTCTAAAGTAGCCTTTTTTTATGAAAAAATAAGAAATGCTATTGATTATGACGAAGAACATTTGTTGCGCAAAAATGCCATTATCCGTATTTTAAAACGCCAAGTGGTTATAGAAGGGGCAATTAAAAATGTTAATACTTTAGAAATAGCTACTCATCTTTTAACTGAGCTTATTCGCGCTGGCTATTTACCTAACGATAAAATTCCTGAGGTAAAAATTACGGAAGTAGCTAAGATGCTCGATAAGTACATTAAATTGAAGAATATTTGCGTTGCCAAGATTAATTCAGAAATGAATATTAAAAAGGACGTAAATAAGGTCAAAAATTTAATTAATGAAAAAAATGTTTTAATTGGCTGGATCCTGTCACTAGCTGCTTGTGAAATTGAAGAGAGTCTAGGTTCTAATAAAGTAAAGCAAGTCATGGTGGCTAATTTATATGATTTTCTTAGTCATAATTTAAAGTTAGCAAATGATTTAAATTTTCAAGTTGACTTAGAGATTCAGACATACCTTAGTATTTGTCGAACCTATCAAAAATTTGATAATGACATGTTAACTTTCGTGTTATTTAAATATTATAACGATGATTGGGTTAGAGAAAACTTATCAGATCAAGATGTTAGTCGAATTTCCGCGGTAGTTAGAAATCTTAAACTCGAAATTATTCGTCAGCTTGAACATCCACTAGTTAAACAGATGGATAGGATAACTCGAAAATACGCTCTTTACTCAGCTATCATGGCCGAGACCATCGAGTCGGATCCTGTTAGAGTTTATAATGAAATATATAATAATGAAAAGACTTTTTTAGCTTCTATTAAAAAGACTTGTCAGATTAAGTATAAAAAAGCGAAAAAGCGTTTATGGCGAGTAGCGGCCCGTAGTATTATTTATATATTTCTCACAAAATCAATTTTTGTTTTTGCTCTAGAAATTCCAGCCACTCAGTGGTTCGGGGAACCTCTAAATTTAGTTTCTTTAATGATTAATGT
>CAYHCB010000001.1:93383-98190 GCA_964355275.1 uncultured Gammaproteobacteria bacterium | reverse complement strand
ATTATTTTAATTGGAAAATGGTTATCAAATAATGTTTCTAAAGTTAATATTTTTATTTTTATTTTTGATTTCATTATTGAGGCTCCATTTAAAGTATTTGTTGAAGTCGCTGAAGATTGGACTCGTTATGTTAAAGAAAGAAAAGATAATATGTAAATTATGTTAGGAACACTTTTTATTGTTGCCACCCCAATTGGTAATTTAGAAGACATAAGTATAAGAGCTCTTAGAATTTTTAAAGAGGTTGATTATATTTTATGTGAAGATACCAGAACAACTCGTAAATTACTGGATCGTTATGAAATTAAAACTTCAACTTTTTCTTATCATCAACACTCGGGCGCGGGAAAGATTGACCAATTAACTCGTTGGTTAACTGAGGGGAAAAACTTAGCTTTAGTTTCTGACGCTGGTACGCCGGGCATTTCTGATCCAGGGGCCGCTTTAATTGCAGCTGTGCGGGAAGAATTCGTGACAGAGGCAAAAGTTGAAGGCATTCCTGGAGCATCGGCGGTAATTTCCGCTTTATCTATTTCTGGTTGGCCGGTTGATCGTTTTACTTTTTTAGGTTTCTTGCCTCATAAAAAAGGTAGGCAAACAATGATTAAAGAAATTTTAGGAATTGATTATCCAGTCGCAGTTTATGAGTCTAAACATCGTATTCTTAAATTAATGGAAGAATTAGATTTATTTTCGACGGCAGCTAAAATAAATTTGGAAGTAATGTTGGGTCGGGAACTGACTAAAATGTTTGAAACTTGTTATTTTGGAACACCAGCTGAGTTAGCCGCTAAACTTAAATCAGAAGTTGCGATGGGAAAAGGGGAATTCGTTGTTTTAATAAGAAAAATAAAAAAATAATTTATGTCTTTAAAACCTTTTTATATAACCACCACCTTGCCTTATACAAATTCCGATCCCCATATTGGCTTTGCTACGGAAATGATTAAAGCTGATGTAATTGCCAGATGGCATAAATTGCAAGGAGAAGAGGTCTTTTTTAATACTGGGACTGACGAACATGGACTTAAAATTTATCAAAAAGCTCAAGAAGCCGGAGTGTCGCCAAGAGAATATTGTGATCCTTATGCTGATAAATTTAAATCTTTAAAAGAAGTGCTTAATTTAAGCTTTACTAATTTTATTAGAACGACTGATGAAAATCACGTAGCGGCCGCTCAAGAATTTTGGAAGCTTTGCGAAGCTAGTGGAGATATTTATAAAAAAAATTATCAGGTTAAATATTGTGTCGGTTGTGAACTGGAAAAAACAGAATCAGACTTAGTAAATGGCCGTTGTGAATTTCATCCCGATCGCGAACTAGAAATAATTGAAGAAGAAAATTATTTTTTTCGTTTTTCTAAATACACCGAACCTTTACTTAAGTTTTATGATGCTAATCCAAGCTTTGTGATACCAGAACATCGATTTAAAGAAATTCGTAATTTTGTCGCTGGTGGTTTGCAAGATTTTAGTATTTCGCGCTTAAAAGAAAAAATGCCCAATGGTGTGCCGGTTCCCGGAGACGATAGTCAGGTTATTTATGTTTGGTTCGATGCTTTAGTTAATTATATTTCGACTTTAGGTTGGCCAAATAATGACAAAAATTTTGAAAAATTTTGGCCGGGAATGCAGGTTTGCGGTAAAGATAATTTACGTCAACAAACGGCTATGTGGCAGGCGATGCTTATGTCGGCTAATTTACCAAACTCTAAACAAGTTTTAATATTTGGTTTTTTAACTGCTGGTGGCAAGAAAATTAGTAAGAGTGCTGGTAATGGCGTTGATCCATTTGAATTTGGTGTTAAATATGGCGCCGACGCTCTTCGTTATTATTTGTTATCAGATATTTTACCTTTTGAAGATGGTGATTTTTCAGAAGAACGTTTGATTCTTAAATATAATTCTGACCTAGCTAATGGTTTGGGTAATTTAGCTTCTCGGGTAGCGACTCTTCTGGAAAAAAATAATATCGAAACATCTTTAGTTGTTAATATAAAGGAACTTTCTTGGGCAAATAATTTTATTAGTATAATTAATAATTATAAATATAATGAAGCCTTGGGAGTGCTTTGGGAGCAGATTAAATTTTGTAATGAGAAATTATCAACTACAACTCCTTGGAAAATGGAAGATAAAGCGGAAATTATTGCTATTTTAATTCCAATTGCTCAAGATATTTTAAATATCGCTTATTTTTTGCAAATATTTATGCCAGTAACTGCCGCTAAATTAATTTCTCAGTTTGAAGAGACTCAGATTAAAAAAGGTGAATCGTTATTTCCACGTTTAACTTAAATATAATTAATTTATTTTAATAATTTATGTCATATTTTGATATCGGATTACTTATTGTTCTGTTAGGATTTTTGGGTAATGGTTTAGCCAAAGGTTTAATTCGATTACTAGGACAAGTAGTTGGGCTTATATTTGCTTCTTATGCGGCTAGTCATTTTTATTTAATTTTTTATGAATGGGGAAAAAATTTAACTCGTTTTAGCGAGGGGATGGAGAAATTCCTCGCTTTTGTTATCTTATTTATTTTAGTAACTAGTATAGTTGGAGCCCTTTTTATTGTCATTGAAAAAGTCTTTAATTTAATTTCCATTATTCCTTTTACTAAATTAATTAATCGTTTACTGGGCGGAGCCCTAGGTTTACTTGAAGGTTCTTTGTCTTTAGGTTTAATTTTATTTGTGGCAGTTCGTTATGCTTGGATAGGAAGTTTTTTCGGAGACCAGTTGGTTAATTCCCGCGTAGCACCATATTTAATAAAAGTAACTAATATAATTATGCCGTTTTTACCAGACGCGCTTAAAACTTTAAAATCAATCATCGGTTAATATGTATTTAAAAATTAATCAAAAAAAAATAACAAGCGCCTCTTTGGCGCTTATTGTTAATTCTTTAAAAAAAGGTGAGGTTATTGTTTACCCAACTGATACAATTTATGGTTTAGGTTGTTTAGCTAGTAATGCTAAAGCAATTAAAAAAATTAAATTAATAAAAAAAAGAGATAGTAATAAGCCATTACTCATTTTAGTATCTAGTCTAAGTATGGCTAAACGCTACTCTATAATTTCTAAAAAACAGGAGTTAATTGTAAAAAAAATATGGGCAAAAAATCGCCCTACTTCTATTATTTTACAGCACCGTAATCTATTGCCTCATGAATTAGTTTCTGAAAAAATGGGCTTAGCAATCCGTTTGCCTAAAAGTGATTTTTTGCGTAAAATGATAAAGATGGTGCGCGTCCCAATTGTTTCTACTAGCTTTAATATCAGTGGGGAAGCGGTTTGGAATAAAGTAGATTCTTTAACTTCTTTAATTCCAAATAAGTATAATCCAGATCTAGTAGTTGACGGCGGAGTACTTAAAAATAAAGCCTCAAAACTAATTGACGCCAGGAGCAGTAAAATAAAAATTATAAGAAAATAATTATATGGAAAACAATCTAAATAAAACAGAAGATGACGGTATTGTAGCTTCTTACCCAATAACTTACGTTAAAAATAAAAATAAACGTCGTAATTTTTTGGGCTTACTTCTTATACTTATTGTCTCTATTTCTTTTGGCGGTGGTTTTTACTTAGGTCAAGGAAAAATAAGTAATCGGCAAATTGCCTTAGGAGCCGAAAAACAAGTAGTTAAAAATGAAGATGCTTTTGATTTTAATATTTACTGGGAGGCTTGGGATTCTCTGCGATCAGATTTTGTTTATAAAAATAAAATTAAAGATAAGGAGATGTTCTATGGATCGATAAAAGGTTTAGCCGCCTCAGTTAATGATCCATATACTGTTTTCATGACGCCAACTGAAACTAAAGAGTTTGCCAGTGATTTAGCTGGAACTTTTGAAGGCATTGGAGCTGAAGTGGGTATGCGCGATAATGTTATTACCATTATTGCTCCATTATCAGGAATGCCAGCCGAAAAGGCTGGAGTTAAAGCGGGGGATAAAATTTACGCCATTGATGGCGAAAGTGCTTTAGGTTTAACCGTCGACGAGGCTGTTAAAAAAATTAGAGGAACTAAAGGTACTTTTGTTACGCTAACTGTAATTAGAGATAAAGAAACTAGCCCTAGAGAAATAAAAATTGAACGCGGTATTATAATTGTGAAAAGTGTGGTCGTTACTTATCGCCCCGATGGTTTAGTCGTGATTAAAATTAGTAGTTTTAATGATGATACTTTATCTTTATTCAAAGCCGCTGTTAAAGAAGTAACAGTTAAAAAACCTAAAGGCATAATTTTAGATTTACGAAATAATCCAGGCGGTTATTTAGATACTGCTGTTGCCATGGCCAGTGAATGGATAAAAGCTGGCCCGGTAGTTTTGGAGCAATTTGGTGATGGCTCTCGTAATGAATATACCGCTAGTGGTAATCCTCTTTTAGAGTCTTATAAAACTATGGTGTTAGTAAATGGTGGCAGTGCCTCTGCTTCAGAAATTGTTGCCGGTGCTCTACGTGATTATAAGAAGGCTACTTTAGTTGGCGAACAAACATATGGTAAGGGGTCGGTACAAACTATTCGTGATTTAAGTGATGGTTCATCTATGAAAATAACTGTAGCTAGCTGGATGACACCAGAAGGTGACTTTATTAACGAAAAAGGTTTAGCTCCTCAGGTTGAAGTAAAAATGACAGCCGATGATGTTGAAAAAAATAAAGATCCCCAATTACAAAAAGCGATTGATTTAATTTTAAAACCAGTAGCGAGTCCTGCTAAGGCGACTACCCCTGCTACTAAAGTTCCGGTAAAAAAAGGCAAGTAGTCTTTGTGGCTACTTATAATTATTGTTAAT
>CAYHCB010000001.1:66954-93283 GCA_964355275.1 uncultured Gammaproteobacteria bacterium | reverse complement strand
GAACACGGTGAAGTATTTGTGACTGAGGATGGCGATGAGACCGATCAAGATTTAGGTAATTATGAGCGTTTTTTAAATTCCAATATTTATAAAATTAATTACATGACTACTGGTAGAATCTATCAGAGCGTAATTAATAAGGAACGTAATTTGGAATATAAAGGAAAGTGTGTTCAGGTTGTACCTCATATTCCAATGGAAATAAGGGACCGTATTTCTAAGGCCGTGGAAAAAACCGGGGCTGAAATTATGATTATTGAAATTGGCGGCACTGTTGGAGAATACGAAAATCTTTTATTTCTAGAAGCCGCTAGAGTTATGAAGCTGTATCATCCTAAAGATGTTTTAACTATTATGGTTTCTTATTTACCAATTCCTCACATGATTGGTGAAATGAAAACAAAGCCAACGCAACACGCAGTTCGTAGTTTGCAGGGTGCTGGGATTCAACCAGATTTATTAGTAGCTCGTAGCGAGAAACCTTTAGACATGCACCGCAAAGAAAAATTAGCGATTAATTGTAATGTGGCGATTCAAGATGTAATTAGTGCTCCTGACGTAGAATCTATTTATGATATTCCTTTAAATTTTGAAAAAGATAATATTAGTAGTCGAATTTTAGAAAAATTAAATTTACCAGTTAGAAATAAAGAAATTCAAAATGGTGCTTGGAAAAAAATGGTAACGGCGATTAAGCACCCTAAACATAGTATTGAAGTAGGAATTGTTGGTAAATATTTTAAAACCGGAGATTTTTCTTTAACAGATTCTTATATATCAGTGATTGAAGCTGTTAAACATGCCGGAGTCACTAATCATTCCAAAGTAAATTTACATTGGATAAATGCTGAGACAGTGGAAGAAGAGGGCGTTAAAATTCTAAAAGGCTTAGATGGAGTAATTGTACCACAGGGCTGGGGAGATCGAGGTTCGGAAGGGAAGATAAAAACTATTGAATATTGTCGGAAGAATAATGTTCCATATTTTGGTTTGTGTTACGGCATGCAAATGGCCGTGATTGAATTTGCTCGTAACGTAGCTCACCTAAAAGGGGCTAATTCATTAGAAGTGGACCCAAAAACAAAATATCCAGTTATCCATATTATGCCTGGTCAAGAAAAGTTGATTGCCGAGAAAGGTTATGGGGGCACTATTCGTTTAGGTGGTTGGCCATGTAAAATTAAAGCCGGCACTCATTTCGCTTTAGCTTATGCTAAATTTACTAAAGATAAAATAATTAGCGAACGTCATCGCCATCGTTTTGAATTTAATAATACCTATCGCGAGCAATTTGAAAAATTAGGGTTAATTGTTTCTGGAACATCTCCAGACGGTGCGATTGTTGAAGCAATAGAACTTGAAAATCATCCTTTTTTTATTGGTGTTCAGTTTCATCCAGAATATATTTCGCGTCCTTTGTCCCCGCATCCCTTATTTGTTGATTTTGTAAAAGTTTGCTTAAAAAATAAAAAATAGTTACAAAAAAAGACCTGACTTTCATCGGGCCTTTTTTTATTTTGAAAAATTGACTAATTATTTTACTGGTTTAGGAGTGACTTCTCTGGTAGCAACAATATTTACCACCTTAGCAGCTTTTAAATTACCATCAAACTTTATTAATTTTTTGGTAGTGAATTTTATAAAACCATCTGCCACAGCATAAAGAGTATCATCATTACCACGTCTAACGCCAGTACCAGGATAGTACTTAGTACCACGCTGTCTGATGATGATGTTGCCAGCTTTAGCAATTTGGCCGTCGGATAGTTTAACGCCTAAACGCTTACTTTCTGAATCGCGGCCAAGCGAGGTTGACCCCGCCGCTTTCTTATGAGCCATAAATTTATAATGAGCCAGAGCTTTAACCAAAAAAAGGCTTAAATGCCTGGCGCTATTGTCCTTACTTTATTATTCTTGGCTTTATAATAACAAAGTGATCAAAAACTGTCAACTTATTCAAACGAGTCCTTTTTTCTTTTATTAAATCACTTATTATTTTAGTATATTTACAAAAATAGCTGTAGTTGTATAATTATTATATAAGATAGTCAGTTAGACTATTGTTTAATAAAAATAAAAATATGGGAATTAATGATTGGCCAACATTTAAAAAACCAGCGATCTTACCTAAGACTCCTGATGCAGTCAATGCAGTCAATACGGCCGATAAGCCAGAAACAATTCAAATGACAAGAGAGGAACAAGCGGAGGCAATAGCAAAGTTGAATCTAAATGATGGTGATATTAGAGGTGAATTAGAAAGAATCTTAAATATACCGTCTGGATGTATTAGAGAGAGCATTCTTCGATTTCCTAAAGGAGTCTCTTGCACTACGTTAGGTGAGCATACTATTTTTATTAAAAATGATGGAAGTATGGAAATGGCGCGCCCTGCAGATAGCAAAGAAAAAGATTCTCGTCTTTCTGAAAGTCAACCAGAAGTAATTTCAGAAAATAATTAATTTAACTCGTAAAATATAGCAAAAAACAAACAATAGACCCTTTCGGTCTATTTTTGTTTTAGTCTATATTTTAATATGATATTTTGGGTTTTTCCTCTATATTTTTTTATAAAATATGTTATAATAAATTCATATATTTTATAAATTTAAACTAAACAAATCTATGATAAAAGTTGACCAAAATACTTGCATTGGTTGTGGTTTATGCGCCAGTATGTGTCCAGAAGTTTTTGCTATGAATCTTGATGGTAAATCTGAGGTGGTAGCTCAAGTAAATGAGACCGGAGCTAAGGACGCCTCTTTAGCTTGTCCTGTTGGCGCAATCACTATTGAATAATCTAACCTCAAATAATTAATTAAGTATGGCTAATGAAAATATTGGTAGTAAAATAGAACAGGTTGTTTTAACCCCTAAACCTGAACTCCCACCTGAAAAAAATATAAATCAACCCCAAGAAAAAGTGGTGGATAGTTTAAAGATAGAAAAAATAAATAAAAATGAGGGAACTACCAGTAAAGAGGTAAGCGAGGGGGCTGCGCCGGCCTCAACTTCAACTGTGCCAACTATAACGGATGCTTATCATCAAAGGCGGGAGAAAGAAATTGATAATTTTTTATCTGATGGTTTAAGTGAAACATTTTTAGCTATGTCACCAGCTAAACAAAAAATATTTAAAGAAGAGGGGGAGAAAACCGCTAAAAAAATTAATATCTTGCTTGATGCTACTAAAATTAATATTGGTAAAATTATTAATTTAATTCGTCGTTGGCTTAGCTTAATAACCGGAGCTAATCGATTTTTTTTAGATCAAGAAGCTAAAATTAAAACTGATAAAATTATAAAAATGAAAAATAAAATTTAGCTTTTATTTATGACTGATTCGCTTATTTATTTTGGACCTATTAATTTAAACGCAGGCAGCCCTACTTGGCTGTTTGCTGTTTTATTAGTTATATTTTTAATTCCTTCTTTAATTTTTTTGTTTAGAAGTTTAATTAGAACTTTTGTAACTAATAATACTTTTTTGGAGCACCAACTTTTTTTAGTCAAATTACCTAAAGAAAAACCAAAAGATGAAGACGCTAGGTTTATGGTGCAGCAAATGCACGAAGAGATTGCTAAAGGAGAAACAATCTTTGCTAGTATTGGTGGCCTACAAGCAGACAGGAGCCTATCTTCTTGGCTGTTTGGTCGTCAAGATCATTTTTCTTTTGAAGTGGTGGCCAATCAGAATAAAATAGCTTTTTATTTTGCTACCCCTAAACAAAATTCTAGATATTTAGAACAACAAATTCACGCCCACTACCCAGAAGCTTTAATTGAAGAGATAGAGGATTATAATTCTTTTTCTCCAACCACCCAGGTAGCGTCCGGATATTTAAAAACCAAAAAAAGTTTTTTCTTTCCTCTTAAAACTTATCAAAAAATGGAAGTTGACCCCATGAATTCGATAATTAGCGTTATGTCTAAATTATCTAAGGATGAGAGTGTCGCTATTCAATACGTTGTTAGAAGCGCAATGCCCGTTTGGCATCGTAAAGTTAAAAGAGTAGTTAGAAAGATAATCGAAAAAAATTCAGTTTATCAGGGCGTCAAAGCGGCTAATATATATTGGTACGTTTTTTCTTTATTGTTTGATAAAAAAAGTAAAGAATCCACCAGAACTTTAACTGAGGTTGAGCGAGAGATGTTAAAAATAATGGAACAAAAAAATTCTAAATCAGGTTTAGATGTTAATATTAGGGTGGTGGCCTGTTCTAAAACTAAAGAACAAGCCAAGATGTATTTAGATAATATTGCCGGTGCTTATGGTGAGTATAATAATTATACTTATGGTAATAATTTTTCTCAAATAGTTGATTGTGGTGATCACTTAGTTTCTGATTTTATATATCGTCGTTTTCGTGAAAAAATAAGTTTTTTACTTAACACTGAAGAGTTGGCCAGTGTTTTCCACTTTCCTTTAAAAAATACAGAAACACCTAATATTTTATGGTTACACGCTAAAACGGCCCCAGCACCAGCAGATTTGCCTAATGAAGGTTTAATGTTGGGCGAGAATGTTTATCGTGGAGTTAAAAAAGATATTCGAATTAGACGAGCCGATAGACGTCGTCATATGTATATTGTTGGTAAATCTGGTGTTGGTAAATCAGTTTTACTTACCAATATGGCTGTTCAAGATATTCAAAATGGTGAAGGCGTTTGTGTTATGGATCCTCATGGTGATTTAATTACTGATATTTTAGAAAGAATCCCTCCGGAACGGGCGGAGGATGTAATTGTTTTTTCACCAGCCGATTTAGAGAGGCCACTAGCTTTAAATTTATTAGAATTTGACCCTCGCTATCCAGAACAAAAAAGTTTTGTGATTAATGAGATGATTGGTATTTTTGATAAACTTTATGATTTAAAAGCGACCGGTGGCCCAATGTTTGAACAGTATATGAGGAACGCCATGTTACTTATTATGGATGATCCGGAAAGTGGTTCAACTCTTATGGAGATTCCTAAAGTGTTGGCTGATGAAAATTTCCGTCGCCTTAAATTATCTCGTTGTAAAAACCGAACTGTGGTTGACTTTTGGCATAATGAAGCAGAAAAAGCTGGCGGTGAGGCTGCTTTAGCTAACATTGTTCCTTATATAACTTCTAAACTTACCTCTTTTATTTCTAATGATATGATGCGGCCGATTATCGGTCAGCAAAATAGTTCCTTTAACTTCCGTGACTTAATGGATAGTCAAAAGATTTTATTGGTTGATTTATCAAAAGGTGTGGTTGGGGAAATGAATGCCTATTTATTAGGTATGATTATTGTTGGTAAAATTTTAATGGCCGCTTTATCACGTGCAGATATGCCAGCTGATTTACGTAAAGATTTTTATTTATATATTGATGAATTTCAAAACTTTACCACTAATTCTGTTTGTCAGATTTTATCTGAGGCTAGAAAATATGGCTTAAATTTAATTATTGCTCATCAATACATCGGTCAACTTACTAAAGGGCAGGATCACACTATTAAGGATGCTGTTTTTGGTAACGTGGGCACAATGTTAAGTTTTAAAATTGGTTCAGAGGATGCTGAGTTTTTAGTAAAAGAATTTTCACCAGTGTTTAACCAGTTCGATTTAATAAATATTGACAAAGGCGCTGCTTGTCTAAAATTGTTAGTTGATAATAGCGCTACTAGACCATTTTCTTTAAAAACAATTTGGCCGATTTTAGGAGTATCAAGAAAAGAAATGGTTTCTAAAATAAAGACTTTATCACGACTTAAGTTTGGTCAAGATAGACGTTTGGTAGAATTAGAAATAAATAGACGTAGTGATAACACTTTACAGAAACCCATAAATCCTTTAAATTAATAAGAAAACTTTAACTTTTATGTCCACATTATACCGAGATTATCGACCAAGCAATTTTGCGCAAGTGTTTGGTCAAAATCATGTAAAAATAACCCTGCAAAATGAGATTGCGAGTAATAAGCTAGCTCATGCTTATTTATTTTGTGGACCACGAGCGGTAGGTAAGACCACTTTAGCTCGAGTTTTAGCTAAATCTGTTAATTGTACTAATCGTCAGGATACCGAAAGCGAGCCTTGCGATAATTGCCCTAGTTGTTTAAGTATTTCTAAAGGTTCCAACCTTGATGTTGTGGAAATTGATGCTGCTTCTAATACTGGCGTTGATAATGTAAGAGAAAATATAATTGCTTCTTCGCGAGCGGCCTCCGGGATGATGAAATATCGTGTTTTTATCATTGATGAAGTTCATATGTTGTCCATGTCAGCCTGGAATGCTTTACTTAAAACTCTTGAAGAACCACCTAAAAATGTTATTTTTATTTTATGTACCACAGAAATTCATAAAGTTCCCGCTACTATAATTTCCCGTTGCGAAAGATATGATTTTAAAAGAATTAGTGTATCTGATACAGTGAGTAAATTACAAAATATCATTAGTCAAGAAAAGGTAGACGTGGAGACTGAAGTTCTAGAAGCTATTGCCAGGCAGTCTAGTGGTTATCTACGCGACGCCGAGAGTTTACTTGGTCAGGTTTTATCTTTAGGGGAAGGCAAAATTACCTGGGATCAAGCAGAGTTGATTGTTCCTCGGCACCACCATAACGAGATTATAGATTTACTGGAATTTATTTCTAAAAAAGATATTGCTCGAGCAATTAAATTAATTAATTCAGTCGTAGACAGTGGTTTAAATTTGAAAAACTTTGTAGGTGAGGGAATAGTGATACTTAGAAAAATATTACTTAGTAAAGCTAATCCCGGGCTGGCTGAAAGCTTAGGTTTAGATTTAGGAGATAGTTTAGAAATTAGAATTATTTCTTTAGCCGGAGAACTTAAAATTGAACAGATAATTTTATATTTAGAAGAATTTTTGGATGTTTACAATAATTCTACTTCTTCATTTATTGTTCAGTTGCCTCTCGAGATTAAGACAGTGGAACTGTGTTTAGGGATAACTAATTCAGTCGCCGGAGATTCTGTTAATATGCCTGCTGCCATAAATTCTAAATTAGGAAGTCTTAATTCATCGTCCGACACATTATTAACTAAAACTGTTTCATCTTTAGAAAATGGCACACCTAGTATTTTAGCAACTTCAATAAACTCTTCAGTTAGTAATTTTTCCCAAGCCGAAGCGGCCGCTAAGTGGCCAGAATTTTTAGCAAGACTTAGAAAACAAAATCATTCTTTATCTTTTATTTTACAAAATTGCCAAGTAGGCGCTATTTATGATAATAAATTAGCATTAACTTTCAAATATAAATTTCATAGAGATAGAATAAATGATGCCAGCATTAGACCGTTGGTAGAAAAAACTTTAGCCGATGTTTATGGTGGTCTAGTCAATTTAGACCTTTTAATTAATGAAAATTTAGAGTTTCAAGTTACTTCTTCAGAATCTATTGCTAATTCTTCAGAATCTCTCAATACTTCTTCATTAGCCTCAGCGGAACAAAATGTAAAATCTCAAAAAAATGAGGACACTAAAATTGTTGAGCCTAGCAATTTACTTAATAATTTATTACAAACATTCGGTGGCGAAGTAATTAGTTAATTAATTTTTACACTTTTTTAAATATAACCATATGTTAGATATAAAACGTATTCGCGAAAACAAAAATGAAGTAGCGGCCGCCTTACTTAAAAAATTAAAACCAGAAGACTTTGATTTAGATTCTTTAATTGAACTCGATGATAAACGACGGGTTTTAACAAGTGAACTTGAGGAAATGCAAGCTTATCGTAATAAACTTTCTAAAACTAAACCAACCCCAGAAGTAATATCTGAGCTTAGAGATTTTGGTCCAAAAATAAATGATAAAAAAGAAGAATTAGAAAAAATAGAGAATGAGTTACTGGAATTATTAGGCGCCTTGCCTAATACGCCATCGGACGATGTAGCCGCCGGCGGTAAAGAAAATAATGAAGTTATTCATACTTATGGTGTTAAGCCAGATTTTGCTTTTACTCCCAAGGATCACGTTGAACTAGCCACCTCTTTAGGTCTTATTGATTATGAAAGGGCGGCTAAAATGTCTGGTGCTGGTTTTTGGTGTTACACCGGATTAGGAGCTTTACTTGAATGGGCACTACTTTCTTATTTTATAGATTTTCATACAAAAAATGGTTATCGTTTTATGATTCCTCCATTTTTATTAGCTGAGCGTTCTGCTTTTATTTCTGGACACTTACCAAAATTTCGCGATGATTTATTTTGGACACAAGACGGCTCATGTTTAAATGCAACCAGCGAAATGATGATGGGCAATTATCATCGTGAAGAAATTTTACGTGGCGAAGAATTACCTAAAAAGTATTGTGCTTATTCGGCTTGTTTTCGTCGTGAGGCCGGTTCTTATCGTCAAGAAGAGCGTGGCATGATTCGTGGACACCAGTTTAATAAAGTAGAAATGTTTGTTTTTTGTCGTCCAGAAGAATCATGGCAGATGTTTGAAGAATTATCGCTTAACGCGCAAAAATTAGTTGAAGGCTTAGGTTTGCATTATCAACTTTCCAAATTAGCGGCCGGAGATTGTAGCGCTGCTATGGCTAAAACCTACGATGTAGAGGTTTGGATTCCTAGTATGAACATTTATAAAGAAGTTAGTTCAATTAGTAATGCCTTAGATTATCAAGCCAGGCGCGGGGATACTCGTTTTAAAGACAAAAACGCTAGCGCAACTGAGTTTGTTCACACTCTTAACGCTTCCGGCTTAGCCACTAGTCGCCTGTTACCAGCTATTTTAGAGCAATTTCAACAAGCTGATGGATCAGTTATTATTCCAGAAGTATTGCGTCAGTATTTGCCTTTTAAAGAAACCGTAATTAAACCAATTGCAAAATAATGAAAATAATCATTACTCCTTTTATTATATTATTTCTTTTATTACCAATTTTTTCTGTTTCCGCTCAGGAAAAGAATCCAAAATTAGTAAACTACTTTTTACATTGGAGTATTACGGAAAATGAAGCCAGAGATTTAGCGAGATGGGATTTTTTAGTTTTAGATATGGAGGTTCAAGAAAATAGTCTCACAGAGTTACGTTTAATTCGTCAGCTAAATCCTAAAATAAAAATAATTGCTTATATTTCTTCACAAAATTTATTTGATGCAAATTTTAATTCAAATGAATCAGTGCTTAGAAAAAAGATCGCCCCAATGATTGATAATTCTTGGTGGTTACGAGACGAATATGGTAATAAATTATCAGATTGGCCTAGTGCCTCTGTTTTAAATGTAACTGATTCTTGCGGCAAAAATTATCAAGGGAAAAAATTTAATGATTTTTTACCAGAATTTGTAGCTAATGAAATTATGGGCTCTGGTCTTTGGGACGGAGTTTTTTATGATAATGTTTGGAATGGTGCCGGTTGGTTTAATCAGGGTAATATTTCTTTAACAAATAACGGAAAGAGAAATTCAGCCGCTGATTTAGATATTGCTTGGAAAAAAGGAGTAACTAAAATTTTAAGTAGAACTCGAGAACTTTTACCTAGCGCTATAATTGTGGCTAATGGAAGTTTTATTTGGGAATATCAAAATTATTTAAATGGTTGGATGCTAGAAGATTTTCCCACTCCCTGGGAAAACGGTGGCACTTGGTCGGGTGCAATGCAATCTTATTTTAAATTATCAAAGAGTTCTCAAAGTTATAATATAATTAATGCCGCCGCGTCGTCGCCAAGTGATTATAAGCGTTTTCGTTTCGGATACACCAGCGCTTTACTTGGTGATGGGTACTATAGTTTTGATTACGGACCATCAAATCATGCTCAATTTTGGTGGTATGATGAATATAATAATGATTTAGGTAGCAAGCAAACAGAAGCTTATAATATGTTAGATAAAAATAGTACAGTTATTAAGCCTGGACTTTGGCGCCGTGATTATACTAACGGAATTGTGGTAGTTAACTCAACTGATAAAGAACAGCGTTATGTTTTTGCTAAAGAAGAGTTCGATCGTATTCGCGGTGTTCAAGATTTTTTAGTAAATAATGGTCAAAAAGTTAATTGGTTAAATTTAGCGCCACGAGACGGGATTGTCTTATTAAAAAGGCCTACTATAATTAGAGATAGTTGGTTTATTAATGGTAATTTTTTTAGAATTTTTAATAATCAGGGTAGTCAACTTAGAAATGGTTTTTTTGCTTATGTTGATAATTATCAAGGTAGTCAGCCAATTTTATTTCATAATTTTTCTGGTAACGGGGAAGAGCAAATCATTTCGGTGCTAAAAGGTAATTTAAATATAACCACTAATGGAAAGCGAACGCTTAGCTTTAAACCATACGGAGCGTTTAACGGTATTTTTGGTGTAGCTGCGGCTAATGTCGGTGGCGATGAAAAAGAAGAAATAATTACTGGCGCTGGTTTTGGTGGCGGTCCTCAGGTTAGAGTGTTTGATATAAACGGAAAAGTGAGAAGCAGTTTTATGGCTTACGATAAAAATTTTAGAGGAGGCGTAAATATTGCTGCTGGTAATGTAATTGGTGATAGTAAAGCAGAAATAATTACTGGCGCTGGTTTTGGTGGCGGACCCCATGTTAGAGTTTTTGACAATAATGGCCAGTCTAAAGTTAGTTTTATGGCCTATGATAAAAATTTTAGAGGAGGCGTTAATGTGGCTGTTGGCGATGTAGATGGTGATGGCCAAAATGAAATAGTAACTGGTGCTGGTCGCGGTGGTGGTCCTCAGGTGCGCATTTTTAATGGTTTAGGCCAAATCAAAGCTAGTTTTATGGCTTATGATGAAAATTATCGTGAAGGAATTTTTATTGCTGTTTATGATATAAATAACGATGGTGTTGCCGAAATTTTAACGGGTATTTCTGGTTTTTAAGTTATTAATTTATAAATATATGATTCATTTGTTGAAAAAATGGGGCAAAAGACGCCACGCTAAACATTATTTAAAGAGCCATTGGCATTTAATTTTAGATATTATATTAGTAATTGTTATTGCCTTATTACTGACAACTTTAATTGTTGTTCGCTATTATTCTGTGCCTAAAGTTGATACTACTCCCGTTGAACACGTTGCTAAAGATACTATCACCACCACAACTCCGGGGTCACTAATAGTTAAGACTTCAAATTCAAAAAGTAATATTTATTCTGGAGAAACATTTATTATTAAAATAAATTTAGAAAATAGTGGAAAAACTAATATCAGTAAACTGGAATTAACTCCACGTTTATTAAGTGATGGATTTACTATTAGTAAATTGGAAAATATAAATACTTTGTCTAATGTAAAAGTTAGCGGGCGTAAGTTAATTTTAGAAAATTTATCAAGTGATAGTTCGGAAAATTTAGAGATAGCAGTAACAGTAGATAATGAAATTAATTCTTCAAGAATTATTAATTGGCGCCTAGATGCTATTTATCAGGAAGCAAACGAAACGCATGGTAGTGAACATTCCTTATCAAGTGTTAAGTTAATAACGGATTTAAAAATAAAAGCAGTTGCTTATTATAATAGTCCTCTCGGTGATCAATTAGGTAGCGGCCCAATACCACCAATCTTTGGGCTACCAACTAATTACTGGATATTTTTTGAGGTAAATAATGTTGGTAATAATTTAAATGGTTTAGCAGTTAGCGCTAAATTACCAGCGGGAGTTACTCTTTCTAATAATAAAACTTTAAGTGCTGGTGAGTTTTCTTATAATGAAGGTCAAAAACGTTTGACTTGGTTAGTTAAAGAAGTCGGTGGCATAGATAAAGTATATCAAGTTGGTTTTGAGATTCAACTAATGCCAACGATTGAACAAATAAACACTAGCCCAGTATTAGTAAATAATATTTCATATCTAGCTACCGATTCATACACTAATGAAAGATTAAGTGGAAAATTAGAAGCTATCAGTACCGATTTACCTTTTGATATAATTAATCAAGGACAGGGAGTAGTTATTAAGTAAAGAATCATGATAAATAGATTAAAAAAAATTATTAAACCAAAATACCAGACTTTTAATGTGGTAGAAGTTAAACGTCAGGCAGTTTTGGATAATTATAATATCCTTTTAGAAAATCAAGCTCAGGCAGCTATTTTTCCTGTTTTAAAATCAAATGCTTATGGTCACGGGTTAAAGGAGCTTTGCCAAATTTTAAATGATTCCTCAGCCCCCATGGTTATTGTTGATTCGTTTCCGGAGGCCCAGATTGTTTATCATTATTTTAAAAGGAGCGTTTTAATTTTAGGTGAAATGCCGGATAAGGCTTATTCTTATTGTAATTTAAAAAGAAGTGAATTTTGTGTTTATAACAGAGAGTCTTTAATATCATTATCGAAACTAGGAAGAGCTAAAATTCATTTGTTTGTTAATTCCGGAATGAACCGAGAAGGAATTCAAGATCTTAGCAAATTTATAAAAGATAATTTAGAATTTCTCAAAAAAGTAGAAATAACCGGGCTTTGTTCTCATTTAGCTTCAGCGGAAGAAAACAGTGAACTAAATAAAATTCAATTAGATAAATTCTTAAAAGATTTAGATATTTTACGTTCCGTCGGCTTTAATCCTAAATGGGTTCATTTAGGTAATTCAGCTGCTATTTTTTCTCTTAGTCATCCCAGTTTAACCGCCTATAGAAGTGGTTTAGCTTTATATGGTTATAGTTCTTTTACAGAGACAAACCATAATTATTTAAAGACAAATAATCTCCGCCCAGTTTTGCGTCTTACCTCAACAGTCGTTTCTATACAGGACGTTTCAACTGGTAATTCAGTTTCATATAATGAAACATATAAATCAAAAATAGCGGGGAAGATAGCCGTTATTCCTTTTGGTTATTATGAGGGTTTAAATAGAAAGCTGTCTAATTTAGCAAAACTAGTTTGGGAAAAAGATAACAGAAGGGAATATCTAAAAATTGCTGGTTTAGTTTGTATGAATTTATGTTGTCTAGAAGCTAAGGATTTAAATGTTAAAAAAGGAGACACGATTGAAGTCATTTCTTTTAATAAAGATGATGAAAATTCTTTAGCTAATTTAGCAAAATTAGCCGGTGTAATTCCTTATGAGTTATTAGTTAATATTCAATCAAATATTAGAAGGATTATTATTTAGTATAAATTTAAAATATGCCAGCAGGGAAGAGGGTAATAAAACACTGTAAAATAAAAAAAGACTACCAAAGGAAAAATTTAAATAATCCTTTTTTTAGACGTGATCATAATAATAAACAAAAGAGAACTTTAAATATTAAATATTATATAATTGGTATTTTTATAATTCTATCATTTATTATATATGGTTTATTTTTCTCACCTTGGTTAGTTATTAAAAATATTAAAATTAAAGGCCTAGGAAGATTACCTGAAAGCGCTATTTCTGAACGTCTGTGGAATCAAACAAACCAAAAAGTATTTTGGCTACTTAATCAAAAGAATATTTTATTATTTAATAAGAAATATGCTGAGATTGATTTACTGGCCAATTTTAATTTTTCTAAAATTGAAATAAAAAAAAGTTTTTTTAATTCATTAATTGTTAATATTGAAGAAAGGCCATATGCTTTTGTTTGGCAAGAAAAAGGGCAGAGTTATTACAGTGATTCTAAGGGCTTTATTATTAAAGATAGTTTAGTTAGTCCAGAGGATTTAAATAAATTTCCGGTAATTGAAAATCAGACACCTGACTCTCTAATAGAAAATGATTATTTAAAAATTGATGAAAATTATTTAGTTTTTATTTTTACAGTTAAAAATGAATCAGAGAAGAATTCCGAAATAGCTATTAATAAATTTTTCTTTAGTCAGGAGTCTAATACTGTTAAAGTCTTGTTTAAAAATGGCCTGCTAGCTTATTTTAACGTGAAAGATGATATTCTTAAGCAAATTGATAAACTATTAGTTGTCAAACGGGAAAAAATAAAGGATAATATAAGTAGTGTAAATTATGTTGATCTTAGGTACGGTGATAAAGTTTATATTGGTAATAAATAATATATATGGAACAACTATTTAAATTTCTTTTTACTCTGGCCGCAATTATTTTTGGTTTATTGTTTATTGGCGTCTTTCTTCTTATTATAAAAATTACTTTAATGTTTACTCCGCAAGTAAATATTTTAGGTCTTCTTATCCAGTAGTTTGTAAACAATAAGCCTCCTAAAGGGGGCTTGATTTATAATATCGTCTATACTATAATTACTATAGAAACTAAGTGTAAGAAATATTATACACAGTTATGTTTAAGCTAATACTACACTAATATGAGTGAAAATTTACCAATGTTTGACGACTTCTTGCTCAATTTAAAAGTTAATAACTACTCCCCCGAGACTTATTATAATTACGAAAGAGATCTTAAAGTTTTTGAAGATTTTTTATTTGATAATTCCATTAGTTTTAAAAAATTATCCAAAAAAGACATTCTTAACTATAAAGCTTTTTTAACCTCAAACGATCGTAAAACCGCTTTGGCTAAGGAATCCAAAATTCGCTTAAATGCTTATTCAATTAATAGAATGTTGTCAGTTCTCCGTTCTTATCTTCGTTATTTAATAGAAATGGATTATCCTTCGCCGCTAGCACCAGATGTTGTTAAAATGATTAAAACCATTAAAAAGAACTCTCAAATTGCCGAACTTGACGAATTTGTGAAATTATTGCAGTTTCCCTCTATCTTTGAAAAGAATCGTTTAATTGCTTTAAGAAACAGGGCAATGTTAGAAGTCCTATTCTCTACTGGGATGAGAATCTCTGAACTTATAAATTTAAAAATAAAACAAATTGATAAAGCTGGTCGTATTTTCGTTTTAGGAAAGGGTAAAAAGGAGCGCTTTGTTTATCTAACTCCTCGTGGTAGGCAGCACTTAGAGGCTTATTTAGCCACTAGAACAGACGATTCCCTGTTTGCCTTCATTCCTTATCGCGGTCAAAATGCGGCCGATCGTAATAAAAAAATTTCGCCAGTTTATTTGCAAAATACTATTAAAAAATATCGCGAACTATTAGATATTAACTTACCAATATCTGCTCATTCTTTGCGTCATGGTTTTGCTACTTATTTAGCTGAAGCCGGAGCTAATCCAGCGGCGATACAGGTTTTGTTGGGGCACGAATCACTAGAGACAACTACTCGTTATGTCCATGCCTCTGATTCATATGCGCAAAAAACTCAAAAAGAATTTCATCCACTTAAAGATTAGAGTATACTTCCCTGTTGTAAAATAAAAAAAGACTTTATAATAAAAGTCTTTTTTTATTTTATAATTATCGTAAGTATTCCATTGGATCAACTGGTAGTCCTTCTTTTCTAACTTCAAAATGCAAATGAGCTCCAGTTGTAAAAGCTCCCGCCCCAACACTTCGAGGTGAGCCGCCAGTACGGCCAATAACGTCACCTTGACGAACATATTGATCAACTGTTACGGCAACACCTGACACGTGACCATATACAGTAGATAGTCCATCACTATGAATAATCATGATATAAGAATAGCTAGTAGAGCCGTCGAATTTAACTCTAGCGACGTAACCATCGCCAGCAGCTCGCAGTAGACTGCCTTGTGAGGCTCTAATATCAACAGCTGGATGTTCACCGATAATTTTACGATATGGATACTCCGGGTCGTGAAATCCTGTAGTAATTATATTTCTACTTACTGGCCAAGTAATATCGCTTGAACCGCTTTCTAATTTTACTTTGTCTTTATCCGCCATTTTTTGGCGAATACTTTTTTCTAAACTATAAACTTCCGCCTCTGCTTGTAATTGTTCTTTTTTAGCTCGAGCTAATAAATTTTGATATTCTGATTCTGATGATTTTGTTTCCTCTAAAATTATACCCTTACTTTCTTGTTCATATTCTAAGCTGCTAACTTTTTTTTCTAATTCTGTTCTCAGTAAAGATAAATCTTTATTTTTTTGATCTAAATTAAGACGACTTTTTTCTAGTTGATCTTTTTTATCTTGTAAAGCGTCTAAACTCTCTTTTATTTTATCATTAGTATTTTCTAAATATTTAGCTTGATTTAAAAACTCTGATAGAGAATCATTTAGTAGTAAGATTTCCATGGTAGAAATTTGATCCTGTCGGTAAGCTAGTCTTAGCAAATTACCAATATGTTGTTTTTCGATTTCGATTTCGGTATCAACATTTTCCACGTCTAACTGAATTTTTTTTATTTCTAAATTAGTTTTATCAATATTAATATTAGTACTATCTATATCGAGTTGTGCTTTAGCAGCCCGATTTTCTAAAATAGATAGCTGATTAAGTAAACTGTTTTTATTTTGTCTGGTTTGCTCTATGGCTATTTGATAAGCTTTTTGTCTTTCAGCTAAACCATCCATTTGCTTTTTTTGTTCTTGGATTTTATCATTTAAAGCTTTAATTTCTTCATCAATTGAACCAATCTGCCCAAAAACAGAGCTCGAGGCACTAAGTAGTCCGCCGAGTATAAAAAGTAAAAAGATAATGGATAGTTTTTTCATAATATTTTAATTATGACACATTATAGCTTTTATGTAAATAATTAATCAACGCTTTAGACCCCTAATTTAAGAGAGTGCCGCATTAATTCTGTTTAAAGTTTCTTCTTTACCAAGAGCCCAGGAAATTTCAAAGGGACTAGGACTATTTTTTTCTCCAGTAACCGCTACTCGCCAAGGCCATAGGTAATCACCATTTTTTTTATCCTTACTTTTTAAATACATAAAAATTTCTTCTTCTAAATTTTCTTTATTCCAGTCTGTTTCTGATATTTTATTTAAAACAGTAATTAGTTCTCGTAAATTGTTTTTTACTTCCTCTAAACTAAGACTCTTCCAAATTAATAAATCCGAGTTATAAACCGGTTTTTGAAAAAAGAAATTAGCGTTAATAGTTATATCTTGCAAAGTTTTAAGTCGGTCACGACTAATTTCAATTATTTTTTTTAATTGTTCAGCTGAACAACTAAAATCAGCTTCTTCTAAATAAGGTTGACAGAGTTTAGCTAACTCTTCAGTGGATTTTTCTCTAATATAATAAGCGTTGTAATAATTTAATTTTTCTAAATCAAAAACAGCTGGTGAAACTCCGATACCGGAAATAAAAAATTCTTTGATTAACTCAGACATGGTGAGAATTTCATTGTCTCCTTTAGGGTGCCAACCAAGTAAAGAGCAAAAATTAATAAGTGCTTCCGGTAAGTAACCCTTAGTTAAATAATCCTCAACAAAAACATCTCCTTTTCTTTTTGATAATTTTCCACCCTCTTTATTAAGAATTAAGGGAAAGTGAATAAATTTTGGCGGTGTCCAATTTAAAGCTTGGTATAATAAAATATTTTTAGGATATGAAGGCAGCCACTCATCTCCACGAGTAACATGAGAAATCTCCATAGTATGATCATCTATTACACTAGCAAATTGATAAGTGGGGACGCCATTAGATTTAATTAAAACCTGATCGTCTAAATCTCTAAAATTAAAAGTTATATCATTTCTTAGTTCATCATTAACAGTTATTTCGCCTTCAATGGGCATTTTTTGCCTAATAACATAAGGCTCGCTAAGTGCTCGACGATCACTTTCATCTTCTGATAAATACCTACAGGCACGATCATATCGTGGAGCCTGTTTATTTAGTTGTTGATCTTCTCGCATCTTTTCTAAACGTTCGGCGGTACAAAAACAACGATATACTTTTTTTTCTTTTATTAGTTGATCGGAATATTTTTTATAGATATCTAACCGTTCGCTTTGAGTGTATGGTCCATAATCACCACCTAAATGAGGACCCTCATCAAAATTAATCCCAAATAAACTTAAAGTTTTAGCGAGTCCTTCGGCGGCGCCCGCTACTTCCCTTTTTTGATCAGTATCTTCGATGCGTAAAATAAGTTTTCCATTTAGACTTTTAGCTATTAAGTAGTCGAAGATAGCCACACGTAAACTACCAATATGAAGAAATCCTGTTGGTGATGGGGCAAAGCGAATTCTGATTTTATCGGTCATAAATAATTTATTTTATAGTTTCTAAAAATTTAACTAAGAATTTTTTAACGCCTTCTTGTCTATAAGGATGAACGGTTTCTAGTAACTTTTCCGGTTCTATCCATTGCCAAGCGACATGATCCCAGTAATTTATTTTAATATCATTATCATTGCCGGTAAACTCGGCAATAAATAAACCCTGTTTTTGACCTTTGTAGAAAGTATGTCGCTGGCCATTACCAAGTAATTTGGGAAAAAGATAACGATGTAAATTTGAAAAAGTTTTTTTAACTATAAACTTATCAGTACCTAGTTCTTCTCTTGATTCCCGGGCCCCAGCAATCTCTAATGTTTCTCCATCAGTCCCGCCTTGAGGTAACTGCCAATGAGAAGGTTTATCTTGTCTGGCAACTATTAATATTTTAACACCGCTATCAGTTTTTTTATATAGCATAATTGCTACACTAGGACGATAGAAAAAAGGCTTTATCAAACTATCTTTTAAAATTCTTAAACTAAAAATGACGGTAGCTCGCCAAATTCTTTTTAAACGTTGTACTCGGTTTTGTGGTTGAAGAAAAACTCGCCATAACCACTCGATGCCTAAGCGACTAATTATTTTGGGAGCTCTTTTTATTTTGTTTGTTAAAAAATCAAATGATCCGCCAACAGCAAGAGCTAGACGAACACTTGGCCAATTTTTAAGTTCGTGCCAAATTAATTTTTCTTGCAGTGGCGCTCCTAATGTAACAAAAACTAAAGCGGGCTTAAATAATTTTATTTTATTATTTTCTTCTAAATTTAAATTACTTTTTTTAGTAATATCTAAAATTTCAAAAATTAAATTTGGCCAACGAGAATTTAAAGCTTGGGTTATATCACTAGACTTTGATAAGCCATCTTGCCAGTTAATTATTAAAACCTTTAGTTGTTTTTTTTCTGCTTTTTCAATTAATATCGGCGTTAAATCTGAGCCGGTAATTCTGCTTATTTTTTGCCCTTGAATTATTCCAGCTAAAACTAAACCGAAACCGTCAGCAATAGCCAGATCAGCAGAATTTAAAATATAAAAATATTCCTCATCTTTAGAGGCTTTTAAAATAATTTCTGGATTAGGGGTAACTAAATAGTGGCTATTTTCTCCACTTAAAAAAAAATCCAAGCGATTTAGTAGCTCTGTTTGGCTTAAGTCCGATAAATTTATTCCCAAAATATTAGCCATATGATATAATTCTTACAGCCTTATTTTATTATAAAAAGAGCGTTTAGTCAAAAAATTACTATGTCTAATTTACTAAAAACATCTGATAATATTCAGGAAATAAAAATTGATAATCCTAAAACAGATGGATATTTTCTAAAATGGCTTAATATTTCTAATGCTAGTAAAAAAGAAATAGATTATTTACGTCGTAAATTTGGTTTTAATATAAATCATCTTAAAGCTTCAATCGCCACTGTTTTTGCACAACGTCCAATGGTAGAAAGTGACAAGGATTATCTTTTTTTAATTCTCCACTTCCCTACTTTTAAAGAAGATAAAATAGTACCAGGAGAGATAGAGTTTTTTATTGGGCACGGTTATTTAATTACTTTACATAACGGTAATTTAAAACCACTCAATGATTTTTTTAGTTATTGTAAGGCTCACCCTGATCACTTATTATCTTATGAAACAGAAAGTTCTAGCATGTTGCTTTACGAGTTACTTAGCAGATTAAATAGTGATTGTTACAATATTTTAGATCAAAATAGTGTAAATATTAATGAAGTCGAAGAAACTATATTTTCCGGTGATCAAAAACACGCAGTTAGTAAAATTTTAGAGCTTCGTCGCAATATTATTAACATTCGGAAGATAATGCAAAATCATGCTAATATTTTAAGACACCTGCAAGACATGACTAGCAGCTTAGTGCCTCGTGAAGCGATTAAAAGACATTATGAAGATTTAACCGAACACTCAAAAAGAATTTGGGAAATTTTAGATGTTCAAAAAGAAATGGTTGAAGTTCTAAATGATACCAATGAATCTCTTTTAAACGATCGGATGAATATTATTATGAAAACTTTAACTATATTTTCAGTTTTAGTTTTACCTTTAAATTTACTGGCTGGTATTTTTGGGATGAACGCTAAGTATATGCCTTTTGTTGATGGTCCTTATGGTTTTTGGATTATCTTAAGTATTATGTCTGCTGGCTTGATAGTTTTACTTTCAATCTTTACTAAAAAGAAGTGGCTTTAACATTTTTTAACTAATATAAGGTATTTTAAGGTCTCACTCACTTGAGGCCTTTTCTATTGACATTTATATAAAAATATTGTATAATTCTATTGACAAAACATTGATAAAGTTTTAAACTAAATAGTTAGAAATAAATAGGAAAATATGAAAATTGCTTTCATTGGACAAAAAGGCATCCCCACTAAGACTGGTGGTGTTGAGCGACAAGTTGAGGACTTAGCGGTAAACTTGGTAAAAAGTGGCCACGAAGTTTTTGTGTATGCTCGGTCTAGTTATAATACAGAAAATTTAAAGGAATGGCAGGGTGTTAAAATTATTACTGTGCCTAGTATTTCCTCTAAGAATTTAGATGCTATTTCATCTACTTTTTTTGCTTGTCTTGATTTAGTAAGACGCAAATACGATATTATTCATTTTCAATCTATTGGCCCAGCTTCTATGTTGTGGTTAGCTAAGATTATACGTCCGAGAACTCCGATTGTTTTTACTTTTCATTGTCAGGATTATTATCACAAAAAATGGGGCTTTTTAGCTAAGTCATTTTTAAAATTAGGTGAGAAAATTGGTAACTCTTTAGCTGATAAGACAATTATTACTTCTTTAGTCTTAACTGATTATGCAAAAAAGAAATATAATAAGAACCCTATTTATATTCCCTCCTCTGCTAAAATAAATGAATTAGTGCCAGCTAAAGAGATAAAAACTAAATGGGGTTTAGAAAAAGATAGCTATATCTCTTATATTGGTCGTTTAGTTAGACATAAGGGGGTTCATTATTTAATTAAAGCTTATTTAGAAATAAAAACTGATAAAAAGTTAGTTATTGTTGGTGAAGGATCTTTTACTGATGATTATGTAAGAGAACTTCATGATCTAGCAGCTGGCAATCCTAATATTATTTTTACTGGTAATCAGAATGGTAATATTCTTAAAGAATTATTTTCTAATACAGCTATTTTTGTTCAACCATCAGAAAGTGAAGGTTTGTCTTTTTCTTTACTTGAAGGCATGGCCTACTCTCGTCCTTGTTTGGTTTCCGATATCACCCCTAATTTAGAAGCTATCGCTGATACTGGCGTTGCCTTTAAAAATGGCGATTATCAAGATTTAAAAGCTAAGCTAGAATTAATGTTAAGCGACCCAGAGAG
The DNA here is from genome assembly GCA_964355275.1 of uncultured Gammaproteobacteria bacterium. Taxonomy (GTDB): domain Bacteria; phylum Patescibacteriota; class Patescibacteriia; order Patescibacteriales; family UBA12465; genus JAEZRQ01. Next base: position 71,960 of record CAYHCB010000001.1, on the reverse strand, counting down.
GGCTCAGGCTTATGGTGTTTCAGCTTTAGCGAGAGTTAAATTAGAATATAATGCTGATGATATTGCTAAAAAGACAGCTGATTTATATCAGACAATGCTAAAAAAATAAAAAAGAAAATGAGTTAAGCGGCTCATTTCTTTTTCCCTCTATTTCTTTTTTAGGAATATAGAGAAAAATAACGTAAATTAACAACTTAATAAAAATAGAAATCATGAAAAAATTAATTTTTGTTTTATCTGTTTTAGCTGCGATGATAATGACATCTTGCGCTAAAGAGCCGATTACCCCAATTTCCGGTAACAGTGACTTCACTCTGAAGTTTGCTAATTCAGCAATGGTTTCCGGAGATTCCCTCTTCGTAAAACCAAATACATTTGTTGTTGCATTCGTTGAGGATGCGAGCGGTAATAAAGTTATAGCCGAATTTGATTTTGGTAATAACACCGATAAGATTGTTGGTAATCAAGCCGCTGGTAAGTATACCGCAACCGGTTTGTATCGTTTGTCTGCTACCGTAAAAGACCTTTCACCAAAAGTAGTTCTAAGCTGTTGGGTTGTTGTTTCTGATGATGTTGTCGTGCCACCAAGTGGTGAAACAGCAATTATCTTAATTAGCTCTTCTGTATCTGGGGTTACTAATTTTATCACTCTAGGACTAAGAGGTGATATTATTAATGGTTTTAACTCTTCGTTAAACGCTGAGGTTCAAGGAGAAATTCCTAATGTAAATTGGAGTTCCTACCCTTTAGCAGCCAGCAGCATCGTTACGGTAAATGGGGTTAAATATTTTAAGTGGAGCCTTTCCTGTGTAAACGGTAAACTTCATTTTGGCTGGTTACAAGGTAATCAGTGGGCTTTTGATCAAACATCAATCTATCGTCAAAGTGATGGTCTGTATACAGTTTATGTAAACGATGGGCAGATATCTGATATCGAAACGGCTACTAATCCTTTTACTTTAAAGGTAACTAATTATACGTCTTTATTGGCTGACACAATCTTTACCAAAGTAAATACTTTGTTATCAGTGTCCGTCTTAAATATTAACGGTAATAAAGTTATCGCCGAATTTGATTTTGGTAACGGCAACCCCAAAGTAACAACTGACGAGGCTACAGATAAATATACTGCAACCGGTTTATATCGTTTAACAGTCACTGTTAAAAGTGTTTCGCCGAATGTGGTATTTACTCGTTGGGTTAAAGTGTCTAGCGATGTAATTGTGCCGCCAGGTGGTGAAACAGCAATTATCTTAATTGCTGGTAATCTTTCGGGGACGACTAACTTTATCACCTTAGGTCTTAGATGCGACATTATAAATGGTTTCAATTCCTCATTAAACGCCGAAGCTCAAGGAGAACTTCCCAGTGTCAATTGGAACTCCTATCCTTTAGCGGCTAATGATATTGTCATCATTAATAACATTAAGTATTTTAAATGGAATTTCTCCTGCGTTAATGGACGAGTACGCTTTAGTTGGTTACAAGGTAATCAATGGGCTTACGATCCAGAGTCTATTTATCGGCAAAATGACGGACTCTATATCGTCCACGTAAAGGATGGAAAAATATATAGCTCTGCGCCATAATCATAATATAAATTTTTTAGAGAACCTCACTGCACAAAGTAGTGAGGTTTTTTTATTGATAAATAATTTTTTAATATAAAAAAAAGACTTCAATTACTTGAAGTCCTTTCACGCTAAGTATTTACAACTTATTGAATAGTTGTTTTTTTCTCAGCATAGATGCGATTGCGGAAGTTCCATCCCTGGTAGAGGTTTTGATCTTCTCTGCCAATAGCGCGGCCACCTTCGTTGTTTAGGCGAAATGGACGAATGGTTCCCTCATTCTGAGGTGTCCAGATATTGGAATTTTCGGCATTCATTTTTATCAGATCCTGATCGGTAATTTCTCCCCATTCCTTTCCTCTGACTTTGTTAATCAAAGGTTTAAGTACCTGGTGAGGCAACCAGGTTTCATAAGTACCAGTGCCGTAGTTAGTTTCTCCGATATAGATATTCCATTCAATGGCGTATTTATAATTATTAATTTCCTGAACGGAAACTAACCTGCTCTGATCTACCCAAAACAAGTACCCAGTACTGTTATCAAGTGTCATTTCAGGACCATTTACTCCTCTTACACGCGGAGCGGGAATTGTCGGATTCCCAGACATAAATACTGAGTTTTTAATAAAATACAGACTATGTCCAGTGCCATCAATGGTTACACCCCAATCGCCAGTTACTTTTCCTTGATACAAGGTTATGGGCAAATTGCCGTTATCCGGATCAAAGGTTTCAATGGTAGTGGTTAAACTGGAATTGTTATTAGCTTTACGGGTAAACTCATTATTGGTAAAACTTTCCTCCGACACGTCACCGTAGATTGGGTTGGTGTCTGGTTTTTTTTCTGTAATAATAATGGTTTTTCCTTTTGGCATTTTTTTTATAACATCCAATTCAGCGATAACTTTTGCCAGCTGTTCTTCGACGGTCATTGGTTCGGGAATTCCTAAACATTTATTGAGAGCTTTCTGCAGGCTATCAGCGCGCATTTCAGCTTCAGTGCACGGGTTTTTTGTTGTCTTATTTTCTTCGCCAATTTTACGATCTCCGTAAAACTTTAAGGCAAATAAACATAAGATTATCAAAAGGATGACAATTCCGATGATTGTTAAAATTCTTTTCATGATACAAACTTTTTTTTGTTATTAATTTTTTTTAATTGCTCTGATGAAACTTGTTACGTCAAGGTTTAATTCAACTACTGTTGTACCGCCACCGGTGGTTTTAAGTAATTGCGATTGATCTTTAAAATCTTGACGCCAAAATACTTTTAGTTTCAAGATGTCGCGATACCAAACATTTAAGATTCCCAGGTCAATTCCCCCGCCTATTTCGTAGTAGTTTTTTTGGCGACCAAAATCGTTTCCGTAACCCAGATGTATTAGGGGCTCAATTTGTACTCCGTTTCCAAAGCGCTTAATGCCACTCTCTAATACTAATCTGATAGATTTTTTGTCGTAAGGTATTACCCCGTCGACAGCATCACCTTTCCAGGTAGCGGTAGCAGTCGATTTTAAAGGAAAATAAAGATCAAATAATAATCTGTTATTTCCCAGCCAACCAGACCACTCATCGGTTACAAACCAACCGCCGGATAAAAAGATTCCGTTGGTTTTTTGTAGCGACTTATAAGTACCATCATTATACTTATCACTAGCTGTTTTAAACCCGGTATTAATCCAGGCGTAAGTGCTGTACGAATAAGTAATCGGACCGTAAAAGTCCAACGATAGTCCATAGGACAATTCTGTTCCGTTTGAGGCGGAGTGCGGATTTTTATAAAGCTCAGTTGAGCCATATTTAGTTAAACCAAAGTAAGGTCCAACTCTTACACCCGAGCCAAACATTAGCCGGATTTGACCGAAGCCATAGTTTCCGGTTTGAACGGAATCCTTCTTGCTGAACCCTCCACCGCCCTGAATGAGCAGTTCCTGAGTCGAGCCTACCACTGTAGAAAGCAGTAAAATTAATAAAAAAACGAGTTTTCTCATGATTCCTATTTTTGTTTATTTGATTGTTAATATACGTTTTAAGAATTGAAAGTCGAAATTACGTTTCGGCTCTCAAGTCTTAAGGAGAACCTTATTCTCCTAAGACATTTTGAATATTTCCTTGAAAAGTGAAATTACTTTTAAAATTTGGTTCAACATTTTTAACTATCTCTGCTTGCAACTCTTCCATATCTGGAATCTCTTGAGCATAAAATGGTAAATTTTCTGGTACTTCTGGGGTTATGTATTCTTTTGTATAGTTATCTTCAGCGGTTACGAAGGCTATTTGAGCAGGCGCAAAAGCTGGTTGTTGATATCTTACTTTTATTTCCTCTTTACCAAATAATTCGGTAGCTAGTTTTTCTGATAATCTTTCTTTAGGAAATAAGTAGACATATGAACAAGCTGACATGAAACCAAAGAATAAGCTCATTGCTAAATTAATTGGTATATTTGGTTTAACTGGAAAAGAAGATATAATTGGTTGATCGATAATACTAATTTTTGTTTGGTTAGCGTTAAACTTATAAGGACTTTGTCCGGAAATAATAAGTTGATTAACGGCTAAAGAAATTTTTCTCGCTTCTTCGGGGTTAGTGTGATAAATTTCTATATCAATAATACCGGTATCGCCACTAGATCTAGCAAAGACAGTTTTTTTCCATTTCTTAAGATTTTCTTTATAAGTACTATTAAAGTAATTACGATTAAAAGAAAAATCAGAAGCATTAAGTGAATCTAAGAAAGAACCAGAATAAATAACCTCAGAAATAAGTCCACCTACATATTGATTTGACCTAGCTACGGCATAAGCATCAGTAGCTGTATTTGGTTGTAGGATAAGCAAACGAGATTTAGATCGGTATTTTAGAGGTTGAGCTAAAGTTATAAGTAATCCAATAATAACAAAAATTAGAGTGATACTAATCACGGGCATCTTCCTTTTTTTTACTAATTGTAGAAAATCTTTTGTGTCCATATTTTTCTATATTTTATACAATATCAACATATAAGTCTAAAACATATAAATTGATTTGTCAATATATTTATCGTATATTTGTCAATACGAAGTAATTATAGTATATTAATTAATTATTGTCAAGAGGTAGTGGCCATTATATACAAAAAATCGCTAGTAATAGCGATTTTATTGTTTTTGTTTTAGCTCCTGGTAAATATTTTGTAGCTTAATTAAGTGTTGGCTTAATTCCAGAGGAACAATTTTTTCTTTTATTAGTTTTTCCATGAGCTCTCGCTGTTTGGCGCTTATATTATTTAGTTCATTTATCTTTTCCGACAATTTTTTATAATCTCCGGGGGGGAATAAAAATCCAGTTCTCTTATCTTCAATAAGTTCTGGGGTGCCGCCACTTGAACTAGCGATTATTATTTTTCCGTAGGCTAGTGATTCAAGTAAGACTAAAGACATATTTTCTGCCCAAAT
>CAYHCB010000001.1:0-66854 GCA_964355275.1 uncultured Gammaproteobacteria bacterium | reverse complement strand
TCACAATGTTTACCGTGAGTAAATAATAAATAATTAGGACAGACTATTTTATAGTCATGCAAATGCATGATTACCGGAATTTTTCTTTTTTTAGCTTCGACTAAAATAGAGGGAGATAATTGGTGATAAATATTATGAGCATGAACTAAATCTGGTTTAGTTTCATCAAGAAGTCTACCAAATTGATTAGCTGCTTCTTTATTCCAGATTAGGCGGGTGGCTATTTTCCAAAGATTACCAGATTCATGATAATTTATATTTTCAGAAAAATATTTACTCCATGGAGATTTAATATTTTTCTCATCAGCCATACCAAAAGGCACTATTTGATTACCCAAATTTGATAATTCTTCAATTAAAGTAAGACAATACTTGTCGGCACCGCCTTTTAAATATAAAAATTTATTAGCTTGAACTATTTTCATCTTTGACTTTAATGTTATTTTTACTTAATATTTATGTATAAAGCATATCATTTTTTATGGAAGAAGGAAATAATCTTGAATTTAATAAAATAAAAAGGCAAAAATTAGTATTTATTATTTTAGGTCTTTTTTCTGTTTTAGCTATTTTGCTTTCTTTCTTTTGGTCTGGCGCTAGCTCTAGTTTAATTTTTTTACTCGTAGCGCTATCTATTTTTGTATATTCTTTTTTTGCGCCACTATCTGGATTTTTTGCACTTCTGGTGTTTCGCACGACTTTTGATTATTTAGGTGGGCAGGAATTAATTAATGTATTTGGTATTTCGTTAAATTTTACTTTTTTACTAGGAGTAATACTTATTAGTTTAGCGGGCATAGTCGCTTTTAAAAAACGACACGAATTAAAATCATTACCACTACTTTGGCCTTGGTTATTATTTTTAGGTATTATCGCTATTTTATCACTTTTTTCTTTTGATAAAAAAGCGAGCGCGATTGATTTTTTTCGTCTATTTAGTTTTTTCTCGGCTTTTGTTTTTGGGTATTTAATTTTTAATACGCCAAAAAAATTAACCAGCTTAGCTAAAGCTATAATTTTTTCAGCTATTATTCCAGCCAGTGTTGCTTGGTGGCAATTATTTTCTCGAAGTGGATTTTTTGATGGGGACAGATGGCGTTTACTTGGCACCTTTGTTCACCCGAATATGTTAGCTTTTTATTTAGTGTTAGTTATTTGTTTAACTTTATTTGTAACTTTAAATTTAAAAAAAGGTGATGTTTTAAAAATTCCTTATGGTCTGTTAGTTATATTTTTTGTAATCCCATTACTCTTTACCTATACTAGAGCCGCTTGGCTGGCTTTGGCGCTTATTTTATTTGGGATAGGTGTTTATCGTTTTAGAAAATTGTTACTTATTTCTATGCTATCGGTTTTTATGCTGTATTTGTTTGCTCCTTTCTTTCAAGACCGTATTTCTACTTTAACTACTTTAGGGGCGACTGATTCGTCAGCTTGGCGTCTAGATTTATGGCGTGATATGTTTTCTTATATAAAAACTAACCCTTGGTTTGGTTATGGACCAGGAACGGCTTCTATTTTTATTCAAAAAAATATTCCCCGTTTTTTAATTGCCACTGAACCTCATAATGATTATTTAAAAATTTGGTTAGAATCAGGAATATTTGCCTTGCTAGCTTATGTCTGGTTATTAATTAGTTATTTAAAAAAAATGTGGCAAGGATTTAGACAGGAAACCAGACCAAGATTAAAGATGTTAATCTTATTTTTATTATTTTTTATGATTAGTTTAGGGGCGGCTAGTGCCACTGATAATATTTTAAAAGATGCGGTTATGCAATGGATTTTTTGGTCATTATCGGGGGCTATGTTAGCGGTCGCTTTAACTCATAAAAAAACCCTATTTAGAAAATTTATAAATTAAAAGGGGGTCACTGTTATAGCGATCCCCTTTTTTTTGTTTTTGTTTTTTTATTTTAGCTCTTTACCATTATTATATTTGACCCAGGATTTTTTAGTTTCCGGGTTAACATATACGGTTCCATTTTGAAAGTTTCTTGAAAAAATACCTTTTTCTTGGGAGAATTTTCCCTTCGGAGCTCCTAATTGAAGGTTATATTTTTCATTGTAGGGTAAATTTTGCCCGTGAGAAAAGATAACTTTATCAAGTAACATAACTGAGCAGAGAGTAAAGAACCAATTGTCCTTTTTTCCATAAGCATTAGCGCGGGCATTAAAAATGGCTGTTTCCATCCCGGAAGCATTACGCATGTTTTCGGGCCAGGCTTCACTGCGGGCATCATTTTCATTTAAATAAATTTCCGGGAAGTATTCAAACATCTTCCCTTTGCAGTAATCCATGTAATAACCATGGTCACCGTTGCCGATGATAATAAAACTGCTACCCATAGATTTTTGGACCTCCTTAAGAAAATAAGCATTCCCTAAGCGCCATTGTTTATCTAATTTCTCGGGGTTGTCGTTTATTTTGTCGCCATTAGCATCTATACCATTTTTGTTTTTACCATAAGCGGTTATGAAACTAATTGATTTTAGCAGCTCATCGTCGAGTATACCGTTCAGCTTAATACCAGCTTTCTTGTAGGCACCAATGATGTCCTTTATGTAGCGCTCACTAAAGTACTCAATGTAATTGTAGCTTTTGCCTTTAATAGTGTATCTTGGGCAATCTAGGCCGCAATTCATCAGAACTGTGTTAGGCCAAAATTCTAATTTTTGTCCTTTAGTGTCTCGCAGAAACCATTTAGGGTACTTTTCTAGTTCCGCTACCATCGTAAGACTCCAGGGCTTATCGTTGAACATTGGACTGTGCCACTCAATCTTATTAACGTAGACTAAAATGACTAGCTTTGGGTTATTTTGACGCATTAAACGTAAATTATCGGCAGAGGTGTTTATTACCTCATGATCTACGATGATTTGGTCATAGCCAAAATAACTTCTGGCCTGCCCCTCGCTTAGAATGGGTAGATAATGATGAACGGCCGTTGTCTGTGATTTCAGTGACAGGCTAAATATTGCCAAAAAAGCAACAAAAAGTAACTTTACTTTCTCTTTCATGATTTTTATGGTTTTTTTGATTGTTAATGATCTTTTTATTGTGACTTTAAATTATAACTAATAATTGTATTTTTGTCAATAATATAAAAATGGCTGATGTTAAAAGAATTATTCTTTAGATATTGACATTATTAAATAAAAAGTGTAGAATGTAAGGTAATCTAAAATTTAAAACTTACTAATTATTTTTTCTTAATTATAAAAACATATGATTAAATATTTAAATATGAAAAAAATTATTGGAGTAGCCTTTGTTTGTTTGTTAGCTGTTTTAGCGATAACATCCGTTGGTCGAACTAATTACAAAACCTATTACTCTGGTGATGCGGTTGATTATAAAGGTAATTTAATTGTTGCTAGCACCGATAGTGGTAGCTTGGAAATTTTTAAATTAAATGGTTCATCTTTAGACAGGGTGTCTAAATTTAAAGCACCAAATTCACCATTAGATAAAACTGATGACTTTTCTTCAGTTAAGTTAAATATCGAAGATGGTCGTTTGTTTGCTTATGCCACTTCAGCTTACACTCTATATAAATATGATTTAACTAATTTAGATCGTCCTGTTATTTTTTCTAAACAAAAAAATAGTTATTATGAATGGTACAAACGAGTGGATAAATTTGGTCCTTATATGGCAACCATTTCTGATAAAAGTGTAAAACTTTGGAAAATAGATCGAAATACTTTAGATGTAATTGATTCTTTTAAAATTGAAAATGATTTATCTGGTTCAGTTAGATTTGATGCCTCTGGTCGTTATATTACTTCCATTAATAAAGATAATCAGGTTAGAGTATTTGATGTAAAAAATAGAGCAGTATTATCAACCTTCCCGGTTAATTATCGCGAGGGACAAAGTTTAAGAAAATCTTATATCGATCCAGTAAGTAAAGATATTTATGTTTTTGATGATTATTTTCTAAAACGTTTTGATTTATCCGGTAGATTAATTGTTAGTTATCCAAATAGTTCAAACAACGGCTATAGCGTTGAACCATCAGGAAACTATAATTATATTTACGCTAGCAATGGGGATAGTATTATGAAACTTTCACGAGAAGATTTAAAGGAAGGTTTAAAAATTTCAGCTAGTAAATTAAATACCAATGGTTATGCTATCGATATTAAGTATGTGAATATAAATAATAGTGATCATTTAGTCGTTTTTAATGGTGGCGGAATTGCTGTTTTAAATTCTTCGCTTAAAAAAATTGCTTCAGTTCAAGCTTCTGAAATTTCTGATTTAATGGAATCAAAAGAAGCCTTAGTTTTAGCCTTTGATCATTATTTAGCTAATCCCGGTGCTGCTGTTGTTTTATCAGGAGCTGGTTATTTTCCAAACGAAGATTTATTAATTAACTTTGGTGGTTCAATTACTAAGTTAAAAGCTGATCGTAATGGACGGTTTAGTCAGGCCATTGTTGTTCCCGATGCTAACGGTTCAACTATCGACGCTAAAGTTGATGGTTTAACGTCTCGTTTAACTTATAGTATTAGTTTTACTGTTGTTAAAATAAAATAAATAGTTTAAAAAGATATAAAAACCCCCGCTTACTTAGCGGGGTTTTTGTTTATCTAAAGATTTTATCTCTATCTAATGTTCCGCTCCAATTACCTGCTCCGTCGGGTATAAAAGAATTTATTAATTTAAATTCATTAAGACGACTACCGGATTGTTTTTGAAAATATAAATTATAATTATTTGTGCTAATATTTTCTGGCAAAAAATAGGAAAACGTAGTCGTTTTTTCTTGTCCCGGCTCTATTGTCCAGAAAAAACCAAAAACGGTTTTATTTAACAATAAGTCGTCGGTGCTTGAAAAATCTTCTAATCCACCATTATTTATTAATTTACTACCTAAGGGCGCATAAATTCTAGTATAACTGCGATACCTGGTAGTTCGCCAATCAAATCCTCCTTCGTGCTTATAGTTTAGCGAGATATCGGCAGTAATTAAGTTTTGCTTGCTATCCTTGCTTAACTTATAAACAATATTTTTTTTCATCACAGCATCACTTTTAAAGGCGGCTAAATTAGTATCAACAACCATTAAATAGTCGCCAGTAGTATTTTTTAATTCTCCAGTTAAATTGAGCCCTGAGGCGATACTCTCTTGTTCACTGTTATCAAAATAAATTTGTAAATTACGTTTAGCGATGTTCTCTTGTAGGATATTTAGAATTTCTGGTAAGCGTTTAGTAGGTAGTGACATTAAGCGTTTCTCAAGTTCCGAAACTACGGAATTAATAATTTCTTTTCTATTCCAGGAGCTAATATTTTTATCTACATAGGCAATTTCTACATTATATTGTAGTAGTGGTTGAAAATTACTGCTATCATAAGTCACTCCATCAACTATAATAGGGCCCACAAGTCCTAGTAAATCGGCAATTAAATCTGGATTAATAGCGATAATAGCGGTTGGTTTTGTAACTGGTTTTCCGGCGCATTCACTCTCAGTCATAAACATGGTTTCTATTTGTTTCGCTGAGGTAGGAAAATCTGGTGAAAAGTTAGCGTCACGTAACCACCAATATTCAACCTTCATGTATTTTTTTATTGGTTCCGGTGGAGTTACTTTTAATTTACCAATACAAGGCATGTCTAGATGATAAACATCTTCTGTAATAATGCTGCCCGCTTTTCCGTCTTTAACGCTCATTAAACCATAAGTACCAATAAATCCTCCAGTAGGACGAAGTTCGTCATTATTTTGTAGAATAACTAAAAATTGGCTTTCTTGTGGATAACCAGATAAAGATGGTAAAAGTTGAGTAAGAGGGACAAGTTGATTTAAGAGATTAGTTGCTACAGATAACTGATTTTTAATATCAGCTAATTGAGAATTAATTGGCATTAAAATTCCAATTTGATGAATTTTATTTAAATTATCAATCGACAATTCTAAATTAGCTTTTAGTCCGTTTAATTCGGGAGCCGACTGATAAACGGTTAGGAGTATTTGTTGTCTGTCTGTTTCCGATAAATCGGAAAATGAACCAGTAAAGCGACCACCGCTTACTTTGTCTAATTTAGTAAGAACTTCGCTGGAACGAGCAATTGATTTACTTAAAACCTCGGCGGTTTGTGTTAAATATTCTAAATCGGTAATAGATGATGATATAGGTGTAAAATAGGAGGTAATTTTATTCTGTCTTATATCGGAAAGAGTTTTTAAAGCTGAATTAAACTGATCAGCTGCTAAAGTGGCTTGTTGCCCTGCTGCTAAATATTTTTGCGTTTTAATGGATGAGATAGATTGCTCTAAATTATATTTCCCGGCCGTCATTTGGTCATAATAGTTTTTTGAAGCCGTTACTTTATTGCTAAGCAGTAATAAGGTTAAAATAATAACACCAATTACGGTGATAACTAAATATTTTAGTGTTTTTAAGGCTATTTTTATGGGTGGTTTTAACATAATTATTTTTGGGGAGATAAATTATCTGTTATTATTAATTTTCTTCCTTCCATTATTCGATGTAAAAAAACATCAAAAATATCTCTTCGGTAAAAAAATTCTCTCTCATCCATTATAGTGTAGTTAATTTCTCGGCCGATTGATTCTTCTAATTCTTTTATTAATTTAACAAATTTATCTTTATTAATTCGGCCGACAATCAGAAGGTCGGTTTTAGCTTCACTATCACCAGTAAAAAAACCCGATAGAATTAAAAGTTTAGGTGTACAAGTTTTTTGAACATTTTCGGCAAATTCTTTAGTGCTTAATATTTGAGCTTTTACAAAAAGCGACTTTATCTCATCAAAAAGAAGAAAGTCACGATTAACTATATAATATTTTTTTTCTTTACTTTTAATTTCACCAGGAATGGGAGAAATTAGTCCTAAATTTTCTAAATTTAGTAATTCACGTCTAACTGAATTAACTTGTAAATCTAAACTTCTGGCTAATCCTCTTAAGTAATAACCGCTTTCTGGTTTAGTTAAAAATATATTCAAAATTTTGACTCGAGCTTCCGAACCAAAGAGTTGATTTAGCATAGCTTTATCTATTTATTACTTTATAGTATAATATAAAAAGCAATTAGTCAAACAAAAAAGATCAAAAAATTAGGAATTTAAGCTTAATTTTTTTTAATGTATGTATAATAAAATAGCCTCTATAATCTTAAATTCCGGTAAAAATCATAACTATGCCGGTGAAGTTTTCGTGTCACAACCTGACTCTAACAAAGAGCGCTTGGCTGGTAAAATTTTTGTACTAGCTGAAATGGATGGTAAAAAAAATGAAACCCAGAAAATTATTAATTTTTTGGTTAATATTTTTGATTATAACTATTATGGTGACGAAAAAATATTACTTCGTGACAAAATTGAAGGGTTGAAAATCGAAAATATTTTTGAAACTGTTTTAGCTAAAGTAAATCAAGGGTTTGCTGAGTTTTTACAAGAAGAGCATTTAAAAATTAGTCCTAGTAATACCAATTTAACTTTAGGAGTGATTTATGAAAATAAGATTTATTTTTCTAACTATGGAAAAAATAAAGCTTTTTTAATATTTAGACGCAAAGGTGATTATGAGATTTTAAATATAGAATCAAATGTTATAGAGGACTCAGAGGCCACAGGTAGCGAAGTTTCTACTGTTTATAATATTGCTGGTAGTAAAATATTTTCTGCTGTTATAAATGGTGAAATACCAGCTCATTCCTATTTTTTATTTACCAATGAGGCTTTACCAGAATATGTCTCTAATCGCGAGTTAATAAATATTATTACTAAGTTACCACCAATGGTAGCGGCGGAACAAATAAAGAATTTTCTTCAAAAAATAAATTCTTTTGCACCATTTTTGGGAATAATAGTAAAAAGTACTTTGGGTTCTGGATTAAATGATCTTCGAGAAGAAAGTGAAACGGCTGGCCAAGTGGCAGGTGCTGGTCCAGCAAGAGGTGTTTCAACTCGTAATGCCCATAGTTCAATTTCTCATCTTAATTATACAGAGCAAAAGACTGAAAGCATGTTGGCTCCAGCTGGTATTATAAATATCAAAAAAATTACAAAAAGTGTTAGTAGTTTTTTAAATAAATTTAAAGTTGAAATTCCAGAAAATAAAAAAATTGTTAAATTCCATGATGATAATGATGAGACTATAATTACTCGGGCGCCGGCGAAAGAAGATCGCCAGCTTAATCCCCTTAATCGAGAATCTTTTATTATTAAAGATAAAATGATTTTTGGTAAGAAGAGTTATTCATTTTTACCAAAAATTTGGAATATTTTAAAAACATTGGGCATAATTTTAACCCCTAGTTTTTGGGTTGGTTCATATCAAGGAACTATTAAGTGGATAAAAAGCCTAGGTAAAAAAGATAAAATTTTAGTTGGTTCCTTGTCTCTTTGTTTTTTAATTTTAGTGACTTCTCTTATTTTTACAGCCTCAGGAAAAAATTCACGCTTAGCTACAGAGCAATTTAATCAAGTTGCTAGTAATATTAACAATAAACAAGCTGACGTGGATTTGTATTTAGCCGTGGGTAATGAAACTGATGCTTCGGGCACTTTAAATGAATTAATAAATTCTCTTCAAAGTACCTTGCCGCAAAATGAAGATCAAGAAATCCAAAAAGCAAATTTACTGATTAAATTATCTGAGCAAAATGATAAAATCCAAAAAGTTGTTAATGTTAGTAATTTTCAAGAAATTATAAATACTAATATCTTTAATCCCCAAGCTGGAGCCGATAATTTAGTTTTTTTAGGTAACAGTCTTTATATTAGTGATGGTTTAAATAAGTCTATTTATAATTTTAATTTAAAAGATTCAAGCAGTAAGCAGATATCTTTAACTGAATCAACTACCCTTACCTCCCCAGCAATAAGTGACTCAGATATTTATTATTTAGCGGGTCAAAAAATTATTAAGGTTAGTGGACAAAATTTAAGCACTTTAAATATTGGTGGCGATAAACTTCAGGGCGATAATTTTATTCAGTTCTACGCTGGCACGATTTATTTACTTAGTAAAGCGGATAATCAGATTTATAAATATAATAAAAATTTGACTAGTCGCAGTAATTGGTTCAAGGCACCGGTTGATTTATCAAAAGCTACCGATTTTAAAATTGATGGTGCTTTAGCAATTAGTCAAAACGGTGATGATTTATTAAAATTTTATAATAAAGAAAAAATTGAATATAAAACAAGCGCTGTTATCCCGGCTATTTCTGCTGATAAAGTTATTTTAACTACTGCTAATATTTATTTATTAGATTTAAAAAATAGTCGCTTAATTATTTTAAAGAATGAAAAAGTTTCTAGTAAGCCAGTTAAAGATGGTGTGCTAGTAAAACAATTTCGTTTAGTAAAAGATGGTATAAAGGATTTTGCTATTGATGAGGCCGGTAAATCAGCTTATATTTTAGCTGGCAATATCGTTTATAAATTTGGTTTATAAGATATTATTAATAATAAGGACAACAAAAAACACGGCTAGTAGCCGTGTTTTTATATGTGAATCAGCTTTCTATTTCGCTTATTTCAAAGTTACTTTAGCACCAGCTTCTTCTAAAGCCTTCTTAATAGTTTCTGCTTCTTCCTTCTTTAAACCTTCTCTTACAACTTTTGGAGCACCATCTACTAAATCTTTAGCTTCTTTAAGACCTAACTCAGTAATTGAGCGAACGACCTTAATAACAGCAATTTTAGAGGCGCCGCCATCAGTTAATTCTACATCAAAGCTGTCTTTTACTTCAGCTTCAGCAGCAGCTGGAGCAGCAGCCATCATCATAGCTGGAGCAGCAGCAGAAACACCAAATTTTTCTTCTAAAATCTTAACAAGTTCTGCTAAGTCTAAAACACTCATTTTTTCTATTTTACCAACTAAATCCTGAAATTTTTCAGGAACTACAACGTCTTTTTGATCTTCCATAGTTTTAAAATTAAATTTTATTAATTATTTTTTTTCTTGTATCGCTTTTAACACTGTCACTAGACCACGTAAATTACCAGCTAAAACATTTACAAAGCCGGAAACTGGCGCGTTTAGGGTGCCAACTAACCTAGCATATAATTCATGTTTGCTTGGTAACTTGGCTAAAGCTTGAACTTCTTCTTTAGAAAGTAATTTACCTTCTAAAATACCACCTAAGAAAAAGATTTTTTCTTCTTTGTCTTTACGGAAAGCGTCTATCGCTTTAGCTGGTGAAACCTCATCTTCATAAGAAAAGATTACCGCCAACTTACCGACAAGTGATTTAGTGTCTAAGTTCTCGATTCCCTGTTCCTTAAGAGCACGTTCTAATAAAGTCTTTTTAGCAACATAGTATTCACCATGTTCTTCGCGCAATTTAGCACGCAAAGCCTCATTGTCCTTTACTCCTAAAGCATTGAAACCAGTAAACACAATGGATTTGGATTTTTTAATCCGTTCCGTTAGGTTACGCATAATTTCTCCTTTTTGGATTTTACTTTTAGGCATATTTTATTAATTAGCTATAAATAAAAAAACTGTGGCTTATAACCACAGACATTTATAATAGTTAAAAACTATTACTATTGCCTATCGCGAGACTTATTTGAGTGCTTGCGGTCTGTGGCATATTAAGTTGTTTATATAATAGCGAATGTCACTACTACTGTCAATAGTCTTTAGTAACCCTTAAATAGTATAAAGGGTTAGTTTGTATTAGGTAAAATAATTAATTTTAAGCTATAATCTAAGAATAATAAAAATATATGAAAAATTATACAGTTTTAATAACTGGCGGCGCCAGTGGAATTGGTTACGAGCTAGCTAAGCTTTTTGCTGCTGATGGACATAACTTAATTTTAGTTAGTCGTAATGAAAGTAATTTAAAAAAAACTCAAATAGAATTAGAAAATCGATACTCGGTTAAAGTTTTGGTAATTGCGGCCGATTTAAGTAATTTAGATAATATACCAAGTATTTTTATTAAAATTAAAGAACATAGTTTGGTGGTGGATATTTTAGTAAATAATGCTGGCTTTGGTCTACTTGGTTCTTTTATTGATTTAGACATTAAAAAACAAGGCAACATGATTGATTTAAATATAGGTGCTTTAACTTGTATGACTTATCTTTTTTTAGAGCAAGCTCCACGGGATGCTAAAATTTTAAACGTAGCTTCCTTAGCTGCCTTTTTTCCTGGTCCATTTATGAATGTTTATTATGCCACCAAAGCTTATGTTTTATCTTTTTCGGCTGCCTTAGCCGCTGAATTAGAAAATAAAAAAATTACGGTGTCAGCCCTTTGTCCTGGTCCAGTGGCCACTAATTTTTGGAGGGTTTCGCAACCGGCAAGAGTTGATGTTCCTAAAAAAAACCAAGGAAGCCATGGTAAGTGCTGATTTTGTCGCTAGGGCCGGTTATAATGGTTTGTTTCGAGGAAAAAGAATAATTATTCCTGGTAGTTTGAATAAAATATTAGTTTTTATTAATATATTTTTACCACGCCAGTTTGTTTCTAGAATAATTATGAGTTTGAATAAGTAGTTTAAAGATAAAATAAAAACCAGCTTTTGAGGCGGATTTTTATTATAGTTTTTATAAGGAGTTCTTATTAAATTTTATTTAACTTCATAAACTAAAGTAACATCAACTTTAATTTCATTTTGTCCTGATTGTATGTTCGGAGTAACAGATACTGATTCATTGCCGACTGAGAGGTCTAACTTAGCATTAGAATACATTACTGGTGGCATAACCTCAGTATTTTCGTAAACACTTTTAACATCACCTAATTTCATTCCAGATTGACTGGCAATCAAGATCGCTTTTTCTTTAGCTTTAGTAATCGCTAATTCTCTAGCTTGATTTTTTAAAGCGAATTCATCATCAATTGTAAAGTTAATATTGCCAACTTGGTTAGCACCTTGTTCGGTTGTTTTAGCAATTACATCACCAATTTTATTTAAATCACGAATTTTTAAAGTTAAAGTTTGAGTAACTTCATAACCGATAAGTTCTTGTCCTTTAACATTTGTCCAATTGTAAACTGGGCTTAAAGTGTAGTTGGAAGTTTTTATATCTTTGTCTTCAATATTTAATTTCTTTAATTCAGCTACTATTTTATTCATTTTATCAGTACTTTCATTAGTTGCTTCAGCGGCCGTTTTTTTGACAGTAGTTTTTAGTCCTACTTCAATGTTAGCAATATCAGCTTTAGCATAAACGGTGCCTGAGCCTACTACCGAGAAACGATCTTGTTCATTACTTTTTCGGGCCATAACTAGAGCCACGATAACAATGGCCGTAACTGCCAATATTATCAAAATTGTAAAAAATAATTCAATTTTTTTCATATCTTTTTTAATTAAGTTAAGCATTTTTTATATTTTCATTATATCATTTTTATTAATAAAAATCCATCTTTCTTTCCGGTTATATAAAATATTAGTACACGATAAAGTTAAAATTTAAATTTATTATTAGCTCCTCTTTTTCTACCGAAATTGGCAAAACGATGAGCCTCTTCACGTATTTTTAGAAGAGTTGGTTTGATATTTTTAGCTAAATCTTTAAAGTTTTGCTTGGTTTCTTTACTAAAAATTAATTTATCACCAGCAAATTTAGAAATACCAACAATAGGAACAGCGATATTATTTTTTGCTAAAAATTTAGAAATAAAAGATATTTGAGGTGACCCACCATCGATCATAATTAAATCAGGATAAGGCCACTCTTTATGATTAAAACGACGTAATAAAATTTCACTTAAAGCTCGCTCATCATCTCCCTCTGGCGCTTCTTTAATCTTAAACAGTCGATATTCATTTTTATCTGCTTCCCCATTAGAAAAAACTACCATAGACCCATATGATTCTTTGCCGTTTAGATGAGAAATGTCATAACCTTCAATTCGATTTAATTTTTTTTCTTTTAAATTATCTTCCCTGGCAAACAGCGAAACATCTTGTATGTGCTTTAAAGCTTTAATTTGATTAGGATTTTCTTTCTCTAGTTTTTTTATTAATCTTTTTTTATCGCCACTAAGAAACATGGACAAGTTTTCGATATTTTTTTTATAATCTTTTACGGAGATACTTTTAATGCAGGCACCAGGACATAGTCCTATTTGGTAGTCAAAACAGGCTTTACCGGATTCTGGTACGCAATTACTCCAGGGAAAAATTGGCCTAATCAAACGAAGAGCATTATTTATTAAAGTCCTTGATTGGTATGGCCCAAATATCTTAGCTTTAGTTTCGGGAAATTTTTTTAAATCTTGGCCTCTGATAATAATTGGCTTAGGGTAACTGCCTTGCGTGATAACAATATAAATAAAAGAACGATTATCACGGTCTACCACATTATATTTTGGCCAGTATTCTTTTATGTATTTAGCTTCTAGAATAATTGCTTCTAGTAAGTTTTCGCAAATTAAATAACGTAAATCTTTAGCCTGACTAACCATTTCAGCGATACGTGATTCAATATTTTTTTGAAAATATTGGCTTAGACGATTTTTAAGATTAGTAGCACGACCAACATAAAGAACTTGATTATTTTTATCTAACCAAAAATAAACACCTGGAACATTTGGCATTTCTTTTAGTTTATTTTTGATTGGATGTACTGCTATTGACATATAAATATAGTTTAGCTATACTTTAAGTACTTAACCTGGGTTGAACAATTAATCTTAGTTAAGTAATTAACTCCATATATTACATTACCTTTTGTTTCCATTTCTCTTTCTTTTGCCCCTTGCTTTAAGGTCAGTTTACACAATGTAAACTGGCCTTTTTTCTATTTTAAGTATTCTTTTAGGTATTTACCAGTTATACTCTTCTCTACTCTTATAATATCTTCTGGCTCTCCAAAGGCTAAAATTTTTCCACCTTTATCACCGCCTTCTGGTCCCATATCAATGATATAATCCATCGATTTTAACATATGTAGATTATGCTCAATAATTAAGACGGAATTACCTCTGTCTACTAATTTGTTTAAAACCACCAGTAACATTTCAATATCTTTATAATGCAAACCCGTGGTCGGCTCGTCTAGTAAATAAAGGGTTCTTTTTCCTAAAGTCATAGTTAACTCTTTGGCAATTTTAATACGCTGCGCTTCACCACCTGATAAAGTGGTGGATGATTGTCCAAGTTTTATATAACCTAAACCAACAGACTCTAGAACTCTTAGTTTATCAGTGATAAAGTAATTACCATCAAATAAAACTATTGCTTCTTCAATCGTCATATTTAAAACTTCAGCAATACTTTTCCCTTTATATTTTACTTGTAATGTTTCACGGTTAAATCTTTGACCATGGCAAACCTCACATTCAACCGAAATGGCTGGTAAAAAATGCATTTCAATTAGATTAAAACCAGCCCCTTGGCAGGCCTCACAGCGTCCGCCGGGACGATTAAAAGAGAAACGTGAAATAGTGTAACCACGTTCTTTCGATTCCGGTAGGGCGGCAAAAAATTCTCTAATTGGAGTAAAAAAACCAGTATAAGTTGCCGGATTAGATCTTGGTGAACGACCAATCGGAGATTGATCAATAACTACTACCTTATTTATATATTCCGTGCCTTTTATTTCGTTTACATCTTCTAATTTAGCTTTTCCTGGTCTAGCCTTTATGTGATTAATATTTTTGTACAGCACATCGTAAAGAAGCGACGATTTACCTGATCCGGACACACCACTAATTCCTACTAAGCGTCCTAGGGGTATATCTACTTTGATATTTTTTAAATTATTTGCCCTGGCACCAATAATTTTTAGAAATCCACTATTTTTAGTTCTTCTTTTTTGAGGAATTTCAATTTTTTTCAAACCTGATAGATATTGAAGCGTTAAAGATTTTTCTAGCGCTTTTTTGTCAGTTAATAATTTTTTAGTATTTCCAATAGCCATTATTTCGCCACCATGGACTCCGGCTAGTGGTCCTATGTCAACTAAATAATCAGAAGCTAAAATTGTTCGTTCGTCGTGTTCAACTATTATAACTGTATTATTTTTATCCCTTAGAGTTTGCAATGTTTCAATCAAACGATCAGTATCACGTTCGTGAAGTCCAATAGTTGGTTCGTCAAGAACATAAAGAGTTCGAGATAATTGTGATCCTATTTGAGATGATAAACGAATTCTCTGGGCCTCTCCGCCGGATAATGTTTCCGCTTCCCTATCAAGTGATAAATAGTTTAAGCCGACTTTATTTAAAAATTCTAAACGATTTAAAATTTGGCCAATTACATTTTCCGCAATCGTTAGCTCTCGTTTTGTCATTTTTTGATAGTATTGCCAGAAAAAATCACGCAAATTATCAAGAGCTAAATTACTCACTTCGGCTAAATTTTTATTATAAACTTTAACAGATAAAGCTTCGGGGCGTAAACGCTTACCTTTGCAAGCTGGACAATCTTTTTCTGCGAAGTAACCAATTTTACCTAGTCCAGTACATTCTGGGCAAGCGCCATGTGGTGAGTTAAAAGAAAAAAGCCGAGGTTCTACTTCGGGAAAAGCAAAACTATCATTAGGACAAGTCCAGTTAGAAGATAATAAAAATTCTTGTTTAGAAAATTTAGTAATTACTAATCCACCAGAATAAGCCAGCGAATTTTCAACTGCCTCAAACAGTCTTGTTTCGTCAGTAATCATTACTTTATCAATTACGATATCAATGCTATGTTTTTTGGTCGCGGTAAGTTTTATTTCATCACGTAAAAAATGATAAATACCATCAACTCGTGACTCGTTATATCCCTGATTTAAATAATTGTATAAGAGTTGATAATATTCTCCTTTACGATCGCGTACTACTGGGCTTAAAATTTCCACAAATTCATCTTTATTTTCTTTGGCTCGAGTAATAATAATATCTACCATTTCCTCAAGAGTTAACTTTTCTATTTTCGTGCCACATTCTGGACAAAATATCTCACCAACCCGAGCATATAAAATTCTTAAGTAATCATGAATTTCAGTTAGTGTTCCCACTGTTGAACGTGGATTATGCGACAAAGCTTTTTGATCAATTGAAATAGCTGGAGCCAGGCCAATTATTTCATCAACATCAGCTGGTTTTTTCTGTCCTAAAAATTGACGCATATAAGGCGACAAAGATTCAACGTATTGGCGCTGTCCTTCAGCAAAAATAGTATCAAAAGCCAGTGATGATTTACCAGACCCAGAAACACCGGTAATTACTGTTAAAGTATTATGAGGTATTTCTAAATTAATATTTTTTAAGTTGTGCATTTTAGCACCCTTAATTATTATTTTATCTTCCATATTAGCTAATTTTTATCTTTTTTTCATAACTTTTTTATTTTTTTGCATTTCCACTCTTCCTTCGGGGCTGATTTCTAAAAAATCCTCAATTTTTTTAATGATTGTTTTTGGAGTGATATTATATTTTTTATTATAAGCTAATTGTTTTATTCGTCTTCTATTTACCTCCTCGGTCGCTAGTTTAATGGAATTAGTAATTTTATCAGCGTATAAAATAATTTTACCACTAACATTACGAGCGGCCCGACCCATAGTTTGCATTAGAGATGTTTGACTGCGTAAAAAACCTTCTCTGTCGGCATCTAAAATGGCTACTAGAGTGACCTCTGGCAGATCCAAGCCTTCACGCAGTAAATTTACGCCGATTAAAACATCAAATAAGCCTTCACGAAAATTTTTTATAATTTCGGTACGTTCAAAAGTTTTGATATCGGAGTGTAAGTAATTACTTTTTAATCCTTGTTTACCAAGGTAAATATTTAAATCTTCGGCTTGTTTTTTAGTTAAAGTATTTATAATCACTCTTTCGCCCTTAGCTGCCAGTCGTTTAGATTCTTCAGTGATATCTTTGATTTGACTGTAATTATCTTCTTTTCTAAAAACTGGGCGAATTTCAATTTCAGGGTCAACTAAACCGGTTGGACGAATAACTTGTTCAACTACTTGCTTGGAATGAGTAATCTCATAATCCCCTGGAGTAGCAGTTGTAAAGATTACATTACCTAAGCGCTGTTCAAATTCTTTGAACTTAAGCGGTCTGTTATCTAAAGCAGATGGTAGTCGCCAACCATACTGCGTTAAATTTTTTTTTCGTGCTTGGTCGCCATTATACATTCCTCTAACTTGAGGCACACTAATATGAGACTCATCAATGATGGTTAGAAAATCTGGTTTACCATTTTTTTTAGGAAAATAAGCAAGTAATGAATCGGGCGCTTCTCCGGCTAATTTACCAGATAAATGACGGGAGTAATTTTCAATCCCATGACAAAAACCTAAACTTTTTATCATTTCTAAATCATATCGAGTGCGACGTTCTAAACGTTCAGCCTCTAATAGTAAGCCCTCACTTCTAAAATATGTTAAACGATCGTGTAATTCTTCTTTAATGTTTTTAATAGCAGATTCAATTTGCGGTTGGCTGGATACAAAATGTTTTGGTGGAAAAACCACAATTTCCGGCAAGTCTTCCAGTACCTGTCTGGTGGTATGATCAATAATAGAAAGAGATTCAATTTTTTGATTCTTAAGTTCAATTCTATAAATTACATTTTCAGACATTGGTCTTATTTCAAAAACATCACCACGAACCCGAAATTCGCCGCGTTTAGTATCGCCAGTGGTTCTTTTAAACTGAATTTTAATAAGTTGTCTTATTAAATCTGTTCGAACGATTTCTTGTTCTTTACTAAGATGTAATCTCGATTCTAAATAGTTATCAGGCACACCAAGATTATAAATACAGGATACTGAGGCCACAATAATTACATCACGACGACTCATTAAGGCTGATGTTGCTCCGTGACGTAAACGATCAATCTCGTCGTTTATCATTGATTCTTTATCAATATAAGTGTCGGTAATTGGTAAATAAGCTTCTGGCTGATAATAATCATAATAAGAAACAAAGTAATGAACAGCGTTACCTGGAAAGAAATTTTTGTATTCTCTATATAATTGAGCGGCCAGGGCTTTATTTGGTGCCATAACTAGCACTGGTTTATCTATATCTTTAATTATATTGGCAATAGTAAAAGTTTTTCCTGATCCAGTTACTCCTAATAATGTTTGAAAATCAAAATTTTTAGTTAAGCCACTCTTAAGCTTAGTGATTGCACTTGGCTGATCACCGGCGGGCACAAAGTCAGATTTTAATTTAAATAGTTTCTCCATATAAAATCGACTGATTTTTTAGTCCAATGAGATTTAATAAAAATAAAGGGGTTATTAATCCCTTATAGTAAAATTATATTTTTAATTTATTGATAAAATTTTACTAATTTCTCTATTACATTTATTTCAGCTTTTGGTAATTCTTCGTAAAACATTTTATTAGCTTCACTAGTATTAGTAGTATTTATTTTTTCATCTTGATTTTTCAGTAAAGAACTTAAAATACTTTCCAGGTTTTTTACTAACTCTTCTTTCTGCTCGTTAGTTGCTTTTTTGTAGTTAATATTACGACTGGTTATTTCTAAAAAATAGTTATAATCGCTAATTATGTCACCACTAAACAAAAAATTATCTAAAATTTTAATTTTATTTTCAGCATCACGTAGCAAAGCTCTATCATTGGAGTTTATCGGATTGTGTTCGAATTGCTTGGGATTAGTATTATAAAATCTATCAAATGAATTGATATCCATAATTTTACCTAATTTTATTCTAATATTTTACTATCTTTAGGATAAAATGTCAAAAATAAAATCACTAAAAATAAGTCACTTTCCCTGCTTTTTACTATATTTTACCAAGCTCTAGATAATCATCTATTCTTAATGATTCCACAAATTCTGGCATATGGCTGACAATTATAATTGGTCCATTATAATTATTAAAAGCTTCGGCCATAACTGGTAAATGACGAAAGTTAATGTGATTTGTTGGTTCATCTAAAATAAGTAAACCGGGTTTAAGTAAAACTAAGCGAGCTAAAGATAATAAACCTTTTTGCCCCTCAGATAACTCTCCGACTAAATGCCCCATTAGTTCTCCAGATATTAAAAAGCCCGCAGCGATAGAACGCATTTCAGGGATGTCGTCACGGTCAGGCATGGCGCTAACTAATGAGTCAAACACCGTATCACTGAAATTTAAAGTAGAAAAATCTTGACTATAATAACCAACTCTTACATCTTTAGCTATTTTAGCTCCTTCGCTTTCTCCAGCGACCAAACTTCTCAGAAAAGTACTTTTACCGATTCCATTGGGCCCAGAGACAAGTAAATGAGTTTTTTTACCAATTATTTTTTCTAAAGGCTTAGTTATCGGTTCATGATTTTTTATTATTTTTACTGATTTAATAGTTACAATATCGCCAGATAAATCTTCTTGCACAGGAATATCAAAATCACGAATAGTTTTATCTTCGCGACGGACATCAACCATATTTTCTTCTAGGTCTTCGGTTTCGGTACGTAATTTTTTAGCTAATTTACGCATTTTACCACCTTTATGAGCGAAAAAATTAACTTTTTCTTTGCGGTCGATAATTTGCTTAGCTAATTGGGCGTTTTTCATTTGCTCTCGTTCGATTCTTTTGGAAATTTCTTCAACTACTGAATAATAATCGCCAACGTAAGTTTCTATTTGTCGAGAGTGAATATCTAAATATATAACACCTTCAGTGAAACAGTTTAAAAAATCAGCGTCATGAGAAATAACGATTACTGTTTTATCATACATGATCAGAAATTCTAATAAATGATCAATTCCTTCTTTATCTAAATTATTAGTTGGTTCATCTAAAAGTAAAATATCTGGCTTAGAAATTAAAGCAAAGGCTAGTAAAAGTCTAGCTTGTTGTCCGCCGGATAATTCACCAACCTTGCGGTCTAAAGGGATTTCCATATTAACCGCCTCTAAAGCTTTGGCAATATGACTTCGTAAATTTGGTGGTACCGGTGAGAAAGCTTTACCTAGATATTCTTCGATGTTTAAAATTAAATCATCTCTGGCAATGGTTTGTCTGGCGGCGCCAATAGTAGCTCCACCGGTAATGGAAACAGCTCCCTCCTTAGGTTTAATATCACCCTGTATTAAGCCAAAAAGAGTGCTTTTACCGGCACCATTTTGTCCCATTAAAGTAAGCTTTGCACCCGTTCTTACACTAAAAGAAGCCTCAGCTAAAATAGGTTTTTTATGAATATATTCAAAGGTGACATTATCAAATCTTAAAATTACTTGTTCCGACATGGTAAATATAGTTAATTTTTTTTAAGTTGCGTGATAACAATAGCAGAATCATTGATACTTGGCAATACTTTAACGCTTTTTTTAGCTGGCAAAATATTGTTATATTTTACTTAGAATAGTATAATTTTAAAATATAAAATGAATTTTTGGGATATCTGTAAAATTACACCTATAATTTTTTAAATTAAGTAAAAAATGAAAGAAAGATATATAGAATTTGATATTGCTCGTGGAGTTGCCGTTATTTTGATGATTTTGCAACATTTTTTTTATATCTTGTTTAGTAATTTTATAAGTAATTATTATTTAAAGTACTTTATTTTTAGCCTAGGAACGGTTTTAGTGGCACCGGTATTTTTATTTTTAATGGGGGCAAATATTGCTAATTCTAGAAATTTTGAACCTTATAAAATATTTATAAGGGGTTTAAAATTAATATTACTAGGTTATTGTTTATCCGCTTTGAGATTTTTTTTGCCAATTATCTTATGCCAATATCTCGGCATTAATCTTGATTTGGAGCATATTATTTATGGGTTAAAACCAATTGAGTACTTGCTTGAAGTTGATATTTTACAAGTAGCTGGACTCAGTTTATTGGTAATAGCTTTTCTTAAATGGAAAAAGGTTAAATACGACTATTATTTAATATTGGCTTTTTTTGTTATTTTGATCTCCCCTTTGCTTGATCAAATTACTTTTTCTACTGCTAGTCTTACTTATTTATTTGACCCCCTATTAGGCAGAGCGCCATATGTTCTTTTTCCTTTTTTCCCTTGGTTTTTTTATTCACTAGTTGGTGTTTATTTTGGTAATCTATTACTTAAGGTTAAAGATAAAAAATATTTTTATAAAAATATTTTTGTGAAATTATTACCACTTATTATTTTAGGGATATTTTTTTCAGCTATGAGTAATGATTTTTCGCCAGCATCATTCTATCATCATAACTTTGGTGCCAGCTTGTTATTTATTTCTTTGGTTATTTATTGGTTGGCTTTTATTTATTTAAATTACCAAAATTTGTCTATTAAAATTATAAGACCGCTAGTTTTTTTAAGTAAAAATGTTACTGTAATTTATATTATTCAGTGGCTTATAATCGCTTGGACGGCCATACTTATTAATATTAGTTATTAATTAAGAATTAATTATAAATTTTTAGGCTAATTTTAGGACTAATTATCATTTATAATATCAATTGTTTATTTGAGCTCGAAAACTGTTGACAGTTTCAAAATTTTTTGTTATACTTATCAAGTAAAAATTATTTAGAAAAGTCGTCGAGTTTCACAAAGATTTTTAAATTTGCAAAAATAAAATTAGTAAAACATCTATGCAAGGTATTATCAAAAAAAAGACTGACAAGGGTTTTGGTTTCATTACTCCTGAAGGTCAAGATAAGGATTTATTTTTTCACAGCAACTCTTTGGTTGACGTCAGCTTTGACGAAATCCAAGAAGGTGATCACGTTACTTTTGAAGCTGAACAATCTCCAAAAGGTATGAACGCGGTTAATGTGCAACGTGCATAATATTCTCTTTCTTATAAAAAACTCCCAGCTTACGCTGGGAGTTTTTTTTGTTTTATTTTTAAGACATTAATTTTCTAGTCCAAGTATCTAATGCTTCTAGTTGTTTACTGATAGTATTTTTTATTTTTTCATCTATTAAAATTAGATTCTCGTTAAATTTCTCACTAACTAGCGGTACTATTACCTCTGGATGATTAAGAGGATACATATTAATAGATACTAAGGTTTGTCGTAAATGATATTGAGCCCTAGAACCGCCAAATATTCCAACCGAAGAGCTTATAATAGCGGCCGGTTTATTGTTCCAACTGTTTTGTCCGTAAGGACGAGAGGCCCAATCAATAGCATTTTTTAAAACACCAGGTATTGAGTAATTATATTCTGGTGTAATAAAAAGAATGGCACCCGCTTCCGCAATTTTATTTTTTAATAGCGTGACGCTTTCTGGTAATTCTCCTTCTAAGTCTTCGTTAAAAAGAGGAATATCTTTAATATCAAAAATCTCTATTTCCATTTGTTCTGGTGCCAAATCTTTAGTAGCGTTAAGTAGTGCTTTACTGTAAGAGTCTTTACGCAGACTGCCGGCAATTCCTAGTATTTTTATTTTATTTTCATTATTCATATTTAATTTTTTATTTTAATAACTATTTATTATAACAAAAAAGCTTGTCAGTGACAAGCTCTTTTGATTAAAAGTATTAAAATTTAAAGATTTTCGGTTAAACCGTGAGCAATACTCTCTTTAAGACCGGCTGCTGTAATTTCAATAAAATCAGCCTTGCCTTTTAAGGCCTCAATATTTTGGGCACCAACATAAGTCATCCCGGAAGCTAGACCGCCTAATAATTTTTTTATTATTATCTCTACTTTACCGTTGTATGGCGATAAAGTCATTGCCCCTTCAACATGAATCACCTCATCAATTTTTTTGCCATCTATTGCCATTTTTTTAATAGTCGCAGCGTAACTAGCCATACCACGATATTCTTTGAATTTATGACTATTTTTTTCTATTATTTTTCCTGGTGTTTCTAGTGTGCCAGCAAATAAAGAACCGCTCATAATTGTGTCAGCGCCAGCGCCAATGGCCTTGGTTAAATCTCCTGGATATTTAAGGCCACCATCAGCACAAACAGGCACTCTTCCCTGGCTAGCCTCGTAAGCGTCCATAATAGCAGTTATTTGAGGTACGCCAGCACCAGACATTATTCTAGTAATACACATTGAGCCTGGTCCAATACCAACTTTTAGACCATCAGCCCCTTTATTAATAAAATGTTCGGCGGCATCTTTAGTGGCAATATTTCCCACCATAACATCAATATGAGGGTAATTATTTTTTAAAAAATCTAAAACAGTATCAGTTCTTTTAGCGTGACCATGGGCCACGTCTAAAACTATAATATCTACACCCACTTTATTTAAGGCTTCAGCTCTTTCAATATAGTCTTTTACGCCAATAGCGGCAGCCGTTAATAAGTTACTCTTTTTAACTTTTTCTATTTCACTGGCCTGTTCTTCTATAGTTAAAAATCTATGGATAACACCTAATCCCCCTAGTCTGCCTAAAGCGATGGCCATTTGGCTTTCGCAAATAGTGTCCATGTTGGCCGCGATAATTGGAATATCCAAATAATGATTACGAGTTACTTTGGTTCTGAAATTAACATCTTTTCGAGAGGCAACTTTATTATATTTAGGAACAATTAATAAGTCATCGAAAGAATAACCCTTACCAATAATTCTAGCCATAAATTTATATTTATAATTAATAACAACCTTGCTCATTATAGCTAAAATACTTAGTGACTGGCAAGTATTTATTTTTTGATAATTAATAATAGTTATAAAAATTTTAGGTATCTAGAAGACAAGCGCAATTTTTATTTTTAAGGAGTATTTTTTGTTCTGTAATAGTATTAATAAATGTAACTTGCTTTTTTTGGCCTTTAGCAAGTTTTTCATTAAGGGGTGTATAGTGATTGTATCCACGTTTAGTAAATTCTTTTATTAATTCCTCGTGTCGATTATAAAGTGCGCGAGTCTTCCCTATCCAGCGTATAGTTTCTGGGTGATGTGAATATCCACCTTTTGCGCCATGTTTAGTTAGTATATTCCAAAGACCATGAAGTTCCCGGTGTTCGGCAACTAAATGTTTTTGGCATAAATATTTAGGGTCAAGGTCCCAGATTCGCATTTAATTATTTATTTAGATAAGTAATAGTAAATTGTAAAAAAATAGCAAAATTTACCCAGAGTAAGTAAGGAATCTGTATATAAGCAACCCCTTGTAAATAAGGATAAATTGCTATAATTGCCCAGATCTAATTTTAAATTTAATCTCGATTATGATCTTTATTAGAATTATCGGATTCGTTATCACTTTCATTTGAGTCTTTTAAATCGTTGTTTATAATTATTAAATTATCATTTTGCTTGTCTTCTGATTGAATATTTGGAGTAACTGTTTTTAATTTATTTACTTCAGAAATTGGAGTTTTTTCAGCTTTTTCTGTTTTAGAGTTTGATTTATTTATATTTTCACCATATTTCTCTTCTTTTTCATTTTCTTTTTCATTTTCTTTTTCATTTTTTTCTAAGTATTTATATTCTTGTTGACGAATAATTTCCTTAGCCTCATTTACTGCTCGTAAAATATCTTCATCGTTATTAGACTGAGCATATTCAGCAATTTTATCTAGATAATCAACTTCTGCTTGATCATTTTCTTTAGCACGATTAATCACCTTATCCGTTTCAGTGGAATTATTTAATTTATTAATGGATTTAGCTACGGCTTCGTGGTTATTAATCTCAGCTAAAATATTTTTTTTAATATTTTCACTGGTAACTTTATTTTTATTTTTTTCATTCTTCGAACTTAAATTAACCGCTTCTTGTAAACGACGAGCGGAAAACTTTTCATATGTAGCTATTTTAGCTGAATCACTAAAATTAATTTTTTCTTCTATTTTTTCAATTGCTATTTTAAGTGGATAAAGTTGGTTGCCAGGAATGATATTACCACTTGCATAAGCATAAAAAGAGGTTGTACAAAATAGAGCGATGGCGGTAAAACTAATAGCCAAAACTTTATTTAAAGGAGTGATTTTCCAGGCCGAAAAAGTTAATAAATTTTTTATATAACTTAGAAAAATTATTTTATATAATTTTAATCTTATTTTTATATCAGCTTGTCTTCTGAGTTTATTCTTTGGTAGTGATGTTGGTATTTTGTTTAAAATATCCATATTATTTAGAAAAGTTATTTAATTTTTCTCTTAGTTTATTTAGACTACGGCTTATTTGAGTTCTTACGGCCCCCTCTTCTTTAATTAGTAAATCGGCAATTTCTGAATTACTAAGCTCATCAACTAATTTTAATCGGAGTATTTCTCGGTCCCCTTCTTCCATCAAATTAATAATTTTTAATGTTTGCTCTAAATCATATTTCTCTGCGGCACTATTATCATTATACTGTAAAAATTCTTCCATAATATCTAAGGGGATTAATTGTTTAGCTGTTTTGTAATGATTAATTAAATGATTATGAGCAATCATATATATCCACGATTGGAATTTTTTGTTTTTATCAAAGTCCTTAAAATTTTTAAGAGCCTTTATAAAAACCTCCGAAGTTAAATCCTCAGCTAATAAACTATCAAAACCAACTCGATATAAAAAATAATTATATATCTTGTCTTTAAACTGATTATAGTAAGGAAGAAAATGATCCTTATTTTGTTTCATATTCTAATATATTATACAAAAATTAAGCTTAAATGTTACAAAGACTAAATAAATCACTATTTAGAGTGAAATCTTATTATAGGATGGGTTGTAACAAAATACAATTAAGTTTGTACTATATAGTGTAGTTTAAAAACTTATAATTAATTGGCAAATTAAATATTCTAGATTATTTTGTTTGTCCCCAAATTTTTATGAAAAAATTAAACCTAATATTATTTAGTATAATGATTGGTTTACCTTTGTCAGTCGCACCAGCCTTAGCTTCAAATACAGTAACTCCTGTAGGCGATACAGTAGCCCCTAGCACCCCGATTAGCATAATAGCTTCTGTAACGTCACCTAGCCAAATAAATTTAAACTGGGCGGCTTCTACTGATAATGTTGGAGTAATCGGTTATAATGTTTACCGTAATGGTAATTTTGTCCGATTTTTTACTAAGAATAGTTTAGTTGGCATGGCAACCTCTACAAATTTTAATGTTACTGGTTTAAAACCAGCTACTTTATATAAATATACAATTAGAGCGGTTGATGCTGCTGGTAACCTATCAGCTAAATCAATTGTTGTTTCAGCGACTACTCTAGAAATCCCTGACACCTTAGCTCCTAGCGTACCAACAGATTTAAAAGCTTTTGCTTATTCATCAAAGCAAATTAATTTACATTGGGATAAGTCCAAGGATAATGTAAAAGTTATTGGTTATAATATTTATCGTAATAGCTTTTTAATTGGAACTTCAAGCAAAACCTCTTTTAAGAGCATCGAGCTTTTACCAGTAACTCTTTATAGTTATTCCATTAGTTCATTCGATGCCGCCGGTAATGTTTCTGCTCAATCTGCTTTAGTTACAGTAACCACTTTAATTCCCGATACAACTTCCCCCAGTGTTCCAGCTGATTTAGTGGTTTCATTTAATCATAATAAAAATATGTTAACTTGGAGCGCTTCAACTGATAATGTTGGAGTCACTGAATATGTAATTATGAGAAACGGTTTAGTTTTAGCTAATTCAACTAAAACTAAATACATTGATAAGACCGCCTTACAAGCTACTGTTTATACCTACTCTGTGGCAGCAATTGATGCTGACGGCAATAATTCTGCCACTTCAACACTTGTTACTATTACTACTCCAGCCATTAAATTGAGCCACGATAAAGATGATAAAAAAGATATTAAAAATGAAAAAGAATTTAGAAAAGACCAGAATAAATCCGATAAACATCAAAATGATGGAATCAAAAAGTTAAACCAAGATAATCAAAATCATTTAGATCAAAAAGATTTAGATGATGATAATGACTAACTAGATAAGAGGAATCCTTATCTTTACATAATATAAATAAAACAACCAGCTAAATGCTGGTTGTTTTATTTTATTTAAGGGGTGGGTAATTAATTAAACGGATGGTATAATAGTAGTATGTCAAAATTATTATCAATTATTATTCCAATTTATAATGAAGAAGAAATTATTATTTCTTCTTTGCCAGCTATCTTATCTTTACCTATTAATAAAGAAGTGATAGTTGTAAATGATGGGTCAACCGATGATACTTTTTCTGTTTTAAAAGAATTAACAAAAAAATATTCTTTTAATTTAGTGAATCAGTTAAAAAATCAAGGAAAAGGGGCGGCCGTAAAACGTGGGCTAGAAGAAGCTAAGGGTGATTATTTTATAATTTGTGATGCAGACTTAGAATATAATCCCCAAGATATAATATTTTTATTTCAGGAAATAGAAAAAATAAACTTAGGTGACCAATTTAAAAAGATTGCTATTTATGGTTCCCGTTTTTTGTTAAACAAATCTTGGACTTTTCATTATTTTATTAATAAAGTATTAACTACACTTACTAACTTACTTTTTAATGCCCAGTTAACTGACATGGAAACTTGCTTTAAATTAATTCCTTTAGTTGCTTTAGAAAAAATAAAATTAAATGGTGGACGCTTTGAAATTGAACCAGAAATTACTGCCAAATTATTAAAGAATGGCTATCAAATTACTGAACATCCTATAGATTATGATCGTCGTGGTTATTTAGATGGTAAAAAAATAAAAGCTAAAGATGGATTTCTGGCTATTAAAACGCTAATTATTGAAAGATTTACTTAAATTACCAGGAAAGAGGTAGCTTACCTGACTTTTTTAAATCATTTATTTGATTTAAGTAGTATAGGGCTGAAATATTTTTTCGTTCTAATTTTAAAGCGGAGACCCAGGCTATTTCCGCTTTTTGATATTCATTAAGCTGCCAATTTACTAAACCTATTTGATTATATATTTCTGGAAGTAAATATCCGCTGGCTAAAGCGTCTTCAAAATATTTTAAAGATTTTATCAGTTGACTTCTATCTTGACTGTTAGCATAAATAGAGCCTAAAGAAACTAGAGCTTCATTGTAATTAGGATATTTGATTAAGATCCCCCGATAAATTTCTTCTGCTAAAATAGATTGGTTAGTTTTTTCTGCAAAAGAAGCTAAGGCCATTTGATTTTTTAAATTAGAACTAGCTACTAGCGAGCGTAAATTGTTGCGGAAAGCTTCAGTTTTTGTATCTATTGTTAACTTATTTATTAAATCAGTGTCATTTAATTTTTTATTAACTAAAATAACCGTATAACTATCAAAGTAAATTAAAGACCAGTTATTATCACTTAAAATTCTTTTTAAAAACTGTTGCGCCCAAGGAGTGCCATCTGTGTGTGAAAAATATATAGTTTTAAACTTATAATAATTATTAAGTTCTTCCCATTTTTTATCATCATTTTGTAGGGGGACGTAGGTTTCTGTAAAAAATTTATTACTGTAAGCTTCTGGTCTATTATCAACAAAAATTTTTTCTTGTGGAAATAACCAAAAAATTAAAGCACTACCAATATCATAATTATTAAATATTGGGCCACTTAGTTTATTTTCTTTAAAAAAAGTGGCTGAATCAGAATTTTTGGTTAGCAAGTTAAAGCCTAAAGGGTTTTTAATAGTATTATTATAAGAGCGACCATCTATTACTAAATAAAAAATAATAATCACAATTATTAAACCAAAAAAGCCAAACAGGTAAGGTTTTACTTTGTCTTTAATGCTAAAGCGCGAAATAAGAGGTGTATTACTTAAATATTTCCAGGGTTTATGTAAATTGGCTGGAATTAAAACTAAAGCTGTAAGACCGAAAATAGCTAAATTACGAGAAGCAAACAAAGCTAAAAAAGAAAAAAATAAACTGATAAGTAAATCGAATAATCTCAGTTTTTTGGAAAATAAAAAATAAATCAGCCAGCTAAGTATTAGTAGAATTAAAATAATCTTAAATAAATAAAAATTAGGATTAATAGTTAAGTGGCTTAGGTAGAAAATTGTTTTGTTCTCCGCTATTTCATATCCATAATTTTGAAATATATTAAAGGGGTAAAGCAATCCTCGCCAAGTATTAGGAGTAATTAAGCAAGCTAAAAAAGAAAAAAATAAAGTCTTTGCCCAAGGCTTAGCTTTAAGCCAAGCTAATTTAATTTGGTCCTTTATATTTTCTGTTTTTATAAAAAGTAGCGGTAAAAATTCGGCTAACATTTTAAAGCCAATTAAAGCTAAACCAATAAAAAAATAAATATGTAAGTTCGCCCAAATAATAAAAATTGGAATAAATAAAAGTAAGTGACGCCATATTTTATTATTAGCTATTTTTTCAATAAGCAGCCAAGTTAATATAATAAATAGATAACTAAAAATTTCTGGACGAATTTCTACTCGTTCACTAAGTAAAAAAATAACCGGTAAGGATATTGCAGCGCTTAAATAAAAATTAGATTTTTTATTAGATAATTTGAAAAATAATAAAAAGGTTATTAGAGCTATTAGTAAATTAAATATGCCAAGTAGCTTAAAGCCACCGATTACGTAAATTTTATAAAATATTAAACCACTAAGCCAGTGATGATTAATAAATTTAAAATCTGGCTCAGTGTAAGAATAAAAATTCTGAAATAAAATTTGAGGATTTTCCCAAACTATTTTTCCGTTTTCTAAATGTCTACCTAGGTCAATGTTGGTAAAATTTATTTTTTGAGAGAAAATAATTCCTACCAAAATAAGAAGCCCGGTAAAAATTATTATTTTTATAATTTTTTCTAATTTTTCACTAATCAACATATTAACTATATAATATTATTTTATTACTACTCCAGAAAAAATTCTTTCTCCACTTTTTCTAGAATCTAAATTACCAAATTCAATATAGTTATCACTTAAAGATGAGTGAGGGATATCAGCTGTCATATCCTCAACATATTCAACTGATTTTATTTCACTAAAATTTTCTTTTATTATTTTTTGGAATAATTCTTGGTTAAAACCAACACTACTTAATGCTGCGCTGGAAACAGAAATTGAAATTTTAGCATCTTTAAACTCTTTTTTAAGAGTGTTATATTTTTTGTAAATAGATAATACATGGGCCATTAGTATATCTGAAGATTTTAGGCCATAAATTCGGTCCATAATAAAAGACATTTCGATTTCTCCGCTTTGATTTTTTACAGGTACAAAGAAAACTATTTCATCAGCGATACTTCCTATTTCCTTTTCTTTCCCACTCATTAAGAAAAATTTATTATAATCTCCAAAAGCTAAATTTGTGTCATTATTTGCTTCTTTTCTTAAACAGCCAAGGCACTGTCTCATATTTTCAACAATTTTATTTAAATCTCCGGTAAGCCTGCTAGTGACCACTGCTTCTCCACCCTTTGAATAAACTATCTTTTCAATTTCATTCAATCTATCTTGTAATAATCTATTTTCCGTTTGGTGAGAACTTTTTTTAACTTTATCAAAATATTCCTTAGTTTCTTTAAAGATAAGTTCTAATTTTATCATTTGCTCTTTGATGCCGTTTAAATATTTGTTTATATCGCTTTTTTCTTCAGGGCTTAATTTAGCATCATTTTTAACCGCCAATTTTTCTAATACCTCTAAATCAGCTGATAAAGCGATAGCTCCAGAAGATGGTCTAAAATCTTCATTTAAACGATTAAAGATATTAATAATTTTTTCAGATGGTTCTAAGCTTTTTTGCAGTTCAGAGATATTTTCATCAACACGCTCTTCTTCTAATTTTTTAACCATACCGGTTATCAAACTAAATGGTTGAATTTTATCTTGAATCTGTTTAACGCTGTCGCCTGTCCAAGCACTTATATTAAAAATTTTAGCTAATTTATTTTTGATATTTATTTCTGTCTCATTTAAGTCTAAGTTCTTATAAGTTTTAGCTAAAACTGCTCCGACCAACTTCCCGTTGTCTACTAGAATTTTTATAAGCTCCTTGTCTCCCTCTTTTTCATAAATATCGGAATCCAGTAACTCGGCAATATTTCTTTTTATATTGCCTAATTTAACATCAACAGTTTCAATATTACTCATTGCACTATTTGAAACTTCCTCCTGAAGTATTTGTTGAAACTTTTCTAGTTCGTTATTTTTAATGCCAATAATTTCTAATGGTAGTTTATTATTATTTTTCTTTTCGATAATTTGTTTTATTAAATTTGCTTTTTCTGGTGTTAAATAATCCTCTACCTTAATATCTTGTCCCTGACGAAATTTATCCCATTCTCCATTTAATTCTAAGCCAAGATAGAGAGCAATTAAAGTTTCTCTTTCTTCATTTCGACCACTAATATTACCAGCATAACGAATACAGTTTTGAATGGATCTTAATTCTGTTTTGCTAAATTCACTTGGCGCTTTAATCAAACCAAAGCGTTTTTTAAAACCAAGTTTCATTACTTCCAGTAAACGATTTTTTTCTTCTTCTAAAATTGAAACTCTATCTTCTGGGAAAAGGATAAGATTAGCTGCTAAGCCTGTTATC
This sequence comes from uncultured Gammaproteobacteria bacterium, assembly GCA_964355275.1. Taxonomy (GTDB): domain Bacteria; phylum Patescibacteriota; class Patescibacteriia; order Patescibacteriales; family UBA12465; genus JAEZRQ01. The sequence continues at coordinate 35,524 of CAYHCB010000001.1, read as the reverse complement.
GCTTGTCTAATTGGCACTAAATCTTTAGGATCATAAATTACTTCTCCCTCATCTCCGTTAATTTTTTGAATAATAGTTAGTTCCACCTGGTAAAGAGGCATAATATTTTTAAACATGAACTTTAAATCTTTCGGGGAAATTTGTTCAAATAAGGGGGCGAAAGAAGTAAATAAACTAGGAGCAGCTTCAACTGTGTCCTTAAGTAAATTATAAAATTGAGATTTATCGTCTTGAGACCACTTATCTTTTTCGCATCTATCTTCAATTTGAATTAAAATTTTCTTCATTTCATCTTTTGTTCTGACCGTTGTCTGTTCTACGTTAAAAGATTTATCTACTTGAGTTACAAAATCACCCAAAGATTCAATGTATTTTAAGTTTCCGGCCCCACCGGCAGTTTCTATTGTTTTAGAAATTACTCCTAATCTTAAAGGTAAGTCTTTATTCTGACTGCTTAAAAAGTTTAACCATTCTTGTCTCATGTTATTTAAACATTGATCTCTATATTCACCGGAAAATAAATTTAGAATTTCTTGTTTTAAATTTTCTGGTGCACCCTGATAAACATCTTCAGCTGTTTGGATGTAAGCAACTAAATTAGCTCCCCAATTATCTTTTATCAGTGGTATTGTTAATTCATTAAAAAGTAAACGGGGTGTTTGTAATTTTTTAGTCGGATTTTTATCGTCTTTATCAATTATTAGATACTTTTCAAAGAAATTAATAATTAAATCATTGTCATCGCCTTTTAATTCCCCCTTTAAAGCTAATATTTTTAAATAATCATATAAATCTTTATTTTCAGGAGAATCTGATTTGTAGAATAAAAAATTATTTTTTATTAGTTCATTATTATCAGTAAATATTTTTTGATAAACTGCTTGTAACTCATCAGAAATAATATCAATACTTTTCTTATCATCAACAATAATTTGAAAATCATTTTCAAGTGTTTTAATAGTTTTTTCATCTAAACCATCTTCCAAAGAGCTTCTTTTAATAGTGGCAAATAAAGCAAAAAATTTTGGTAGATTATTTATTCCAAATCGCTTAGTATATTCCACTAATAACTCTCCATCTGTTTCGTTTCCTAAATCAACTAATTTATTAATATTTTCTAGTAATGAAATTAAACTCTTTTTTTCTTCTTTTTTTTCTGATTCAATTTTAATTTTAGCTAACGAGTTTGACCAAGGAAATATATGTTGAAAAAAAGTTTTATCTTGCTCGCTTAAATCGTTAAAAAATAAAGTATATTTTGGTATAATTTCAGCCGTACTAGACATATTACTTATTTTTTCTTCCTCAGTGCCACCTTTCAAATCATTTAAATAACGACTGAAGAAATCTTTATGTGATTCGGCGTGAAAAATTTCTAGCATTTTTTCTATATTTTTTTTCACTTCTATTTTTTGTTCTGGATTAAAGTCTCTAATAACTTTAGCTGTTTCAGTAAACATTGATACATTTTGTTGACGAAGTTTATTTGGTAACAATATTAAAGTATCTAAAAATTTTTCTATATTTTCTGGAGAGTCATCTAATATTTTAAAGCCAAAAGTAAGGCCAAATAACTCCATTGGTTTTTTTCCTTCTTTATTATCCGGGTAAAGTAAGGGTAGTTTATCTTTTAAGATACTGACTTTTTCTGTTATTTCTTCTTGAAAAATATCAGTTCGTTCTTGGCTAGTGGCGTTATATTCTTCATTTTCTGTTTCCCCAGTCATTTTTAGAGATAAATCTTTATATAAAGTAAGATTATTTTTTAAATCAAAGGTTTTTTCGATAAAAGCGACAAACTCTTGGTAATTTTTATAATCACCAAGTTGACTGTCTCCGTTAAATTTAAAGAGATCTATGTTTTTAAATAATTCTTCATTTTTTAGGTATTGCGGTCTTTGTTCTTTTATTTTAATAAATGAATCTTCATCTAATTGACCAGATAAATATTCTAGCGATACGATGTGCCCATTTTCCATCATTTTATTATAACTTTCAGGGGATAAGATGGATTTACTCACGCCACTTTTTTCAATCATTTTATTTAATACTATTGTTTTATCTTGGCTAATTAATTTTTCGGCGTAAATTTTTTGATCTTCTAATTTAAAACTACCTCCCTTTTGTCCGCTAATTATAAAATTTTCTTGGTCATGTTCTCTTAACTGACTAAGTAGCCAGTCGTAATCATTTTCTAAGAAATAATTAATATATCCATAATGCTCTTGAAAAAATGTTACATAACCAGCACTAATATATTTTTTTATTTCCATTATAGCTTCAGGCGATAAGTTTTCCGGGTCAATTTTTCCCCAGCCATCTTCTTTGGTGGTAATTTTTTTTATTTCTTCTTTTATATTTATATATTTAGCCGCTTCTTTTTCGCTTAAAATATCTTCAAAACCTTTGTCGGTTAAACCATTATGTTTAAAAGTAAAATCAATCAGCTCATCTTTTGTCTTTTCATCGTAACTGGTATTTTTAATATATTTTAGCAGATCGTTAAGATGATAGGGGTATTCCGGGCCATACGATTCTATTAAATCTTTAAAGTCATTTATATTAAGAGATTTCTCAAACAAAGAAATATTTTTTAAAATTAAATAACTAAATTTTGTTTTACTAAGAACCTTAATTGTTTCGAGCGAATAACCATGGGGACTAGGAGAATTCTCTAAAGCTCTAGTAACAATACTGTAATCATTTTTTTCACATAAAAGTTGCAATAAATCATCCGGTGTTTCTTTTATGAGGTTATTATATTTATAATCTGATATTTTAATTAATAATCGCCCTAAACCGCCGCTTATTAAAGCGGATACTTCGGCGGCTGTTAGTCTTAAATCTTGACCATCGTTAGAGGTGTAATTATTTTTTTCTGCGTTTAAGTAATATGAAATTAAAGATTCGCCATCTGATTCTTTGATAATTTCTTTATTTTTTCCGTAACTTTTATGCCAATCAGAGAGATCACCGGCACTAAGCAAGGTAATTTTTGCTTTTTTAAGAAGTTCTCTCTCATCATCATTTAAATTAGTTTTGTATTTTTTTCTTTCAAGATCGGTGATTATATAATGAGATTTTTTTAACAACACCTCTTTCATTTCTTTTAAACTTTCTTCGGGGCTAGCCGTTGCTCTATTTTGAGTGTTTTGAAAATTTTCCACAATTTTCTGTAAGTCTCCCGCTATTCTAGCTTCGCATTCAGCTAAATTTTCATCCGAAGCTTGAAAAATTTTTATTAAGGGTAGTATTTCTTCTTGATATATTTCTGATACTGATTGCTGAGATTTTTCTAGTAAATCTTTATTGGATTCATCGTTACTAATTTTACTAACGGGCTTAAATAATTCTTTAAACATATTTAAGAGATTAATTGAATAATAAGTATATTATGATTTAAAATTAGGTAAAAAGCAACTAATTATGAATAGTTATCTGTAATTATTGAAATTATTAAATCTTGTGATTATGCTTAAAATATATATTATTATTTATCCCATTTAAAGCCATTACCAAAACTACCCCACTTTGCCACTTGTTTGTATTGTACCTTTTTTAAATCTAAAAAATTAATAATTCCTCGTGGTGTTAAATCGTATCCTACCACTTCTATAATTTCTGATAGATTATTAGAATTAGTTATTTCCGCTGTTGCCATTACCGGCTCAGCAATTCCAATTGAATAAGCCAGTTTAACTAAAACTTCTTTTGCTTTATGCTTATGGAGTAAATCTACGGCTATTTTACGAGCCATATATGCTCCAGAACGATCAACTTTAGTAGCATCTTTTCCTGAAAAAGCGCCTCCGCCAATTGGAATTTGTGGTCCATAATTATCACAAGCTAATTTTCGACCAGTTACGCCAGTATCAGAAATAAAACCCCCTTTATCCCAATTACCAGCTGGATTAAGATAAACATTATTAACCCTTAAGTTGCCTTTTTTCTTTAGCCATTTATTTACTAATGTAAGTAAGGCTTCTTTTTTTATACCACAAAAACTAGCTACTAGAGCTTCTATTTGCTTATCTTTAGTTGTAATTTGCACCTTACCATCAGAGGGGTGGTAGTTATAGATATAACGACACAAATCTTTAGCTAAATATGTTTCTTGTGGTATTAGAGCTTCATTTTCGCTACAAGCATAGCCAACCATAATACCTTGATCGCCGGCACCACCATTGTCTACCCCCTTAGCTATTTCTAGACTTTGTTTAACTATATTAGTTTGAATACCGAAACTATCACCCACTATTTCCCTTACAATACTAGGGATATCTATCTGAGCCGTGGTTGTAAGTTCACCGGTAATAGTTATTAAATTGTGACCACCCATAGTTTCAATCGCTACTCGACTATCTTGATCTTGTTTTAGACAAGCATCTAAAATAGCGTCACTAATGCAGTCGCAAATTTTATCAGGATGCATTGGTGTTACCGCTTCAGCAGTTTTAAGCATAAAATTAAAGTTAATTAATAATAAAAAAAACTCCTTCGCTAATTAAAGAGTAGGAGTTTTTTATTTTTTGAAATAAAAAAATAGACCTTTATCTTTTCCTTAATTAGGTTTGGAATTAGCACCTTTTTAAAACAGTCAAGTTTTAAAGGTTGCTGGGCGGGTAATCGGGCCAAATCCCTGACCGCCACTCTTGATAAATAATTTTATTAAATTGTAATTAAATCATAGCGTTTAATTATAAAAAAATCAAATTTCAGTTTTTTTACAAAAAAAAGAGTTAGATTGTTTAAATTTCTAACTCTTATTTACATTTATTAGATAACTCTTCGATTAAACTTAAGCCAATCTGACAAACTTGCCAGTGGTAATCAGTTTTTTCCATGATTTTTAGTATTTCCTCTTTAGTTTTAAACTCTAAATGTAAGAGTGGAACAGCTAATTCACAAATACTACTATCATATTTAGTTTTTTCCATTAATTCTATTAGTTTAGCTTCAGAGCGTATAAATAGTAATCCCACCTTACAAACATCAATAGTATAAGATGATTTTTCTAAAATAGCGAAAACTTTTTCCTCTGATTCTTTTTTAGGTTCGATTAAAGAAACAACTTTTTGACAAACATCACGACTGTACTTAGTTTTTTCTAGAATCATCATAATCTGATTTTCAGATTTTATAAGTGATATGCCAGCCCGACAGACCGCACTATCATATTCCGCTTTTTTCATTATTTCTAGTGCTTTAGACTCTGATTTCAAAAAGGCAACGCCTACCTGGCAAATACGCAAATTGTAATCATTTTTTCTTAAGATAGAAATAATTTGATCTTCAGATTTTTTAGCAATACCAAGAATATTTAGTCCGGTTTTACAAATCTCAATTTCATAATCAACCTTTTCTAGAATATTGAGAATTTTTTCCTCTGACCTTAGAAATAAGATGCCAATCCGACAAACATTCCAATTGTAGTTGGTTTTTTTTATAATACTGATAATCCGATCTTCTGACTTAAGAAAGGAAATTCCGGCCTGGCAGAGTTCATTGTTGTAGTTAGTTTTTTTTAAAATTATAACTATCTCTTCCTCTGTTTTTTCACTGAACTTTAAAAGAGGGATTCCCGCCTGACAGACAAACCAGTTGTAATCAGTTTTTTTCATGACAAAAAGAATCCACGATTCTAATTCTAAAAGAGTAATGCCTATCTTACAAACTTCTCGGCTGTATCCCATCTTTTCTAAAATAGCTAAAACTGTTTCTTCGCAATTTTTAGCTCCTTTAAGAGCGGAAACGATCATTTGACAGAGTTCATTATTGTAAGCAGTTTGTTGAAGAATAATAAGTATTTCTTCTTTAGATTTTTCGGCTATTTTTAAATGTGGGACAATCGCCTGACGAAAATGGCGATGATAGCCAGTCCTTTTTAGAATATTTAGAATTTGATCTTGTGATTTTTCTTCTAAATTAAGAAGCGGTATCACTTTTTGACAAACATCTTGATGATAGTTAGTTTTTTTTATGATGTTTAGCAATTGATCATCTGATTCTAAAAATGGAATAATTGATAAAGCCAACTCTATTTTCATTTTTCCTCCTTTTTTTATTTTTTTAAATTGTTAAAGTAATACAAAAATCTATCACAAATAAGCTATTTTATCAATACTGCTTAATTATATTATCTAATTTAATTAAAATAATAGGCAATAAGCTTACCGGAATAATGAGTCAAAAGCATAACTAAGATGACAATAGAAAAATGTTCAAAAAATATTGGTAAAAACTTAGCTTTGTTGTCTTTAGCTAATTTATAATTTTGGAATAACAAAATTATTGCCCCCCAAGCACAGGCTGTTAAAAGAGCCTGATTCATTGGTAAAAATATAACAGGAACCGCAAATGTTAAAGCAAAAAATGATTTAAATAAAAAAGTTGATAAAGTCACTTGCCAAATTTCTTTGGTACTAAAATTACCTTCAGATTCTTTGGCCATATGGATACCTAAAGCATCAGAGAATGAGTCGGCTATAGCTATGGTTAAAACGCCACCTATAATAGCTAATTTAGAGCCGGTACTTGATTCTAGCCCAATCATTAAACCAAGCGTTGTAATCGTGGCTGAACTTAAACCAAACCCCATACCGACTTTTAAAAAATTTTTCATAAAAATTAAAAATTATCCCCCTTTTAATTTAAATTGGGTATTATTTTTATTATAACAAATAAATATTTAGGTGACCAATTCATTTTTTAATAAAAAAAAGAGTTAGAACTTTAGGTCCTAACTCTTCCTGCTTTACAAAATTATTTAGCTTTCACCTAACTCGTTTAATACTGACACTCCAGCTTGAGCAATGTCGCCGTTATATTCAGTTTTTAACATAATAGCTAAAATTTCATCACGCCCCTTTTCACTAAATTTAAGTAATGGAATACCGGCCTGGCAAACATCAGTATTATAGCCAGTTTTTTTCATTATTTCTAAAATGTTATTTTCGGATTTTAAAAATAAAATAGCGAACCGACAAACATTACTATTATAGCTAGTTAATTCCATTAAAGTTAAAAGATTCTTCTCACTTTTAACATTTAATTGCAAACTGGGAACCCCGGCATTACAAAAATCTCTGTTGTAATCAGTTTGCTCTAAGATAGCAATAATCTGACTTTCAGACTTTTCGCTAAATTTAAGTAATGGAATACCGGCCTGGCAAACATCACTGTTGTAATTAGTTTTTTTAATCACAAATAACACATGCTCTTCTGATTGTAAAAAAGAAATACCCTGTTTACAGATTCGCCAATCATAATGAGTTTTTTCAACAATATTCAATATTTGTTCCTCAGTTTTTTCCTCTAATTTAAGAAGGTTAATTCCTGACTGACAAGTGTGCCAACTATACTTCGTTTTTTTCATAATAAGCATTATGTGCTCTTCCGATTTAAGAAGCGAAATACCAGCCTGACAAACATCGTTATTGTAGTTGGTTTTTTCCATTATTGAAATAACGTGATTTTCTAATTTAAGTAATGTTATGCCTTCTCGGCAAACATAGACGTTATAATTAGTTTTTCGCATTAAATTCATTAATTGCTCCTCCGTTTTTTCTGCTAGTTTAAGGAGTGGAATAGCCACTTGGCACATTTGCCAACTGTAGCCAGTTTTTTTCATAACGAGTAATAAACCTTCTTCGGAGCTAATATGATTAATGCCAGCCTGACAAACGCTCCAGTTATAACCAGTTATTTTCATTATTTTCATTATTTCAATTTCTGAGCTAAGAAATGAAATACCGGCCTGGCAAACATTTTTATTGTAACCAGTTTTCTCCATAATATCTCTTACCTGTTCCTCGGATGATGTAAATGACATTCCAAGTTCGCAAACATCAATATCGTATTTAGTTTTTTCAAAAAAGGGTATTATTTTTTCTACTGATTTTAGTTGCGCGATAATCATCATCGCTAGTTCTTTTCTCATTTTCTTTCTCCTTTTAGTTTATTAAATTGTTAAAGTAATAAAAAAATATAGCATAATAACTATATTTTTGTCAAATAAATTAGGTTTTTTATTATAATTTAATCCAAACCATTGGCTTTTAAAAATGGTACGTAAGCGCGGTCTGTATTATTTATGTGCCAAATCCACCAATCATGCAAAAAATTGGTGATTTCAAAAAATACCGCGGTATCTTTATTTTCGTTATAACGTTTATGCCATTCTTCTATTTTAGCTCTATAAAGGTTATGAATTCCAATATGTTCCTCTGTTTTTTCGTAACCAAACTCATTTAAATATTTTTCTTCAGTTTTAAAGTGATAAATAGCATATTCAGTCATTTCACGAATAATGCTTTCTATCTCAAACTGATCTGTATATTTCTTACTTTCAAAGACGTCGTATAATTTATTAATAATGGCAAGCATTTTTTTATGTTGCTCGTCAATTTCGTTAATACCTAGAGCGAACCCCTCTTCCCAAGGAATTATTGGCATATTTTTTTATTATTTAATTACCATATAATTATAAAGCAATTATTATAAAAAATAAAGTATTTCTTAAATAAAAATTGGTGTATAATATTAATATGAAAAATAAATTTCTTAAAGTATTTTTGTTATTATTGTTAATACCATTTATTACTCTTGGAGCCGAATTTAGTGAAGAAAAATTAGGTTATATACTTCTTCAAGTAGAAAAAAATGGCGAGGCTTGGTATTTCTTCCCCACTTCAGGTAGTAGATATTATCTAGGAAGACCAGCTGACGCCTTTTCTGTTATGAAAAAATTGGCATTAGGGGCTAAGCATGATTATATTATTAATAACGATATTTTTCCGGCTCGCTTAAGAGGCCTAATACTTTTAGATGTGGAGAAAAATGGTGAGGCTTATTATATATATCCTCAAAATGGAAAAAAATACTATTTAGGTCGACCGGCTGATGCTTTTAGAATAATGAGTCAACTGGGGCAAGGGATTTCTAACGCTGATTTAATTAATATTCCGGTTAGTCAAATTTCTAATACACCGCAAGTAGTTAGTAAAGCAGAAGAAGTATTACAAAATGTCCCATTTACTTCTCAGGCCCCTTTGGGGAAATGGAGTGATTTGCGCCAGGAAGATGGCTGCGAAGAAGCCTCGGCTCTTATGGCTGTAAAATGGGCAAATAACGAAACATTAACTCCTGATGAAGCTTTAAAAGATATCCTTGGTGCTTCAGATTATATTCTTAAAAAATATAAAGAATATCGAGATGTTTCAGTGCCTGACACTTTAAATTGGATAATTAAGGATTATTTTAATTACCAAAAAGCAGCGGTTTTAAAAAATGTTTCCATTAGTGAAATAATTACCCAATTAAATAAAGGTAATGTAATAATTGCGCCCATGAATGGTCAACTTCTTGGTAATCCGTATTATACTCAACCAGGACCGATTAATCATGTGCTAGTAATTCGTGGTTACGATCCCGTAAAACAGGTATTTATTACCAATGATCCGGGCACCAGACGCGGTGAACTTTATAAATATAATGTCGATGTATTATTTACAGCTATTCGTGCTTACCCCACAGGAAGTCATGCTTTAATTGAAAAAATAGAAAAAGATGTGATTGTTGTTTGGCGATAAAATAAAAAAATATTAAAAAACGGATTAAATTAACTTATGTTAGTCTAATCCGTTTTTAGTTTTACTTTAAGTAAAACCTTTTAACTCGTTAATAATTTGTTTAACTGTGCTTATTTCAGTTACCCTGTAAGCGTTAGCTCCGGCCGTGTAAAGCGGTTCTTCTTTGGGGTTATAACCGGCTGATGAAAGCAAACCATTACAGATACAAAAGAAATTTTGATTATCTGTTTTAGCGCCGCAAATTGAAAAATTGCCACTAGCGTCTTTTCGAAGGAGATAACCTTTATCGCAGCGGGCCTTACGACCAGCTTTAAGATGAGTTTGGTACATTGGTGAATTTAGTAGAACCCTAAATGGTAGGCCACAGGGTGACCCTGGTGAGACAATAATGTCTTCTGGTTTAATAGTCTTAATAACTGACATTTTATATTCGTAGCTAGCGTCAGATTCCTCGGTCACTAAAAAACGAGTTGCCATTTGGACGCCATCAGCGCCTAAAGCCGTAATCTTTAAAATGTCGTGCCGAGTATAAATACCGCCAGCAGCGATCACTGGTATATTACCGTTTTCCATAGCAATTTTTTTAACTTCTGGTAAAATATTCTCCAGACTAAATTCTTCTTTGGCTACTTGGTCAATAGTAAATCCCAAATGTCCACCAGCTAGAGGCCCTTCTACAATAAAAGCGGCTAGATTATAACCCATCTCATTCCAGTTATTTTTTAGAAAGCGGTAGAGTACAATATTAGCTGCTTTAGCAGAAGAAACGATAACAGCAATTGCTGTTTGATGAGGGTGATCAATAGTTGGTAAATTTCCAATTAATCCAGCGCCGATGCTAATAAAATCTATCTTCATATCAACGGCCGCTGTAATTGAATCAGAGTAATCTTGCTGTACTGCGACCATAACATTTATGCCGATAACTCCCTTTGGGCTAAGTAATCTAGCGGTAGCAATTTCAAAGCAGACGGCTTGGTAAGTTGAAACTTTATAATTTAATCTTTGTGACCAAATCTCTTTTAAACAGACTACGGAAAGAATTCCCGCACAACCTTCATTGGCAACGGCGGCGACCAATCTACTTAAAGAAACGCCGACCCCCATTGGTCCTAAAAAAAGTGGAAAAGATAAGATTTTATTGCTAATTAATAATTTGGCATTATTAATATTTTTTGGTGTTTTCATTTTTCCTCCTATTTTTTTTATTGTTAATTAACTGTATTTTATATAGCTCCTTTAGTATTTTTTAAAAGGAAACTATAGTTAAATGTTAGCTTTGGCGACTTAATTAGTCAATAGATTTATTATTAAATGATAAATAAAAAAGGATGCTACATTTTGCAGCACCCTTAATTCAATCTCTATTTATCTAGCTACCACCAAACAGTTAGAATAACATTCTTTCCAATTTTGCCTTATAAAACAAAGTACATCATTAGTAGCTATTTCAGCTGCTAAACGGTTATCAACGTCACCAAATTTCAGACTTCTACCATAAAACTCAATATTTCTGCCTAGTGGCGGTGATTTAAGAGCAATCATCCCACCACCCTTAACTTGGCGTTTTTGAAGTAAATATTTATCATAGATGTCTTTATGCTCTTCACACTCGAAATCAGCGATAACGTAGTAAACCCCTTTTAAATTTTGGCACAAAAGATATTTTGTGTAAAAATTTGGATTTTTAGATAGAATGATTATGTTTTCCATTTTTAAGGGCAGATTAATTTACCGGCCAGTTATTTTACTAACCAGTATGGGCGTTGGAAAAAAGTAATCAGTATCGTTTAATATTTCAGTTTTTATTAAACCCTCTTCTATTAAATCTAAAAAGGCATCAATAAGTTTTTGCGGATCACCTAAACCAAGTTCAAGCGTTATGCTATGGGAATCTTTTTTAGGCACCAGGGGGGTGTCGAAAACGGGAACTGTTGGTTTCTTAATAAATAGTAAAGATAATCCTAATGTTTTCCAGGCTAAATTTTCATAATCTTTATTTTTTTTATAAAAGATAAGCAGCTGATTCTGAAATTCATTATACTTAGCGGAATATAACTCGGCTTGTTTAGTATACTCCCGTGCTTCATTAAACCACTCACTGGCCACCTTACCCCAAGGAACCCCCACGTATTCTTTTTTTTCTTGTGAAAAAATAAGCAGCCTAACTGCGGCCTCTTCTTTTTCAGCATTACCTAAAGTACTACCGGCTAGATACTTTTGTAATTTTAATTCTCCAGCGGGCACAGTAAAATTTTCGTTTACGGTAATTAAATTGTTACTCATCTTTCCTCCTTTTTTGTTTAAATTATTTGTTAATTTACTATTTTTGTTAAAAAATTATAACAATGGATTATATTTTTGTCAATCTATTAACTTAAATATTTTATTTAATTTATTAAGTTATCAACTTGTGCTAAGTCTTCATTTGGATAATAATTAAGGTATCTTCGAACATTAAAATAACCTATACAAAAAAGGAGGAAAAATGAAGGCAAAAATGCAATTTTTGGGTGGTCTAGCGGGTGATATAACTGGCTCGTGTTCTCTTCTGACTGTTAAAGAAGGAAAAAAAAGTACCAGTATTTTAATCGATATTGGCTTAATTCAGTGCGGTTTTAAAGATTCTTTAGAAAAAAATAAGGAAATACTGAACTCTTTAAAGCCAAAGGATTTAGATTATATAATTTTAACCCACTCTCACATTGATCACATTGGTCGTTTACCGTTATTTGTGAAAAATGGTTTCAGTGGGCGCGTGATTTGTACTAAAGCAACCGATAGTTTGCTCGGCGTTATGTTGGAAGACAGTGCTAAAATCCAAATGGCCGAAGCTAGTTACTTTAACGCTAAAGCCGCCAAAGCTAAAAAAGCTCCAGATTGCAAAAACAATGATTCACGTAGCTCTTTAGCTTTAGGCAAATATGATAAGGCTAAACAAAAAAATTACGATCAAAAAACTAAAAATTGCTGTGTTCCATTATATGATACTAGTGATGCTTTGGCCGCTAAAGAACTTGTTAAGAATAACGGTTATGAATATCACGAATGGATTAGATTGTCTCACAACATAAGCCTAAAATTTTATCCTTCGGGGCACGTTATGGGTGGCGCGATAGTTGTTATTAGGATAAATACTAGTCCTAAAGATGTTTATCTGTGCTACAGCGGTGATTTAGGAAGAAGGGATGGTATAATTTTACCACCGCCAGAATTAGTTACCGAGCCAATTGATTATTTAGTTTTAGAATCTACTTATGGTGGAAAAACACATCCTGCCAGAGATAAAGAAATTGAAGAATTACTTAGTTTGGTTAATACGAGCTTTCAGAAAAATCAGCGCATGATAATCCCCTCTTTTGCTTTAGAGAGAACTCAAGAAATAATTTATTTGTTATCTTATTATATGGAACAGAAAAAAATTCCTGTAGTTCCCATATATTTAGATTCTCCTTTAGGGGGCAAGATAACCGTAATTTTTTCCGAAGGTTGGACTGCTGGCATGTTCGCTGATCAAAGTAATCTTAAGTTTAATCCTTTTAATCCTGATGAAAATCCTTATTTCAAGATTGTTACAGAATCAAAGGAATCAGACGCTCTGATTGCTAAGACTGGTAGCTACATTGTTATTGCTGGATCAGGTATGTGTGACGCTGGACGAGTTAGAGGACATTTAAGAGCTAATTTAGGTAAAACAAATACTACCGTTTGCCTGGTTGGTTACATGTCGGAAAATAGTTTAGGCGGTCGATTAAAAAACCATCTGCCTATCAAAATGAATAATCAAGAAATTGATGTTCAGGCTAAAATTATTAGTTTTGATAGTTTCTCAGCTCACGCCGATGGCCCATTCTTAGTTGACTATGCCAAAGCTGTTCTTCTAAACTCTGATTCGCCAAAAAATATATTTATTGTTCATGGTGAAGGAGAAAGTGCTAAAAATTTAAAAACTGATTTAGAGAATAATCTTTCTATCAAAAATTTTGTGATTAAAATCCCAAAGAATAATGATGAAGAGATTATCCAATAAGTTTAAATAAATTTTCGTGTTAAAGAGCTATCCCAACAAGGATAGCTTTTTTATATAAAAAAACCGCCGATATTGGTTATCGGCGGTGCAAACTCTAAGTTTATAAATAGATTGTTTCGTTTCGATCAGCGCCAATTGAAATTACTTTCGGAGTTATACCAGTTTCACTAACGATAAACTCCAGGATATCCTTTAGCTGCTTGGGCAAACTAGCAAAATCTGAACATTTGCTTAAGTCTTGCAACCAGCCTGGAAAAGAGACGTAAACTGGCTTACAAAATTCCAGAATCTCGGCTGCTGGGATAGCGTTTCTTAAAAAGTCACCCGTATCAATGGATTGCCCAGCATAAATAACTGGTGGCCCCTGATAGATATATTTCTCACAAATTTTGATAACTTTAACATCGTTTAAAACATCTAACTTTGTTAAAATTATATTATTTTGATTGAAATCCATGACATACCGCAGTAATGGTAAATCTAGCCAACCAACGCGACGAGGGCGCCCGGTAGTGGCCCCATACTCATCTCCAGCACGTCTTAGCGCTACACCCTGAAGAAACTCATTACTTTCTTCATTAACCGATGCTACGCTATAAAGAGCCTCCTCAATTGCTTTATTTACTTTTCCACCATTACACCAGTCAGCTGATGCTTTACCACCTATTTCTGTTGGAAACGGTCCGCTGCCAACCCTGGTCATGTAAAAACCTTTTATTATTCCGAGTGATAAATCAACATCATTTTTAGTTATGCCAATTCCCTCGGCTAAGCCAGCAACACTGGAGTCTGAAGATGTCACATAAGGATAGGTGCCATATTTAATGCTCAGCAAGTCACCTTGAGCGCCTTCGCCTAAAATATTAAGCTTACCAATGTTTTGCCTAATAAAATGGTCAGTATCAGCAATCAAAGGCCGCAATTCTTCCCCATATTTTAAATATTGTTCAAAAATTGCTTCGGTGTCAAACACTCTCTTAGCATCAAAGTACTGGCCGAAATTTAAGTGCTCCTGAAACATCACCTCCCTGATTAAGGATTTAGGATAATTTTTGATAATTTTTTCTTTATAAGCCAAATGTTTTATTAGTTTTTTTAATAATAAATCTGGATTAATTAAATCATTAACCAAAAGTCCTTGACGATCTATAAAGTCAGCGTAAGCCGGGGCAATGCCCTTGCCGGTGCTGCCAATTTTACCTTTACCAGCAGTGCTTTCTCTTATTCGGTCTAAAGCTATTTCGGCTGGTGTGATTAATTTAGCGTTGTAAGCTATTAGTAAATTTTTATAACTTAAACCGCGCTTCTTAAGTTCGGATAACTCGTAAATTACAGTTTTAGGATAAAGAACGACACCACTGCCAATGATATTTATTTTACCAATGTTGTCCCGGAGAATCCCTGATGGGATGATATGTGTAATTAATTTTTCTCCTTGGTGACAAATAGTATGACCGGCGTTGTCACCACCAGTTCCACGAACGATAACATCAGCCCAATCGGCCAAAGCATCTACGAATTTACCTTTACCGGTGTCACCAAATTGGCGACAAGTAATGAAAATAGTTTTAACATTTTCTAAATCTAAAAAGAGCTTTCTCATGATTCCTATTTTTTTAATTAATACTTATTGGGTTAGCTCAGTCGCCTAAACTAAGAAACTTAGATAACCTAATAAATATTAAAAAATTGATGTTAAGGTGCCTCACAATTAAAAAATATATCACTTATACTCATTTTTTGTCAATAATAATATCAACTTTACTATTGACAAAAATTGAATATTAATTTAGATTAAATTATTATTGTATTCTTAACAAGTTAAAAAAAGGAGGTAAAAATGACTATAAATATTTTTAGAAAAAGCCATTCTTATTTAAAGAGATGGCCTAAATTGCAAAAAGCTATCGAGTTAACGATTAAAACGATATTCGTCCTCTTAATTCCGCTTATCTTCTCCATTATCAGTATTTTAATTTGGATTTTTGTATTTTACAGACAAAACATCCACCTAGATAATGGAATGGAAACTATCATAATAGACGCCTGGATTCCTATGTTCGGCATTCTTTATTCCCTGTTAATGGCGATTGTACTTACTACCGTTTGGAATGAATACAAAGCCATGCGTCTAGCTGTTAAAAAATGGGACACTGACACTTTTATGAATTTAAGAGACGAAGAAATGTCCCCATTAGTACTAGCTATGGTTTTAGTCTTCTTATTAGCTTTATTGCTAGCCTTTATGGTTCTTCATTACCCGACTCAACTTTACGGCGCTATTTTAGTAGGCAGCACCACTTATTTACTTTCTTTAATTCTCTTTGTAATTATAGAAATTGATAATCCGTGTTCTGGTTTTTGGTTTATAAAAAGTATTCCAGAGGCATGGTTAACAATAAATCCTAAAGTATGGCGAGAAAAAAGATCTGCTGAAGCTAAAAAACAATTTAATGAAAGTTGGCATGAAATAACAAGCAACAAGTAATTTAAAAAATGACCAACTAAAAATCCTGGGATAAACTCAGGATTTTTTTTATAAAATAAAATTTATTTAAATTATTTTTCTCCACTTACTATCCATCTACCTCTCTCAGCTAAAAATTCTGGAATTCAGCCTTTTTTTAGAGTGGCATATTCTTCGCCACCATTTTTATAATTTTGATAAATATTTTCCCAAATTGTCATATTATTTATATTATTAATCTTTTATACATCTGATAGGATAACCATAATCATTGGGATTAATAGCTCTAGACACAGAAGAAACTGAAGAGGCGAACCCCCTAGTCCAGGTGCCGACTCCACCAGACGTGGAACTCCAAAAATAAGAATTAGTACCTAGAGTAAAAAATGATCCAGTTGTATGACGACGACCACTTGGTAAAATTGTAAAATTAAAAGTATTTAAACCATCCCAAGGAACGATATTCGTAATTGATGCTTTTAGACTACTACCAGCTATCGCTGTTCCGCCAACATAATTAGTTAAGCTGGTCCATTCTGTATCATTAGGTAAGTGCCAACTAGCCGGACAAGCGAGCAGCGAAGCTAAATAATTATACAAAACACCATAAGTATCATAATTAGAATTTAATTTAGCGGTGGCCGTATCTACCCCTTGATAACCATACACATAGTAATAAGGGGTATTTGTGGCGCCCATATTACTAGGTGAAACACTGGGTAAATAAGCCATATTTTCAGCTAACCAACATTGACCATTGATGCTAATTGTTGAATATATTTGTGAATCTCTGCTGTCAGTAAAATTCTGACCACAAACAAAAGCTGGTTCCTGACAAGTTCCTAAACTACATAATTGATTACCAGAACAATTGCCACAAAAGCCTCCGCAACCATCATCACCACAATTTTTATTAATACAGTCGGCTATGCAACCCGAATCTTCGCTATCAAAAATATTTAAATCCGTGCCGACTTCATAATAATTGTTATTGTTACCGCCGTCTTTGGCCATTTTATTATCCATTACCGTATAAGCCTGACTCTCTAAAGTTGCATTAATTTCATATTTAAGAGTTTGTTCTAAACAAGTATAGCGATAGACTAAATCAGTGCTGGTTATGTTATTTAAATCAACAATGCTATTTACTGGATCAATCGGTAAATTAGAAATTGGTGAACCACTGCTTAAGTTTAAAAAATTAACTGGTAACCAGCCTAACCCATTAACGAAGGATAAGTTATTATTAGTAACTTGATGAGCACCACCAGTTAAAAAAGTGACCCCATCTAAATTTTTATCAGTAATTAAAGCGCCCGAGGTATCGCTGGGGTAACTATAATAAATATAATCAGAAGTCTGCCAGTTACTATCATTAGCAGTCCCCCTACAGCCAGAATTATTACCACCGGCCATATTAGGGGTTAAAGTATTAATTTTATAAAAACTTAAAGCCGTCTTTAAGGTTGCTAAATCAGACATTCTTTGAGAATCCCGTGATTTTTTTAATAATTCGCTTGGACTTATAACTAAAAAAATAATAACAGCTAAAATAGCAATTATTGCGATTACTATAAGTAGCTCAAGTAAGGTAAATCCTTTTTTTAGAAATACTTTATCCATAAAAAAATAAGCAAACTTTGCTATGACCTGGGCAGAATTATAAAAATATTTAAAAACTAGCTTGACTGATCAAGGAACTAATATTTAAAAAATTAATTTATATTCCATATTTCAACCCATAATTGAGAAGATTTTCGGTTTCCTTAAAGCTTGAAGTTCTATCTGGGGTGCCAAATGTTATCGCAATCACCTCGTGCCCTGCATTATCTTTAGCTCGAGTCATTAAACAATATAAAGCTTCGTCGAGATAACCAGTTTTACTACCGGTAATTTTTAAATTAGAGGTAAAAAATAAGTTATTACTATTTTTTATATAATGAGCTTTTTTTGTATTAACGGTCGAAAAACTATAATTTTTTGTCATACTAACTTTTTCTAAATTACCGTCCTTTAATACTGAACGAGCAATTAAAGCATAGTCTAAAGCAGAACTAACATTTTCTGGAGATAAGCCCGTTGGCTCAACAAAATTAGTTTGAGTTGCGCCGATACTTTTTACATATTGATTCATTCTAATTATAAAAGCTTGGCGCGATAAACTGCTTACTCGAACTAAACTTTCAACGGCATTATTTGCTGAACCTAAAACTGAAGAATATAATAAATCTCTAATAGTCATCGTTTCACCATCACTTACCGTAAGTCTGGCTAAAACACTTTTATCAGCGTATTTATAGTTATAATTTTCATCTTGAACTTTATAGGTTACAACCTTATTTAAATTAGGTTTAGTATCTAAAAAAACTTTCATGGCAACTAATTTAGATAAACTAGCTAGAGGTAATTGTTCGGAAGCGTTTTTTGAATAGATTATTTTACCGTCAGTTGCGCTAATAACAACGGCCGATTTAGATGTAAGCGAGATTTCTTCGGCTACTTCTTTTTTTATTACAGTGGCCTCTTTATTTACGGCAGATACTTCTAAATTTTTTATATTAGAGCTATTTAAGGGTAATCCTTGTTTATATTGATTAATTAGTTTATCAGGCGCGATTACAATATCATTCCAAGCGTAACCCAATCCTTCAAAAACATCACCGCTTAAAAAAGCCCTTCTTTCATTTTTATATATTAAATAAACTACCGAATTATTTGGCGACTTTATTAAATAACCATCTAAAAAGACCACCGGAGATAATGTTTTAAGAGTTGCTAAAAAACTAGTTGTTTTTTGATTAATTTTTTTATCCTTAAAAATAGATTTTAAAAATACTCGATCAGTTAAGGGTTGCTTACCGGAAGATGTTACCCAATAAACACCTCCTGTTTTAGTATCTTGTAACAACTCGCCAGTATTATAATTTACGGAAGCTCTATTATTTAAAACGAAAGCTTTACTTAAATCTTCATCGTTTGCTGATAACTCTTCACTTGTGGTAGCTACTGCAGCCGCTGGTTCTAGCTTAACAGCTTCCTTGGTGGAAATTTTAACATCAAACGGTTCAACGGTAACATTAATTACGCCAGCCCCCAGTGGGGCTAATTTAGCAAAAGCAACTTTATCTAAATCAATTACCCTGTCAGGATGAATTGCTCTATTTGGTCCGTAATCATTAACAATAACTACAATTTTTTTTTCTGGATTACTAACGCTAGTTACTTTTAATTTTGTGCCAGCGGTAAAGTCTGGTGAAGCCGCAAACATACCGCCCTTATAAGCATACCAACTTGCTTTACCAGAAGACATAAAAGAAGAGCTTGTTGTTGCCTGGCCGGTATTATTTATTTCTAAAATAGTTTCTGCTTGAGCATAGTTAAATGAGCTAGCGCCAAGTATAAACATGGTTAAGAAAAAAATATTTTTGTATTTTTTTGAAGTATTTATCATAAAATCAGTATATCATAATATCGTTTTTACTCAAAAATAACCAAATATTAAAATATAATAACTATTTTAGTTAGCGTTTCCGGAAATAGTAATTGGAATTTCTAGAGCATCATCGTACTTAGAAATACCTGAGGGATTATCTTTGCGAAATATAAGCGCGCCTCGATTACTATAAACATTTTTATCGGGTGCAAATATTAAAGTGGCCTCAAAGGGGGCAAATTCAGTGGTCATCCAGTCGTCTTTAGCCTGGGCAATTCCCTCAGCGATTATAAGACCATCCCAGTCAACCAATAAAACAGGAAAACTAGCTTCAAAAAACCAAGAACCACGTGCCTGACCCTTGATAATAAGCGGGCTAGTAATAATTTGATTAGGTCTTGGACTGCTAATGGTAATTAAATCAATTTTTTCAAGTTCATTACCAATATTTTCCGCATAGCTTGTATTTTCGTAGCGACACTGTCTAGGGTAAGATTCCATTATAGGACCACCATTTGTAACACAATCCTCAAAATTGCTTACAACTGTAGACCAAATAACTTTGGTAATTCCGGGTATTTGTAATAAATTAAGCTCTACTTGAGGCTTACAACTACACATAACAATAGATGATCCGGCCCAAGCGTCAATTGTTGGTATATAAACTGTTCCATTATTTTCGGTTATATCAGCTTGGCTTAAAATTCTTTGACACATTCCCTCAGTAGCAGCGGTTAGTATAGTTTTAATTGACTGAACTATTGTTTGATTAATATTTGGCGTGCTAGTTACTCTTTTAGTAATAATTGTTTTTTGATAACCGATACTATCCATATCTATGCCATTGCAATATTTCGTTTTGTCTTCTAGTGATATAAGATAATTTAAAGATAAAATCGCGTCTTCGCTATCAGTGACCAGTGATACGGTATTCAAGATATTATTTGGTAAGTAATTCTTATTTAAATTAATAAAAAATAAATAACACCCGCTGGCAATAATTAATAAAATAACTATAAATAAAAATACTTTATCTTTTATATGCATATATTTTATATTATTTTTTTAATCATAACATAAATAGTGCTATTTATTAATTAAGTTAAAAATTAAAAATAAAAAATATCAGGTTAAATGATACTTTTTGATTATAGCTTGTGTGCTAGAATAATTATTGCCATTTGCGTTTTTTATCGATAGCCAGACGAGCTAATAGATATGAAATCGTTGACTCAGCTCCTTGATTTAAATTTATTTCTTTTTTGCCTACGCCGTCATAACAACCTCCGGTTAGCTGAGAGTAAACCATTTGATTAAGTAAGTTATTACCCAAAAACCAACTAAAAACTTTTAACATTTTTTTATAATAACCAAGGTTATCGCTTAAATCATACATAACCCTAAGAGCTGATACTAGCGATGATACTTCTTCTGGTTGCTGATCATAATTTTTCTTTTTTTGCCCCCTCTTAAACCAACCACTTTGTCCTACTGGCTCGCAAATATCACCACAAAAAGATTGATCAATTAAGAAATCAAGGGTTGTTTTTCCAGCTTTAAAGTAGAGATAATTGCCAGTAACTTTATAAGCTAGTAACATGGCTTCAGCTAATACAGCATTAGAGTAAGTTAAAGATTGTTCAAACCACTGCCAATCTTCTGTGGCGTTATCATTAAATCTATCAAGTAAAAAATCGGCATGCGAAATCAACAATGTTTTTGTTTGCTCGCTATTATTAAAAAGTAGCCAATTGTAAAGGGCTTTAATATGAAAAGCAACCGCCCTCGGAGATTTTACATTTTGAAAAGATTCACAATATTTATTAAGTATTAAGATTGCTCGTTTTTTTAACTTTATCGGTAATTTACTATTTACTACCGTCGCTAGAGACCAGAGAGCACGAGCCTCCGCATCTTCTAAATTTTCTTTTAAATTACGGTCTAAGTGAGGTTTTCTTTCACTGGTAAAATAATTTATAAAACCACTTTTATTTTTTGTTGCTAATTCTAAAAAATTTAAATAAACTTCGGCTAAATGCTTATTTAATTGACTATTATTAGGAGAATAATAAAGAGCTGCCACGACTAAAGCTCTAGCATTATCGTCTAAGGTGTACCCCCAACTTGGATCTGGTTCATTTAAAATTGCAAATTGATAAATACCAAAATCGTCAGTCAGTTTACGTAAATGTTTTAATATAATTTTTGGTAAATTTTTTTCTTTTTTAGATAATTCGGGTGATAACTCAGTAAATTCCTCCATATAGGACAAAACTACATTTGGCCAAGTCATGCCTCTGGTCCTAAAATATGCTGTTCGGCTCATATTAGTTAAACGCTCTTTGTCACTAAGTAAGGCAATTACTTCTTTGGTGATGCTACTACTATCATTAAATTTTATTAATACTCCTAATTCTTTAGTAAGAATCTCTTTAGCTTGAGCAAAAGGAGTAGAAATAACTGGCCGACCAGCCCCCAGAGCATAAGTTAAAGTACCAGAAACAGCTTGGTCTGGATTTTGCGATAAAGATAAATAAATTTCTGTAGCTTGTAAAAATTTTAGCAACTTATCAGTTGGTAAATATTCATTATAAAATAAAATATTATCTTGTACTCCTAGTTTATAAGCTAGTTCGGTTAGTTCATCACGATACTGCTCTCCTTTTTCTTTAAGCACCACTGGATGAGTAGCCCCTATTACTAAATATACAATATTAGGATAAGCCGCGACAATTTTAGGCAAAGCGGCAATCGCATACTCAATTCCCTTTCCTCGATTTAGTAAACCAAAAGTAGTTATCACTCTTTTACCTTTAAGCTTTAGTAGTAATCTAGCTTCCGAGCCGTCATTATATAATAAAGAATGGATTCCGTGAGGAATAATTTTTATTTTATTTTTAGTTAAACCATAAGCTTGCGTCAATATCTCCTTAGAGTTGCAAGTCATAACATTAATCCGATCGGCATATTTAGCAATATTTACAACCATACTTTTAAGTTCTTTAACTGGATTAGGTAAAACTGTGTGAAAAGTAACAACTACTGGTTTTTTTATTTCTTTTAAAAATATTAAAATATTTTTTCCATAATCAGCACCAAAAATACCAAATTCATGTTGAATGGAAATTAATTTTACATGAGGCATGGCATTAAGTTTTTTGGCTACCTCTAAATAATCGTTTGGTTGATTTTCAGATATTCTAAAAATTACTTTTGCTGGATAATTGTAAGTTTGCAATTTAGTATTATCAATCGCTACTACTTTAGCCTCTTCACGAGGCACAAATAATTTATCAAAATTTTTTAACAAATCAGAAGTAAACGTAGCAATACCACATTCTCTTGGCGGATAGGTAGATAAAAAAACTATCCATATTTTTTCATGAGACTGACTCATAAATTTTTTGAACTTAATTAATAATCTAATAGAATTTTTTTAATTCACTTAAAAGCGCACTAAGTGAGCCGGTGGCCAAACAAACGTAACGGTCAGAGGCGCCATAATAAACATATAAAGTATCATCTTTTACAAAACCACCAGTAGGAAAAACAATTTTTGTTTCTCGTTCTATTTCATAAGGCATCTCTGGAGATAAAATGTCGTAATTTAATTTAGCGATTAAAACTGTTGGGTCGTTAATATCTAAAAGAGCCGCTCGTGTTGAGTATGTAAGGTAATTAGTTGTTTCATCTTTTTTAACATGATGATAAATAAGCAACCAACCGGCTTCAGTTTCAATTGGTGGTAAACCTGGTCCAATTTTTGCATCAAATTTATCAGTTGGAGCTATGAGTAAACGATGATCTGTCCATTTTTTTAGATTATTTGAGGATGCTATCCAAATGCCAGGAGTTTCTGGCAATTTTTCAACATCACAAGGCAAGCCTTCTTCAATATATTTTTCATATGGCCCCCTAAACCATTCCTTAGACCAATAATTTGGTCGATGTAACATATAATATCGACCATTTATAAGTCTAGGAAATATAGTAGTATTTTTATTATCAGAATTTGGCGATGAAATTATCCCTAGGTTAGTATAAGATATAAAATCTTTAGTTTTAAGTAGGGCGGCCGATGTTTCTAAGGGTAAAAAACGCTTAACAGATATTCCGTCTTTCATAATTCTTTTAGAAACAGCCACATAAGTTATATAAAAATCATCACCAATTTTTGTAATTCGCGGATCTTCTACTCCCCATTTATCAAATTTTTCTTTGGGTCCAAAAACGGGATTATGTGAAACCCGTTCAAAATTTATACCATCTGTGCTCCTGGCTAAACCAAGATGAGAAATATAGGCTTTTGTTTCGCCAACAGCTCGATAAAGTAAATATATTTCTTTATCAAACATGGCAACTCCAGGATTAAAAACACCAGCTCTTTCCCAGGGTAAAGTGTTGTCTGGCCTTAAAACTGGTCCAGCACCCTGTCTTTTTAATTTAAACATATTTTATATTCTTTTATATTTATCTTCGTAACGAATAATGTCATCCTCATTAAATTCACCATAGGAAATTTCCAGAACTTCTAATCCTAAATTACCAGCCGCTAAACGATGTTTTGCACCAAGAGGGACCGTTAGTTCGTCACTAGTTTTGACATTTATTTTTTCTCCATTAATTTCGGCTACACCGGTACCAGAAATAAAATGCCAAAACTCTTCACGCTGAGCATGGTTTTGTAAACTGAGTATTTCGTTTGGTTTAACCCTGATAATTTTTACTGTTGAGGGTGTATTTTTGGAAAATTGACGAAAATAACCCCAAGGTCTCTCAATTTGAAATGGTTTAAATTGAATACTCATATATTCTATTATATCAAAGCGTTTAAGCCTTACTAGTAAAATAATTTACTTATTATTTATTTCTTTTATTACAGAAAAAATTTTAGCTGATAAAGTTTTTATTCCAGCCGGTGACAGAATTACTCGTTTTCTACCCTGATGATCTAAATCGCCAATACGATCATTAGGAATTAAATGGTAGTGTAAATGTTTAATGCTTTTATTAGTATTGGTTCCCTCACGAACTAAAATTGTAAAGTTAGTATATTTTAATTTTTTTAAAATTTTTGAACCAGCCTTTATTAGTTGTTCAACATCTTTCATTTCTTCTTTGTTTAAGTCAAAAAATGAGATAACGTGTCTTTTAGGCACAACTAAAAGATGGTTGGGGTGATAAGGTGATTTTGCATAAGTTAAATAAGCATGAGATTTTGAAATAAAAAATCTATTTTCAGCGTCGCAAAAAGGACATTTGGTCATTTTTTTCAGATAATCTTCATAAAACATGTAATTTTTTATTTATATATTTATAAAACAAAAAATAGCACAAAAAAGATATTTTGTAAATTTACTATTATAATAAATGGTAAATAGTAAATGGTTATTTGCTAGAGTAAATGTTATACTTCCTGTCCTGTATATAAAAATGTGTGAAAAAATAATTTTTCTCTATTTACACTAATTATAGCTATAATATTTATACCATTATTAGTTAATGCTGAGTCATATTTTACTGACAACTGGTACGATACGCTGACAATAGAACCGTCTGGGCCGCCAAATATTATCTTTCCTTTGTTGCCACTAAATATTATGGCAAAGATTGAGATAAAAAAGTAGCAGACACTCCCGATACTTTTTTACTAATTACACAATCGGCAATCCGATAAATAATTAATTTTAGTCAATAGAATTCTTTACTCATTATTAATAATACCTTTACAAAAAAGCAAAAATATATTAGACTAACAAGTTACCATTTTAATTATTTTTAAAAATTAACGATAAACGCTCATGATTATATTATCCAATGGTTTTCCGACTAATATGCCTGATTCAGAAAATGTTTCTCAAGGGGGGCCAGCTAACTTTGCTAAACTTTTTAACACTTATCTCCAGGCAAATACTAAAGATCATTGGATAGGACTGATGTATCAAACCACAAGAACTCCAAAAATAGAAATTACTAACATTTTTAATTTTACCAAAAGAAATTATTATCAACTTTTGTTACCAAATAAACTGTTACAAAAAATTACTCAAGCCTCAGAATTAAAAGACCCGGCAAAAATACTTAAAAAGCCAATTAATCTTCTAATTGACCTAATAAAAGATAAAAAGCCGGATGTAGTTTTTTTAAATGGTTTCGGAATAATTAATTGGATGTTACTTAAAGCTGCCGAAAAAACAAATACCCCAACCGTGATTCAGCATGCTGGTATTTGGACTAAAGAACTTAATATTCATAAAGCCATATATAGTAAATATGGCCGAAAAATAATGGAAATAATGGAGCAGGATTCGACTAGACTTACCGCCGGTGAAGTTTTTTTAAATGAATGGAGCCGAGATTACTACTATAAAAATGTTGCAAAAAGGGATGATAAAAATACTTATATAATTCCTCTTCCCTTTAATTTTAATGATTTTAAAGAATTAAGCAGCAATAAAACTGACTCAAGATTTTATTTTGATTTAAAAAAATTTCATATTGGAGTAATTGCCAGATGGGATAATATAAAAAATCATAAATTAATCTTATCTTTAGCTAAAGAAAGTAAAAAACTTAATCTTCCCTGGCAAATTCATGTTATTACCGATATCCCAAATTTGCCTAAATACCAAAAAGTAAAAAATGAATACGAGAAATTTATAGATGTTGTCGCCCCCTTAGATAGAAGTGGTGTCTCCGATTTTTGTAATTCCGTAGATTTATTAATTCAACCATCTCTTTTTGATGTTTCGCCAACGGTTGTGCTTGAGGCTACTGCCTCTAAAACTCCAATTGCTATATCAGAAAACGTTGGTTATGTTAGTGATTTTAAAAAATATAAAGCCAAAGATTGGATTTTAAGTGATGATGTGAATAAAGTCATAAGTCAAATTAAAAAAATAGCTAATAAACCAATGCCTATAGCTATTAGAAAACATCTACGGAGTGCTCATAATAATGAGAAAGTATTTGCTTCTTATTTAAAACTTTTTAGTAAAGTAATAAAATAAGGGTAAAATCTACTTTAGAGGGTGAATTTTTAGCAAAATGGATGCCTACTGTAAATTCCACTTTCGAACCTTCAAATTTTAACGAATACTATGAAAAAACAGGCCTATTACAGCCTGTTAGTTCATCGATGCTCGCTTGGAGAGACAGTTTTCGGACGTGGGTGGCTAATAATAGATAAGGAATTTAACTAATGATATTATGTTTTTTAAAAATTTCTAAAAAAGTTGGTGTTGCAAAACCAAAAGAATAATTGGCATTTAATGTCTCTATAAAAGCTTTTTCTTTATAAACTTCTAACTTTTTTGCACCTTCTTCAGAAATTATATTCTCTCGTTCAATAATTCTTATTGATTTAAATCCTTTTACGATAGAAACAATTTTACCAGTTTTTATGTCAAAAATTGGACCACCACTATTTCCCGGATTAAATGCAAGCGTAAATTCATATAAATAATTTGTCGGTGATGTCTGATATCTACAATTAACAACCCCCTGATCCGTTCTAAGTAAAATATCTTTAATTAAAGGCTTGTTTACATCTCTATTTTGAAATTTTAACTGACAAAGCGGGTACCCAAGTATACCAACTTCCGATCCGATGGGTAAAAAGTCTTTCGATATTCTTATAAAATCATTTCTATCAGCAAATATTTGATTGCCAACTTGATAGAATTCTTCCTCCAAATAAATAACAGCGAGGTCAATATCAGGATAGGTAAAAATTTCTTTATTTAATTTTGGTTCAAAAATTCTAAAATGATATACACCATCATCATCGTGTCTTAAAAGATAATATTTATCACCATCTTGATGCTGCGATTGCTCACCATTTTCTGGGCTATCTATAACGTGTGCGGCTGTAACATATCTATTTGGAGCTGCAATAAAACCTGAGCCAAGAGTAACCCAATTTATACTTTCTTCCTCACCAATTTTTATTTTTCTCCCACGAACAATAATATAAACAGATTTTTTTAACCATTTTACGCATTCTGAAAATGAGCGAAAATTTTCTGGTTTTTTTGGCAATTTTGGTCCTTGATATTTTTTACTTCGTTTTTTATTTTTTGGCATATTTTTATATATAACTACCAACTGCGCCAAACGCATCTTTTAATACGCCTTCATTAAAATCCGCCTGGCAAAGATAGCTGTTGAGTAGTTTTATTTCTATAAATTCACTGGGTACGTCATCTACTGTCATTTCAAGTTTAAATTCTTTTGCCATTAAGTCATTAAGGCTTAAAAACTTTTTTTGAATTTCTCTTAAACAATCTAAATATTCTTCTATTTTTAAACTAAATTCTTGTGCTATTCCTCCGTTAGCATGGGCTAATTTATCATTTCTATAGTCAACTAATTTTTTAATTCTAGATATTAAAGATTCCTCTAAATTTATTAGTCTAAACAAATCTGGCAGCGTTCTTTCTAGTAATAACGAAAAGTCAAAAACTGAATTTGGTTGACTCAGGGTGTGTGCGTCTCTAAAATTTTTTATTGTAAATACTAAGGAATATTCATTATTTAGTTCTTTTGATATGCGTAATGCTTTATACTGGAGAGCCATCATAAAAAGCAAATGAAATGGCATCATCATAAATGGCTGTACCAATTCATTAGAAGAATCTAAGGTAAAAAACGTCTGCCATAAATGCGTAATGTACTCATCCTCTAAAGAGTTTTTACGAATTGGTAAATATTTATGAATTTCTAATGCCTCTTCGTACATAAAACAAATTAAAATTATTCTTCCAGAAGTTTAGTTATTGTTTTTTTAGTTTCTTTTTCATAAATGCTAATAAGCTTCTTTGCGGATTCGACTAGAGTGCGTTCGGCTTCAATTTTTTCTACGATCTGTGTTTGAGTGGTAAGAGGGGGAATAACAATTTCTAACTCTTTGACAATACCAAAACTAAGTGCTGGCATAGCCCCACCAGCCATAGCTTGCTTTAAATAAGTTTGTGCTAAATCAGAATTTAGATAATGGAAAAGATAGCTTTTATCAAGTTCTTTTATTTCTGGTGTTACTAAAAATAAATTATTTGCCAAAATACCATCCAATCCACGACCAATAAATCCAGCCGATGCACCATATCTAACAACAACGACATCGTCTTTTGTTACAAATTTTTCTCGCCCCATCTTTTTAGGGATATATCTAAAATCGCCTGAATTTTGAGTGTAATTCTCAATGCGCAAAAACTTCTCATAGTCCTTGGTCGGCGTTTTTAATTGATCTTCTAAATCTACTTGAACGCCTTGCGAAAAAGAAACTAGTTTATCCAACTTAACCTTCTCCCACTTCGGATCAATCTCAATTTTTGGTTTCCAATTTTGTACAATTTGTTTGGCACCGTCGATGATTCCTGAGTAGTTGTCTAGCTCCGCCACGATTTGCTCTTGGATTTCGAGAGGAGGAAGGGGCACTTCAATAGACTCTAAGTACTTTTTTGAAACATTTTTTAGACCTTGCCCTTGAAATCCTTTTTCAATTATTTCCAAATTATTTAATATCAGTCCATAAATATATTCCAACGACACTGTTTCTTCATTTTTGTTTTTTAAAACATAAGTATGGTCAGAGGCTGAAAATCTTCCATTTATGTAGTGAATATTTGCCGATCCTCCATCGCCAATTATCAATGCTTCTATATCGAAATCAGCAGAATCACATTTTTTTTCAAACGATGAAGAAACGATAAATGGAATCTTCCCATTTTCGGTAGCAAAAGACGCAGGTCGGCCACCTTTCCCAACAAATTCACAAATATCACCCAGTTTTACCATCGGCCATTTGGCATTTGTGTAATCAGTCGTTATGCGATAACGGTCAATAGAAAGATTAAAGTCGCCGTTCTCGGCGATTTTTGATTTTTCTACATACACCGCAAGTTTGCTTTCTACTTTTTCTCCCGTGTTCCACTTATTCAAAACAACAAGTGCTTGTGGTAGATCGTTTTTTTGAATTTCCCGTCTTTGTGCTCCAAGGCTCAAACCGTCATTTTCTATTTTTACAAACAAAATTTCTTGACTTGTTTTTGCTAGTTCGTTATTGAAAAGTAAGATACTAGTCTTTACTCCACTATATGGCGCAAATACACCAGACGGCAAACTAACCACGGCATACAGGCCATCATTAACTAAATTTTTGCGAAGCTCTTTATGTGCGTTACCTGATTGGAAAATGATTCCTTCTGGGACAATTATGCCAGCACGACCTTTTGGTCGCAAATGATTCATTATGTAATCTACAAAAAGGACCTCACTTCTACTTGAAGGAATACTGAATTTGCTATGTGGCTTAATACCTCCTTTTGGCGACATAAATGGCGGATTAGCAAGAATAACGTCAAATTTATCATTCCAACGTTCTTCGCTAGAAAGAGAATCATATTGATAAATTTTTGGATTCTTAAATTGGTGCAGATACATATTAACCTGCGCAATACGCACCATTGTCGGGTCGATATCATACCCCTCAAAATTAGCCATTAATTTTTTACGTTCATCTGGCGTTAGTGGTTTTTCTTTCTTTTCTGGGTCATCTTTGCCATCATGTTGTTCTAAGATATGCGTATATGAACTAACTAAAAAGCCACCCGTTCCGCAAGCAGGATCAAGAACTTTATCATCTTTAGTTGGATTAACAATGTCAACAATAAAATCAATTATATGGCGCGGGGTGCGGAATTGTCCGGCATCACCCTGCGAAGACATTATTGATAATAGATATTCATAAGCATTGCCGAGCTCTTCGGGGTGCGAATAATCAAAATAGTTAATTTCTTTTAGAAACAGCCCTAAAGTTTCCGGGGAACGATATGGTAAAAAGGCTGATTTAAAAATACCACGGAACAGCTCAGGAAGTTGCTTGGCTTGAGAAAATTTTATTAAAGCTTCTGAATACAGATTCATTCGTTCTTGATTGCCCATGCGAGGATCCATTAGTCGTGTCCAGGCATACAATTCTAAATCGCCAACAAAAAAAGATGGTTCATCACCTTGTTTGATAGCGGCTTGATCCATATCGTCCATAAACTTGTAAATCAAGGCATTAGTGATTTGATCAATCTGAGATGTTGGATTAGGTACTACTCCAACCAATACTTGTCGTGCGGAATCTATATGTCTTTTTGTATCTGTATTCATATTTTTACAAATTTGTTAAGTGATAAGCGTAATCACGAATATATTGAGGAATAATAATTTTAAAACCATTTAATTCTTGGTATTCATCAAAACGAAAAGATGACTCGGTATAGAATCTAGCTGTTTGTCGACTGGCAATAATTTCCCGAACCTTTTCATCAGTGCAATATGCCTTAAAAAACATTTTTACTACTTTATAATGCTGCTGGTCAACTGGATTTACTTCAGTGAATTTTTCCCATTCTGATTCTAAAAGTTCGTCCTTCATTTCAAAAGAATCTTTATCACCAAAAGCAACCTGTAAAAATTCTTTCACGGTAATTCTGCGGTCAATACCAAAAATCTTTTTAATTTTATCCAAATTAAGAAAATACTTTGGCTTATCAAAAATATTCTTTTTAGCAAAATTTTCAGCCTCCTCTGTGTCACCATTATCCCACATATTTTTAAGAGTCTCATTTCCTAAGACATCTTCTTCTACGGCGCGTCTAAAGCCTTCGCGATCAATACGCATAATTACTCCTTCTGGCGTTTCTGAAATTGTAGCTAATTCATCAGAAGTGGCTAGGTCAATTGGTGTATTAGCGGGCGAAATAGGTGGTTCAATGCCATTACCAGGAACTGGCGGATCAGTTATAACGCCAGCGGCAATTTTAGCTATTTTTATTTTTTCATCATATGGAAATTCATTTTCAAAATATTCACAAGTAGCAAAAAAATCAAAAAATTTAAACTTTTCTTTTGGTTCAATAATTGGGTCATTGTTATAATCGTTATATTCAAATTGCCATTTTCTTGTGCCTCGTCCTTTTATCTGAACAAAATCTGTCGGGCTAAAAACTGGACGCATTAAAGCGATATTAAGTAAGTCTTGGCAATCATATCCGGTAGTCATCATGCCTACTGTAACTGCCACACGAGTTTTACTTGTATCATATCCTTCAGGATGGTTAGCTTGTCCACCAAGGCGATTGTTCGCAAAATTAATAGTCATTTGTTGCGCATTGGCAACTTGAGAAGAAACTTGCATGGCAAAATTTGATTCACTATATTGGTCGGGCCATTTTTCAAAAGCAATTTTATTTAAGATATTTGTAAGTCTCGCTGCATGTTTTTGTGATACAGCAAAGACAATTGTTTTTCCAAAAAGATCTACGCCAAGCTGTTTAGCAACTGGGTCAAAAAGACCATTATCCATAAGTGCCTTACACATGGCAATATCTGTTTCTTCGTTGAAAATTTTACGTTCATAGTGACGCTCATTAAATATCTCATCGATAGTTTCTCCACTTTCAGTTAAAGTGTGAACAGCATAACCCTCCTCAGAAAGAAGTTTGGTGGTGATATTAGTGCGCGCATCAACAAGAGTAGGCTTAATAAGATAGCCTTCTTCTGCCCCTTTTTCTAAGTCATAAGAAAAAGTGGGATTTCCGGATTCGCAGCCAAAAGTTTTATAAGTGTCTACTAAAAGTCTGCGTTCATATTCCCTTTGGCTATCCGCGCCTTCAGCATCAAAGCCTCTTAAATAATTTTTTGGTGTAGCTGTTAGACCAAGTTTATAACCAACAAAATATTCAAAAACTGCACGACTATTACCCCCGATAGAACGATGGGCCTCATCAGAAATTACTAATTCAAAATCGGTAGGAGAAAATTCTTTTTTATATCTGTCACCAGCTAAAAATGTTTGTATAGTAGAAACAACAATACTGGCGTTTGACCATGAATCTCTATTTTCTTTATATATCACACTTCTAAAATCTTTGCCTAAATAATGGACAAAAGCCTTTTGTGCTTGATCTTCAAGTTCAAGTCTGTCTACTAAAAAAAGCACACGACGAGCATTGCCAGATTTAAGAAATAATTTAATAACAGCAGCTGAAATTAAAGTCTTACCAGTTCCAGTGGCCATTTCAAATAAAAATCTTTGCTTCTCTTCTTGGGCGGCTTGTTGCAATGCTTTTATTGCTTGTACTTGGTATGGGCGGAGTTGTTTGAGCTTATTATTTTTTAAAAATTCTTCACGAGTCGATTCGTCTTGAAAAGCTGGGTCTTCTGCAAAGTTTGGAATTTGCGTAGCCACTATGTAATTTTCATCAACAACTGTTTGGGCTAGTTCCGCAGGATTAGGGGTATATTTTTCATATTGCGTTATAGATTCTTGGGTTGGAAAACGAGAAATAGTATCAGGATTACCGTGTTTAGTGTCCCAAAAATAGTGAATATTACCGTTTGAAAGAATAACAAATCGAGCACCTGCATTACGAGCATAGTTTCTAGCCTGCTCTTTAGCTGATAATGGATCAATGGATTCTTTTTTAGCCTCTACAACTACAAGTGCGCGTCCGTCTTTATCTAATAATAAAAAATCAATAAACCCATGGGCTTCATTTTCAAAATCATCACCAAGATCAGAATATTTTACCCCAGGCTCTAATTGAATATTGGCCTTCCCGTTTTTATTGTCTTCAAAGCGCCATCCGGACTCTTCAAGTAATTTGTTAATTTTTATTCTTGCGCTTGCTTCTTTTTGATTAGACATATTAATTTAAATAAATCGTCAATTTTACGACTTTATTCATTCTTTATATTTTATTTATCTATATTTTATAATTACATAATTTTAGCTAAAAGTCAAAAATACCAATTACTAAAATTAGCCAAAAAATTAGTCTTGTCGATACAAAAAAGGAACCAATCCCGAAGGATTGATTCCTTAAATTGTTTAAGCCTGTTGAGGCTCAACTTGCAGATCGAAGAAAAGATAAATCGTCTTCGGTCGTCTTTCAACAACCGCTCCGGTTTTCTTATCTTTCTTTTCAACGATAATGAAAGACTTGATGGCTTTTTCATCCTTGCGGACGACATAGCCGTTCTTGAGCCAACCGTTGAAAGTGAAGCAATTAACAAACGGATTATAACGTTTAGCTTCATCTTCGCCCCAACGTTCGGCGATTTGCTTTCTGACTAGATCAGAAGTGTTTTCTGAACCTGTCCAATTTGATTTGACTGATATTGTCATAAAATTAAATTGGCGACTGATTTTTAAATTGCCGGATAACGTCGCCTTAGATTATCTATCGGCACGAAATGAGACAACGTCTGATTGCTTGCGACAGTCAAGGTGGAGACTTGCTACTACCTTGATAGGTGATAAGCTGACGTTAAAATGAGAAGCCACAGATAGACAATCATTCCCTTCCCAAAAATTTTGACAATTTTCCTATAAAATCATATTATCTAACTATGTTAGAACAAAAGACACAAATTTTTTTGCGAAGATTAAGGGAGCAAAGCAACTTAGCTTACAGTGAAAATACTTTGAGCGGTATTTTTTATGTTATGTACGGATTTGTAGAAATTATTGAAAATGACCCTATTTTCTCAAAATTTATTCAAACCAAGGTTTACGAAGAAAATGCAATTCAAAGAAACATTAATAAAGAGTATCGAGAAAAGAAAATGGATAAACAGCTCTGGCATGAGCTATTTCGTTTGCATGTTGCTAATAAATTTTGGCACGAATACTATTCCCTATTTAAAGCGGCTCACGATTCAATTAAACTAGATCGTTGTCACGCCCTAGATAAAAATGCTGATAATATTGCTACCCATAATTTATTATTTTTCGATGCTTCTGATCCTAGATTTTTAAAACGCCTCACCAAAGAAGAGGCAGAATTTCATACCAATGATTTTGAAAAATGTATTGATAAAATTATTGAGCTTATTAATTCCGACCAAAAACTTCTAAATCAAATATATAACGAGGTTGAAAAAGGCGCCCCAAAAGAAGCTGAAAATATTGTGTCGCCCTACGGAGAAACTGAAGACGACAAATTACAAAATCCGCCCAGATATAGTTATAATTCTATAACCGAACTAGGGATAATAACCTTTAAAGAAGAGACTATTAAATTTGAAGGTCGCCGAGCCTTAATTTTAAGATATTTTTTTAAAACTAACCCCAAGCTAGCAACTCATCGAGATTTTTCTCAGTGGCTAAAATCAGAGAAAATAAAGAAAATTAGTGTATCATCGGTCAACTTTAGGCAAGACATTGAAAAAATTAGCAAAAGAATACAAGACGAATCAAAATATATAAAATCAGTTATTACTAAAGCTAAAAAAAGCCGGAAATTATTGACTGAAATAAACTTTTACGACTTTGAGATTTTATATAAATAATTACTAGTAGCTTCACTCGTCTGTTAATAACTTTTTTAAACGGTCAAATTTGGCCGTTTTTTTAATATAGAGATTCATCAAGGCTCCATCAAAGCTCCAATTATATGGAGTTGTTTATTGTTTTATTCTTAAACTAGCACGGTCTAAAGGTCGGCGTGCAAAAATAAAAACAATAACAATGAATATGTTTATTATCAAAGGAACAATTAAAAAAGATGACATTAATGAGTTTATCAAGAAAGACGGAACCGCCGTACAAAAACGGATCATTTTTCTTGAACCGGAAGGTAGTATTTTCCCGATCAAGGTCTATATCAATGATAAAGATTTAGATTTAGGGAAAATTGGAGACACCGTCAGCTTGGACGTGAATGTTTATCCTTATTATTTTTTGGACAAAAAAGTAAAAAGGGCCAATGTAAATTACTACGTTTCTAGTAAGGAATAAGAGGACTTGCCCGCCCCGTAGCTCCTCCTCCTTTTTTGGCGGCATCCCCTTGGGGGGGGCCGAAAAAGGGGGAGTGGGGCGGCAATACTTCAAATCATGTTCTTAACTTGACTATAAGCACACTCAACAAGATTTCAAAGATATGAAAGATATGAAAGATAACGAAAGATTAGAACGTGGACGATTAAAGTATTTAGAATACATTAAA